>CAIQWD010000056.1 GCA_903875445.1 uncultured delta proteobacterium | reverse complement strand
GATCAGCAATCAGATGGGAAAATAAAAAGGAGGGGAATGCAGGATTTCAGAAAAAAAGAGATGGCGCAGGTGGCTCAGTTTTCGTTAGCAGAGGTGGTTCAATTTTGATTAGCGTTGAAGGTGTTGTTGGTAACCAGCGTCATAGCTTGAGATCTGGCTTGCCCGGCAATAAGGATATCATACGGACCGATGGGAGTTCCTTTGCATTCAAGTTGAGCTCGGATTATTGCTGCTTCGGTTGCGGCGCTCCGATCAAGATCAAGAATATTCAATGGGAGGAGAAATTGCTCAAGGGCTTTTTGGGCGCGACGCTGCTGTCGACTTTTTTCAACCCCGTGTTCAAGCTCGAAAAGGGTGATAATAGAAATTGCAACGTCCCTGTGGCCGGTGTTTTTTGAATTTTTCCAGCACTTCTGGAGGATGGAAGTGTACTTGATTCAAACGGACTGCTGTTTTTTAGGAAACACGGCTATTCCGGTTTTTTTAATCTGTTCCACTAAGGGATCAGAATTGAAGTATTGATGAGATGGAAAAGGGATAGGTTCAAGGCTGCTTGAGATTTGCAGCTTAATCCTCCGGATTTTATTTCTGTCTTTGAAACGATCTCCTTCGAAATCTGAGGAAAAGAGGGCAAGATCGATATCGCTCCAAGGTGTATTCGTTCCTTGGGCATAACTACCGAATAGAATGGCTCTTTCGATGGAAATATTCTCTTTTTCAAGTTCTTTCAGGAAGATGTCAATTATGGAAGATATGTCAGCCGGGATTTGAGCCATTCCGCTAGGTCCTCGATTTGTTTGAAATAATGTTGTGAAAATTCTCTTGTACATTTTTTGTAGAGCTCATCTCTAAACTGGGGATAGCGTATCTCAATATTGAAATCATTCACCTCGTCGAGAAGAAACCTCTGCTTATCGGTCAAAGGAATCTTGGCGTTTTCCGCAAGTTTGACAAGATTGTGGGTCTTCGGCGGAAGGAGATCGGCACTATTTTGCACAAAAAGTGCCTTGAGGATTTTTTCGAGAACCAAATGCCCAATAAAAAGGCACCAGTCATATTTTTCTGAGATAAAAAGGCTAGTTGCGGTATCCCAGTCATGCGCCGCGCTGTCTAGCCAATATCGGATATGGTCCTGCCGATTCATTGAAGCCTCATGAATGAAAATTTCCTTATTTGACACTACCTGAGTTTTTATCGAATTACAATCAGTTATAAGGTCGTCTTTTTGTTTAAACGGAAAAAGACCAATGGTTATTTATTATTGGCTGTATCATGGATAAGAAACGGGTTCTTGAAGAGAAAATCACGCGGCTGCTCGATATGTTTCCGGTAGTGGCCATCATCGGGCCGAGACAATGCGGAAAATCGACCTTGGTTCGTGGATTACGAGGTGACTGGAAATACTATGACCTTGAAAGCCCGGATGACTACCAGCTTATCAGCGGCGATCCTGTTGCCTTTTTTAGCCTGAACACGGATCAGGTAATCATTGATGAGGCCCAACAATACTCGGACTTGTTCAAGGTGCTCAGGGGAGTGGTTGATGCCGACAGAAAGCGGAAAGGCAGGTTTTGCTAGGTTGGGATCGTCTTCTACGAGCATTCGGATGAGCGCGTTGGGTGTCAAAAGCAGCTCAACCGGGGCAGGTTTCAACTTCTGATGAATTCCAGATAATGATCCCATTTTCCTTCGGCACGATATTTGCTCTTATAATGCCATAGTATGGATTCATCATCTTTTTTGTCAACGTAAAGAAAAAACGACTGTCATCTCCTTCGTATGTATGCTAACATAAAGGGTTTTTACTGTCAGGCGAGGAGCGTTTGCTTACAACACAACTGTCCGATGGTTTCTCCTCGCTTTTAATGAATGACAACATGCATTGTGAGACAATCGGTTATTGATAATCGAATCAAATCCAATCAAACAGTTGCCGTCAAATAGGAATATCCGTTTTATACTGTTTTGTAATGTGTCATTTTGCTGCGGAGCTGAATCATGCTCAATCTTGAAATAAGAATTTTTTTGGTCTTTCTGGTCGCCCTGTTTTCTTCAATGCTCGTGCTCCCCAAATTGGCACGGATTGCCAAGGTTATCGGTCTCTTAGATAAGCCTTCCGAAAAAAGAAAGATTCATAAAATCCCTCGGCCTTTGGTTGGTGGTATAGGTATGGTGATCTCGGCCACCTTCTGTTCGCTTATCTTTATTCCCATTGCCGGCCTGCGGGGTTATTTCCTCGGATTGTCCATCTTGCTTTTTGTCGGTTTTCTCGACGATTTTAAGGAAATGGGCCATAAGCAAAAGTTTCTCGCGCAGATTCTCGCCAGCCTTTTATTGATATATTTCAGCAAGGTGAGTCTTGTTTCCTTTGGTGATTTATGCGGTTTGGGGCCGATCATTTTGCCGGACATTTCCTGGCTTATCTGGGGAGTGACCATTTTTTGTGTCGTAGGCGTCATCAATGCCATAAATCTGGTCGACGGTCTTGATGGGTTGGCTGGCGGGATTTCTTTTGTCGCTTTTATCATTTTTGCCATCCATGCATCGATTGGGGGAGATGAGACACTGATGCTGCTCAATCTGGCGTTGGCTGGCGCGGTCCTAGGTTTTCTACGGTTCAACTGGTATCCTTCGACGATGTTCATGGGTGATGCGGGGAGCTTGTGCCTGGGGTTTTCGCTTGCATTTATGGCGCTGGCATTGACTCAGGGCAGCAACGCCCATGTCAGTCCCGTTGTCCCTCTACTGATTCTCGCCGTGCCGATAACCGATACCATTACGGTCATGGGGAAAAGAATACTTCGTGGCCAGAATCCCTTCAAAGCTGACCGTTACCACTTGCACCATATTTTTATGAGGTTAGGTATGGGCAGAGTCCTGGCCGTCAAAGTGATCCTAGGTGTTACCACCCTGCTGAGCCTTACCAGCCTACTCGGGCCTCTCTACAAATTGTCGGATGCCAGCCTTTTCGCTGTATTTCTCGTTTATTTTATTGTGTATGTCATATCTTCCTTCTTCATCATACGTTTGATGCGGGCCAGTCTTAAATATACCAAGAAACATGAAGAAACAGGCGGCCGAGCTTTTTGGGTTCATCGAATTCTGTCGAGCAGGTTGAATTTTTTCCGTATTCTCAGAAAGTCACCGAGGTATGATGTCGAACTTTCATTCACCTGCCAGGAACGCGATAGAAATTTGGTGTTTTCCGGCAGCGTTTTGAACATCTCCAATGATGGATTTATGGCCTCTCTTCCGCAATTAGATTGCCTCCTTGACAGAGTGGTTGCAAAAATTACCTTTCCCCTTGATTCGGAATTCCACTCTCTTGAGTTGCCTGCCGAACACCTGTGGTTTTCAGAGCATGGCAATACTTACTACCATGGTTTCAGGTTCCTGGAGTTTGGTGGTGATCAGGAGCAGGTGGTTTTTAAGTTTTTAGTGAAATTCAAAAAGAAATGATTGTTGCGATTTTCTAAATATCTTGGAACAATTCGCCATTCGCGAAGTTTATTGAAGATTCTGGTGAAAATTGGCTTTGTTATGTGACGACGAAGAGCATGTTCTTCCGTATTTACGGAACAGTTTTTTCCGCGAATCCGAAAAATCAGGTGACGGATAGGCCGGATAAGACGAGTTCGACGTTAATTAACCAGTATTTTGATGTTTTTGAAATTATTTTATAATGGTATAGTCATTGCAAAAAGATTGTAGATGAATTAATGATGTTGTTTACTATGTGGATATACGATCAGATTTTAAAATAATAATTTGAAGGATGAGATTGCCACGGTTTCTACTTCAAGGAGGTACCTATGAAAAAATTTGGGATTGCTTGTGTAATGGTTCTTTTCAGCGTTTCCATTGCCTGCGCGGAATGGATGGTCGATTTTCGTGATACTTATAGCACCGAAGGTATTGATAAGGCAGTAGAAAAAGCTTTAAAAGATGGAAGAAACCCAGACTTGATTGTTGAGGTTGGTCTTGAAATCGAAGGGCTCAACCCGCAAAATCTAGTGCGAGCGCTGTACTGTGCCGGGGCCAGCGGTCAGGACATCAGGGCGGCGGCAGAAAAATGGAAAATCTCGGAACCTATTGTTGTTGCCGGTTACAAAAAGAGCATCGACGAGTGTGGAGACCGGGTTGCCGACAGTCAGGCATATACACCAGTTGCCACCGGTCCGAGTTTCGCGACCCCCAGTGGTGGGCGAGGTGGTTCTTTCGCTAGTCCGTCAACTTTTTGATGTTGGCAGGGAGTTAGGGGGAATTGAAGTCGTTATCAAAGCTAATGTGCTGCTGGTAACGACTTTTTTCTGTGCTTAAAAAGGGGGGGGAGAATGGGGTCGAAAAAAGTTACTTCTTTGTTCGCAGGGGTTGTAGCCTGTTCCGGGTTGTTGATGCTGAATAGTCCTGTCCAGGCTATTCAGATTCAACAACTGACGGTTGTCGGTTCCGGTAATGGTCCGGCTCCCGCTGGTGGAATCGGGGTAGTGCAGGACATACCGGTAGGACATAGCGCTGGAGATAAGGTTTCGCTGTTACCGGAAGACGCAAAAATGTCTGAAGAAGATAACCTCCTTGGCGGCAATGGCGGGTATATCCATATCAATGCTATGGTGCAGGAAGAGTATACCGACAATCTTTATAATTTGGAAAAAAACAAAACCTCCAATGTCTTAACGACTTTGTCGCCGGCTGTTTGGTTCTCGTTACCAAGAAAGAAGGATATTCCGGTGACCTTGGCTACCAACAATACCTCTCCGGGAGGCTTGGCCTTACAATCCAAAGATTATGAAGGAACTGATCGCTTTCAAGCATATGCCCTTGGGGGGGCGGATTTTAAGCTTTATTCCACTGATTCCGAGTTAAATACGGTTAATGGCCTCGGCGAGGGGATGTTCCGCTATAATATGCGTGGTGGCTTGTCGTTGATGGCTGTGGACAGATTTACTCGCGGTGCGGATCGCTTTGATGTTGGCTCCAATCCCGGTTCCAACGGCAGTGTTTTTGAGAGCAAGTTTGATTCTAATATCGGAGTAGCAACCGCAGATTGGAATATTACCGAGAAATTGCGTGCTAAGTTAGATTATTCAAATTTTTATCTTTCTTATGATAAAGATCTCGATGCTTTTAAGGATCGTGTTGATAATGCTTTTGATCTGTATGGGTACTTCAACTATAGTGTAAAGACCGCGGTCTTTCTTGAGGGGAAATTTGTCGATGTCAAGTACGATACTGCAACGCAAAATGATAACCGACAGAATTTTATCTACGGTGGTTTTAAGTGGGATACTACAGAAAAAGTGGCATTGTTTGCCAAAGCCGGTGTTCAGAATAAGGAATATCAAAACAATGATAACGTTGCTACTAAACGGAGTGATTTCACTGGGCTAGCCGCTGATGTACAGGCTGTCTACAAGATGACCGAAAAGACCAAATTTTCCTTGGATGCATATAGAACAAACGAAGAAACCGATAGTACGGTCGCTTCCGACAAAACTGTTCTGGGTGTAACCCTTGGTTATAATCAAAAATTTACCGATAAAATCAGCGGCACTTTTGACGCCAAATTTGAGGATGCCAAGTATTCGCAACTTATCTCCCAGAATAGGGATGATACCTACTTTTCTTTAAAACCGGCAGCCCAATATCTTTTTCGTGAATGGCTGATGGGTGAGGTGTCATATCAATTTGAAAAACGCGATTCGACTGATAATCTCTTTGACTATCAAACGAACACGGTTTTTGCGAATATTAAATTTGCCTTATGATCCTAACCCCGATAAACTAGTAAATATCGATTGAATATCTCCGGAGAAGCGTAGAGGTATTTTTCCTTTTGCCAGGTTATTTTGCATCTGATGACGAGTCGTTTTAAAAAAATACTTCCGACTGTTTTTTTGGCCTTTCTGGTTTTGTTTGGAAAAAATCAGGTATTCAGTGGAGAGTATCAGGTAGGGCCCGGTGATGTCATCAGTATCATTGTTTATAACAATGATGATCTCAAAACCAAAGTTCGAGTTTCCAGCAACGGCACGATTGTTGTACCGTTGCTGGGAGCAGTGAATGTCAACAAATTATCCATTTCCGCCATTACCGAAAAATTAACCGGGCTTTTTGCTAACGGTTATATCGTCAATCCGCAGATCAACGTCTTTGTCGATGAATTCCGCAGCAGGAAGGTGGTTATTCTCGGCAATGTCAGAAACCCCGGTATTATCGAATTGAGTGGACCGACCACTTTTCTTGAGTTGGTTTCCAAAGCAGGCGGTTTAGACAAGGATGCCGGAGATACCGCTACGATCAAGAGAAAGGTCGGTGATAAGGATTCGGTAATCCCCATTAATTTGATTTCACTTGTCAAAGGTGGCGATTTGGATCAAAACATCCAGATCAATGACGAAGATACCGTCTATATCTCCGGGGCCGGGATGTGTTATGTCACCGGTGAAGTAGGTACTCCCGGCACTTATCCCTGTGGCGACGGCACCACGGTTCTCAAATTGGTGGCCCTTGCCAGAGGGTTTACCGGCAAGGCTTCAAAGTCCAGCGTTTCCATCATCCGCATGGAGGGTGACAAGAAGAACGTGATGAAGGATGTCAATCTTGATACAGCCGTTCTTAAAAATGATGTAATTGTCGTTCCGGAAAGCTTCTTTTAGTAAGTCTATTTTCCCCTCTTATTTTTCTATTAAGTGAATACCAGCATGCAGAATTATCAGGAGCAGGAACGTTTTCGCGAGGAGGATGTCGAGCAGGAGATTAATATCCGAGATTATTTCATAATTCTCCGGAAAAGAAAATTTATTGTTTTCACCTTTCTGATTGTCATCTTTTTGATCACGGTTATCAAGACCTTCTCAACCGTTCCTATTTATACTTCGGACACCGATGTTTTGATAGAACGGAACAATGCTCAATCCGGTCTTGAAAGACAATACTACTCCTCTTATGACCCCGATTTTCTCGACACCCAGTCGGCGATTATTAGAAGCGCCAAGGTAGCAAGAAGAGTCGTGGACAGCCTGAAACTGAGCACCACCTACCGAAGCTTTTTCCTTGAGGGGAAAAATGACACCCCGTCATTTTTCAGCGACATTAAATCCGGGCTGCAAGACTTTGTCGAGAAAATCATAATTCCCTTGAAAGGTGAGGTACAAGGTGAAAAACGGCAGAATGGTGAGGGGTCCGGATTAAGCGTTGAACCCCTGTCGGATGAGGATACCATTGCCTCAATGGTGCAAGGCAGGCTGCTGGTCGAGCCTGTGAAAAACACTAAAATAGTACGTATCTCCTTTAGCGACAAGTCTCCAGCCATCGCCAAACTGGTAGCCGATGCGGTAGCCAAGGCATATATGGAAGAAATTCTCGATATGAAACTCACCACCAGCCGTTATGCTCTGCAATGGATGACGAGCAAGGCCCAGGATGAGAGAAAGAAGCTTGAGGCATCGGAAATGGCCATGCAGAACTATATGCGGGCCAACGATCTGGTAACGGTTGAGAATAAACTGGCAATTTCTCCGCAGCGGTTGACGGAGTTCAGTTCGCAACTGTCCAAAGCACAGACAGACAGAAGAGTGTTGGAAGGGGTATTGAAACAGATTGAGGCAGCTGGCAAAAATGTCTTTCAACTGGAAAATATCCCGCTGTTCGCCGGCAATGAAGTACTGAAAAGCCTGAGAGAGACTATCTTTAAGTCCCGGCAAAATATCAGCGAATTGTCAAAAAAATATGGCGAGAAACATCCGGTGATGATCAAGGCAAATGATGAACTCAGAGAACTGATAAGTCAACAGCAGGCTGAGATCAATCGGGTCATTGCCGCGACCAAGAATTCTTATGAATTGGCAAAGTCGCAGGAGAAAAACCTCGAAGAAATGCTCACTTCGACCAAGGGTGAACTGCTCAACCTGAACGAGAAGTTCATCCAATATTCGATAATGAAGCGGGATGTCGACGCCAATCGCGTGGTATACGAATCCCTGACCTCCAGCATTAAAAAAGAAGGAGTTACCGAGCAGTCACAGAGCGTCAATGTCTGGGTAATAAAAAATGCTGCCTTGCCTGGTGCACCCTCAACACCGAATAAAACAAGCAACCTGGCCATCGGTCTTCTTTTGGGGTTGGTCGCCGGTATTGGCTGTGTTTTTCTGATAGAGTATCTCGATAATACGATTCAGTCGGAAAAGGATTTGGAAAGCCGCTATGGTTTGACCGTCCTTGGGGCTGTGGAAAAACTCAAGGAAAAGAGCAAGAATATTGAGTCGTATATTGTCCAAAAACCGCTGTCGCCGCTTGCCGAAAGCTATCGACTCATCCGCTCCGGACTGTTGCTGTCATCGGCTGAGCACCCTCCGAGAACGATCTTGGTGACCAGCATGGGGCCGGGTGAGGGGAAGACCTCGACGACCATCAATATTGCCCGGGTGTTTAGTCAGGGTAACAAAAAGGTTCTAATAATCGATTGCGACCTGCGGAGACCGAGAGTCCATTCAGTGTTCGCTATGCAAAATGACAAGGGATTGAGCAACTATCTAACCGGCAATCTCAATGAAAATATTGTTCACAAGGTTGCCGGTGAAGAGATTTTTGTAATTACTTCGGGAACTATCCCTCCCAACCCGTCCGAGCTGGTAGGTTCAAAAAAACTGAAGGTTCTTATTGAAAAAATGGCTGAGAACTTCGATTTTGTTCTGATCGATTCGCCACCGGTACAGAGTGTTACCGATAGCCTGATTCTGACGCAACTGGTCGATGGTACGGTGGTTGTGGTTAAGGCCGGGGTAACGACCTATGATATAATGCAGAGCGGCTTGAAAAAATTGAAGGATGTGCAGTGCCATTTCCTCGGGTTTGTCTTGAACGGGTTGAATAAAAGCCACAGCGCTGGGTCCTATTACTCCGGATATACAGCGTATTATGCCAAGGACAATGTCGGCTAGAATTATTGCAGGATTATTTTACATTTCGGCCCGGTCGTGACAAAAACTTCCTATGTCCTCTTTATCATTACCCTGATTTTTGCGCCTCTGGCATTTGGCACTGCGGAACAGTGGTCCCTGTTGATTCTGCAGATCTTCATTGCCGCTTCAGTCTTTACTTTCTGTCTGCGAAAGACCAAATCCGCTGAGAAGCTTCTCCATGTTCCTGGTCTCATTCCTCTCCTTCTTCTGGTCGGGTGGATGGTCGTACAGATCATTCCTCTACCGGTAGGTGCAGTAAAATTTCTATCTCCGGAAACATATCAGATTTATAAACCTGTTTACGACCTGCTTGAAGGGAATAGGTGGATGCCGCTTTCCGTTCATGTAAAGGGCACGGTCCTGGAGAGTATACGAATAACAATGTATATATTCTTCTATATCTTGACGGTGCAGACCCTCAGTCAGGGAGATCGCTTGAAACGGACGGTAATGATCTGCTCTTGGCTGGCTATCGGTATCGGATTTATTGCTATTCTGCAAATGTTTTCATCGCCGGGGAAAATCTATTGGTTACGCTCAGGTCCAGCCAATGCCCAACAGGTAGTCGGACCGTGGATTTATCGTTCTCAATACTGCGGCTATATAGAGCTTATCGCACCTCTGGTGCTTGCGCTGTCCCTCTATTACCGGCCTGTTGTCAGTTCCGGGGAATCCCTGCGCATGCGAATTGCCGCTTTTTTCTCAAAGGATGGCGGTAATCTTTACATTTTGCTTGGTTTCGGACTCTTAATCTTGGCGTCGTCCACCTTTATCAGTCTGAGCAGGGGGGGGATTATTGCTTTTTCCCTGTCCTTTCTGTTCTTTTTTGTTTTACTGGCTTGGAAGGAGGCACGATATTCCAGCCTCTTTTATGTGGGTATCATTTCCTGTTTGATCCTCTCGGTTTCGTGGTTTGGCTGGGATCCGATTGTGCAACGGTTTGACAGCATAATCAATAGTTCCGGTGAGGTGGATATTAACCGTTTTCCGATCTGGGTAAATTCCTGGCAGATAGTTAAAGAATTTTGGCTGACCGGCAGCGGTTTTGGCACTTTTATAGCTATTTTCCCGAATTATAGAACTCTTCCAGGAAGTGAAATTTATGACCATGCCCATAACGATTATCTTGAATTGTTGACTGACGGCGGGATAATTAGTTTCTTTCTCGTTTCTTGCTTTGTCATCGTTATTATCCGTTCAGGGTGGCAAATGCTGCGACGTCGGCGGGATCGCTATTCGATACTTTTGAGCATCGGGGCACTTACCGGTATAGTCGCCACGCTGATCCACAGTATTAGCGATTTTAATTTGCATAACGGTGCTGTCGGACTCTATTTTTTCTTTATCTGCGGGCTTCTTGTTGCGGCTGGGAACACAAGATTTCATTATCAAATGAATGCCACCCTTCTACCCAGAAGTCCGTGGTTGTCGCGAAATATTTTCATGTTTTCCGGAGGCGTTCTTTTCTGCCTAGTGCTGTTCGGGCAGGGGGGTGTGACCCTGGCTCAGTACAAATATAACAGCGTGAAGAACATCTACCTAAGCAGACAACTGTCGGAGCAACGTCTTCATGAGGTTTCCTCAGCCCTGCAGAGTGCGGCGCGGCTCGATCCCTCTGAGGGTCTGTATCCATTTTTTCAGGGAGAAGTGCAGAGATATTTGAAAAACCCTGAAGAGGCCCTGAGCTCGTATGTCACCGCCAGTCTGAAAGATCCCCTGGATGGGGCCTTTCTCCAACGAATCGGATTATTACTGCCGCAAGACAGGCATAAAGAGGCAGACTATTTTTTGAAAATGGGCTCGCAACGGACGCTCAAAAAAGATCAGCTTATGTTAACTCGCGTCGAATGGCTCTTGGCAACCAGGCAACGGACCAAAGCGATAGAGGTTCTTCGCGAGTCGATCGCTGTGACGCCCGATTTGGTGAAAGTGGTGATACCCTTGCTGCAAAGTTTTTCTTTCACCAGGGAAGAGCTAGCCGCTATTTTACCGAATAGTGTTGACAGTTGGATGCAGTGCGGTTCTTTTTTGGAGAGGACGGGCAATCTTGAAGATGCGGTTTATTTTTGGCAACATGCCCTCGATTTTCTTTGCAACGAAAGAAAAATTCTGCCCCAATGGTTTGACCCGCTCTATACTTATTACAGACAGCAGAAAGACAGTGAGAAGGCTTTAGAGATTCTCCGGCTCGGTATCGAAAAAATCCCGGATTATCCCCGCTTTCATGAATGGCTGGGCGATTATTACGCCGGTGAGGGGATTATTTATCGGGCATTGGAGGAATACCAGCAGGTGCTGCTGCTTGAACCTCTGAATGAGTCGATTCGCGGAAAGGTAGAGAAATTACAAAAACCGCAACTGAAATAGCCTGGGGGATGTTCCGTGCACACCATGGGAAGAGGAAGTAGGCTAAGTTCACTCACAAAATGAAGTGAAACGTAAAAATCGTCAATCGCTGATGCGTTTTTCTACGAACTGGGCCATCAGTTCGTGCACATTATAGGGAGGTCGGACCTTGAAATAGTGGTCGACGATCGCATGGCCTATTTCATGAGCCAGTATCGCCAGTTTGACATCATCAACAGAGATATAAATGGTGTCCTCAGACAGTGAGTAGAAGGCCAAGTAATTTACATTCTTCCCATACTTTTCCTTGAACACCCTTGCCACATCCGCAGAATTTTCCAGCAAAACAATCCTCATATGGAGCTGATCGGGAAACATTTCCAAAATAGTCTCCGCCTTTTCAATGATTGTGTCTATCTTTACCAGGACCTCGTCTTCGACGGTAACGATATTCGTTTTTCTGACAAAGGCTTTGAGATTTCTTCCTAGTTCAATCTCCGCATTGAAATCGGTGAGCAATTTTTGGCTGCTGTACTGCAGGGAGGCATACCTGCTCTTTGCTTCCTTTGCCATGAGCAAATGCGGAAAAAAAAGAAAGGAACAAAGTGCAATGCAGAAGAGTATTCTAGACATCCTTCAAGGTGTACGATGAGCAAATTGCCTTTATTCTCTTATTCTTTTCATCGATATTCCAGTAAATACCCTGCAATTCTTCTTGTTGGCCATGACCCAGATTCTCGGTTTTTTCCCGGGCCAATTCGAGAAGGCCGGCAATGGCATCGGCATTGCCCTGGAGATTTTTCACAGCCAATGACAATTCTGAGTTGAAGTCATTGATTTTTTTTGCGAGATCCTTGCCTTCGTCGTTGATACGCAAATAAATTGTGTCATCCAATTTGCCTTTGAGCATATTATCAAGAGTTCTTTCGAGTCGAAAAAGAGGTCCGGCGATTCGATGGGTAAGGAGCATGGCAGCCGCCACCAGAAAGGCACCGCCTAAGACAATGAATACCCAGTGGGCGGCAAGGGTTTCCCTGATGAGCATGATCGGTGTCTGGCCCAACTGCAGATCGTGATTGTTGTACGAAATCGTCAGGGTGTCCGCCGAAAAAAGACCAAGGAGGAAGAGGAAAAAGAGGCAGCCACCGGTTACGAAAAGGAAGTAACCGAGTATCAACTTGCCTTGAAAATCTTTTTTAATAAAAAAATTTCTTCTTTTGTACTTTTGCGCCATGGCTACTCTTGCTCTTTGTGGATGGTGATTGTTGCGTTTTGTCGTAATTCCAAAAGCCAACGCTTCATCTGCTGCTCTTTTTGGTCCTCCTCCAGCATCTCTTGTATCCTTTGCCTATCGACCGGTTTTGTTACATAGTCCGGAGAAGGCTGGACGCTGTCCAGCCTGAGGGCATAATTTTCACTGCCTGTATCAAATCTCACTCCATATTGGCCGGGTTGAAGCGATGAAAGGAGGAGGCGGACCGGGGTGGCCAGATCAGAAAACAGAGCAGTATTGCTCAAACCTTTGCTGGTCGCCGCTTCTGAAACATACTGGGGGATTTTCTCAAGTCGGGTAAAGGTAACGATTTTGCCGAGAAAGCTTATGTAGTTATCAATATCCACATCGGTGACAGCTACCTGCAGCTTGCTGTTCTGGCGATCAAGGAGGGTTTTAACCAAAGAATTTTCATAATAATTTTTCAAGGATTGGCGGAAACTTTCCTCTTTGTGTATTGCTTGTCGTTCCGCTTCTTGGATGAGCAGTTCTCTGGTTATCAGGGTATCAAAAACTTCAGACTGTTGATCGGCGTGGTAGCCGTACTTCTTGCCTTCAACGGTAACGGTGTTTTTGGCAAATTCATGGCCATTGATGGAGATGGCGATATCCTTTTGCGCGGCTCTCTTCTCCGGGAAGACAAAAAAGACGGTAAGAATTGTCGTCACTCCGATGATTACCAGAATAATATAAAGGTACTTCATAAGCTGTTCGTTAGTATTTTTGTTGAAGAACGTTCATGCTTTCCAGCAGAACATTGCCGAAAAACGTTTTTAATTCAGTATAATTCTAGCGGAAAGAAAAGAGCAATTGCAAGGGAAAACGAGGAATGCGTCACTTGTCGGTTGTGGAGATGCGTGTCACAAAGTCGGTTATCTCCTGTTTGTTTAAATAAAGGCCACTGAGAACAGCATTGCCGGCCTTCAGTGCCGGCACCATTTTTATGCCATCCCGCCAAGCCCGCAGTGGTGCTGTGAGGATTTCGACCTCTTCAATCCGCAGGTCTGGATGGGTGGAGCGCAGGGTGAGGAGATGTCTTTTTGCAAGAAAACAGCGGGGGCAAAGAGCTGATTTGTAAAAAATAAGGTGCATAGTGGTTGCTTCCTGTTGGGAGAGGTGGCGGCGGTGCAGTGGTTTGAAGAAGCAAAGGTACCGGATACGGCCATTTCACACAACAAAAGAATGTGCCGAAGAAGGGTGGTGGAGCCGGGTTGATCGGCAATCACAGGAAGAATGAAATGTGTTTGCTTATTCGATCGGTCCTTATGCTATAATGTTGGAAGAGAGGCTGTCGTTTGCGCTTAACTCTAGAGGCGGATTCGAAAACTGAAAACCTCAACGGTTCCTAATCTCGGCAATGGAGGCCATATGTATATCGCAGAATACATGACTCCCGACCCAATTACCGTATCGCCCGACATGTTGCTGCCGGAGGCACGATTGATCCTCAATACCTATCACATCCGCCACTTGCCGGTGGTCGATCGGGATAAAAAACTGGTCGGCATCGTCACCGACCGGGACCTGAGGTCGGCCTATCCTTCCTCGGTAACCTCAAAGCATGATAAAACCCTTGCATTCGAACAGGTTGAGCAAACGACGGTGGCCGATATCATGACCACAACCTGCGCGGCCCTCGGTCCGGAGGCTTCTCTTGACGATGCCCTGCTTCTCTTTGATCGGGAAAAAATCGGCGGTATCCCCATCTTGAGCGAGGAGGGTGTGGTACTAGGTTTTTTTTCTATCCTCGATCTAACCGCTGCCTATCGCAGGCTCTTCGGAATGGATGAAAGAGGCTCGGTGCTCATTGGTGTGGAAGATGATGGTCGTGATAATATATTGAGTGAGATCGTAACGTTGCTGGAGAAAAACGACATTGTCCTTACCCGCCTGATCCGACTTGTAGAGAGTAAAGATGCCGCAAAGATCTATATGCGGATTAACAGCCAGAGACCGGCAGATGTTTATAAGCTTTTAAAAATGCAAGGATTCACGCTCCTGCAATAAGTAAATTTATGACTACGATAGAAAAAGGCTGTGAACAGTGCGGCAAGTGTTGCAAAGAGGGTGGCCCCGCTTTGCATAACGCGGATCTGCATCTCCTGAGGAACAGAAAAATCCCGATCGGCAAACTCATCACCATCCGTAAAGGGGAATTGGTGCATGACCCGCTGACCGGGTCCGTGCAGCCGGTGCCTGTTGAATTGGTGAAAATTGCCGGAGTGGGAAGGCAGTGGGATTGCTGTTATTATGACGGCAGCAAGGGATGTACCATCTACGAACACCGGCCGCAGGCATGTCGGGTGTTGAAATGTTGGGACAATGAAGAGATTCTTGCCCTGGTGGCAAAGGATACTCTGAGCCGTATGGATATTCTACCGGAAGATCATTTCCTTCTCCCGATGATCCGGGAGCATGGTTCGCTTTGTCCCTGCGATGACCTGCAGCAGCTGCATACTGCAGGACAGGATATATCTGAAAAAACAAAGAAAGAATTGGAAAAAAGGGCAGACGAAGAGATGCAGTTTCGCCTGCGGGCCGTTGCCGATTTTCAGTTAGCGCTCTGTGACGAACTTTTCTATTTCGGTCGGCCATTTTTTCAACTGCTGCAGGCGCTCGGGGTGCGGGTTTCCGAATCTCCGACGGGGATTCGACTGCACTGGGAGAGATAGCGCTCCAACCTCCTTTTTCGGTACGCTGGAGCGCTGTTGTAATCACCAGATTTTTCGTGCTATTTCCTCGCCTCTCGTGGAAATGGTTATCTGCTCTACCGGAACGGTTTTTCCCGCGACTTCCATGGCCTTTTTGATGATGACGTTCATAGCCGAGCAGCATGGGACCTCCATGATCAGCACAGTGAGGCTTTTCAGGTTGCAGGTACCGATAATCTCGGCGAATCTCTGGACATAGCTGTCGGCGTCGTCAAATTTGGGACAGCCCATCATCACCGTCTTTCCGGCGAGATATTTTTCCTGGAAATTGCGGACCGCGACCACCGTGCAATCGGCAGCCACCAGGACATCGGCATTTTGCAGGAACGGTGCGTGCGGCGGAATGAGACGGATCTGCACCGGCCAGTGGGTCAATTCGGAACCTCCCGCCCCGGCCATAGGGATTCGACTTGGGGCGTTGGCCGACTGACAGGGTGATATGGCGGCCTGGGGCATGGGCCTGAAGGATTGGATATGGCTTGAGGCACAGCCGCAATCCATGGTTTTCGCCGGGCTTTTCTTGGCCTTTTTTTTCTCTTCGGCAAGATATTCCTCGACCGCCTTTTCGTCAAATTCCTCGGCCGGGCGTTCGATGATCTTCAGGGCTCCGGTGGGGCAGGAGCCAAGACAGGCGCCCAGGCCGTCGCAGAGTTTATCGGCGACCAGTCTTGCCTTGCCGTCGATGATCTTCAGGGAACCTTCGGCACAATCCGGCACACATTGGCCACATCCGTTACAGAGTTCTTCATCAATTCTGATAATTTTCCGTACATTTTTCATATTCTATTCTCCCGGTCAGGTGATTGGAAACAAGGTTGGGCGGGCCATCCGTTATCGGAGCGCTTCGCCGGCAGCACAAGGTGCGCTGTTCATGATGATAGAATAACACAGCGGGCCGGAAGATCTTTGATCTGGGTCAAGTTGCATCATTTTTTAAAAAAAAGAACAAAAAAGGCGGGGTAGGTACCCCGCCTTGGCGTCTGGAACAGACAGTACCGATGCTTACCCGAGGATGGCCTTCAGGTCTTCCTCCGGGGTTGCGGCGATCGGTTTACATGCAAAATTCTCAACCAAGACATTGAGAACATTGGGGGTGATAAAGGCCGGCAGGGAGGGTCCGAGGCGTATGTCTTTAATTCCAAGGCTGAAGAGGGTCAGTAAGATAACCACCGCCTTCTGCTCGTACCAGGAGAGCACCATGGACAGCGGCAGGTCATTGACGCCGCAGTTGAAAGCGCCGGCAAGGGCAACGGCAATCTGAATCGCCGAGTAGGCATCGTTGCACTGGCCGACATCGAGGAGACGGGGAATGCCGCCGATATCGCCGAGTTTTTTGTCAAAGAAACGGAATTTGCCGCAGGCGAGGGTCAGGATCATGCAGTCGGCAGGCACCTTCTCGACAAACTCGGTGTAGTAGTTACGACCGGGTTTGGCGCCGTCGCAGCCGCCGACCAGGAAGAAGTGGCGAATCGCCTTGCTTTTCACCGCCTCGATCACCTTGTCGGCGACTCCGAGGACGGTATTGCGGGCAAAACCGACCAGTACCGTATCCTTGTCGACATCGGCAGCAAAACCGGGCAGTTCGAGGGCACGTTTAATGACTGGGCTGAAATCCTTGTCGGCACCGATATGCACCAGATCCGGCCAACCGACCAGGCCGGTTGTGAAGACATTGGCTTTGTAGCTGTCGGCAGGTCTCTGGATGCAGTTGGTGGTAAAGAGAATTGCCCCGGGGAAGGTCGGGAATTCTTTGGCCTGGTTCTGCCAAGCGGTACCGAAATGACCGAAGAAGTGACTGTATTTTTTCAGTTCCGGATAACCGTGACAGGGCAGCATCTCCCCATGGGTGTAGATATTGATGCCTTTGCCTTCGGTTTGTTTGAGCAGCAGTTCGAGATCGCGCAAATCGTGTCCCGTGATCAGAATGGCTTTGCCGGCTTTGACTCCGAGCGGCACCGGTGTAGGCGTCGGATGACCGTAAGTGCCGGTATTGCCGGCATCGAGCAGCTCCATCGCCTTGAGGTTGACTTCGCCGCACTTCAGAACCATGCCGACCAATTGACCCAGATCTTGGCCCCCGTGGGTCAGTTCCGCCAAGGTGGCATGGATATATGCATAGATGGAATCATCCTCCTTGCCGAGAATTGCTGCATGATCGGCATAGGCGGCCAGACCGCGGATGCCGTAAACGGCAATCTGCTTGAGCGAGCGAAGATCTTCATTGGCGTCGAGGGTGTTCATAAAGTCAAGCGTTTGCCCTTGAGCGATCAAGCCATCCAGGGTCGGAGCGGGGGTGAAGGAGGCATTTGCAGCGGCGAACTGGACATTGCCGCCGGCGGTCTTCACTTTACCCTTCATCGCTTCACGCAGTTCCACGGTTTTCTTGATCCAGACCTGGAAACGCAGAGGGTCGAAATCGACGTTGGTCAGGCAGGCGAAGATCGCTTCGGCGGTAAAGCGATTAACAGCGGCATCGGTCAGGCCGAGTCTTCGCGCTTCGGTGGCTACCAGAGAAAGCCCCTGGATCGCATAGGTGAGGAGATCCTGCAGGGCGGCAGTTTCACCGGTTTTTCCACATACGCCGATTTTTGTGCAGCCGCTTCCTTTGGCCGTTTGTTCGCATTGATTACAAAACATTTTTTCTCTCCTGTGACTAGGTTGGGTATTCGCCGGGCGAATACGGTGGTTGTACGGGCTGTTGTTTCGGGGGATCCCTTTTTGTCTATCGGGATTAAGAGGGAGAGTACCCTAAGAGTGTCTCAGGATCTTTGATGTAGGTCAAGAATAAAATATTTTTGAAAATTATTGCTGTTTGAGGACAAGCAGACAACATGAGGATGCTGACCCAGCATAGGTCGCATTGTTGTAATTCCCCCAAATATGTTGCGGTTCGAAGTTCGCTTCGGTAAAGAGGGTGAGCCATTTTTCGAGGGGGAACCCGGCGATGGCCGTGATGGTATGGTAATCCTCGTTCGGCAGCCCCGCCTGCATGGGACGGATGCGAAAACGTTCTTCCAATTGCACGGTTTGTGAATCCGGCAGATATTTTTTGAGAATCTCCTTGATGATCCGGCCGCCGCCCTGACGATCAAACATCTGAAACTGGAAGGTGGTACGATCCTTGCCGAGAAAATCCTCGGTGGGAATGAAAAGCTGGACGATAAGGGTGCCTTCCCTGCGGAGATGAGCCTTGCAGCCAAGCAGGCAGCGGCGGATTTTCTCTTCAGTCGGCAGCAGGTTCAAGGTATTGTAGGGAATGAGGATGGCAGCAAAAGGTTGGCGAAAGGCGGGTGCCAGCATGTCCATACAGACGAAAGAACAATAGGGGCTTTGGTGCTGCATCGCCAGTCGGAGCATCGACAGGGATATGTCGATGCCGGTGACCGGTCGGCTCATTTTCCCCAAATAACGGGCGACCCGGCCGGTGCCGCAACCCATTTCCAGAACTGCGCCGTGTTCGGGGAGCACCTTGTCGAAGAAGACACAGTCTTCCGAGAAGTTTTCCATCTCAAGGGCATAGAGACCGGCGGCAAGTTCTTCCGGCAGACGCAGGAACACATCAGCCGGTTCGTCTTGATAATCATGGTAAATTGTTACCATATTCGTTCAGTGGAAAGCCTGTGCCGTCGTGTTTCAAAGGAATGGAATTTCTAAAAGTGCAGGAGACCGGCTTCTTCCGGGGTAGCCGAGTAGCAGTCGATATGAATCAGCCAGTAGTGGGCCGGATTTTCCTGAATCGCCCGGAGAGTCTGGGGTGGCAGCCAGTGGCTGTCGTCGAGGATATTATAAAAATAGGAGTCGATGCCGATGAAGCCGTCGAGAAAATGGCTGAGAATATGCAGGGTCTTACTCAAATAGCCCTGGGGGATGTGTCGCAGGTCACCTGTTTTTTCGATGCCGGCTTTTTCAAGCTCGGCAAGCAGATCTGCAATCATTTTGCGGTTACGTTTTTCCGCTGCCGCAATACGGGTGAAGAATGTGCCATCGAGGCCGGAAAAAGAGTGCTCCTTCCGGGTCTCGATGCAGTCATAGATCACCAGGGAGGTGAGGTCGAAAAACCTGTGCAGCTGGTCGCAGCAATGCTCGAACGACTCCCCTGCGAGGAGAACCTTATGCTGGGAAAGCCTTTCCATGATACTTTATTCCTGTTCCGCCAGACTCTCAACGACCCGTTTGCCGATTCTTCGGCCCATTGCCACACATTCTTCCAGCTGTTGGTCGCTCGGCACATATTTCAGGCGCAACCCTTCCTCAATGACATCGATTCGCATGTCCTCCAGGGCCGCGTTCATCAAACCGACCGCCTCTCCGCTCCAGCCATAGGAGCCGAAGGCTGCCCCGAACTTGTTGGTGGGTTTCAGTCCTCGCATATACATAAGGAACCCTGCCATACGCGGCAGCAGGCCGTTATTGAGGGTTGAAGACCCAAGAATCACTGCCTTGGCTCCGAGCACCTCGGTCATGACATCGCTGCGGTGATGGACCTTGAGGTTAATAAGCTTGGTGCTTACACCGGTTTCTCGCAGTCCGGCTTCGACGGAGTGGGCCATACTTTCGGTCGAATGCCACATCGAGTCATAGATAACCAGAACCTTTTTCCCTGCCTCGTTGCGACTCCAGTGGTCGTATGCCTCAAGGATTTTGTTCAGGTGCGTCCGCCAAATAATCCCATGGTCCGGCGCAATCATTTTGATATCAAGGTTCATGGAACTGACCGTCGCCAACAGTTTTTTAATTAGCGGGGAGTAAAGGTAGAGGATGTTGGCGTAGTATTTGGCACTTTCATGCATGACCTCGGACATGTCCACCTGGTCATCGAACCGTTCGCTGGTGGCGTAATGCTGGCCGAAGGCATCGCTTGAAAAGAGAATGCCGTCTTCTTTGATAAAACTGAACATCGAATCGGGCCAGTGCAGCATCCTGGTCTCGAGAAACTGTATGGTCCGTTTCCCGAGGCTGATTTCGCTGCCTGATTTCACAACCTCGAAAGGCCAGTCTTCACGGTGGAAGTGGTCTATGATGGCTTTTTGGCCCATTGGTGAACAGATGAGTTTTTCCGGTTTGACGAGGTCCATCATCGTCGGCAGAGCCCCGGAATGGTCCATTTCGACATGGTTGACGACAATGTAATCAATTTTAGCAGGGTCAATTATCTTCCTGATGTTTTGTAACATTTCATCGGTATGGGAACTTTTCACGGTATCGAAGAGGGTTACTTTTTCATCGATAATGAGAAAGGCGTTGTAGGTGGTTCCCCGGTAAGTTGAATATCCGTGGAAATCCCGTTGATCCCAGTCTATAGCTCCAACCCAGTAAATTCCTTTGGCAAGTTCACTTGTGCTCATTGTGGCTCCATCATGAGAGTATTGTTAGTCCCTTAGAATAAAAAACATGGTCTATATGATAATGGACAGGAAAACGTATTACAATAGGAGGATATCCATTTGTGAATTTTCTGCGACGTGAGGAGACCCTATTAATGAAAAAATTTCCATCAATCGATCTTGGCAGATGTACCGAATGTAAAGGCTGTATCGAAATTGCCCCCACAGTGTTTTGTTATAATCCGTCCACCGGGATGATGGAAGTGATCGAACAGGAGGAATATCCTGAGGATCTGGTCAATGAGGCAATAAAGAATTGTCCCGAAGACTGTATTTCCTGGGAGGTGGGTGAATATCCGACAAGCAAGCCGGCATAGACCTTTGTCCTTCGCTGTCAATAGGCAAAAATACTCAGTTGCCGAGAGGGTATTCCTGTCAGCTTGTTTTTTTTCCGGAAAAGCAGTAATTCATGTGAATTCTTCAATAATTATGGCAGGTTTTTTTCGATTTTCATCCTTATCTCGCCGACGGCTGCTTTGGCTCACGGTATGACACAAAAATTGTTCCACGGGGTAACCCTGAAATTGGCTTTATGGCTGGTGTTGCTGAGCTCCATGGTGACCATTGCCGGAACCGTAGCTCAGATGTATGGCGATTTCCGGAGAGATTTACTGGCCAACGGAATCAGCATATTTCTCATCGCCGGGTGTGCACTTGTTCTGTTTTATTTTTTTGTTACCAGGCACCTTGAATCCCTGGCAAGGCAAATTGCTCGTCTCGACTTCTCCGACCCCGAATCTGCCCTGATCCTAAGTCGCAAGAGTTGCGAAGGAGATGATGAACTTGATGCTGTTGTGTCCGGGCTTAACACCACCTTGGCGCGGGCGCGCGGGGCCTACAAGACCCTGGCCGGAAACGAGCAGCGACTGTTGCTGTTTTTCGATTCCACGGAAGAGGCGATCATAGGGGTCGACCGGGATGGTATCTGTACCTTTGCCAATGACGCTTGTCTGCAGTTATTGGCGCAGAAAGATTATGAGGCGGTAATCGGCAAAGAGTTGCATACCCTTTTTAACCATTCGGATTATAAAAACCCGCATCAGGTTGATGGTCAAGACCTCATCCGCCAGGCGATGACCAAGGGCCTGGCTTTGCAGTGTGAAGACGGTTTCATCTCCTTGCCATTCGGAAAAAATCTCTTCGTGGCAATCCGTGCCTATCCGGTTTTCAAGGCCGGAGAGGTCTCCGGAGCCTTGCTTTTCATTAATGATAACAGCGAAAAACGACAATTGCGTCGGGATCGGGAACTGTTGAGCCAGGCAATCGAGCAGGTGCCGGTGATGATCATAATAGCCGATAGTGATCATCGCATTCACTATGCCAACAGCGGCACCGAGCGTTTAACCGGATTTACCCGAGAGGAATTGGTCGACCAGTCGATTTTTCTGGTGGATGGCAGATTTCCCGAAGGTGATGCAGACCTCGCTCCTGTCAAAGACAGTCTTCGTAAGGGGCAGCAGTGGGAAGGCATCTTGGAAACCAGGTCGAAGTGGGGGAAACCGTTGAAGTTTTTTTCGGTGATCTCGCCGGTATTTGATGACAGGAAAGAGGTGGTAAACCTGATCTCGGTATCGAGAGAAGTGTCCTGCGAAATCGCTCTGCAGAACGAAATGATCAATGCCAAGAAGATGGAGGCTGTCGGTCGACTATCGGCGAGCTTTGCCCATGAATTCGGCAACCCTCTTTTTGGCGTGCGCTCAGTGTTACGGGATATTTGTGACCGCATTACTTTTTCTGAAAATGATAAATATCTGCTGGAGCTTGCCCACGGCGAATGCGAGAGGATGCGAAGTATGGTCAGGGAGATTCAGCGACTGGACCGGCAGACCCCGGCCAGGGAAGAAATTGTCGAAGTTACGCAGATCATTACGGCTGTTTTGGAAGATGTCGAGCCCTTATTTGCTACTCACAAAATAAATACCTTCTGTGAGTTTCCAGAAAATACCCGGGGAATTGTCGGTAATAAAGGCAAGTTGTCCGTGGTACTGCGAAATATAGTGATTAATGCTGCCGAGAGCATGGCAAAAAGCGGCGGAATCCTGCACATCTCCACCGCCCTGGAAGGGGATTTCCTCCGGGTCTTGATAAGTGACACTGGAGGAGGTATCAAAAAAGAGCATCAGGACTTCATTTTTGAGCCGTTTTTCTCAACCAAGCCGGAAGTGGAAGGCAAAGGGCTTGGCTTATCGGTGGCCTACGGGAGCATAATGGGACTGGGTGGAACACTCACCTTTGTGAGCGAAGAAGGCAAAGGCACTGTTTTCACTATCCATATCCCAATCAGCCGGGCAGCAACCCTTGACCCGCCCGCGGCAAGATGATTATACCGCACTGGCCATTTTCCTGATTTGTTTCTGTTAAAATACTTTTCCACCCTAAGTTTTCCCGAGCCATGATTATTCTTCTTTCTTGGGCGATGTGCAGAGATGTGGATTTACCCGTGACCTTTTGTTAGTATGGGCGCGGCGCAGAGGTTCAACCACGAGAGAATTTTATGGACGTTCCCTTTCAACTTATAACAGAATTCAAGCCGGCCGGCGACCAGCCCGCTGCCATTGAAATGCTGGCCGACGGCATCAGGGCCGGACTTCCCGGCCAGGTGCTTCTCGGGGTTACCGGCTCCGGCAAGACCTTTACCATCGCCAACGTCATCGCCAAGGTGCAGCGACCATCCCTGGTGATTGCCCCCAACAAGACCCTGGCCGCGCAACTCTTCAGTGAATTCAAGGAACTCTTTCCCCACAATGCGGTTGAGTATTTTGTCTCCTACTACGACTATTACCAGCCGGAGGCCTATATCCCCCAATCCGACAGCTATATCGAAAAGGATTCGTCGATAAATGAGGCCATCGATAAGATGCGCCACTCGGCAACCCGGTCTCTCTTGACCCGCAAGGATGTCCTGATTGTCGCCTCGGTGTCCTGCATCTATGGCCTCGGTTCGCCGGACGAATATAAGAATATGCACCTTTTCCTGCGGGTCGGAGATGAGTATCCGGTCGAGGAGGTGCAACGCCGCCTGGTCTTCATGCAATATGAGCGCAATGACATGTCGTTTCACCGCGGCACCTTCCGGGTGCGTGGTGACGTACTCGATATTTTTCCGGTGCATGAAGAAGACCGGTCGATTCGTGTCGAGTTTTTCGGCGACACAATCGAGGCCTTGGCGATTCTCGATCCCCTGCGCGGGGTAGTTGTTGAGCGGCTCCAGGAATATTCGGTCTTTCCCGGCAGTCACTTCGTCACCTCAAAGGATCGTTTGCAAACAGCCTGTGCGACGATCAAGGACGAACTGCGGCTGCGGCTTGAGGATTTTCATCAGGGCAATCGACTGGTCGAGGCGCAACGGCTCGAACAGCGAACCATGTTCGATCTGGAAATGATCCACGAGCTGGGCTATTGCAACGGCATCGAAAACTACAGTCGGCATCTGACCGGCAAGAAACCGGGTGCCCCGCCCCCCAACCTTCTCGACTATTTTCCCGAGGATTACCTCATTTTTATCGATGAAAGCCACATAGCCATTGGCCAACTGAACGGCATGTACAACGGTGATCGGTCGCGGAAACAGACCTTGGTGGATTACGGTTTTCGCCTGCCGTCCGCCCTCGATAACCGGCCCTTACGCTTTGATGAATTTGTCGGGCGCATCAACCAGGTGGTATACGTTTCCGCAACCCCCGGCAGCTATGAACTGGAGCAGGCGCAGGGCCGGGTTGTCGAACAGGTGATCCGCCCGACCGGGCTCCTCGATCCGCGCATTGAAGTCCGACCGGCCACCAGTCAGGTCGATGATCTGCTTGAAGAAATTCGCCTCCGCGCCGATCGCGGCGAGGCGGTGCTGGTGACGACCCTGACCAAGCGCATGGCCGAGGATCTCACTGACTATTATGAAAAACTGGGCATTCGGGTCCGTTACCTGCACTCAGATATTAAAACCCTTGAGCGGGTCGAACTTATTCGCGATCTGCGCAAAGGAGAATTCGACGTCCTTATCGGCATCAACCTGCTGCGGGAAGGCTTGGATATTCCGGAGGTGTCGCTGGTGGCCATTCTCGACGCCGACAAGGAAGGTTTTCTTCGTTCCGAGCGCTCGCTTATCCAGACCTGTGGCCGAGCGGCGCGCAACTCCGAGGGCATGGTGATCATGTACGCCGATGTCGTTACCGGCTCCATGCGGTACACCATTGAGGAGACCGAGCGGCGACGAAAAATCCAGGAAGCCTACAACCGGCAACACGGCATCGAGCCCAAGACCATTATCTCCTCGGTCAAGGATTCCATGCAGCAACACCTCAAAAATTCTGGGTATCTTGTTGAAGATTACCAGCAACACTTGCTTGCTACGGCAGAGGACGTTCCTTTTTTCTCTTCCATCAAAGATCTGGAGAAAGAGATTCGCAAACTGGAAGTAGAAATGCGTACCGCCGCCAAGGAATTGGCCTTTGAACAGGCGGCCGCATTGCGCGACCGTATCAAGAAAATTCGTCTTATGGAGATTGAACTCGGATGACCGAAGGGGTGTTGAACAGTATACTGCTGCGGGTGGTGCCCGTCACTCTTGCCCTCATCATGCGGCTATGGTTTTCTACCTGCCGGGTGCGGGTCCATATCCCCCATGATTTTCCCGATCCGAAGAAAACCGGGAAGCCGGTTATTGCCTCTTTCTGGCACTATTCGATTATCTATTTTTTCTATTTTGTTCGCGACTATCGGGTTACCGCGATGGTCAGTGCCAGCAGGGACGGGGAATATATTGCCAGGCTGGCGAAGCAATTCGGCTATACGGCAGCGCGCGGTTCACGGAATAACAAAGGGACCGAGGGGCTGAAGGCCCTGTTCCGGGCAATCCGCAGTGGCGACAACTGCGCTTTGGTCGCCGACGGTTCCCAGGGGCCACCGAGAATCGCCCAGCCGGGGGCGATTCTTCTCGCCTCCCGGAGCGGGGCCCCGGTGTTGCCCATGGTGTGGTCGGCCGAACGGTATTTCACTGTGCATTCCTGGGATAAGACGGTTATTCCCAAACCGTTCTCCCGGATCGAATATTATTATGGGGAAGCGATTTTTGTCCCGGCCGACCTCAAGGCGGACGGTATCGAGGAATACCGGCTGCTTCTTGAACAACGGCTGAACGCGCTTTACGCCGAGGCTTGGGGGCAATATAATAAGGCCGGGCATTGAGAAAAATGGGGGGCTGCCCGGTGTTGCGCCGGGTTGTCCACTGGCTTGAGATTAAAAAAGGATATAGCTGGTAATGCAGAAAAGAGGAGTGGTAATCGCCGGCCTTGCCGGGGGATCGGGAAAGAGTGTTGTTGCCGTGGGAATCACCGCCGCATTGGCGCGTCAGGGCTATACGGTCGTACCTTTTAAAAAGGGGCCGGACTATATAGATGCCGGCTGGCTGCAGCTGGCCGCCGGGCGGAAGTGCTATAATCTTGATCCTTATCTGATGTCGCAAGCTGCCGTTATCGATTCCTTCGCTCGTCGGTCGGCTGCGGCCGAGAGGGTCATTGTCGAAGGCAACCGAGGCTTGTTTGACGGGGTGAATGCCGCCGGCGGCTATTCCACAGCCGATCTGGCCTTGACTCTGGGGCTGCCGGTCATTCTGGTGGTCGATTGCACCAAGACCACCCGGACGGTCGCCGCCTTGGTCCTCGGCTGTCAGAAGTTTGATGAGCGGTTGGATATCCGGGGCGTTATCCTCAATCAGATTGCCACCGAGCGCCAGCGTTTGCTGATCACCGAGGCGGTGGAAAAATACACCGGCATTCCGGTACTTGGGTCGGTGCCGCGATTGAAAAGGGATATCTTTCCCATGCGCCATCTGGGTATGATCCCTCATCAGGAATACGGGAACAGTGGGGAGGCCCTGACCTATCTCGCCCATCTGGTCACAACCAATATCGACCTTAGCCGATTTACGGAACTTATGGCTCCGCTGGCGGATACGGCAGCGACCGATGCAGGTCAAGGTCCGGCACCGCAGTCTTTGGTGCGAATCGGTGTTCTCCAGGATGCGGCCTTCCAGTTTTATTATTCGGAAAACCTCGAGGCCTTGGAACGGGCGGGTGCCGAGCTTATATACATCAATGCCATGCAGGATGAAGGTCTTCCGGCCATTGATGGTTTGTATATCGGCGGCGGTTTTCCGGAGACCGGGGCCAGGGAGCTGGCGGCCAACACCGGGTTTCGTCTATCGATTAAAAAGGCTGCGGACCAGGGGATGCCCATCTATGCCGAATGCGGCGGACTGATCTACCTCGGTACCTCAATTATGATGGAAGGCGAGGAATTCCCTTTGGCAGGCGTCTTTCCCGTGCGTTTCGCCATGGCAAAAAAGCCGCAGGCGCACGGCTACACGGCTTTTCGGGTGGAGAGGGAGAATGCCTTTTATAGTGTGGGCGAGAAAGTGAAAGGGCATGAATTTCGCTATTCAAAAATTCTTGAGTGGCGGGGAACAGAGGAACAATTGGTTTTGAAGATGGAGAGAGGGACCGGCTTTATCAATGGTCGCGATGGCTTGGTCTACAACAATGTCCTGGCCTTATATACCCATGTGCATGCCGATGGCACACCGGAATGGGCCGGAAAATTTGTGCAACGTTGCCGCCGACCGGAAAAAGGATGGAAATAAAGAAGGGTCAGTTGGCGGTATTGGAGCCGAGCACCTTAAGACTAATCTCCTGCTGGAGTTTTTCGCTGGGGGCGGGTTCTACCCAATGAATAAATGACTCGGTGACGCGCACGAAGCTGCCGTTATCCTCTTTGCACTTGGCGCAAATAGTCTCCGCCTGATCCCGATACATGATGATTTTTGAGGCCGGATCCCCTTCCTTGGAGACGGCGGCCATCTTTCGGCAACCACAGTCCAATCGAACCACTACGACACCGATGCCATCCGGGCTGCCCTCGAGAATACCTTCAATCATTGCCTGCTCGCGTTTTTCCGCCAGAAGGACTTTTTTACCTTTGTTCTCTTTCATTTTGTTTAAATTATAATAATTATAGGTGGTTGAATTGGTAATTTCGGGTATGTTGCCTGGCCCGACTGATTGTCGCACCGTTGCGCAAAAGAACCCTTACTATAGCTAAAAAAATACTGACCGGTCAAGAGATATGTACGACTCAACCATCACTGAAATACTGTTGTTTGTTGTGTAACATTTGGAAAACACATTATAAATCATATTGTTTACAGACTTAAACCGGTTTGCAATCGGAAGCCGTTTTTGCTTGACAAAAATCTGGCCGTGAATTACAGCATACATCGAATATTGACGACGGGTTCGGGACTGTGTTCGAACTGACGATTAAGTATCATGAATACTTTTTTTTAAATCTCACTTCTGGAGGTGAATTATGTTTGAGGTAATAGTTGACAAAGATAAGTGCATCGGCGACGAGGAATGTGTAGCTGCTTGCCCGGCTCAGGTGTTTGTAATGGAAGACGGCAAAGCCGAGCCTGCCGAGGCCGATGAGTGTCTCGGTTGTGAGACCTGTGTTGAAGTCTGCCCCGAGGGTGCTATCACCGTAAACGAAATTTAAGTTCGATTACGTCTCATCCGAAATGGACAAGCCCATCTCCTGAACAAGGGGGATGGGCTTTCTTATTGGTGTTGATGGGGTGGAGATGCTGAAAGGGATAGCTCGGTTCAAACCGGCGGTGCGAAGGAATACCCTGCTCTTATCCTCCGCCTGTCTATGGACGGTCATTGGCCTGCTTTTACTGGTAAAAGGAGGCTATCGTTGGTATCAACTTCCCGACTCTCATCCCCTCATCATTGCCGCGGGAATTCTTGCAGGCAGTATTAAGTCGTTTTGGATACTCGATAAATCTGCCCGACGCGGGATCGATCGTATTCTCAATTTTGCCGATGGTACCTGCCTCGGCGCGGTTTACTCAAGCAAAACATGGTTATTGGTATTGTGCATGATGAGTTTGGGTGTTATTTTGCGGAACTCTTCTTTTCCCGTTCAGCTGCTCTGCTTTTTTTATTTCACCATTGGTTGGGCGCTGCTTTTATCCAGCAGGCTCGCCTGGAAAGAATGGCTGAAGCGGTAATTTCCCCCACCCCCGTTGTTACCGGCATGAATGAAAAATCCTTTAATTGCATACGAGTAAGCAGCTCGGCCTTGCAACACAATTACACTGTTATCAAGAACCTCGCCGGGACGGATGTGCCGGTGATGGCGATGGTCAAGGCGGATGCCTACGGACACGGCATGGTTATGGCCGCCCGCGCCTTTGCCCGCGCCGGCTGTGGCACCTTCGGGGTTGCCGAACTACGTGAAGCGGTCATCCTCCGAGAGGCGGGCATCAAAGGAGCAATCTATGTCACCCTTGGTTTTCTCCCCGAGGATATCGAGCTGCTCTTTCGTTATGACCTCATTCCGGTCATATACACCTATGAAACAGCCCGCCTTCTGGCGGATAAGGCGACGGCCTTGGGGCAGGAAATCGGCGTCCATATCAAAATTGATTCGGGGATGAGCCGATTAGGCTGGTTGCCGGACGAATTGCCAGGGTTTGTTGCCGGGATTGCCACCTTGCCGGGCATCAGGATAGCCGGTATGATGAGCCATTTCCCCGAGGCCGACATCTCCGGCTCGGCGAGCACCGCCCGAGGCTACCAAATCTTTTCCGAGGTTTGCCGGGAGATAAAAAGCCGGTTCGGCGGTATCTGCCACATTGCTAATTCCGGCGCAGTGCTTAATTTCCCCGCCAGCTACTGTGACATAGTGCGCAGTGGCATTGCTCTGTACGGATACCATCCCGCGGGACGCAGTGTGGGGGATGATAAAAATGCGGCAAACTTGATACCCGCGATGTCTTTTGTCACCAGAATCATGCAGGTGAAGACCCTTCCCGCCGGAAGCGGAGTCAGTTACGGCCATACCTACCGCGCCGAGGGGCCGATTACCCTGGCGGTTTTGCCCGTCGGCTATGAGGACGGATTTTCCCGGTTATTCTCCAATCGCGGCCAGGTGTTGATCCACGGGCGGCGAGTACCGGTGCTCGGCCGGGTCTGCATGAATATGTGCATGGTAGATGTAACCGGAATAGAAGATGTCCGGGCCGGTGACGAGGTCGTTGTGATGGGTCGTCAGGGTAGCGAGGTCATCAGTGCCGAGGACCTGGCGGAAGGAATGACAAGCATCAGCTATGAAGTGCTTTGTCTGCTTGGCAATAATAATCAACGAGAATATATCGAGTAACAGCAATGATCCGAGCACGATTGAAAGATGCGCTTGATGGGTGTTTTGACCAGGGCGTTGCCGAGGGCCTGTGGACAAATGGCGCCGCCGCTAAATTTACCGTCGAACTTCCCAAGCATGAGGGGATGGGCGATTTCTCCACCAATATGGCCTTGGTTGTGGCCGGTGCCGAGAAGAAAAACCCACGGGACTTCGCGAAAATCATAGTCGAAAAACTGGCGAAGGATAGCGACCTTATTGCCCGCGTCGATATTGCCGGTCCCGGATTTATTAATATCTTCATCAATCCCGAGGTGTGGCGTCGGCTCATTCCGACAATTTTCGCGGCCGGCGAAAACTTCGGCAAAAGTACGATCGGCGGCAAGCGCCGGGTCATGGTCGAATTTGTCAGCGCCAATCCTACTGGACCGCTGAGCGTCGGTCACGGCAGGCAGGCGATTCTTGGCGATTCCATCGCCAGGCTGCTAACGGCTACCGGCCACGATGTTTTCCGCGAATACTACTTCAACGATGCCGGTCGGCAGATGCGCGTTCTCGGCGAGTCGACCCGGGCCAGATATCTGGAGCTGCTGGGAGAAAAGAGTGAGTTTCCGGAGGATGGCTATCAAGGCCAATACATCGTTGACATCGCCCAATCACTTATCGACGAACATGGGGATTCTCTCAAGAACCATGCCGATGTGACTCCGTTCAAGAAGCAGGCTGAGGAACACATTTTTAAGGATATCTCCGCCACCCTTGAACGCCTGGGGATCGTTTTCGACAACTATTACAACGAGCATTCCCTGTATGAAAATGGCCATATCGACGATGTCGTTGCCATTCTCCGCGACAAAGGCTATGTCTACGAAAAGGATAACGCGGTGTGGTTCAAAACCACCGCCTTCGGCCACGAACAGGACCGGGTCATCATCAAAAGCTCCGGGGAGCCGACCTATCGATTGCCGGACATTGCCTATCACCGGGAAAAGTTCCGCCGCAATTTTGACTGGCTCATCGATATCTTCGGTTCCGACCATATTGCCACGGTACCGGATGTTCTCGCCGGGGTCAGCGCTCTCGGTTATGATCCGGGCAAGGTGACGGTGGTTTTGCATCAGTTTGTTACGCTGACCCGGGATGGCAAGACGGTGAAGATGTCCACCCGCAAGGCCAATTTCGTCACAGTCGATGAACTTATCGACGAGGTGGGAGTGGACCCGGTCCGCTTCTTCTTTATGATGCGCAAAGCCGATAGCCAGATGGAGTTCGATCTCGCTTTAGCAACCAAGGAGAGCCAAGAAAATCCGGTCTACTATGTGCAATACGGCTACGCGAGACTCTGTTCAATCCTCCGTCAGGCTGCGGAAAAAGGGCTTGCCGAGGTCGATCCTGCCACAACCGAGACGGCCCTGTTGGTTGAGCCGGAAGAGCTGAAACTGCTGAAAACCCTGTCAACCTTCCCGGCAACCGTTGAGAACAGTGCCCTGGAGTTGGCACCGCATAAAATCATTTTTTATCTCATGGAGCTTGCCGGCCAGTTGCACAGCTACTATAACAAGCACAAAGTTATTACCGACGATCTGCCTCTCAGTCGGGCCAGGCTCTGTCTGATAAAAGCCCTGCAGGGGGTGTTGAGAAACGGTCTGAACATGGTCGGCTTGTCCGCTCCGGAAAGAATGTAGAACGGTTGGTCCTGATGGCTACGGTAAGAAAAAATCAGGCAAAAAAGATCAGGTTTGAGCTGACTAAAAGTGCGATTGCCGGTGTTGCGGTGATCGTTTTTTGCCTTTTTCTGTGGATGTTTCTGCTTGGCGTATGGGCCGGGCAATCGCTTCTCCTGCCCACCTATGAGAAAAAGGCCTTGGTCACCGAGGAGAAAAGCAAAGTCCCGGAACCACCAGTGATCAAGGCGGAAAAGAAGAGCCTGAAGAAAACGGAATAGGGTGGGACCTTGGGTGAAAGAATGTTCGGGACGACAAAGGACGGGGAGCAGACCTGCTTCCGAGACGATATGCATTTGATAATGCTTATTTGAGGACGATTTACATACCACAACAGGCTGAATACTATGATCGGAAAAATACTCACGAAGGTTTTTGGCAGCAGTAACGACAGGTACCTTAAACAACTCAGACCTCTCGTGGCGCGGATAAACGGACTGGAAGAGGAAATCCAGGTCCTGGACGATGCATCTCTCGCGGCAAAAACGGTACTGTTCAAGGAGCGGCTGGAAAAAGGTGAGTCTCTCGACGATCTGTTGCCGGAGGCCTTTGCGGTGGTCCGGGAGGCGGGCAAACGGGTTCTCGGCGAACGCCATTTCGATGTACAGCTGCTGGGTGGAATAGTACTGCATCAGGGCAAAATTGCCGAAATGAGGACCGGTGAAGGTAAAACCCTGACATCGACACTCGCCGTCTATCTCAATGGCTTGAGCGGAAAAGGGGTGCACCTGGTAACCGTCAATGATTACCTGGCAGCCCGTGACAGTCAATGGATGGGCCAAATTTACAATTTTCTCGGGATGAACTGTGGAAAAATCATCCATGGTCTGAACGATGCCGAACGGCGCGCCGCCTATGCGGCCGATATTACCTACGGCACCAATAACGAGTTCGGCTTCGACTATCTGCGCGATAATATGAAATTCGAGCTGAGCGATTACTGCCAGCGCGGCTTTAACTACGCCATCGTCGATGAGGTTGACTCTATCCTCATCGATGAGGCGAGAACCCCTCTGATCATTTCCGGGCCGGCGGAGCTTTCCACCGACTTGTATAAAAACGTCGACCGGATTATCCCGAAATTTAAAATAGATGAGCACTACACCGTCGATGAGAAGGCCAAACAGGTTTCCATGACCGAGGAGGGTGTTGCTCTCGGCGAAGAGATGCTCGAGGTGGATAATCTCTACGACCCGATAAACATCGAGAAACTCCACCATCTCAACCAGTCTTTAAAGGCCCATATCCTCTTCAAAAAGGATGTCGATTATATTGTTCGCGACAATCAGGTTATTATTGTCGATGAATTTACCGGTCGGACCATGGAGGGGCGGCGATACAGCGATGGACTGCATCAGGCGCTGGAAGCGAAAGAAAGAGTGAAGATCGAGCAGGAAAACCAGACCCTTGCCTCCATCACCTTTCAGAACTACTTCCGGATGTATAAAAAGCTGGCGGGTATGACCGGTACCGCCGATACCGAGGCCGCCGAGTTCAAGAAGATCTACAATCTCGACGTCGTGGTCATGCCGACCAACCAGCCGATGGTCAGGATTGATTTTGCCGACGTTATCTATAAAAACGAAGCGGCCAAGTACCGGGCGGTGATCAAGGAAATCGGCGAGCTGCACACCAAAGGCCAACCGGTTCTGGTGGGAACCATCTCCATCGACGTCAGCGAGAAGATTTCCACCATGCTGAAAAAGATCAAGGTCGAGCATGAGGTCCTCAATGCCAAGCATCATGAACGAGAGGCGGAGATCATCGCCGGTGCCGGGCAACTGGGTAAGGTAACTATTGCCACCAATATGGCCGGACGCGGCACGGATATCAAGCTTGGACCAGGCGTTGTCGAGGTCGGCGGCCTGCATATCCTTGGGACTTCCCGCCATGAATCGCGGCGGATCGACAACCAGCTGCGTGGGCGGGCCGGACGCCAGGGAGATCCGGGGTCTTCCAGGTTTTATCTCTCTCTTGAGGATGATCTGTTGCGTATCTTCGGCTCCGACCGGATCAGCGGCATCATGAACAAACTTGGGATGGAAGAGGATGAGCCGATCGAGCATGGCATGATCTCCCGAGCCATCGAGAATGCTCAACGCAAGGTCGAAGGTCATAACTTCGATATCCGCAAACATCTGCTTGAATATGACGATGTTATGAACAAGCAGCGGGAGATCATTTACCGGCAGCGGCGCGATGTCTTGGTCGGAGAAGATGTAGTGCAGGTAGTCCAGGATATGATTGAGGATCTGGTTGATGGTGTGACCGGCGAATTCTATCAGGAACGGCTTGACTCGCAGGAATGGCAATGGCCGGAATTTAAAGCCCGGATGGGGGAGGTATTTCATACTCTTCCGGAGTGGTCGGAGGAGGAAGTAACAGGTCTGAACCACGATTCTTTCCGAGAGAAAACCCTCGATTTTGTGAAACAGGCTTATGCTGCCCAGGATATCAACAACGGACCGGAAACCCAGCGCCAGATCGAAAAACTGATACTCCTCCAGGTGGTCGACAGCCACTGGAAAGACCACCTCCTGTCTATGGATCATTTAAAGGAAGGCATTGGCCTACGCGGTTACGGTCAGAAAAATCCTCTCAACGAATATAAACGTGAAGGATTTGAAATGTTTCAAAGTATGATCGAAACGGTGAAGGCCCAAACCATATCCAGTTTGATGCGTGTCCGTATTGTCCGTGAGGATGATGTCGAGCGTATGGAAGAAGAGCGTCGCCGTAAGCAGGAGCAGGAACAGTTACGCCTGAACAGAGGCGCGGCTGGGGAGGCTCCTCAGCCACCTAAACCGGTGCGGCGTGAAGTCGATAAGATCGGCAGAAACGCCCTGTGTACCTGTGGTTCCGGCAAGAAATACAAGAGGTGTTGCGGCAAGGAAGCTTAGGGGCCGTTAAGAAATAACTGTTACAATTTTGACCATTTCTTTACGGCCCCTTATGTCGTTCATGACATGGAAACGGATTAATTATTGTTGTACGACGGCTTAGAAGTCGAAAGCTCTTCAGGTTGGTGGGGGCTGGCGCCATGTGTGCCAGCCCCTTTTTTCGTTTTGAGGGGGGGTGAAGTGCTATCCGTGCAATTGCTCCGGCCGCATCAAATTGTCTTCCATGTGTTTCAATTCATCGATGCCTGAGATTACCACTTTCGGATCGGTCTCCAATTTTTCCAGTGGCAGCTTGTCTTCATACCCCAAGTGGCTGAGAATATGTTTCATACAGTTGAGGCGGGCCTTCTTTTTATCGTCTGAACGGATAATTGTCCAGGGAGCAATGGTCCGGTTGGTTTCGGAGAGCATCTGGAACTTGCGGACGGAGTACTGATTCCAGTATTCTTGTGCCAGATTGTCGACCGGAGAGAGTTTGTATTGTTTTAAGGGATCTTCTTTGCGCGAATCGAAGCGTCCCTTCTGCATCTCTTTTGAGACGGAAAAATAAAACTTGAAAAGCTTGATGCCATCCTTGACCAGCATTTCTTCAAACAAGGGCACGTCTTTCAGAAACCGTTTGTTTTGCTCATCGGTGCAGAAGCCCATAATCGGCTCGACCATGGCCCGATTGTACCAGCTGCGGTCGAAAATGACAATTTCGCCGGCCGAGGGGAGATGGGTGACGTAGCGTTGGAAATACCATTGGGTCATCTCCGTCTCATTCGGTTTCATCAGAGCGACGACGCGGGCGCTGCGGGGATTGAGATTGGCGGTAATCCTCTTTATGGTGCCACCCTTGCCGGCGGCATCTCGTCCTTCAAAGATCGCCAGAACTCGCTGACCGTTGACCTTCATCGAGTTTTGCAGTTTCATCAGCTCTATCTGCAGTTTTTTTAACTCTATTTCGTACTGCAGCTGGGAATTTTTAATGTTGATAGCTGTTGTTTCGTCGCTATTCTGGGTGAGAATGTTGTCAGCGGCGGTTCCCTCGGCGAGTCTGAAATCCTCTATGGCATGTTTTCCCTTGTTGTCGCTCTTCTTTTTACTCATATTGATTGCCCTTGTTTGTAGAGGTTGAAAAAATTGATCAATTCAGTTTTCTACCCTGTAAATACATTGTCGCATAGATTTCCGGAAGTTGCTGGCGGCGTATGGCGGCAACGACTTCGGCTATGTCATATCCTATCCTGAGGTGGTGGACTTCGACGCGCTCCTCCGCTATTTCGAGAATTGCACAACTTGCCCGCGGATCGCCATCGAACATCCTTCCCGCCGATCCCGGATTGATGAAATGGACGCCGGAGAGGAACTTATGATACGGACTGTGCGAGTGACCGGTGACGACAATCCGGCAATCGACAGTTGCGGCAAGTTCATGGAACCGGTCGTCCGGGGTATCGGCAAATAAGAATTCCTCGGGGTCGGTGGGGCTGCCATGGAAAACACCCAGGCGATGCTGTTTTTTTGATGAATCGTGCAGGACAAGGGATTCCGATTCACCGAAAGTTAAAAGGGCGCGGCGTCCTGCCTCGTCAAGGGCCTTGGCGGTGGAAGAATACATGATGCGTTTTTCCGGATTTTTTGGTTTTTTGAACGGTTGACCTTTGAGAATGTCGATGACCTTCTTGTCGGTATTGCCAAGGATGGAAATGACCTTATGGCGGAGCAGCCAGCCCAGTGTTTCATTGGGGAAAGGGGCGTAAACGAGGGAATCGCCACAGTTGACGATAGAGTCAAAAGTCGCGGCGTCCAATTCTTGATCGATGGCTGCCAGTGCCGGATAATTGCCGTGAATGTCGGAGAGCAGCAGTATCCGGGTCGGTATCAGAGGAGTGGTGACACCAGTAAGCATGCATTTTCCTTGAATTTTGTGAGGTTTCCTCGGCGGCAAAAAGTTGTCAAGTCGAGGGCCAGCGATTGATCGAGGTAGCTCTTCTGCACGGCCAAAAGCCGGTTAGTGAAATCTTCGCAGTAAATGAACAGAGTGGCTTCAAAATTCAGCCAGAAACTGCGCATATCGAGGTTGACGGAACCGAAAAGGGCAAAGTTCCGATCAACGGTTATGGTCTTCGAGTGCAGCAGTCCGCCATGGAAAAGCTGGATTCTCACCCCCGATTCGGCAAGTTCCTCGAAGCGGGCCTGGCTGGCATAGTGGACCAGCCTGGAGTCATTTCTTTGCGGTACGATGATGGTTACCTGAACCCCTCGCTGGGCGGCTGCCTTCAAGGCAATAAGCAGGGGCTCGTCGGGAATGAAGTAAGGGGTGGTCATGATCAGTTCTTTGCGCGCCGCGTAGATGGTGGTGAGCAACAGGCTGTGAATGGTTTCCGGAGCAAATCCCGGACCGGAAGGAACAAGTTGGACCGGGCATTGGCCGGCGCTGGGCAGGGGGTGGATATCGCCCTTTTGCCGAACTGTTTCGATATCCTTCTGCAGCGATTCGCTTTGGTACTCGTCTTCCTCGGAGTCAAGATACCAATCACTGATGAAGGTGCCGGCAAGGCTCTCGACGACCGGTCCCTCCGCCTTGACCATCACATCGATCCAGTTTCCCACCCCGGCATCTTTTTTAAAAACCTCCGGGTCGACCATATTTTGGCTGCCGGTAAAAGCTATCTTCCCGTCGATTACCACTATCTTTCGATGGTTGCGGATATCAATGCGGGAAAAGAGGGCCTTGATCAGCCCCGCCGGCAACGATTCTCGAACCTTTATACCGGCCTCCTGCATCCTTGCAGCCGTTGTGCTGCCGAGAAAGTCACGGCTGCCGATGGCGTCGAGGAGTAGGCGACAGGTAACGCCCCGGGCGGCGGCGGCGATTAAAACATCTATGACCCTGTCTATCAAGCCACCCTCCTGCCAGATATAAAATTGCAAATGACAGGTCGAAACGGCCCCTTCAATTTCGACGATGATCGAACGGGTGATCTCTTCCGGGTTGGTAATGAGGGTGAGTTTGTTGCCTGCCATGGCCGGCAAACCGACCAGGGTTTCCGCCTGGCGGTGCAGAGGCGCACATTCGGGATTGAGACCGGTCCAGGAAACCGGAGCGCGTTGTCGGAGGGTTTTCAGCCAGCGCTGGTAATATTTGTAGGACACTCTGGCGCGCTCGGTACGTCTCTCGGGTATCCGATTTTCGCCGAACAGCAGGTAGAAAAAGCCGCCGAGAAAAGGTATCAAGAGGATGACCACCAACCATGCCAGGGATACACCATAGGGGCGCTTACGCATGATTACCCGAAATGATAATCCGATGCGGATAACCAGATCGGCCAGGAGCAATACCGTTGAAAAAAGGGAATAATTCAAGTGAAAATCCTGCTTATTCTAAGTTGCATTCATGAAAATGTATTTGTTCTGTAGGATGCACTTTGTGCACCATGGAAAAAGGATGGTGCACAAAGTGCACCCTACAAAGAGCTCATAGAAATTGCAGCGTTTGCCAAAGAGAGAATCTCTCAGCTTGATCTCTCCATTTTAAAGTAGCATAATCAGTCGGATAAGTGGTAGATTTATTTTATTGTTTCGGTTCGGCAACGGTTTTCTTACGGTTTTTTCTCGCCGTTCGGATCGGTTTCCGGAAGCTGCCGCCCTGGCCGTATATTTTTTGTCATCAAAGGATCATTTCGTATGAATATCAAGGGGTTTTCTTTTTCCGCCATTGAATCCGGCATTCGCTATGCCAATAGGCTGGATCTCGGACTTATAGTAAGCGATACCCCCTGCGTTACCGCAGGGGTGTTCACCACCAATCAGGTCAAGGCTGCACCGGTTGTCCTCGACAAAGAGCGGCTTAAGGCCGGCCGAGCCCAGGCCATCCTGGTCAACAGCGGTTGTGCCAACGCCTGCACTGGGGAAAAAGGTATGGAGGCGGCTCGCCTGACCAGTGCGATGCTGGCGGCCAAACTGAACATTCCCGAAGCCATGATTCAACTGGCCTCGACCGGAGTGATCGGCGAACAGCTTAACCTGGCGGCCTTTGAAAAAGGCATTCCCGGGCTCGCCGAGAGTCTTAATGCAGACAATTTCGAACTGGTAGCCAAAGCCATCATGACCACCGACACGGTTCGGAAAATCGCCTCAACTACAGTCACCATCGGCAAGAAGGAAATTAAAATCATGGGAATGGCCAAAGGGGCGGGGATGATCATGCCCAATATGGCGACCATGCTGGCCTTTGTCGTCACCGATGCGCGCATTAACTATCCGGAACTCCATAAATCACTGGTCAAAGGGGTCGAGCGCACCTTTAACCGCATCACCGTCGACGGCGATACCAGTACTAACGATATGGTTCTGGTCATGGCCAACGGCGCCGCGGAAAATCCTTGGATCGATGGTGATTCGGAGGCTGATCGGCAAACTTTTCAAAATGCCCTGGAACTCGTCTTGAAAGACCTCGCTCTGCAGATTGTCGCTGATGGCGAGGGGGCAACCAAGACCATCACCATCAGAGTGTGTGGTGCCAAGGAGGAGGATCAGGCCGAACAGATCGCCAGAACCGTGGCCACCTCGAGTCTCGTTAAAACCGCTTTTTTTGGCGAAGACGCCAACTGGGGCAGGATTCTCGCGGCCATGGGACGATCGGGAGTGAAATTCTCACCCGACCATGTCGATATCGCTTTCGGCGATGTGCTGATTGTTAAAAACGGCCTCGCGGTCGGAAAGGATGCTGAGGCCGCGGCCAGCAAGGTACTCAAGGAAAAAGAGATTACCGTCACTATCGATTTATATGACGGCAAGGCCTGTGCGGAGGTTTTGACCTGTGATTTTTCGCTTGATTACGTGAAAATCAATGCCGATTATCGATCGTAGTGAGAGATGGTATGGGTATCCGGAATCTCGATAAGTTCTTTCATCCGGAGTCAATTGCGGTAATCGGTGCCAGTGAGCAGCCGGGGCGAATCGGTACGGCCCTGATGCACAATCTTATCCGTGGCGGCTTTACCGGTCGATTGCTGCCGATCAATCCCAAGTATCTGCAGATCATGGGATTACCGACCGCACCTACTATCGGCGAAGTCGACACCAAGGTAGATCTGGCGGTCGTGGCAGTGCCGATTCACCAGGTGCCCGAGATTATCGACCAATGTGCGGCCGCCAGTGTCAAGGCAGCTATCGTCATCTCTTCCGGGGGCAAGGAGACCGGGGAAGCCGGCCGGCAGGTGGAAGAGCGGATACGCAGGGCTGCCTTGGCGGGAGGAATCCGCATCCTCGGACCAAACTGTCTGGGGATCATGGCACCCTGTGCGAAACTGAACGCCAGTTTTACCGCCGATATGCCCAATCTCGGCAATCTGGCCTTTGTCTCGCAGAGTGGCGGAATCTGTACGGCCATCCTTGATATGTCCTTCCAGGTGGGGATCGGGTTCAGTCATTTCGTCAGTATCGGTTCGATGCTCGACGTTGATATCGGTGATATGATCGACTACCTGGGCAGAGAGCCGGCGGCGAAAAGCATCCTTCTCTACATTGAACAGCTTTCCAACATCAGAAGGTTCATGAGCGCCGCCCGTGCGGTATCGCGGATCAAGCCGATCATTGTCCTTAAGGCAGGCAGCAGTGCCGCCGGAGCCAAGGCGGCCTCCTCCCATACCGGCGCCCTAGCAGGCGAGGATGCCATTTATGACGCGGCTTTCAGGCGGGCTGGGGTGATACGGGTTGATACCATTGAGGAGTTGTTCGATAGTGCCGAATTGACCGGCAAACAACCACGACCCGCCGGCCCCCGGCTGGCGGTAATGACCAATGGTGGCGGACCCGGTGTCATGGCGGTCGACGCCATGGTCCGTCATGGTTTGGAACCGGCCGTCCTTGGCGCTGCTACCCTGAAAGCCTTAAATGAGATCCTGCCGCAACACTGGAGTCACAGCAATCCGGTGGATATCATGGGCGATGCCAGCGCCGATCGGTATGGCCAGGTAATGGAAATTCTCTCCAAAGAAGGTGAGCTGCATGGCCTGATGGTCATTTTTCTGCCCCAGGCCTTGACCGATCCCCTGGCGGTTGCCAAGCGGCTGGTGCAGGATTTGAAAGGACGGCCTTTCCCCATCTTTGCGGTATGGATGGGCGGTCGGGATGTGGCGGGCGCGGTACAGTTCCTAAACGATGCCGGTATTGCCACCTACGCCACTCCCGAACGAGCGGTGCAAGCGTTTGCGACCCTGGTCCAGCATACCCGCAACCTCGAAATGCTGAAAGAGATTCCAGCGCGATCGCAACGCCAGCTGTTCTTTGATAGGGCGACGGCAAAGGCGATTGTCGCGGCGACCGATCTTGCCGAGGGCGGGTTTTTAAGCGAATCGCGGAGCAAAGAGCTTCTTTTGGCCTACGGCATCCATGTCAATCCGACGCGAACGGCCGATTCGCCGGAGGCTGCGGTGGCAGTGGCAGAGGCGATCGGCTGGCCGGTGGCTTTAAAGATCCTCTCACCGGATATCACCCACAAGACCGAGGCCGACGGAGTGCACCTCGATCTGCGTGATGCCGGGGAAGTGCGTGCAGCCTATGCCAGAATCATGGCCGGGGCAAAGCGCGTTTCTGAAAACGCCCGCATTGAGGGCGTCACCGTGCAGCCGTATCTTGCCCGGCCCGATTTCGAACTGTTGCTTGGGATCAAGCGGGACGATCTTTTCGGGCCGGTACTGTTGTTTGGAAGTGGCGGTGTTTATAGCGAGATCATCGGCGATCGGGCTCTCGCTCTGCCGCCGCTCAATGGACTGCTGATTCGCCGGCTTGTCGAGGAGACCCGGGTTGCCAAACTTCTGAGCGGCTATCGTAACCGTGCGCCGATCGATATGGCCGCTCTTGAGGCAATGCTGCTGCAGCTCTCGCAATTGGCGATCGATATTCCGGAAATTGCCGAACTCGACATGAATCCGGTGATTGTCAAAAACGGTATACCGGTAGTGGTGGACGCCCGAATTCTCTTGCGACCGTCGCCGCAACCGTCCCCCTTGCACCTGGTGATCAGCCCCTATCCAGTGCAATATGAAGTATGCACCACCACCAGGAGCGGGCTGCGGCTGGCTATTCGCCCCATCCAACCTGAGGACGCCGAACTCTTTACCGAGCTGTTCAAAACCCTGTCGCCCACCAGTGTCTATTATCGCTTCTTTCGCCACATGAAATCACTGACCCCGGAGTTGTTGGCTATGCTCACCCAGGTTGACTACGACCGGCATCTCGCTCTGGTCGCCTTGGATCTTTCTTCGCCGACAGAGAAAATGCTGGGTGTGGCGAGGGTCATTGCCGACCCGGATCTGTCGCATACCGAGTTTTCCATCATGGTCGGTGATCCCTGGCATGGGCAGGGAGTGGGAGCCGCCTTGCTTGTCAATCTCCTGAAGGCAGCCAAGAAGCAGGGAGTGGAGAGGGTCTGGGGCACTGTTCTGCGGGAGAATACCCAGATGCAGCGACTGGGGAAAAAAGCCGGATTTACCATGAAGTTCAACAGCGAGGAGGGGGCCTATGACCTCGATATTGATCTTGCCAAGGCAGAACTGGAGGATTGAGAGAAGGCTCGTGACGCTGGTTTTGTCAGGTTGGCAGCCTCTCCTTGCCAATTACAAACAACACTTGAACGTATGAAAAAGCACTTTCTTGTCACTATAAGTAATGATATCGAACATCTCTTTGGGGTCCGCTTCCTCTGTTCATTTTTTAATACCATCGGGGAGCAGCAGGTCACCCTGTTCCACATCTGCCGGACCGACGACAGCGCAATGGCGAAAACCTTGAACCAGATGTGGAAGGGCCCGGACGAGGGTATCGAGGGCCGGGTCACGGTTCAGGCGAGGAGGGCGATCTTCAAGGCTAAGGAGATGCTCGGTCAGCATAAAATGGCCATAGAGCATATGATGACCAAGACCTTTGCCGAGCGTTACGGCAAGGTCAAGGATATTCTCGGTGAAGGTTCGCGGGGGCTCTATGATGCCATCGTCCTCGGGAGGAGGGCGGCTTACTCCTTGCAGTGGATGTTCGAACGTCCGGCCGACGAAACCCTCCAGGCGATTATCAAAGACAGTTGTTGCACAACCCCGTTGTGGATTTGCCCTGAACTCGAACCGGGAAGGAAAAACGTCCTAGTATGCCTCGATAACTCGGAGAATTCACTCCGGGCGGTTGATCATGTCGGCTATATTCTCGCCGGACAGGAGCAGCACACAATCACCCTGTTCCATGCGGCCATCGGAATGGACAGCAAAACAGACCACTTATTTCAACGTGCCGAGGCGCTGCTTCACGCTCACTCCATCGGTCGAGAACGGATCAACAGAAAAACCAGCTGGGGTTTGTCGGTGGCCGGAACGATTCTTGGCGAACTGGGTAAGGGCCGTTATGCTGCGGTAGCCATGGGACTGAGAGGGGAAAGGCAGGAGCGGGAAAAGCAAACGGTCCTTGCCGGTGGAACCACAGCCAAGCTCATTGTCAAATTGGATAAGGCCTCACTGTGGTGTTGCCCTTAAACCACTTTTCTCCCCTGCGAGGATGATCCTCTCCAGCAGTTCTTCGAAATCGACCGGTTTCATGCAAAAGTCGAAGGCCCCCTGTTTCATGCTCATGACCCCGGTGTTGATCGAGGCATTGCCGGTGAGGATAATGATCGCCAGTTCGGGTTGGAGCTTTTTCATTTCGGCCATACACTTGAGTCCGTCGAGGCCGGGCATGACCACGTCCATAACCACCACATTGAAGTGGTCTTGCCCCAGCCAGTCTAATGCCTCCATGCATCCACCCGCGGTTTCGTAGGCGATTTTCCGCCGTTTGAGAAAAGAGCCCATGATTTCACGGAAATCGGCCTCGTCGTCAACCAGCAACACTTTGTTGTTCTTCGCCATTTCCAGCCTCTCCTTGGATTAATGGATCACGGCGGGCAAGCATTTCGGCAATGTCCGTCAGAAATTTTTGCTTATATCTTTCGACCATGTGTGGATCGTCCATGACCATATCAAGCTGGCGAGCGTGCAGGGTCAGATACCCAAGGATCTGCAGGCGCTCTTCAAGAAAACCCCTTGGCCGCTTCTTGATCCTTGCCAGCAGCGCATCGGACCTCAGTTCGATACGGAAATCGAAGGACTCCAGGATCTCGGCCAAAAGTTTTGCCCGCACCGCCTTGCGTCGCATGTCCGCTGCCCCTCCTTTGAAACGAAAAGTTACATAATTCTCGGTGAGGAGGTCGCTGAGATACGCCTCGATCATCGCGTAATGATACCCCAGACGGACGCTGAGATTGCAGAAATTTTTTGAAATGAGAAAATAATTTTTAGTGGTCAGGTTCGAGGCTACCGCCGGATCAAGGTCCGGCCGCATGGCCGATTGAAAAATAATGGCCCCGAATCCCCGCATACTCACCCGCGGTGGTCCTTCCCAGGGGAAGGCGGAAATGCCGCGCCAGATCGCCTGCATCGGCACCGAGACAATTTCCTCGACCCGCACCGTCGAACCACTGACGTCGGCGCCTTCCTGAAAACCGTCGGCCAGATCGATCACCCACCATTCGAGTGGCACCTTGCCGACCAGCCGTTTGGCCGCACCCTCGTGGAAATGGTGTTTTTCTCCAAAATTGAACATCTCGGTCACCGATTTCTCGTGGCAAAACCGGGTGATGTCGTGGAGGGTTTCGCACCACTTGGATTTAAACTGGTGTGAGGCCGGGTCGCTCAGATTGAGCGGCGTGATATGCTGCAGGGTCTCGGTGACGAGGCGCTGTACCGGGCTGCCGGCCATGATGTCTTTTTTTACCTCCCTGGCTCGCAGCAGATCTTCCCGGCAACCGCTGTAAATTGCCCGGGCCGCGGCGTTGACGGTGATGGTCTGGCCGTTACCGAGGGTCGTCAGCGCCTCCGGCAGATTAAGGAGAGCGGGGATGGCAAATTCTCGGGCCACGGTGGCCAGATGCCCGGCCTCGCTGCCATGCCCGGCGATCAATGCCGCCGCTCGACCAAGCAGGGGCGCCCATTCCGGCAGCGGATGTTCAACCAGCAACACCGCACCTTGCGGGAAACTTTGTAATTGGGTTACCGAGTCGATCCGCATTACCTCGCCGCAGACAATACCTTTGGAAGCGCAAATCCCTCCGAAGAGAATGGGCTCTTCGCCACCATCCCCACCGTCCGTAATTTCCTTGGGTTGCTCGGCGATTTGTCGGTGATGGAAAGGAATCGACCGGCTCTGTAAGATAAAAAGCCTTCCCTGATGATCAAAAGACCATTCGATATCCTGGGGTGCAGCGAAATGCTGCTCGAGCGTCATGGCCGTCTCTGCCAGCTTTTTCAGTTGGCCATAGGTGAGGGTAGAGGGTGCGGCATGGGGATTTGCCGAATTGTCGCGATCCTGGCGGATTTCGCTATACACCAGGGTATGGGGCTTTACTCGACTGACCAGATAGAGATCGGTGGGTCTGGTGCCATCAACCACGCTGGTGGCAAGGCCGGACACGGCGTTGATGCGGATGGTCTCGTTTTCATCGCCGGAAGGATCGCTGGAATAGGTTACTCCGCTGACTAGGGCGTCGATCATGGTCATGCAACCGACGCACATCTCGATATCCTCATGGCGGTAGCCCCGCTTGCGCCTGTAGGCGACGGCCTTGGTGCCGTATTTTCCGGCAATGACCTCTTTATAGGCTGTGGCAAGGGACTCCTTGTCGATGTGTAAAACCGAGCGATACAGCCCTGCAAAGGAGACTCCGGCGGAATCCTCACCGATGGCGCTTGAGCGCATGGCTACCTTAACTCCGGCATGGGTCAGTTTTTCAAGGCGACCGTAATGGACATGCAGCAATTCTTCGAGATCGCGGGGCAGGGGGCTTTCTCTCACTATTTTTTTTATTTCTTCACAGGTCTGGAAGAGGCGGTCAAGGTCGTCAGGGTCGAGAATCTGCAGGCGGCGATTGATTTCGTCGAGCAGAGTGGTGGTAAGAAAATGACCGGTAGCCGAGGCGGTGACGACAAAGCCTGCCGGGACCATAAGACCGGGGATGGCGGCAACCTCACCGAGATTCGCCATCTTCTCGCCGGTCTGGCTCCTCTGCCCTCTGCCGATTTCAGCGAGCGGCAGGATGAAAGGCCCTTCATGGCGGGCCGGTTTTTGTTCTAAGATCGCCACGAGATCGTGACCGATTTGCTCGAAGATCGTCTCCAGGTCTTGGTATCTGCCATCCGCCATCTCTCTGAGATTGCGGACCATTTTATAGACATTGACGAGGATGGTGGTGACCTTGGAACGAATCGTTGCCATCCGGTAGGAATCGCCGCTGTAGTAAATTTTCTCCAGCTCGGCCATGGCCTGCAGAGCGTTGTTATTGGCGGTGAGAAGACTGCGGAAATTGCCGTAACGGCGCTTGAAACTTACCTTGAGTTCCTCGGGGTCGAGAGGCTCCTCTGGGGGAGTTGATGAAAATATGTACTTTAAATAATTGAATATCTTCTTCATATATTACCCTTTCGAGCAAGGGCGGGTCCCGGTTAAATATCCCTTACCTGGCCCGCCCTGTTGTCGAACCGGGTGTTAATGACCGATCTTCAGGCCAAGTCCCTCAAAGAGGTACATGAGTCCAAAACCATACCATACGGTATAGAACACATAAAAGGCTAGAGCGAAACACACCATCGCTATTTTTTCCTTCCAGTCTTCGGCCTTTACACCATAGTAGTTATAGGCCGGCTCCAAAGCCTTTTTCTGGACATCAGCAAAGGGCTTAGCATCCGCAAACTTCTCCTGTTTGGTCAGATCGGTGCTGATTTTTTTGAACAAGATATGCCAATTGACCATGGCTTGTTTTTCTGAGAAACCGTATTTTTCGGCGACCGGCTTGCCATCGTTTTTGAACATAAAGTCGGAATCAATGAGACTGGCCTTGAGAATCTGACCCACATCCCCTTTAATTGCCAAATCTTTGCCGGAAGCCGTCACCTGTGCACCAGTGCCGGCAAGCTGTTTAGCTGTCTCGGCCACCCTTTTTTCATCGTCGAATTTTAGTTTAACCTCGATTGTCTTACCGGCATACTTTTCACTTTTCTTCATCGATTCGGGGATGAAGTATGATGAACCTTTGGAGATCATATTGAATAGATTGTCCATAAAATCAAGACCATTGATCTTTCCAGGGAAAACCGGGCTGAAGATGACCGCCAGGAGGATGAAGAAGGTCAGCAGCATGATGATGCCGCGGGTTTTGAGTTTTGCTTGCATGCTCATATTAGTTGCCCTCCGTTTTCAATTTGGAAACATTACTGAAAAATGCGTAGAATACCCAGATGGCAAAGGCACCGATAACGATGAAAAACAAGACATTGCCTACCGTGTTGGAAAGATCGCCAAGTTCCTTGGTGATCTTGATAATGCCAAGGCTCTGCAGTTTTTCCGGCAGGGCGAAGAGGCGGTTGATAAAACCGGCTGTTACCGCCAAGGCGAAAAAGCCGCGGATCATGATGCCCGGAACAACCTTGGTAACGAGGGAACCGATCTGTACGCCGATGAGGGAACCGAGCAGCATGCCCATGGCCAGGGTGTAGAAGACGAAACCGTAGAGGGCGTACTGACTGAGGGCGCTGTAACCGGCGGTGAAGACGATCTGGAAAATGTCGGTACCGACGGTGGTCATCGACGAGACGCCGAGGCCGTAGACAAAGATCGGGAAGGTAAGAAAACCACCACCGACGCCCATGATCGAGGCGGCAAGGCCAACGATGAGACCGGCCACCACCAGGAAAATTGCCGAAATTTTACGGCCACCGGGGGTGACACCTTCGTCGAAGGTCAGCATCGGCGGGATATGTACCGATTGTACCTTTTTGCCCATCGGCGCGATTTCTTCACCCTCCACCACCTTTTTGCCTTTGGCTTCACCTCTTCTCGCCTTGAAGTAGTCGATGAGGGCATAAAAGGACAAAAAACCGAGGATGAAGACATACACCGCAGTGATGAACATATCGCTCAACACCGGGTTGAGGTCATAGAGGTAGCGGTTGAGCATGCCGCCGAGTGTCGCTCCGACCAGCGAGCCGACAAGAAAGGTCACTGCCAGCGATACCGAGATATTGCCGAGTTTGCGATGCAGTACACTGCCCATGATCGCCTTGGCAAAGATATGGAAGAGATCGGTGCCGACCGCTAAAATACCTTTGACCCCGGCGCTCATCAGAGCGGGGGCGATGATGAAACCGCCACCGGCGCCGATGCAGCCGGTGATAAGACCGGCGCAAACCCCGACAAAGATCGAGGCGAAAAAGATTAAGTTGGTGTAGTAGGACGGCATGTATGCCGACTTTCCGCCAAGAACACTGGGTAATCCGGACCCGTCGCCAGCGGCAATAGCAATGCCACCGATGAGTATCGGCAGTAGCATGAGGAGGAGAACACCCTTCCTCTTGCGACTCTTCAAAATGTTGGTTGACATCTCCAGGTCCCAGCGGGCATATTCCTGCGACCCCTGCACCATCAGGTTGTAAAAGTCTTTGAAACAACTCATAATGCACTCCTCTTCAAGTTAAAGTAATATTTACAGAATACAATCAAGCTCGAAATACTCCGCCTGGAAGGCGGATCAAGCGGGCTTCGACATATTCCTCTTAATTTCTGCTTGTTCTATTTTTTCCTGATGCAATCGTTTCTTTTCGTAGGCGTCAGCCAGCTTCTCGAGAAGAGGCTCAAGTTCGATGGGTTTCATCAGATAATCAAAGGCGCCCAGTTTCATGCCTTCAATTCCCGAGTCGACGGAGGCATGACCGGTCAGCAGCACCACCTCGGTCAGAGGTTTCATGCTGCGAATACGACGCAAGGTTTCGATACCGTCTATGCCCGGCATTTTTACATCGAGCAGAACGACGTCGGTGGAACTGTGCAGAAGGATCTGCAGGGCCTTTTCGCCACTTTCGGCCCCCTGCACCTTCAGCCCTCGTTTTTCCAGTCTTTTAACGGTGATATCGAGAAACTCCTGCTCATCGTCGACTACCAGCACATTAAATTCTCTCACGGTATTTCTCCTTTTTGGTTAATAATTTCTTTTTGCGAAAGCTTCCCTCGTCCCGATTGCCGATTAGTCGACGTTGATGATCGGCAGAACGATGGTAAAGACCGCACCCCCGCTGTTTCTGTTGGCGACACTTATTGTCCCGCCAAGTTTTTTGACAATGTCGTAACTGATATAGAGACCAAGGCCGGTGCCCTTGCCCGGGTCCTTAGTGGTAAAAAAGGGATCGAAGATTCTTTTCAGGTTTTCCGGCTTGATGCCGTGGCCATTATCGGCGAACTCGGCAACCAGTTTTGTGTTTCTCTCGATCGCCGTGCGGATCTCGATAATCCCGCCCTGGCCGATTTCATCAATCGCATTATTGATGAGATTGAGAAATACCTGCTGCAGCTGTGGACCATCGGTCATGGTGCCGGGGAGATTTTCGGTATATTCTCTGACGATTGAAACGTTGTTGTACTCGGCTTCCTTTTCAACAAAGGAGATGGTCTCTTCGATCAGTTCGTTGAGGTGGACATTCTGTTTTTCCGCCGAAATCTTGCGAGAAAATCCGAGGAGCCTGTGGGTAATAGTCCCGGCTCGGCGCACATGGTGCTTGATCTGCTCGATTGCTTTTTGATATTCCTCAAGATGTTTGACCTTGTCCGGCTCTTCCTCAGGCAGCAATTCGCCGATCCAACCGGCCTGACTGGTAATGATCTGCAGCGGATTGTTGATCTCATGGGCGATGCCGGTGGCAAGCCTGCCGACTGTCGCCATTTTTTCCATCTGTACCATCTGGTGGCCAAGTTCAGCCCTGTTGCGATCCTCTTTTTCGATCCTTTGCAGAAAATAGTTGGCGAAAAGTACGGCAATGGCTAGGAAGACAGCACTTGTCACAATAATGACAATGATGATGTTATTGCGGACCTTATAGAATGGCCCGAGCGAATCCTCGATCAAGGCCTTGACAATGAGGCACCACTGGCCGTCTTTCACCCATCTGGTGGCGACGATACTCTCTCCTCTTTTGACTATCGACGTTTTGCCTAAATCGGTCACGACCTTGTCGTCGCCCGGCACAACAACGTTTTCATCTCTTTTGACAATGGTGGTTCCTTCGTGGTGTTCGAGCAAGAGCCTGTCTTCACTGTTTAATTCGCTGAGCCCTGCCCGGCTGGGGGTTTGCAGGGTACCCTCTCGATTGACGATAAAGGAGTCGCCGTGCGGGCCGATCTGCGAACTGAGGAGGAGTCGATTAAATTGTTCCGAGTTAATAGTTGCCCGCAGCACATAGGTTTTCAGAGGATCGGCGACCGCTACAATGAAGTGGGGGACATTGCGAAAACCGAGAAAAACATCGCTGACATGGCTACCGTTGATAAGGACATCCTGAAACCATTGAGCATCATAGTAATTTTTGCCGATGAGGCTTTGGGCGTAAGGCCCGACATAGGCCAATTGTTTGCCGGAAGAATCAATGACGTGCAGATCGACTATACTGCCGGTTTTATTGACGGCAATAAAGAGGTTGTCGAGATTTTCCTGGCGACCGAGGTAGGTAATGGGATACATGCCGACCATCATGGTGAGGAGATCTTCTTTTTCTTTCAAAAAAAGGTTGACCACATCCCTTTTGTGTTCGATGAGCCGGCCAAGAGATACCTCGATCTTGTTGATCGCCGCATCCCTCAGGCTATTGGTGGTAACCAGAACCAGAATCGCCACCGGCACGGTGATGAGAAGACAAAAGACCCCGGTCAATCGCAGCCAGACTCTTTTGTATTGGGTGGTTTCCATTCGGCTTCGCTCTTATCTGCTTGGAACTGTTTGTAAAAATCTGTTATGTTATTAAAAACTGCGCAACCCGACCAGCTACCGTGAGGGGTTGTCGCCGAGGGAGTTGAAGACCCTGTTGAAACAGGCAAGGAGTTCATCCCAGGCCGTATTTCGTTCCACCACCGCATTGGCACCGGCAGCGAGTATCCGCTCCCTTTTCGCCCCGGCCAGATTACGTCGTACCAGGGCTACGGCCCGCATGCCGCCGATACTTTTGACAAAACGGATAACGTTCAGCGCCTCTTCGTCACCATTCACCGCGTCCGCCAGGATGAGATCGGGCAGAAAGGTAAGGATTTTATATTCCGCACCCTTGCCAAATGTGACACTGTCCATGAAGCAGTTGGCCTTTCGGCTGAACTGTTCGGAGAACAGTCGGAAAAACTTATTTCCGGCCTTTCTGCCTCTTTTGCCGGGACAGATGAAGAGAACCTTTTTTGAGTTGATAGGCAGGATACCTCCTGGGATGGGCATATTGTAGTGCATGAGAAACCCTACGAGATCTTCCTGTCGTACCTTTAACTCTCCTAGCGAGACAATGAATTTGAGGCCGTTTTTCTCGATCCAGTTGTCAACTCGGGCTACGGAGACGCCGCATAGGAGAGCCACCTGTTCGATCCTCAATGCCTGCGGCTCTTCTTTTTTTATCTTTTCCGTCATCATTTAAACCTGAATCCGTCAAGCGACCTTTTAGAAATTTCCCTCAGCCTACAGTTCCGGTGTGCCGGTAGAGGCCCGTACCAGTTCCTTGTCACTATTAAAAGCAACTTTCGGGCCAAAGGGAAAATCTCCGGAAATGTTTTATTATATGTAATTATTACAAATAGATATTAGATGAATATATGATAGGTAGGAGTCGTAATAACCAATACCACCGACCAAGGCTGTATAGCTTTGGTGCCGGAAAAGACTCTCTTAAACAGTTATGCTATTGTATTTCCCGTAGAAATAGACTATGTGCAGAAATGGTGACAGGTCCCGAGCAAAAATCAGGGCAATGGAGAAAAAAGGTGACAAAGAAGGAATCCGTGGACGACCGCAAACAGGAATTGCCCAAACGGCAAGATCCGGAAAACATAGAAAACAGCCTGGTCAAACTTCTCGAAAAACAGAAGACCGATCTGGTTATCCGGGTTTTGAAAAAACATGAGGAACTACAGGCAGGTAAGGAATTTACCAACAAGATTCTCACGAGCCTGGCCGAGTTGTTTTTCCTCCTCGACAAGGATCTGTATGTGGTCCAGTGTAACAACGAATTTACCCGCTGTCTCGGCTATGTCCTCAATAAGAATGAACCTCTCAATCTATCCGACCTGGTCGATCGGGAAAATTGTACAATGATTCGCGAGGCCCTGGCTGACGGGGAATTTCAAATCATCGAGACCAATCTCCGGGCGGTTGGCGGTCGGGAGATTCCGGTAACCCTCAAGGGTTCAACCTATGTTACCGAGTCGGGACGGGTGCTGCACATGCTTATCGCCTCGGACAAAAGCGATTTTTACAAGATGATGGCTAGGATGCGCGAGGTTCAGGATCAGCTGACCCACTCGGCCCGCCTCGCCAGCCTGGGAGAAATGGCCGCCGGTATCGGCCACGAATTGACCCAGCCGTTAAATGCCATCCTCCTGCTTGCCAGAAACGGTCTGAAGGCCATGCAGGATCCTCTGAAAAACCATAAGATGCTGGAAGAAAATCTCAGTATTATCATTGATCGGGTGAACAAGGCCTCAAGCATCATCAACAGCCTGAAGAGCTTCGCCAGCAAGGCCAGGGATACCATGGTCCCGGTGAACATCAACGTCATCATTCTCGATATCCTCAACTTTTTCGAGTCGCAGATGACCCTCTCCGACATTGGCCTCTATCTGCAGCTCGATACCCAGCAGACTATTGAGGTTATGGGGCAGGAGGTCAAATTCGAACAGGTCTTTTTCAATCTTATCCAGAACGCCATTCTTTCCATGGGTAAGATTGCCGAGCCGCGCTTGACCATCAGCACGACCATCAAGGCCTCCATCAATCCTACGACCCTGCGGGAAGAACCCTTTGTCCTTATAGCCGTGTGCGATAATGGCGAGGGTATCTCCCAGGCCAATCAGGAGAAGATCTTTGATCCATTTTTTACCACCAGGGCGACCGGTTCCGGCATGGGGCTCGGTCTGTCCATCGTTGACCGGATCGTCCGCAGCTTCGGCGGCTATATCAAGGTTGACAGCACGCCCGGTCAGGGTGCCTGCTTCACTGTCTATCTTCCCGCCCACCAGGACAGGGACTGAACACCGACTAACCCTTTCATCAAGGATTTCAGCATGAACATGACGCGCAGCGAAGAACCCGTCGAACCCAATATCCTGGTGGTTGATGATGATCCGTATCTGCTCATGGCCATCGGCCAGACCCTGACCCTGAGCGGCTATCAGGTCGATACCTTCACCTCGCCGCTCGAAGCCCTGGAAAAGCAGAAAAAGACGACGTATGCGGCGATCATTACCGATATCAAGATGCCGGCGATGGATGGTTTGCAGTTCCTCGCCCATGTCCGGGCACAAGACTTGGAGTTGCCGGTGATCATGATCACCGGTCATGGCGACGTCGCCCTGGCGGTCACCGCCATCAAGAGCGGGGCATACGATTTTCTGCAAAAGCCGGTGGACGAGGATGTCCTCAATGCCTGTCTGGTTCGGGCCGTGGAAAAACGCCGGCTGGTTCTCGATAATCGGCGGCTGAGCGTAAGCCTTGCTGAACAGCGCCAGGATCTCACCCGCTTTTACGGTTTAATCGGCAACCATCCGGCGATGCACCGACTCTACGACATTATCAAGGCAGTTGCGGCAGAAAACGATCCGGTGATGATCCACGGCGAGACCGGCACCGGCAAGGAGCTGGTGGCAAGGGCCATCCACCAGATCGGCAGTCGGGCAGCCCAACCGTTCGTTGCCCTCAATATGGGCGCCATGCCGACGGAGATGATAGAGTCGGAACTTTTCGGCCATGCCAAAGGGGCCTTTACCGGCGCTCTGCAGCGCAAGGTCGGTAAGTTTGAATATGCCGGGGAGGGAACGCTCTTTCTCGACGAGATCTGCAGCCTGCCCATTGCCCTGCAGGGCAAGCTTCTGAGGGCCCTGGAGGCGAGGGTGGTCAGTCCCCTCGGCAGCAATACCGAGGTGCCGTTTAAGGCGAGAATCATCGCCGCCACCAACAAGGACCTGGATAAAGAGATTGAAAAAGAAGCCTTTCGCCAGGATCTGTTTTTTCGTCTCAATGTTCTGCCGGTGCATATCCAGCCGCTACGCGAGAGAAGGCAAGATATCCCGCTGCTCGTCGAGTTTTTCCGCCAGGAATATGCATACGGCAAAATGATTGCTCCGGCTCCCTTCCGTCCCGAAACGCTTCATGAAATCATGAACAATCCCTGGCCGGGCAATGTCAGGGAGTTGCGCAATCATGTGCGGCGATTATGCATTCTCGGCGGCCTTGAAGAGCATCGGGATGGCGGAAAAAGCGATGATGCTCCTCGATCAGAAGATAAATGTCTGCCGCTGAAGGAATTTATTGATCGCACGGAAAAGGACTATATCATCGGAGTACTGAGGGAAACCGAGGGGCAGGCGGCGGTGGCCCATATTCGGCTCGGCATCTCCCGTAAGAGTTTTTACGACAAAATCGGCAAGTATCGCATCGACCTGAGCGAATTCAGGAAAACGGAGAAAGGACGGCCCAATAAAATCGGCTAGGAGCAGGTGCGGTAAGCGTTTTTTTCTTATCCCCAGCTGGCCGGGCTGTTGGTGCTGTGTACAGTTATTTGTCGAGATTCTTCTGATCGGTGCGCTCTTTTCCGATCGGTGCAAGAAAATGGTGACATATATCGGTAATATGATAAAAACAGGTAAAACTCTCTTGCCGGTGGCGCAGTTTGCCTGGAACCACACCCAGGAAAAATATGGCCTTTGGGAGCAAGACAGTGATAGAGGGGAGCGGCAATGAAGCGGTTGTATTTGATTCGTCATGGCAAATCTAGTTGGTCCGAACCGGGTCTCGATGATTTTCACCGGCCACTCAACCATCGCGGCAAAAATGATGGCGTGGCAATGGCTAAAAGGCTTGCTGCCGCCGGAATTCGGCCCGAATTGATTGTCGCAAGTCCTGCCGTCAGAACAAAGAAAACCGCCCGATTGATGGCAGAGGGGACCGGTTTTGACGAGGATGCTATTCAATACGATAAGAACCTCTACCTGGGCTCGTTCACTTACTATTGTCGTTTAATTGCCACTCTTCTTGAACAGGTCGATGTGCTTTTCCTGGTGGGGCATAACAATACCATTAGCGAACTTGCCGGGCATCTTTCCGGTCGTGTTCTCGGCAATGTGCCGACCTGTGGTATCGTTGCTCTGGATTATTCGGATACAGAGAGATTCTCCGAGGCGGCAGGGGGCGGCAAACTCATGTTCTTCTGGTTCCCCAAAGATCATGGCGGTCTGCCCAAGTAGGTGGATGTGATACAAGGCGAGAAGCTGTGGATCTAGTAACGATGATGGAATCACTACCAAATTGTATAAAATGCATGAATTATTTCATCACCCACGACCCGACCAAACCTTACGGCTGCCGGGCTTTGGGATTTAAAAGTCGAATCAGTCCGGCGCTGGTGGTGTACGAATCTTCCGGCATGCACTGTCAGTTGTTTTCTGCTAAGAAGCGACAAAATGACGATTCCGGGTCTTCGAGGGTGGCCTAACTCAGTTGATCGAGCATATTTATTTAATGATTACCGATTGCTACAAAAACCGATGGAACCAGCTGAAAGAGCTTGCGCAGTCGCTTGGCCGCGAAACGTGGTTGACCAGTTGGGAACTCATCCGGATAACCATTCCGGTCGCCATCGCCACGAAGATCCTTGAAGAGCTTGGCCTTATTTCCTCCTTGAGCATCGTTTTGGAGCCGGTGATGGCGGTTCTCGGGCTGCCGGGTGCTCTTGGCCTGGTCTGGGCAACCGCCCTGCTGACCAATATGTATGGCGGCATTGCGGTCTTTGCCGCCCTGCTGCCGGGGCTTGCGCTTACCAGCGCTCAGGTGACCGTGCTCTGCTCGGCTATGCTTATTGCCCACTCCTTACCTGTTGAGTTGAGCGTCAGCAAACGGGCTGGGGCAGCGCTTCTACCGATAGCCCTTATCCGTCTGCTCGGTGCGGTTATCTATGGCTTTTTGCTGAATCGCATCTGTCTGGCCTTTGCTCTTTGGCAGCAGCCGGCGGTGCTCTTATTTAAGGCTACTGCCAAGTCCGGCGACCTCCTGCAATGGGGACTCGATCAGGGACAGAACCAGGGAATGATCGTTGTTGTCATCTTCCTTATCGTCGTTTGCATGCGGCTCTTTCGGGCCATCGGTTTTCTTCGGCTGCTGGAGAAAATCTTGGCTCCCGTGCTGCCGTTTTTCGGTATGAGCCACCGTGCTGCGCCAATCACTGTTGTCGGTATGATTATGGGGATCGGTTATGGTGGGGCATTGATTATCCGGGAGACCAGTACCGGCAAACTGGCCAAGGAAGAGGTTTTTAACTCCATGGCGCTGATGGGGCTCTGTCATGGATTGGTGGAGGACACCCTCATCATGGCGGCGATAGGCGGAAAATTCGGGGGGATTCTGTGGGGAAGGATTGTCTTCTCCCTCATCGTCACCTATTTGTTGGTAAGGGGGCTGCATCTTCTGGCGGCAGACGAATAGGCCAAGGCGCAAAGACATTAAAAACAAAGAAAATCTTTTAATAACAAGAGCATGGAATTCACTCAATTCGGCAGGAAAATGACCGGCAAGGCAGGGATCCTTTCCTTGATGGATGATCTCGGCAAGGCCACTGCGCCCGGCAGCAAGCCTCTTATCATGATGGGCGGCGGCAATCCCGGACAGGTCCCTGAATTTCAGGAAATAATACGCCGAGAGTTCCTGGCGATCGGCGAGGATAGACAGAGTTTTCAGCAACTCATCAGTGGCTATGCGCCACCTCAGGGGGAAAAGGCCTTTATCGAAGGCGTGGCGGCTCTCCTGAAAAAAGAACAGGGCTGGGATATCGGCCCGGAAAACATCTGTCTCACCAACGGCAGTCAAACCGCTTTTTTTATGTTGTTTAATCTGTTTGCCGGGATTCTTGCCGATGGGCGGAAAAAGAAAATCTGCCTGCCCATGGCACCTGAATATATCGGCTATGCCGATCTTGGTCTGGTCGATGATATGTTTGTATCGACCAGACCGGAGATTGAACTCCTGGACGGAGGTTTTTTTAAATATCATATTGATTTCAATAAATTAGAGATTGGTGATGACATCGGTGCCGTCTGCATTTCCCGCCCGACCAACCCGACCGGCAATGTGGTAACCGATGCGGAGTTGGCTCGGCTTGTCGACTTGACGGCCAAACGGAAAATCCCCCTCATTGTCGACAGCGCCTACGGGCTGCCCTTCCCGGGCATGGTGTACGTAGGAGCGGAACCGATCTGGAACGATAACCTCATCCTCTGTTTTTCCCTTTCCAAATTGGGCTTGCCGTCCTTGCGAACAGGCATTGTCGTGGCGAAGAAGGAAATCGTCGAGGCACTTACGGCCATGAATGCCATTATCTCGCTTACCCCGACCAGCTTTGCTGCGGTTCTTGCCCGTAATTTGGTTATAAAGCAGGAGCTAACGTCTCTTAGCAGGGAACTTATTCAACCCTTTTACCGGAAAAAGATGGAGAAGGCGGTCGCCGTGGTTCGTGAAAAATTTATCGGCATCCCCTGTCGCATTCATAAACCGGAGGGAGCCATGTTTTTGTGGCTCTGGTTCGAAGGTCTGCCCATAACCAGCCTGGAATTGTATCGGCAATTGAAAGAAAATGGGGTTTTGGTGGTTTCCGGCCATTATTTTTTCCCGGGTCTTGGTGAAGAGTGGCAGCATAAGGATGAGTGTATCAGAGTGACGTATTCGCAGAGTGATGACGATATACAGCGTGGGCTTGCGATTATTGCCGAAGTGGTGCGGCGGACATATGCGGAACATGGTGGAAACAAAGAGCAGGCCGTTGTCAAGAAATAACATGGCAGTAGGAATGCCGGAACGGCATAAGAGATGGAGAGAGCCATTGATGAAGAAAACGGGTTTACAGGGATTGCTATTTTTACTGGCAGTATGCCTGATACCGACGCAAAGTCTCGGTGAATGTGTGCAAGGCGACTGTAGTAACGGTAAAGGTGTGTTCGTTGCTGCCAATGGTCGACGTTACGAAGGGGAGTTTAAAAACGGCCTTGCCAACGGTACCGGGACTCTTGTTTTACCGGAAGGAAGCCAATATATCGGCGAGTTTCATGACGGTAAGTTCCATGGCCAGGGGCGGCTGAAAAGCCCGGATGGGCGAAGGTACCAGGGGCAGTTTCTTGATAATGTCATCCATGGGGAAGGAACACTGGTTCGTCCTGACGGTTCCCAGTATATGGGGGATTTCAGCTTCGGACGGTTTCAGGGCAGGGGAATTCTCTTTTTTGCCGATGGGCGCGAATACCAAGGGGATTTTCGCAATGATATTATTGATGGTCAGGGGAAACTGATCTATGCCGATGGCACCTGGTTTGAAGGGGTGTTTCACGACGGGCAACCCGATGGCAAGGGGACGAGAAAATACCTCGATGGCTCAAGCTATGTCGGTGAGATGAAAGGGATGAATCGCCAGGGCCAGGGTGTCTTCGAGACTCCTGGCGGGGAGCGTTATGAAGGCAAGTTTGTTGATGATAAATACCAAGGCGAGGGTACCCTAAAATATCGCGATGGCCGCCTTTACAAAGGCGAATTCAAGGAGGGAGCAAGTCATGGGCGCGGTACCCTGCAATATAGCGATGGATCGCGGTATGAGGGTGATTTTCGTGAAGGTCTTTTCCACGGCGAGGGCACACAGGAATATCCAGATGGTACGGTTTACCGCGGGAAGTTTTTGGTCGGTATGAGGAACGGTCGCGGTGAACTGCGCTCTGCCGATGGATCGCTCTATAAAGGCGAATTCCTCGACAATAAAATGCATGGCGAAGGAACCATAGTCTACAGTGACGGGAAAAGTTTTTCCGGTAAATTTATCGATGGCCAGCCCCAGGTGCCGAACGACGCATCGGCCAAGAAAGAAGCACCGGTTGTGAAGGAAGAGAAATTCCCTGTAGTCGCCAAGGAGAGTGTCGAGAAAATATCGGCACCACCGACGCCAGCAGCGCCCATCCAGAATATTCAACCGGAAAAAATTGTCGAAGTTGCAACCGTCTCGGCTCCTGTAGCTAAGGCTGACAAAGGCTATTTTGTCAAAGATGGACTTGTTTATACCGGCGAAGGAGGACCTCTTTTGGAGGGAACCGGGCAGGTGCTCTTTCCGGATGGGCGGGAGTATCGCGGCCAGTTTTTGAAAGGGTTGATGCATGGACCGGGTAGGCTCGACTTTGCCGGTGGTGATCGCTACGACGGTGAGATGGCGAATGGCCAAATTCATGGCTATGGGACGTATCGGTACAGCGACGGTCGTGAATATACCGGAGATTTTATCAAAGGCAAAAAACATGGAAACGGGGTTTTCACCTACCCTGATGGTACTCGCTATGTTGGTGAATTTAGAAATGATCTTTATTCAGGAAACGGGGAATATGATTTTGCCGATGGCAGTCACTATAAAGGTGAATATGTAAATGGGAGTTTCAGTGGTGAGGGGGAGCTTGTCTACTCCGATGGCAGCATTTATAAAGGCGATTTCAGCAATGACCTGCCGCATGGCAGGGGAGTTTTGACCTCCGCCGATGGCAGTCGGTATGAGGGTGCCTTCAAGCTCGGTCGTCGTGAGGGACAGGGGCGCCTGATGCGCGCGGATGGACGGATATTTGAAGGTGTTTTCGAGAATGACAAATTTACGCAAAAAAAATAGGGGCTGTGTCGACAAGATGCCCGGAAAAGCACAATAAACAGGATGTAACTATGCGTTGGAGTTATAAAACAGTACACTACGAGTTGAAAAAAGAGGGGTTGCTGGGTGGTTCTTTTCTTGATGAATCGGAGGTTGAGTTATCGCTTAACGAGTATGGCAAGGCGGGATGGGAGCTGGTTTCGATACTCGAGACCCAGGATGGCCTGATTGCCGTCTTTAAACAACCGCTCGAAGTTGGCAGGCAAACAACCTATTTTGCGGAAGAAGAGGCGGAGCGGCAATATGTACCACTTCAACCGAAAAAGGACGATTTTACCCTGGAGCCCGATCCCGGAAAGAGTGGGAAAAAAGCCGGAAAGGTAGAGTCAGCAGTGGTGCCGATTGATGAATATGAAATTGTCGTTGATGAAGAGGAGGAGGAGAAAAAACCACCGGCAAAGGATGATATTGGTTCAATTCGTATCGAGTAGGGACAATTGCCCGAAAAACGCTCCTCATCCAAGGCTAAAAAAGGTCCCGATCTGAAAAACGGCAACTGCCATGAGATAGGCAAGAATGGTATTGAAGGCCATCGAAAAAGCCGCCCATTTCCACGATGCCTCTTTGGCAATGCATACCAAGGTGATGAAACAGGGCGAGTAAAACATGATAAAGACCAAGGCTGCAACGGCAGTCACCTTGTTCCAATTGCTATCTTCCTTCAGGCGGTCGCTGAGGGATTGAGCATCCTTCGAATCGACTTTCCCCATCGAATATGCCGTCCCGAGGGTAGAAACTATAACCTCCTTGGCGGCAAAACCGCCGATGAGGGCAATATCCGTCCGCCAGTCAAATCCTGCCAGCCGCGAGACCGATTCCAGGCTGATGCCGATCTTTCCCGCTATCGAATGGCGCAGGGCCATCTCGGCTTCTTCGTTGCCTATCAGGGTTATGGCTTTGTTCAGAGCTTGGGCCTGTTCCGATAATGGTTCCTTCTTTATCTGCAGTTCGGCGCGGGTATCCGGGGCAGCGGCAGCCATAACTTCCTGACGTTTCATGGCAAAGGAGGTTGAAACCTCCTCGGACAGGCCGGGAAAGGTCATCATCGCCCAGAGCAGGATGGAAATGCCGAGAATGACAGTTCCGGCTTTCTTAACATATTGATAGGTACGCTCCCAGGTATGGATGCAAAGGCCGCGAATAGTTGGGAAGCGGTAGGGGGGGAGTTCCATGACGAAGGGCGTTGGAGCCCCCCTGAGCACCGTCGAGCGCAGGAGTTTGGCGGCAAGCATAGCCACAATCCATGCAAGCATTGTGAAAAAAAACATGTATCTGGCTTTGTTTTCACCGAAGAAAGTGCCTATCAGGAGAGCGAGGACCGGAAGCTTGGCGCCGCAATTCATGAAGGGAACGGTAAGCAAAGTTGCCATCCGTTCCTTCGGCGAACGGAGGGTTCTTGTGGCCATAACTCCCGGAACCGCGCAGCCGCCGGCAATACCGCCGGAGACGATAAAGGGCATCACCGAGGAGCCATGCAGGCCGAAGATCCTGAAGATTCTGTCCATCATGAAGGCGACTCGGGCAAGGTAGCCGGAGTCCTCAAGAATGGCAATGCCGAAAAACATGAACATAATCAGCGGTACAAAGCCGATAACTCCACCGACTCCGTTGATTATTCCGGAGATGATCAAGGATTTGAGGGTGCCGTTCGGCAATGTTGTTTCAACCAAACCGCTCAGCCAAGTGAATGCATTTTTCAGCCAGGTGCCAGGTATTTCGCTCCAGCTGAAAGTGAACTGGTAGAGGGCGAAGAGGATGGCGAGCATCAGCACCGGTCCGAGCAACCGATTGGTCAGCACTTTGTCAATCTTGTCCGAGGTGTAGAGACGGTCGGCGTCGAATTTTCGGGTGATCACTCCCTGTCGGAGGAGGGATTTGATATAGCCGTAGCGGTGATCGGCGATAATTGCTTCGGGATAAACATCGAGGGTCAGTCGGCTATGATCTGCCGTCTTTTCAACAAGTTGCTCAAGTAGGTGCGCGGTTTGTGGGGAGATCTCCCGACCTTTGGCCTGAATCTGATCATCATTTTCTAAATATTTGATGGCCGTATATCTGGCATGGTAGGTTTCGGTCATCAGGTCTGCGGCGGTAATGATCTTGATTAACTCGGAAAGAGTGGTATCAAGATCATCTCCGTAGGAAATACTTAAGGGATTCCATTGCTGATTTGTCGAGGCTACCTGTAAGGCGGCACTCAGGAGGGCGTCTTTGCCAAATCCGGAGCGGGCGATTATCGGTACGACCGGAACTTGGAGATGTTGTGCGAGAACAGCCGCATTAATTTCAATGCCCCGCGCCTCGGCAACATCGATCATATTGAGAGCCACAACCAGAGGTGCACCAAGTTCGAGGAGTTGACAAGTGAGATAGAGGTTGCGCTCAAGGTTTGAGGCATCGACAATATTGATTACCACCTGGGGGCGGTTGTAAACCAGATAATCGCGTGCCACCAGTTCTTCCGCCGAATAGGCGGTCATCGAGTAGGTTCCCGGCAGATCGGTGATGGTGATTGTTTGCCCTTGATACTGCAGGTGACCTTCCTTGTGATCTACGGTTATCCCAGGATAATTGCCGACATGCTGTCTGGCTCCCGTCAATTGATTGAAGAGGGTCGTCTTGCCTGCGTTCGGGTTGCCCGCCAGGGCCATTTTCAGTTGCATGGGTCTTTAAATTGCTGATGATTTTGAAATGATGATGTGAGCAGGACTGGCTGGAAAATTATTCAATCTCGACGAGAATGTGGTCAGCCTCATTGTTGCGCAGAGTGATCGTACTATCGAGAATGCGGATTGCTACCGGGTCACGTAGCGGGGCGCGACCGCAAACCTTTATGCGGGTGCCCGGGACAAGCCCCATCTCGCGTAAGCGCCTTCCCAGTTCACCGGCAACACTGATTGCCGTGATAATGCCGTGCTGGTTTTTGTGCATTTGTCGTAAGCAAATAGTGTCCATTATCTATCCTTGCAGAAATCCCTTTGCTCTTTTATTGGCTCTTGGTCGAGCAACTTGAAGCTGCACCGCAGGAACAACAACCTTGCCCGCAGGAAATTTGCGCTTTTTTATCGAGTGCTGCTCGCCATTGTCGGTAAAAACTACGACCGGTAAAAAAGGCGCTTATTCCAATAATCGTCCAAATCAATAAGTTCTCCACCATAGTCTTGACCCCACACGGTTAGTTAGATGCCCCTAACTTGATGGGCAAAAAAATAAGCCCGAACAATCGGACTTAAAGATTTCTCCTACAGGCTGGTAACTAAGATATTCTCGGAGACGTCAGCGTCGAGGCTGACTGTGCCACCGTTTACCTTTAATACACAGCTGTGGCCTTTGCCGGAACAGATGATATCGGCTTCAACCCCGGGATACACTCCCATTGCCGCAATGCGACTGCATACCCTCCGGTCACCTGTGACCTTGCAGATTTTTATACGCCCGGTTGTACCTCTATTAGACAGTGGAGAGACCAAATCGCTGCAGTGATTTCTAGTAAAACATCGTTTCACTGTATCGGTAAAACAACCACCGATGTTTTTTTCTCTTTTTCGCAGCATGGTATTCTCCCTGTTGTGATCCTTTAGGTACTCCAAACATTAACTTCAGTCAACAGGTTTTTCAATGGGCCGAAATATTTTTAGGGATAGCTAACAAACTTTTTAAATAGAGGCTTCCACCTCCACCGTAATGTAATTAAAATTCATGTACTTGTGCCGGTTATGGCCCTCTCACCTCGGTGTTATTTTCGTACAGCCTCCCAAGAGTCTTTGAGGGTCACTGTTCTATTAAATATCGGTCGCCCAAGTTGCGACTCGACATGATCGGCGCAAAAATACCCAAGGCGCTCGAACTGAATTTTGTCACCGGGCTGCAGTTCCATGAGGCTCGGTTCGGCAATAGCATTGCTGACCACGACCTTGGAGTGCGGGTTCATTTGATCGAGAAAATCAATGTCTTTGTCGGCTTCGGGATCTTCAACCAAAAAGAGTCGGTCGAAGAGGCGGACGGTTACCGGTGTCCCTTCGCTTGCCGATACCCAGTGTATTGTTCCCTTTACTTTGCGGCCATCCGGGGCGGAACCACCCCGAGTTTCCGGGTCGTAGGTACAGTGGATTTCAGTGATTTTTCCGCTGCTTGCGTCTTTCACATGGGATACATAGCGAACCAGATAGGCAAAACGCAACCGCACTTCACGGCCCGGTCCGAGGCGGTGATATTTTTTCGGCGGGTCTTCCATGAAATCGTCACGTTCAATATACAGTTCGCGGCTGAAAGGCACCTTACGTTCGCCCATCTCCGGGGCTTGGGGATGATTCATTGCCACCATTTCCTCGACTTGACCGGCGGGGTAATTGTCGATTATTACCTTGACCGGGTCGAGAACACACATTCTGCGCGGCGCGCTGACGTTAAGATCATTGCGGATCTCATTTTCCAGAACTCCCATGTCGATACGGCTTTCACTTTTGCCGATACCGATCGTCTTGCAAAAATTGCGGAGTGAGGCCGGGGTATAGCCGCGGCGACGCAAGCCGGAAATGGTCAGCATCCGTGGATCGTCCCAGCCATCGACAAATTTCCCCACCACCATCTTCAAAAGCTTGCGCTTGCTCATGACCGTATATGTCAGGTTCAGTCGGGCGAATTCGATCTGGCGCGGGTGGCATGGGGTTTTGAGGATATCTAATACCCAATCGTAGAGAGGGCGATGGTCCTCAAACTCCAGAGTGCAGAGAGAATGAGTGATGTTTTCCAGCATGTCGGACAGGCAGTGGGTATAGTCGTACATGGGGTAGATCACCCAGGTATCGCCGGTACGGTGATGGTGATCCTTGAGAATTCGGTAAATGACCGGATCGCGCATGTTGACGTTTGGCGAGGCCATGTCGATCTTGGCACGGAGAACATGGCTTCCCTCGGCAAACTCGCCGTTTTTCATACGTTCGAAAAGATCAAGGTTCTCCTCGATGCTGCGGTTGCGATAGGGGCTTTCTTTGCCCGGTTCGGTCAAGGTCCCGCGATATTTTCGTATTTCATCGGGGGACAATTGGCAAACATAGGCCTTGCCGATTTTGATAAGCGACACGGCAAATTGATAGAGTTTCGGGAAATAGTCGGAGGCATAAAGCGCCTCTTTTCCCCACTGAAAACCCAGCCACCTAACGTCTTCTTTGATGGATTCGACGTAGCTGACATCTTCTTTGCCGGGGTTGGTGTCGTCGAAGCGCAGGTTACAGACTCCGCCGGTTTCCGCGGCAATGCCGAAATTCAGGCAGATTGATTTGGCGTGGCCGATGTGCAAAAAACCATTAGGTTCCGGCGGAAACCTAGTGATGGTCCCTTGATGTTTGCCGGATTGCAGGTCGTCGGCGATTATCTGGCGGATAAAATCAAGCGGTCTGCTCTCGGATTCTTCTCGTGTTTCCATAAGTTAAAACCAGGGTAGTGGGGAAGGAAGCGGGTTATTGCCTGTTGAAAAACTTGCCTACATTCCGAAGTCGTCGAACGATAATCTCTTTACCGAGAGTCAGGACGATGTCAAACATCGACGGACCGGCGAGTTGACCGGTGACCACGGTGCGCATGCCATTAATAAGAATACCGGGTTTAATCGACAACTCTTCGGCCAATTCCCGGACCACCCTCTCCGTTTCTTCCAGGGTAAATTCACTAAGATTTTCATATCTTGCGGCAAGTTCCGGTAGCCAGGTCTGCAACTCGGCAAACTTCAGCACATTTTTTTCGAGCGGTTTCGGCTCAACCATAAAGTCGTCGGCGAAATAGGCCCGGCCGAGAGAGGTGAAATCCTTGAGGGTGTGAAAGCGGTCGCGGATGAGCGCCAGGGTGTCGAGGTACCATTTTTTTCTGTCGGAAGCATAGCACTCCTGCCAGAGGTTTTCCGCCTCAAGTTCCTTTCGCACCATATCTCCGAGTTCACCGATCTCCATGGTCCGAAGATAGTGTTCGTTGAAGTAGATAGCCTTGGGGTCGGTGATGAATTTCGGATCATCCTTTTTATAATTGAAAATGGCGCTCGACTTGTTAATCCGTTCAAGGGAAAAATCCCGGATAAGTTCCTCTTTCGAGAAAAATTCCTGGTCATTGCCGGCAGACCAGCCGAGCAGGGCCAGAAAATTATTGAATGCCCAGGGGATGAAACCGTTATCCCGATAAAACTGCACCGCTACTATCTCACCGTGGCTGCGTTTGGAAATTTTTGCCTTTTTGGTGTCAAGGGTGAGTGGCATATGACCGAAAACCGGTAGCTGTTCCCCCAGGGCTTCGTACAGCAGCACCTGTTTGAGAGTGTTGGTCATATGGTCCTGGCCGCGGATAATGTGGGTAATGCGATCCCGGATATCGTCGACCACGTTGCAGAGGAGATAGAGGGGTTTGCCATTCGAGCGAACGATAACAAAATCGTCGATTTCTGTATAGGCGGCTTCAATGCGCCCGAAAATCTTGTCATCATATCCGAGCAGGCCGTTTCGTTCCGGCACCTTGAAGCGGATCACCGATGGTATTCCGGCGGCTTCCTTGGCGGCTATTTCCTCGGCTGCGAGATGCCGGCAGGTTCGGTCATAACCTAAGGGCTGCTTGGCGGCAAGAGCAGCCTCGCGTTTGGAATCCAGTTCCTCCTTGGTGCAAAAACACTTGTAGGCGGCCCCTGAGGCCAATAATTTCTGGGCAGCAGCTACATGATCGGCCTCAAAATCCGTCTGGAAATAGGGGCCTTCATCATAATCGATACCCAGCCATTTAAGACCATCGATAATACCCTTGATCGATTCGGCGCTGGAGCGGCCAGTGTCGGTATCTTCAATGCGAAGCACCAGTTTGCCCCCGGTTTTTTTCGCGTACAGCCAGTTGTAAAGAGCCGTCCGTGCTCCCCCGATATGCAGATAACCGGTAGGACTCGGCGGAAAACGCAGTCGCGTTTCAGTCATAAAGGACTCCTTCCGGCCGCTTTTTGCGACCGGAACAATGGGAGAAATTTGTTGTAGTAATTGTTACCTCACCCATGAAAATAAGTGAGATTCCGGCTTAATGCAAGGGTTTTACATCAAGAATGTTGACGCTTGTTATATATCGTTTTCCAATGCAATGTACAACAATATTACAGTTGGACAAATGGGGTGAGTTGAGTTGGGGAAGGGTGCAACTCCTTGTCGGAACGGATAATTACCTTTTTTTTGGTTGTTCAATGCAGGGGAAGTTTGTATACTTTTCAATTTGTTACCGAGAAGTTGTTGATTATCTTTTTCTTTGCTGGGCTCGAAAAATGGTTGGTTGATCGGCGATTTATCCCGGACATGGGAGCCGGCCATGAGGCCCGAACAGTCGAGGTGAACTTATTTGAGGGGGTTGCGATGAGAGTGCTGGTGAGTGACAATTTGTCTCAGGTCGGGATAGACATTCTTAAAAATGCTGGCCTGGAAGTGGATGTAAAGACCGGACTTGCTCCGGAGGAACTGAAAATTATTATCGGCGACTATGATGGGCTGGCCATTCGCAGTGCCACCAAGGTTACTGCCGATATTTTAGAGTCGGCGCACCGGCTGAAAGTGGTAGGACGGGCCGGCATAGGCCTTGACAATGTCGACATTCCGGCGGCCAGCCAAAAAGGCATTGTCGTCATGAATGCGCCGGACGGCAATGCGACGACCGCGGCGGAACACGCCATTTCCATGATGATGTCCCTGGCCCGCAATATCCCGCAGGCCTGTCGATCAATGAAAGAGGGAAGATGGGACAAGAAAAAATTTATGGGCCGTGAGGTCACCGGCAAGACTTTCGGGGTCATCGGCATCGGCAGAATCGGTGCCATTGCCGCCAGCCGGGCACAAGGGCTGAAGATGAAAACGATAGCCTACGATCCGCATATGCCCAAGGCAACGGCCGAGAAAATTGGCGTGGAATTGGTGAGTCTCGAAGATTTAGCAAAGCGTTCCGACTTCATTTCCGTGCATGTCCCCTTGACCCAAGAAACTAAAAACCTTGTCTCCACCGAGTTCTTTGCCAATATGAAACCTGAGGCGATGTTTATCGATTGTGCTCGGGGCGGGGTATGTGACGAGACGGCTCTGTATGAAGCACTGGTAAATAAGAAAATCGCCGGTGCCGCCCTTGATGTTTTTGCCAAAGAACCTACAAATCTGGAAAACTGCCCCCTTCTCGGTCTCGATAATTTTATCTGTACACCGCATCTTGGGGCTTCAACAAGTGAGGCCCAGGAAAATGTGGCACTGATCATAGCCGAGCAGATTGCCGATTATCTCTTGAAAGGGGTAGTCACCAATGCGGTCAACGTCCCGTCGGTAAGCGATGATGTGCTGGCCCAGGTGGGCCCGTATCTGACCTTGGGTGAAAAGCTCGGCACCCTGCATATGCAAATTGCCAAGGGCGGAGTTGCCGAAGTAAATATCGAATACAGTGGCGCGTTGGCGGAATTGAATACCAATCCCATAACGGTTGCATTTCTCAAAGGACTTTTCGCACCCATCCTGAAGGATGCGGTAAATTATGTGAATGCCCCGATCATTGCCAAAGAGCGAGGGATTAGGGTCATTGAGTCAAAGAGTGACAAATCGGATGATTTTATCAATACTCTGACGATCAAAGTTACCACCAATGAAGCTGAGAACATACTCGTCGGAACAGTATTCGGACGTAATGAACCGCGTCTTGTCCGGCTGAATTCATTCAGGCTTGAGGCCATGATCTCCGGACCTATGCTGCTGGTTTTCAACAATGATGTACCCGGGGTGATCGGAGCACTGGGGACAACCCTCGGGGCTGCCGGGGCGAATATTTCCCGAATGACTGTTGGTCGTGAAGAAAAAAGCAATCAGAATATTATTTTGCTCAGCACCGATGAACTGGTTTCCAAAGAGTTGTTAATTAAAGTCAAAAGTTTAGCAAATATCAATAACGCTCAGGTTCTTGATTTATCAGCTGTTTAGAACCTTGAAATTCATTTCTTGTTTTAAAATGAATTTCGTGAAGGTGTTTATCCGGTTGTCAGGAATGGAAGTGACTTGAAAAGGGGAGCAAGGGACATGGCAGATGATGCAAAAAAAGATGGTTGTGGCTGTGGCGAGGGAAAGGTTCCCAATAAGGAGGGGCGATGTGTGATGCCGGAAGTTACTTTTCCTGCCTTTGTAATGTCTTTGAATACCTCCGCTCTCTACCATCTTGGTGAGATCGCCGACCCGCAGACAGGAAAAAGGGTAGCGGAGCCCGACCTGGCGCGACATGCCATAGATACTCTGGTACTCATTCAGAACAAAACCAAAGGGAACCTGACTTCGGATGAAGAAGAGTTGCTGAAAAACATTCTTTATGACATCAAGCTTCGCTTTGTTAAAGTTGTGAGGAAGTAGTTTCTGCACAATGATTCCTGACAATTGCAAGATTACGCTTCATGCACCTGCAAAAATCAACTTGTTTCTTTCCGTCATCGGCCGACGTTCCGACGGTTATCATGACCTGGAAACTTGGATGCAGAAGTTGCAGTTGTATGACACCATCACCCTGGAAATTTTGCCTGAGGACAGGAAGGTCGAATTTTTCTGCTCAGATCCTAATATCCCGGCGGATGCCGGCAACCTTGCGGCACGGGCGGCAAGTGCCTATTTTGCCGCCAGCCGGAAGGGGGTAGGCTGTGGAGTGCGGATCTTTTTACAAAAGAAAATTCCGGTGGCGGCCGGTCTTGGCGGAGGGAGCAGTGACGCCGGAACGGTTTTACGAGGCTTGAACAGTATTTTTGAACAAGAGTTCAGTGAGCCGGAGATGCTGGAGATTGCCCGGCCACTCGGTGCCGATGTTCCTTTTTTTGCTGTATGCCATGATGCCGTAGTTGCTCGGGGCATTGGCGATATAATGTATCCTGTGCCGTCACTCGACGACTGTTCCTTTATTTTGGTTAATCCCGACATTTTTGTCTCGACTGCCTGGGTATTCCAAAATTTAACATTGACAAGGCCGGCGAAAAACTCTAAATTGTCATGCTTTCAAAAGCACAAAACCGTTTCTTTGCTGCTGGCGGAGATGCATAACGACCTCGAACAGGTAACGTCGGCAAAACATCCGGTAATTGAGCGTATAAAAGGTTCACTTTTGACGGCGGGGGCATCAAAAGTTTTGATGTCCGGGAGCGGTCCGACCGTTTTCGGGATTTTCCCGGACTCTGATTTATTGAATAGTTCGGATTTTGCTCGTATTGTTGGCAGGTTGCGTCAGGAATACGGTGGAAAAGTTTATTTGTTAAGGGCTTGCACTGGGGCGTCGCCAAGCGGTAAGGCACCGGGTTTTGATCCCGGCATCCGTAGGTTCGAATCCTTCCGCCCCAGCCATCACTAACATACGTTATCCGGTTCTTCCGAGTGCATAAGACATGGTACGAGACTTAAAGATTTTTTCAGGCAATGCTCACAGGCAGTTGGCAGAAGAAATTGCCGTTCATTTGAATATTCCCTTGAGCAAAGCTGACCTGAGAAAATTCAGTGATGGAGAGATCTTTGTCGAATTAAAGGAAAATGTGCGGGGAACCGACGTTTTTCTTATTCAACCTACCTGCACTCCAGTCAACGATCATCTGATGGAGTTGGTGATCATGGTTGATGCTCTGCGACGAGCTTCAGCGAGAAGGATAACGGCCGTCGTTCCCTATTACGGGTATGCGCGCCAGGATAGGAAGAATGCCCCAAGGGTCCCTATTTCCGCCAAGGTGGTTGCCGAAATGTTCATGGCAGTTGGGGTTCGCAGGGTACTGTGTATGGACCTGCATGCCGGACAGATCCAGGGATTTTTCAATATCCCCGTCGATCATCTTTTCGCGGCACCGGTGATTCTCAAATATATCAAGCAAAACTTCGGGGAAGATGTCATCATGGTTTCTCCCGATGCCGGAGGGGTGGAGAGAACCCGAGCCTTTGCCAAAAGGTTGAATTCCGGTTTGGCCATTATCGACAAACGTCGCGACAAACCCAATGAATGCGAGGCAATGCACGTAATTGGCGATGTCGTGGGGAAAACTGCGATTTTAATGGATGATATGGTCGATACAGCGGGAACACTGTGTTCCGGTGCCAAGACCCTTCTGGAACATGGAGCCAAAGAAGTGCACGCTTGTTGCTCTCATCCCGTCCTCTCCGGGCCGGCGATTGAAAGAATCAACGCATCGCAATTGAAATCACTTGTCGTTACCAATTCGATACCCCTTCGCGGCGAGTCGCTAACGTGTGAGAAAATTAAGGTTCTTTCCGTCTCCCGTTTGCTTGCTGAGGCGATCAGCAGGATACATAATGAGGATTCGGTCAGTTCGTTGTTTGTGTAACTGGCATAGTTTGTATCATTTCGAAATAATATAACTTTTTATAATATTCTGCTCAGTCGTTTTTGGTGCAAATAGCGACGACTGTCTGGCAAAGGAGGCTTTATGTTTCAGGTTGAAATGTCCGCATCTGTGAGAAATACTTCCGGTAAAGGACCCATGCGGCAACTGCGTATGCAAGGAATCACACCCGCAGTAGTGTATGGTGGCGGTGGAGAGGCAGTTATGCTGCAACTTGAGACTAAAACCCTGATGACAAAACTTCTCGAGTTCTATCGTCGCAATACGGTTGTTACCTTAAAAATAGACGGAGCAACCGATAGATGCGTTATGGTAGGAGAGGTGCAGACGGATCCTGTCCGCGACACTTTGATCCATGTCGATTTTTGCGAAATCGATCTGCAAAAAAATCGGTCTTTCACTGTTCCTGTAGTCTATAACGGTACTGCCAAAGGTGTTGACTTGGGTGGGGATATGGTCATAGCCCACAACGAAGTTGTTCTCGAAGGCAGGCCACTCGATATCCCGGATGAATGCGTAATAGATGTTACGCCACTTGCCATTGGTGACTGCGTCAAATGCGGCGAGATATCCATTCCTGAAAATGTCCGACTGGTTACGGATGCTGAGGTGTTAGCTGTCAGTGTCATGAAACCCGGACAGAAGGCTGCAGTCGCCTGACGTAATAAGCGAGAGGTTGTGCTGAGGGAAGAATCTCAAGCCGACACCTAGCTTAAAGCAACGTAAGGTTCATACTTCTCACCTTGAGAAGAGAATATAAGGTCCGAAAAAGGTTTCTTTTTCGGACCTTTCTTTATTTTGATGCAATCTCTATGGAAGCAAATGACTACCTGATTGTTGGACTCGGCAATCCCGGTGCGCAATACCGTTTGAACCGCCATAATGTAGGATCTCAGGTTGTTGATGACCTGGCGGAGAGATGGGGACATACCCATTTTATCGAAAAATGGCAGGCATTTTCATCAAGCTTTTCGTTTTCCGGTAAAAAGGTTCATCTCCTCAAACCTGTTACCTTCATGAACCTGAGTGGTAAAGCAGTAGTTCAGTATTACCGGTTCTTTAAGTTGGTGCCTGACCAATTATTGGTTATCCACGATGATCTGGATATGAATCCAGGGCGGATAAAACTTGTCAAGGCGGGTGGTACCGGAGGGCACAATGGTATCAAATCTCTCGTCGAATTCTTGGGGACCAACGATTTCTATCGGTTGAAGATCGGTATTGGAAGGCCTGGGAAAGGGGAAGTTCATCCTGGGTTTCCTGTAGAAAAGTATGTGCTCAGTGACTTCGAGGAAGCCGAGAAGGCCCTTATGGCCAGCAGATATCCCGTGCTTGAAGAAGGCATGCGCCTTTATCTTCAGGATATGCCGGATAAGGCTATGGGGCTACTTAATGGCCTGAAATGAAGCATATCCCGAGTTGAGTCCTGCATGATCGTATTCATATTTGGATAGCTGGGAAAAAGTGCGGCAATTATTCTGCAAATGAGTTATAGTAAGAACGTACAGTGTTAAATAATACTGATTTTCAGTATCACCCGCTGCAGCAAAAATATCAATCACAACCGGAATAATGAAATATCTCGTTATCGTCCGGTGCGTTCCTTGTTCGCAAATGCATTTGTAGTGTCTTGTCATTCAGCTACTATTGTGTCCGGCCTTATGCAAGGCGCTTTGATAAAAGGAGAAAACTGTGTTTTCTGAAGGTGATATGGCTGTATATCCAGCTCATGGTGTTGGCGTTATTAAAGCCGTCGAAACGAAGAAAATCGGGGGAATTGATCAATCATTTTACATTTTAGAAATCCTCGATAACAGCATGAGGATCATGATCCCCACTGCCAGCAGTAAAAATGTCGGACTGCGGGCCATTGTCGGCAAGCATGAGGTGAGTAACGTCTTCGATATTTTGGCGGATCGTTCGGTAGCTCTGGGCACCCAGACCTGGAACAGACGTTACCGCGATTATATGGAAAAGATCAAGACCGGATCTGTCCATGAAGTTGCCGTTGTATTACGAGACCTTTTCCTGCTGAGTGTTGATAAGGATCTCAGTTACGGTGAGAGGAAGATGCTCGATACCGCCAAAAACCTCCTCGTCAAAGAATTATCATTAGCCCAGAACACCGAAGAAGCCGCTGTAAGCAAATCCATCGAAGCCATCTTCTCCTAACTGTTCGGGTTTTTTCCGGTCTTGTTTGTTCGCTCTACGCTCCCCTGTGGGCAGTTCCTATGGAATCCAACGTTCTAGCCATTGACAGTTCTCTTGCCCGCGGCAGTTCGTTTCAGGTTGCAATCGATGCGGGCTTAGCTGGAATGCGTCTTGACCAATTCCTTGCTCTGACTATTCCATCGCTTTCAAGATCTGTCCTTGCCGACTCTATCCGGAAAGGCCACATCCGTGTCGATGCGGTATCTCGCAAGAGCAGTTATCGACTGAAAGAGGGAGAGATAGTCTCCGGTGATATTGAAAAACAGGAAAGGATCGATGTTCAGCCCCAACCGATCGATTTTTCAATTATCTACGAAGACGAATTTCTTCTGCTGTTATCAAAACCACCGGGGCTTGTTGTGCATCCGGGGAGTGGTAATTCTCAGGGGACATTGGTCAACGGCTTGGTCCATTACTGCCAATCGATTGCCGGTGTCGGCGATAGCTTACGGCCTGGAATTGTTCATCGGCTTGATAAAGACACCTCGGGGATCATGCTGGTGGCTAAGCAGGACTTCGTGCACCGGAAGTTGGTTGACGATTTTAAAAATCGCCGACTCACCAAGGAGTACCTGGCCTTGCTCCATGGAGTGCTGAAGAAAAAGAGCGGGCGATTGGTGGCATCAGTGGGGCGCCACCCCATTCATCGTCAGAAGATGGCCGTAAAGGAACACGGTGGTCGGCATGCTGTCAGCAATTGGCAGGTCCTTCAGGAAACTTCCCCTGCCTTCAGCTTGGTTAAAATTATCATCGAAACCGGGAGAACACATCAAATCAGGGTCCATATGGCCCATCTCGGTTGTCCGGTTGTTGGCGATAAGGTGTATGGAGGGCATCGTGATAACAGTGCTTTTTCCAGGCACCTCCTGCATGCATCGAGATTGGTTTTTCAGCATCCCGTTACTGGACAACCGATGGATTATACTGCAGCTCTCTGGCCAGATTTTGCCGAGGTGTTAAATGCATTGGGCAGCAAGATGACAGAGGAGACAGGACATTGAATATCGCCGTGACCGGAGGCTTGGGTTCTGGGAAGAGCACGGCAAGCCGGCTTCTCGCGGTCGCCATGTCAGCCGAGCATCTTGATACGGATCAGCTCTGCAGGCAACAGATGCAGCCGGGAAACCCTGGGTTTGCAGCGTTTTCCCAGGTGTTTGGCAGTCGCTTTCTTTCTGCCGACGGCGCTCTCAATAAACAGCTTCTGCGCCAGGCTGTGTTTACTGACAGCGGGGTGAAAAACGAGCTGGAAAGGATTCTTCACCCCTTGGTTCGGGAAGAGGTTGCCGAGTATTACCTGCATTGTTGCGTTACAGAAAAAAACCTGGTCGTGGAGATTCCACTCCTCTTTGAAGTTGGCTGGCAACATGATTTTGCCGTGTGGGTGGTCGTGTATGTCCCTGAAGAACTTTGCTACAGCCGGGTGGCGGCCCGGGATGGTTTCACGGCAGAGGAGATACAACGGGTTTGTGCCACGCAATTACCCCTTTCGGAAAAACTGAAACATGCCCATTATGTCATTGATAATAGCGGTACTTTTGTCAGCACGGTACAGCAGATAGCCTGGCTCGGCAAAAATCTTAGGGCAGAGATATCAATGGGAAATGCGAGAAAGACAGGCTAACCCGTTGTCACATTTTAATATTAGGAACGGTATAAGGAGCCGGAACGAAATCGGAATGAATAACCAAGATATTTCGTAACGGCTCCTAAAAAGCTTGACAGTAAAGACGTGAATACGTATAAGGGAAACAATGATTTTGAAACTCAATCCCTGTCTTTGTTGAATCATCTCTTTGAATCCTGTTTGTTCACGCCGCTCTGAGATAGCTGTTTCCGGAAGATAGTTCTAGGACCATCTACAGACTTCAAATGTTTGATTCGTCACAGATCTGGCCATTTAGGTGCCGTTAAGAAATAACTCCAATTAATTCTGCCAGTTCTTTACGGCCACTTAAACCGTTCATGACATTGAGGATTATTTATTGTTATACGACGGCTTATCCCATTCTATTGACATTATCTGACCGACACACACAGTACTCAACGAATTCTCTTGAAATCATAAATGATTTCCATTGCCATGGATTTTGCCTAGGCATTTCTTGCAATGCGCGGTCTTGACAAAAATTATTAAATCCACACCGATGGTATTGGTGAAGAGCCTGACGCGTCTTGGCGTCAACGGTGTTTCCCCATTATCCTGCCAATAATTCCAGAAAGGAGAAGTAGATTAATGAATCTGGCGGAACTTAAACTGATGAAAATCGGTGAATTAGTGGCGCTTGGCCGATCCTTAAAGGTCGAAGGTTATAGTGCGCTCCGTAAACAGGAACTCATCTTTGCAATTCTTAAAGCCCAATCCGACAAGGATGGAAAGATGCGCGGGAGTGGTGTCCTGGAAATACTGCCCGATGGCTTCGGTTTTCTCAGGGCCCCTGATTATAATTACCTTCCCGGCCCGGATGACATTTATGTTTCTCCCTCGCAAATACGCAGGTTGAACCTCCGTACCGGAGATACCATCGAAGGTTTGGTACGCGCACCCAAGGAAGGTGAGCGATATTTTGCCCTGTTAAAGGTAGATAGTGTCAATTTTGATCCTCCCGAAGCATCAAAGCAAAAGACTTTATTCGGTAACCTCACCCCGCTTCATCCCAACGAGGCTTTTACTTTAGAGTGGCAGCCGGATAATATTTCCATGCGGATTATGGATATGTTTGCGCCCATTGGAAAGGGTCAGAGGGGACTGATTGTCGCTCCACCGCGTACCGGTAAAACGGTTCTCATGCAGAAAATCGCTAACTCCATTGTGCGCAATCACAAGGAAGTCTATCTCATTGTTCTTCTGATTGATGAACGTCCTGAAGAGGTCACGGAAATGACCAGGAGCGTCAAGACGGCCGAGGTCGTCAGTTCAACCTTTGACGAACCGCCGCAACGCCATATTCAAGTGGCTGAAATGGTAATTGAAAAGGCAAAGCGACTCGTTGAACACAAAAAAGACGTGGTGATTTTACTCGACTCTATTACTCGACTTGCTCGCGCCTACAACACCGTCACTCCGGCAAGCGGCAAAATCCTTTCCGGTGGTGTTGAGGCCAATGCCTTGCATCGGCCCAAACGATTCTTTGGCGCGGCGAGGAATATCGAGGAGGGGGGCAGTTTGACCATTTTAGCTACCGCACTTATCGAAACCGGGAGTCGAATGGATGAGGTAATCTTTGAAGAATTCAAGGGCACCGGTAACATGGAGCTGATACTTGACCGGAAGATGGCCGATAAACGAATTTTTCCGGCTATCGATCTCAAACGTTCAGGCACGCGGAAGGAAGATCTCCTCATCAAGGCCGATGCCCTCAACCGGATATGGATACTTCGTAAACTTCTCAACTCAATGAATCCGGCCGATTGCATGGATTTTTTGATAGATAAATTGAAACTGCAGAAATCCAACGCCGATTTTCTTGATTCCATGAATACGTAAGATCTCCGTGTAAGAAGGGGGAGCTCCATTTTTTGTTGAAATAAATCGCTGTTTGGGTAATATATCTCTCTTGTGTTTGAAAAAGTACTATCAATATCGTTAAAATTTATTCTCGCCCGGAAGGGTGTTGGAGGAATAGGAACTATGAAGAACGGAATCCATCCTGAGTATCATACAATCAACGCAGCCTGTGCCTGTGGTAATACATTTGAATTAGGGTCGATAATGAAAGAGATGAAGGTTGAGATCTGCTCTGCCTGCCATCCATTTTTCACCGGCAAACAGAAGCTTATTGACTCGGCGGGACGTATCGAGAAGTTCAAACAGCGTTATGCTCAGCATTATGCCAAATTAGGAAAGGACAAATCCTGATCTTTTTACCCGGTGTCGGTACTCTCCTCCGACAAATATTGTATTCTCTGTGAGGTCCACAACGATGCTAGTCATGGTTGTGGACTTTTTTCTTTGTCTTTTGCCTGGTTAATAGGGTTATGTTTGCAAGATTTGCTGACCTCGACGAAAAGATTTCTCATCTTGAAGGTCGGTTGTCCGATCCTCAACTGGTAAACAACCAAAAGGAGTATCAAAAGGTTGTTCGCGAGCACGCCCATCTGGTGAAACTCAATGCCAAATATCGGGAATACATGAAAGTGCAGCAGGAAATCCGCGACAACAAAGCGATCCTCTTTGATGAATTGGAAGACCAGGAAATGAAAGACCTGGCCAAAGCCGACCTTGAGGACCTGGCTGCTCAAGAAAAACAGCTCGATCAGGAAATGAAGGTTATTCTTCTGCCTAAGGATCCCAACGACGACAAAAACATCTTCCTCGAAATCAGAGCGGGAACCGGGGGCGATGAAGCAGCACTTTTTGCCGGGGATCTGTTCCGAATGTATAGCCGCTTCGCTGAAATTATGGGCTGGAAGGTCGAGATTATGAGTTCCAACCCCATCGGTATTGGTGGTTTCAAAGAGATCATTGCCCTCATCAGCGGCGAACAGGTCTATTCAAAGCTCAAATATGAAAGTGGGGTCCATCGAGTGCAGCGGGTACCCGAAACCGAAACGCAAGGGAGGATCCACACCTCGGCGGTTACCGTGGCAATTTTGCCGGAGGCCGATGAGGTTGAGTTGAATATCGATATGAATGAGCTGAAGTTTGATGTCTTCCGCTCTTCTGGGCCGGGTGGTCAATCGGTTAATACAACCGACTCCGCCGTGCGGGTCACCCATCTACCAACCGGCCTGGTCGTCATCTGCCAGGATGAAAAATCGCAACATAAAAACAAGGCCAAGGCCCTGGTTGTGTTGCGTGCCCGATTGCTCGATCAAATGGAACGGGAGCGTCATGACAAGATTTCCCAGGATCGCAAAAGTCAGGTCGGCAGTGGCGACAGGAGTGAAAGAATCCGCACCTATAATTTCCCCCAGGGGCGCATGACCGATCATCGAATCAATCTCACACTCTATAAACTCGACTCGATAATAAGCGGCAAGATTGAAGACGTGATTTTCCCCCTGATTGCCCATGATCAGGCGGAAAAATTGAGAGATATTCAATAAGACTTCGGTGCCTTTAATGTCGCTTTCGACCTCTTTGCAAACGCTGTAAACGCCGAACCTGTGTACGAGAAACATGCGTCTTACGGAACTTCTCCAACGTGCTGCGACTGAACTCGAACTGGCAGGGATAGAGGAATATGCCCTTGAAGCCCGGCTTCTCCTTGGGGCCTGTCTTGGAAAAACACGAACCGAACTCTTTCTTCTTGGGCAGGAGGAAGTGGTGGAGGCAGAGCAAACAAAGTATCTCGGTTTCATTGGTCGCAGGAAAAATCGAGAACCGGTCGCTTATATTCTAGGAGAGCAGGAATTCTGGTCAATGCCGTTCTTTGTTTCGCCGGCCGTCCTCATTCCGAGGCCGGAGACGGAATTTCTCCTTGACCGGGTTTTGGCTCTTGTTGCCCCGGAAAATTTAGAGAAGGGGGCTCTGCTCGATCTTTGCTGCGGCAGTGGCGTGATTGCTGCCGTACTTGCTAAGGAAACCGGAAAAAGAATTATTGCTGCCGATATCTCGCCCCTGGCACTTGCAGTTAGCCGACATAACCTCTGTCGCCATGGACTGGCAGGGCAGGTCGCGTTGGTCCAGGCTGATCTCTTTTCCGCTTTTCGCAGGCGTTGTAATTTTTCACTGATAGTATCGAACCCACCCTATGTGGGTCGTTTTGATCTTGAGAACAATTTGGAGCCGGAGGTGGCGAAACACGAGCCCAGGCTTGCCCTTGACGGCGGGGTGGCGGGTATGGATTTTATCCTCAGGATATGCCGGGAGGTACCGAGACTCCTCTGCCCCGGCGGACAATTGTTTATGGAAATAGGCGCAGATCAGGGCGAGGCGACGCGTTTGCTCTTTACTGAAGGACTGAAAGACTCTCCAGGTTTTGAAAAGATAGAGATACTCGTCGATTATGCCGGTCGAGACAGAGTTCTGCATGCCAGAATGGCGTAAATAGGGTTATTCAATGGAAAAACTGGTTATTGAGGGCGGTATACCGCTGCATGGAGAAGTAAGAATTAGTGGCGCAAAGAATGCTGCATTGCCTTTGATGGCCGCGACACTTCTGACTCCAGGGCGACACATTCTGCGAAATGTCCCTGACTTGCGCGATACTCGAACCTTTATCCGACTTATGGAAAATCTCGGGGTAAAGAGTGAGCGCAAGGATGACGTTCTGATCTTGGATTCTACGCATCTGGTGCATGCCGAAGCACCATACGATTTGGTAAAAACCATGCGGGCCTCGGTGCTGGTGTTGGGACCCTTGCTGGCCAGGCTCGGCAAGGCCAAAGTGTCATTACCCGGGGGTTGTGCCATTGGCGCCAGGCCGATCAATTTTCACATCATGGGGTTGGAGCGTCTGGGAGTTACCTGCAAGCTCGAAGGAGGCTATGTCGATGCCCATATTGACGCGCCGATGCAGGGGAATGTCATTTATTTCGATGTCCCTTCCGTCACCGGCACGGAAAATCTGCTGATGGCTGCTGTATTAGCGGAAGGGACGACGGTTTTTAAAAATGCCGCCCGTGAGCCGGAGGTCGGCAATCTCATTGACATGTTAAACAAGATGGGGGCGAGAATTGAAGGCCGCGACACTGACCGGCTGACTGTCCATGGGGTGAAAGAACTTTTTCCCGCCGATTGTACCATCATTCCGGATCGGATCGAGACCGGAACCTATCTTATTGCCATAGCCGCAACCGGCGGTTCCGGCACGGTCACCGGCTGTAATCCTGCCCACCTACCGTCTCTTCTCGAAAAACTGCGGAGCGCTGGTCTCTCTATCGGCGAGACTGAGAATTCGATCAGCATCAGCTGGCCGTCTCGGCTGCAAGCACTTCCGGCACTGGGCAGTGTCGATATCAAGACAATGCCCTACCCCGGTTATCCAACCGACCTGCAGGCGCAGTACATGGCGCTCATGACGCTTGGTTCGGATATCTGCGTGATCACCGAAACTATTTTTGAAAACCGGTTTATGCATGTGGCTGAACTGCAGAGAATGGGTGCCAAAATCAGGGTTGATGGCCATTCGGCAGTCGTTTCCGGACGGGGAATGAATGGCTTGAGCGGTGCGCCGGTCATGGCCACCGATCTGCGGGCCAGTTCCTCACTGGTTATTGCCGGGCTTGCTGCGTCCGGGCGGACCGACATTTCCCGTATCTACCATTTGGAACGTGGTTATGAAAATTTGGTGGAAAAGCTTACCGGTTTGGGTGCTCGTGTATGGAAAGAGCAAGAGTAAGGGAGAGGGTGGTAAAGAATGATTTGCCAAGGACACCGCAAATTATTATTTTCATAAAAAGAGATTGAAGAAGGGTTGATAAAATAACAACGGGTTTTCTCAACAATATGGCACTGGAATATATAAAAAAACACAAGGAAAAGGTCGCGCTTATCGGAGTGATCGCTATTATTATACTCTCTGTTGGTGGCGGTATTATCCTGCAAAAAACCAGACGATCGGCAAAGGAGTTCCAGCCGGAGTCTATTCCGAAAACTGTGGAACTTAAGCTCCAACAAAAGAGGGAAGGTGCCGGGCCGACCGAGGGAGGCACGCAATCGGCTTCTTTTTTTCTCAAACCTTCGCCTGATGAACTTTTAGAGCAACTGACCTCTTTGGAGAATTTTAACGAGGAGGTAATGGAGTCCAAATATAAAGGGTTGCGGGTATTATGGCCGGCTTATTTTTTTTACTTTGCAAGCAACCGTGGGAAGCAAAGCCACCCTTGTCCTGGATGTAGCCGAAGATGGTTTTGGAGTAGTACTTGAGAGTGATGTTGAAACCTTGGAATATCCACAGCTTCGTGACTTGGAGCCAGGGAAAAAGCTGTGGATTGCCGGTGAGATTCTGGCAGTGGATCGTTCCGGGACGGGAACCGTCTATTTGAAAACTGAGCATCTTAAGTTCGGCGATGAGCCAGTCCCTCCTGCAAGTCGGCAGTCGGCAAAGTGAGCTGTTGTCAAAAAATTACATGACGGGCGAAACGCCGGGAACGGTTTTCTAAAAAAAATCGCCCCCAAAAGGATAATGTTCGGTTATTGGGGCAGGGGCAGGGTGATTGTGAAAATCGCTCCACCGTTTGGGCCGCAGCCGACGTCGATTGTGCCTTGATGCTCGGTTATTGTTTGTTTTACTATCGCTAGGCCAAGCCCGGTGCCTTCCGCCCGTGTGGTGAAAAACGGTTCGAAAATCTGTTCTCGCTTCTCCTCGGCAATACCCGGTCCATTGTCATGGATAGAGATTTCTATTGCCTCCTGATTTCCTCTGTTTTTGATCTCTCTTGCCTTGATGACCAGGTGCTCCTTGCCGGGAGGGCAAAAGGCCAAACCATTAAGGATGAGATGAGTGAATACCGTAAACATCTCTTTCTCATCGGCCCAGATGTCAACGGTTCGGTCAAATTCGCAGTGTATCTGTGCGGATTCCGGCCAGGCGGGATCGGACTTGCAGACTTGCAACACTTCTTCGATGCAGCCGCGTAGCGAAAACCAGCTGCAATTGGCGATCTCCGGTCGGGAAAACCTTAAAAAATCGCTTATGGTTTCAATGAGACGGTTGGATTCTCTGAGGATGATGGTGGTTAATTGGAAATTGCTGTAATTTTCAGAGCCACCGGATGAGAATTCGTTGGCAAGCACTTGGGCGGATCCCGAGATTGCCGTCAAGGGATTGCGGAAATCATGGGCGATGCTTGCACTCATCATGCCGATAGCGGCGAGTTTTTCTGTTTGCCGCAATTGGCGCTCCAATTTTTCAATTTCACTTATATCTTTCAGGGTGATGATTTTGTGTGGTGGTTCCTGGGAGGGTTGTTCGGTTTCCGAATGTTCAATATTGATATGGGAATAACCGATTTGTACTTTGCTGCCGTCTTTCTTAATAAAGTCGGTGGTCAAGCGGTTGCTGGTGTCTCCCGACAGATCGAGACTGGGGAAAGCTGATTGCAGTTTATGGCCAATGAGGTTTGTGGGCGATAATCCGATAATTTTTTCGATGGCATTATTGGCTGAGGTAATAACGTTTTTCGCGTCGATGGTAATGATGCCGGTGGAAATATTGTCGAAAATTTGTTTGTACAGGATGGCCAGCTGATCAAAATTCTTTATAGAATCGGAGAGGGCATTTTCAGTCTTCTGGAGGCGTAAACCGAAGAGGGCGCTCAAAATCGCGGCGAGAAAGAAGGTCAATCCCTGGACGGAAAAATAGTTGAAGATAGCCAGTGGATTGGGCGATGTTTGCCACAGATACTCGCGCAGGTAGGCCGGGTAGAGGCCATATGCTTCGAGGAAGAGGATGGTTCCGTACAGGAGGGTTGCCGATGCAGCCGCAACGAGGCCACCTTTGCGCGGCAGAATAAGACCGCCGGCTACGATGGGAAAAAAGAAGACCGAAGTGAAAATTGATCGTGAAGAGCCGGAAAAAAACACCAGTAATGCGACAAAAAAGGTGTCGAGAAGATTTTGCGCGAAACCGAAGTTGCGCAGGTTGCCCTCATAAATCAGGAGGAAAAATGCTGAAAATATGGTCGTTAGAAAGACTATCAGGAGCAACAGGATAAGCAAATTGGATGGCAGTACGATAACATCAAACTGGGCACCATGGAAAACATAACTAATGGCCAGCAACAGCGTATAAAGAACAATGCGCAGCACCATCATCCACAGCAGTTGATTCCTGAGAATTTGCTTGATGTTGACAGTATTTTTGGCGCGCCCTATAAGGGTTGATAGATCCATACGACTTAGCTCAATCCGTATTTTTTTACTTTGTAACGCAGAGATCGAAAACTGAGTTGCAAAAGTTCAGCCGCTCGCATTTTCGAGTTATTGGTTTTTTTCAGCGCGTGGGTGATGAGCCTTTTTTCCAGATTATCGATTATTTTTTCAATACCCAGATCAAACAATTCCTCCTCACTGGCTGCTGCCCGAAAAAGGTCGCCATACTCATTGCTTGCCGTGTCGGGGGCAGCAGGTTTCATTTTACCGGAAAAGGTCAGACTTTCAGGTAGAATAATATTCGATCCGGCCAGGGCAACGCCTCGTTCGATTATATTTTCCAGTTCCCGGACGTTGCCTGGGAAGTGATAATTCATCAGGACCTGTAAACCATAGGAGGAGATTTCTTGCACTTCTTTGGCCAGTAGCCGTGAGTATTTTTTCAAGAAGTGGTCGACCAACATCGGTACATCTTCTTTTCTCTCCCGTAGCGGAGGCACCCGCATCGGGACGACTGCCAGGCGGTAGAAAAGATCTTCCCTGAATCTTCCTTCGCGAATTTCTTCTTCGAGGACTTTGTTGGTTGCGGCAATTATTCGGACATTTATGCGTTTCGTACGCGTGCCGCCGACCGGTTTTATCTCACGTTCTTGCAAAACCCGTAACAGTTTGGTCTGAATAATTGGCGTCAATTCGCCAATTTCGTCAAGAAAGGCGGTGCCGTTATCGGCTTCGTTGAAGAGGCCGGATTTGTCGCAGATTGCCCCGGTAAAAGAACCCTTGACGTGACCGAACAACTCGCTCTCCATCAGATCTTCGGGGATGGCGCTGCAGGTAATGGGAACAAAGTTCTGATCGGCAACCTTGCTGTGTTTATGAATGGCCTGGGCAACCAGTTCCTTGCCGGTTCCCGATTCCCCGTAGATCAAGACGTTGGCCGGTGTCGGGGCCACCCGTTGGATCATGTCGAAGATTTTAAGCATTTCCCGGCTCTTGCCGATTATTTCCGGAAAGGAGGTGCTGAGGTCCTTGGGCTTTATGGTTTGCTGAGTTTTGCTGGTAGCGGATTCAATTACCGATTTAATCTCATCGACGTTAAACGGTTTAGTGATATAGTCAAATGCCCCGTTCTTCATCGCCAACACGGCATCATCGGGAGAAGCGAAGGCGGTGATCATGATTACCGGCAGATCGGGAGATTGTTCTTTCACCGCCTCAAGAAGGTCAATGCCGGTCATGCCGGGCATCCGGATATCACTGACTATGACATCCACCTGTTGGTTGTCGAGGATGTCCAAAGCTGTTTTGCCGCTTTCGGCGATGGCAACTTTATGGCCTTCCTTTTCCAGAAGGATTTTAAGAAAATCCCGCATACTCCGTTCATCATCGACGACTAATACCGAGGCCATGGCCACCTTCTTGAGATTCTTAAGGAATCTGTATCAGATTCTTGCAGTCCGGAAATGAAACCTTTTTGTGGCAATCGAGGAGGATCGCTTCTGCGCTTTCTGCTACCGGTGTTAACAGAAGCTACTCACTGATAATATCGTAAAGCGCGGCGAGAGACAAGAAGGGGATAGGGGGACTGGCGAAAAACAAGAGAATTTCCTTCGCCGGCTACGGATAACGATGGGTTACAGCCTGAAAATAAGCCGGTATTGCCAGAAACAAGAACCATGCAGACAAAACCGGCGGTTGGTTACTCCTTTGGCACCGGGGTTCATTCGGCAAGGGAAGTGGCAAGAGATCTGGCGGAGGTAGTGAAGAATTGCATTTCCCCTGCCTGTTGCTCCATTGTGATAGTTCTTGTTTCCTCTTTGAGATCCTCTTGTAACTGTCTCAGTGTCAATGCGTCGTGCATAATCTTGGACTGAAGCGAGTCACTTTCCGTAATCGCTTCAGTCTTGTTGAGTATCTCAAGAATTTCCTTGATCATTGGTTCGCCGGCACCAACCTTTCGGAGTATTGCTTCAGCTTGAGCGACACCGGTATCATAAAGATAAGCGGCACAAAGCAACACAGCAAGATTGCCTCCCTCAGCCTTTCCGATGTTCTCGGCAAATCGAGCCGTGGCTGTGGCCTGGCGGATACGTTTAAAATCAGTCTGAAAAAACCTCTTCATCTCCACCGCCACCTTGTCTTTGAGCAGATTGTCTCGTGCCCCAGTAAATCCCTCCGGGAGAGCACCTAAACATTGTTCTGCATACGGGCAATAGGAGGCACAACCAAAATCCATTTTTGGGTTAACGAAGCGATGGCCACAGTTGCTGCACTTTCTGCTGGTATCATCCTTATAGAATTCGACGGTAGTGTTGCACTTGGGGCACTGCGCATCGAAGATGGCGCTCGCTTTCCAATATTTCATATCCTGGCCGGGGCATTTCATAGTTACTCTCCTTTGACTTATTCCGTTAATCGGGGTTAGAAAGTTAATTATGAGATAGTGTACTTCACCCACTCTTTCTGACATTGATCTAGGTCAAGACCGGATGTTTTGTGGAGAAAAAGATTGTATTTAAAGAGAAAGCGGAAGCCGTTGACAGGTTTTAGGAAAGGGAAATCTCAGGGAGGAGGGCAGCTCCCCCTTTTCTGAGTGGAAAATAAATGTCATTATTGCAAGGGACAAAAGTCAGCCATGAGCTTATCGATTGCCAACACGGAGGGTGCATTCTCCGGCAGTTCGAGCAAGGAACGGCGTTCCATATCAAACTCAAGAAGGGCCGGATCATGGGGAATGATACCGGCAATCGGTAAACCGATTTCGGCAACTTCAGCCATAAAGGCGTCGCTGAGTTTTTCCGGGCCACGAGTCACGACAATGGCCAGTTTTTTTACATCCAGTTTCAAACCGGCCAGCATCTGGTGTATCCTCCGCACTGCCCGCAAGCCTCTCAGGGAATAATCAGTGACAAGAAAGAGCAAATCCACCTTGCCGCTGGTCCGGCGACTCAGGTGTTCCATTCCCGCTTCGTTATCGACAACCGTGTATTTATAGTGGTTGGCCAGCTTATCGGTGAAACGGTTCAGGATATTGTTGACCATGCAATAACAGCCCTGACCCTCCTGTCTGCCCATGACCAGAAGGTCGAACTTTGGTTTTTCAATGAGAGCCTGTTCGATGAGGGTCTCAAGATAATTGACCTTGTCCATCCCTGAAGGGATGCCCTGCGGATCCTTCATGTAGGTTTCCCGAATCTCGCCAATGGTGGTGGTGACATCAAGGCCCATGGTTTCTCCAAGATTGCTGTTGGGATCGGCATCAACTGCAAGAACTGGAGTTTTTCCGTTTGCCCCAAGATAGCGGACGACCAATGTTGCCACTGTGGTTTTGCCAACCCCGCCTTTACCTGCAAATGCAATGACTTTGCTCATACATATCTCCGTCGAAATTGCTTGTTACTAAGGAATAAATAATTCATTACCTCGCCATCATAACGAATTGGTCCGGCAAGTATGTCAATACTCGAATAACAGTAAACATCTTCCGGCGGAAAAAAAGAAAAAACCACCCCCTCAAAGAAGATGTGGGGTGGTTGGTGTTTTGTGGGTTCGAGGGCCTTAATCGGCTGAGGGTGTCAGGCGGCGACTTTCGCTTTCTTTTTCTTTTTTTCCTCAACGGGCGGGCCAAGGAGACTATTAAGCCGCTGTATGTCTTCTGCGGTAATGGTACTGTTCTTGGCAATCCCCAGGGACTGCTCATCTAAGCCGAGACAGAGTCCGAGAAGCTGCGGAAAGAGAAGTACCGGCAGCAGTTTTTCTTCCGCCGCCCCTGTCTGGATGTTCTTTTGTGTGGTATCGAACTGGAGATGACAATAAGAACAGATGGGAGTGATATAATCGGCACCTGCCTCCTGCGCTCCCGCGATTTTTTCCTTGAGAAGCTTGTGGGAAAGATCATTGTTGATCCCCGCCAGCGCCGCCCCGCAGCATTCGAGTTTCCCTCGCCAATCGAGGCTTTTCGCCCCGGTGGTCTGAAGCAGTTCCTCGGTGATTCTCGGCACGAAGGAGTCGTCGAAGTGGGTGATTTCCCGCGGTCGGAGGACATGACAGCCATGAATTACTGAAATGTTGAGGCCGGTAAAGGCATTGACCCGCTGAGCTTTGATTTTCTCCGGGCCGACTTCTTCGTACAGGACGGTGAGGTAGTGTTTGACTTCGGCCTTACCTGAATAGTGGAGGTCTTCCTTGGCGAGGATGGTATTCAATTCATCCATGAGCTGCCGGTTTTTGCCCATGACGTTTTTGGCTTTCTGGAGGCTGGCAAAACAGCAATTACAGATGACCAGGATATCCAGTCCTCTTTTTTCAGCAATGGCGAGGTTGCGGACGGAAGGCAGGATGTAGGCCTTCTCGTCGACGTTGCGAACAGGGTAACCACAACAGTTGAACTCCGGAATGACTTCCAGTTCTATGGCAAACTTGGCAAAGACCGCAGTCGTTGATGTTGCATACTGCTGAATGCGGATAGGGATATTGCAACCCTGAAAGAATGTGTATTTCATGAGTTCGCTCCTGCCTCAATTTTTTTGAGGGCGCCGTTCTTTAAAGTGTAGAAAATATCACAGAGTTCGACCTGATTTGGACAATGCTCCTGGCACAGATAGCAAGTGGAACAACTCCAGATCATCTGCGCTCCCATAGCTAGTTCGGTGTTGCCGATTCCAAGACTGAACATGATCTGATGGGGCAGCATTCCCAAGGCTTCCGTAGGATTGTCGTAGCTGCGCACCACCGGACAGATGTTGGTGCAGCGCTGACAGGAGAAACAACCCCGGAAACTGGTGTTGCCGATATCCGTGGCTTTCCCAAGGGTTATCGGCAAGGCCATATCGGTCAAATGCTGGAAGCTTTTCTTGAAGATGTCGGTCACCTTCTTCAGTGCCTGCAAATGGTCATCGACGAAGTTCTGTGCCAGGGCCAAAGGAAAGGAGAAGTGACTGAGCATTGCGGTTTCCGGCATTCCTTGGCCAAGCAAGGCATAGCGTGAGCTGACGAACAGCTCCTTCAAATTAATACCTGAAGGGCAGACCGTGGTGCAGCGATCACAACTAGTACAGACATACAGCCCTTGCTGCATTCGTTTCAGAACAGCCGGGTCGTTTTCTTTGCCGGCCGCAATTTTCTTTAGATATTGGACCTTCTCGGAAGGGAGGATAAAATCGTTGTGAAAGGATTCGTAAAACATATTGGAGGAGCACTCAAGACTGCAGGTACCGCAATGGGTACAGGCGGAGAGCCCAAGCATCTGGCGGGTAAGGATGTTTGCCGGTTCCTGCAGCTGATCGCCGGTTACGCACTTGACGATCAAACTTACGGGTGCGGCAAAAATGTGGAACATCTTACTGAAAGGCAGCCATGCCAAAAAGGCCAAACAGGTGATAATGTGCAGATACCAGAAAAGAGTAAGGGTTGCAGAATCACCGAAAACAGCAAAAAACATAGGCGTGACTTTTGCCATGGCTGAGCTGGCAAAGGCATTTTTGTTGGAGACATGGCATTCAATACAGCTGTCACCATTAATCTCCCGACCTTTGGCAACAAGTTCCGGTGCAGGAGGCAACTGAACATTGGCCGCGATAAGACCGTTTTCCTGGACCCAGAAGGCTTCGAGGGCTTTTCCATCTTCGTCGTTGGAAAGCGATGCATACTCATCGACCATGCTCTGATATTTCGAGTGGGAGGACATCTTGGCACCCTCGAGAAGCATGCCGGAGAGGATGATAACTCCGAGAAATATGAGAGCCGCCCAGTCGCTGGTGTAAGTCCTCAAGCGATGCGGCTTAAGGGAAATTCGACGATATACGGCAATTGCCACCCCGGCAAGTACCATCAAACCAAAAAGGTTACGTAGAAAAAGATAGGGATTGAGGGTTGACTGATAACCCTTAAAAAGGTGCTCGGTTACCACTCCATGCATGGCGTGCATGAGAAGTAAAAGCATAAAGCCGAAAAAAATCAGAGTGTGGGCGATCCAGCGCAGGGAATTTTTATCAAAAACGCGTTTCTGGAAGAGAAGGTCGACAAATACCGACTTGATAATGAGGAAAATCTTCGCACTGAAAAGCGATCCAAGAACTCCCTTCAATGCCTCGGCCACTCTTTTAGCAGCTGGAACCGTGGGGACGTCGGAGGGGTGCATGCCCTGGGAAAACCATATCGATAACCTGATGATGAGCCCAACCAGACAGACAACTGCAGATAAACCTAACAGTATATTAAAATTCATAACTAATTCTCTATACCCTCAGTCTTGTTTCCATTCAGTGGAATGATTGTTGATTTATCAATTCATGGTTATCAAAGCAACCTGTCGAATGTCAGGTGATAATCATAAATGATGCCCGTTGCCTCTCCCCCTTCCTGTTTCTTTTTTTATTGCTGCTGTAAAATTGTCTGGCACAACACTCTGTGTTTTGTTGCGTTTCATTTCCGTTAGCGGAAAATCTATGATCCTAGTGTGCTGCATCCAGGGGAGTATTTCTGTTAGCTAACTTGTGTTTTGGCAATGATCCTAAGATTGCCCCGATAGCAACAAAAAACCTCTGGGAATATACCGTCTTTTATTGCCTCCGTCGAGCAGTCATTTGCAGGTCGATTAAAAAAGCAGGGCTTAATATTTGTGCTTTCCAGTTGCCAAGGGCATCGTATTTTTGCCGAAAATATTGTATTTTTTTCTGTCCTTTATACCGCTCATTGCCGAAAGTCACAAAATTATCAATAATTGATGAGGTAGATAATGGAGTTAACCCCTTTCATCGGTGCCGCAAAATATGTTCTCGATCCTGAGTTGGCTAAAATTGTCAATATCTCCATGGTGTTGGAGATGCCACTCCTGTTAAAGGGTGAACCGGGCACAGGAAAAACCATGCTCGCCCATGCCATCGCCGAGAGCTTACGGATGCCGCTCATTATTTTAAATGTCAAATCGAACATGAAGCTGGTCGAGGCCTTGTATCAATACGATACCCTGACGCGGCTGAACGACAGCAGGTTCGGCGATTCCCGGCGTAATGTCAGTAATGTCTCAGAATATATCAAGATGGGCAGGATCGGCCAGGCCTTTGTTGCCGGTGCCAGGTGTGTCTTGTTGATCGATGAGATCGACAAAGCCGAAACAGAGTTTCAGGACGATATGCTTGATGTACTTGATCAGATGCAATTTGATATCATGGAGACGGATGAAACCGTTCGAGCAACCCATCGTCCGGTGATTATCATAACCTCCAATGCCAAAAAAGACCTCTCCGATCCATTTCTCGGACGGTGCAATTTTCATCATATCGCCTTCCCCGATCCGAAGATGATGCGCAATATTATTGAGGTGCACTTTCCAAGGCTTGATAAAAAACTTGCAGATCTTGCCATCGGAACCTTTTATGAACTGCGAAACATCGATGGCTTGGAGAAAAAACCGGCCACCCGGGAACTGATCAATTGGTTGCGAGCCCTGGCAAGTGATCCCGATTTCCAGGACGGAGAGCGGCTTAGAAAAGAAATTCCTTATCTCGGAGTCCTGTTCAAGAAAAGTGCCGATTACCAGAAATCGGTAAACAGCGTGATGAAAAAACGCTTTTTCTAGCCGAGGAACCCAATGTTCATCTCCTTTTTTTATCAGCTGAAAGATGTGGGAATACCCGTCAGCCCAACATCCTTTCTCACCCTGCACAGGGCGATGCACTACGGCTTGGTCACTTCGCTTGATGATTTGTATACCGCGGCAAGAACCATACTGGTAAAGAGCGAGAAATATTTTGATCTGTATGATCAGGTCTTTGCCCATGTTTTTGCAGGAGTGGAACTGCCTGCCGCCGAGGATGAAGCAACCTTTGACCTGATGGCCGGCGGGATGTTGCAGGAGTGGTTGGAGAATCCCAAAAAACTCGCCGCCGCCTTGGGTCTCGATGAAAAAAAACTGGCCGCCATGTCTCCCGCTGAGCTGTTGGAGTATTTCAAGGCGCGGCTGAAAGATCAACAAGGGCGGCATGACGGAGGCTCGAAATGGATCGGTACCGGTGGTACGTCCCCAGTCGGTCATTCAGGATTTCACCCGGGGGGGTTGCGGATAGGTGGAGTGTCGGGAAGCCGTTCGGCCATCAAGGTGGCGGGTGAGAGAAGATACAGGGAGTATTCGGCTCGGGGGGTATTAACCCGGAGTTCCGTTGGTGAGGCCTTGAAACGTTTGCGCAATCTGGTGCCGCAGGGTATAAAGGACCGCTTGAATATCGAGGCCACCATCTATCAGACGATGAAAAACGGTGGCGAGATCGAGCTGGTTTTTGATCGGGGCATCGTCGATCGACTGAAGGTTATCTTGGCCATTGACAATGGTGGTTGGTCCATGGAACCACATGTGGATTTAGTGCAGACCCTGTTCAGTTATGCCAAATCGCAATTTAAAGATTTGAAAACCTATTTTTTCCACAACACCATTTACGATCTGCTGTGGGAGGATGCGGCTCGCTATAAGCGGCCGATTGCCATTAAGGATTTTGTTCGACTCGACCCGGATACCAGGTTGATCATTGTCGGCGACGCCAGCATGGCACCGTATGAGCTGATGTCCACGGATGGTTCCATCTATGCCTTTGAGCGAAGCGGCAAGCCGTCAATTGAGCAGCTCAGATTTTTGGCCGAGACTTTTCCTCATGCCATCTGGCTGAATCCCATTGCCGAGAATCACTGGTCCTATACTCGCTCCCTGAATGTCATCCGCACCGTCTTTCCCATGTATGAACTATCTCTCGATGGTTTGGAAAAAGGAGTTCGTTCTCTCATGGGCAGGTAATATTAAAGCAGTATTTGCACAATAAAACACTCAACAGGTATCAATAATGTCTCCTTTTAAACCGTCTTGTCTTCCGCTTCTCATCGGCAGTTTGCCGATCGGCAGTCATCAGGAAGCTACCGATCTGATTTTTCATTATACCCCCGACATTCCACTTTGGCCGCAGTTGCCGATTTACAAAAGAGAAGGCATGATGCAGCAGTTTCTCCCCGGGTTGCCGGGAGTTATGGAGATTAACGGAAAGACTTTCATAAATACGGCAAGCATTACCTGTGAAGAGGAAATGCTCACCTTTTATGAGGAGTATCTGGGCGTCACCGAAGGTGCCGCACCTCTTGAAGAATCGCGCTTTCAGCTGGCCCGCGAGGCGGCTCCGGGATTTTATGTTTTTTTGGAGCAGGCAAGGGCGAGAAAGGGGAAACTCGCAGCCCTTAAAGGGCAAACTACCGGACCGGTGACCTTTTGCACCGGGCTGGTTGATCAGGATGGTAGGGCGATCTTTTATAATGACCAGCTCCGCGATGTGGCGGTTAAACATCTGGCGATGAAGGCCAGGTGGCAGGTCAGGAAAATGGCGGAAATCTGCGGCCGGACCATCATGTTCTTCGATGAGCCGGGACTCGCCGGTCTTGGTTCCTCGGCCTTCATAACTATCACCCGTGAAGATATAGTCGCCTGCCTGTCGGAGGTTTTTAATGCGGTTCGTGTCGAGAATGGCCTGACCGGGGTACATGTCTGCGCCAATACCGAATGGTCGGTAGTGTTTGAGTCCGGGGTGGATATTGTCAGTTACGACGCATACTCCTACTTTGACAAACTCATCCTCTACCCCGAGCATCTGGTGAAGTTTTTCGCAGGTGGCGGGATTCTCGCAAGCGGTATCGTCCCGACGACTCCGGAGTTCATCGATGCCGAGACCGCCGAGTCGTTGGTCGCAAAATGGTTCGGGCAGACCGAACAGCTGCTGGCCATCGGCATTGACCGGGAGAAGGTGTATGCTCAGACCTTGATTACTCCAAGTTGCGGCACCGGTGCCGTGTCGAAAGAGCAGGCTGAAAAGGTACTTGCTCTTACCAAGTCCGTCTCGGAAAGGATTCGGGCAAGCTTTTCATGAGGTGCTGTTTTCGGGGGGGCCGCCGGCTGCTCAAATGACGGCAAGGGCCGACTTCCCGATCCGGGATTCCCGGCAATAAGCCGGATCTTGCCGGCAACGCTCAGTTTCTTTATCTGGTTTTCCCGTTGTGCGGCCGTTGCCCTGGAGGGTGTCGATTCGCTGTATACCAGGGTTACCGGTCGACGGGGCCGGGTGTATTTGGCTCCACCTCCGGGAGAATTGTGTTCTGCGATACGTCTCGTCAGGTCGGTGGTAATGCCGGTATACAAGGAACCATCCCGGCAACGAACAATATAGATAATCCATGAGAATATGTTGGGGGAAATGTTGTGTTCATTATCTTGCATGGGAAGGGCACATGCCCCGGTTTCGAGGCGATAGAGGATGCGTGAGAATGTCGTTTCCGCCACAGACCATCTTGTCAAAAGCCCTTGTAGATGGTATTCAGATCAGTTCCGAACATGAGGCGGTGAACAGTCAATCTTCAAGGTATATGCCATATGAACCAGCAAGACGGTAGCGGAAAATTAAAAAAACAGGCACTCACCGAACATTTGCGAGAGTTGCGTTCGTGCCTGATTGTATCAATGGTGGCCGCATTCGTCGGTTTTTGTCTTTCCTATTCGGTTATTGAGCCCATTGGCACCTGGTTCTTCAAACCTCTTGTCGAGGTTTTGCCGAAAGGGACCTCCCTGATTTTTACCTCCTACCAAGAGGGGTTTTTTTTTATCTAAAGCTTGCCCTAGTCTGCGGCGTGCTGTTTGCGTCTCCGGTGATCTTTTCGCAGATCTGGCGCTTTGTTGCTCCCGGGCTTTATGGGCATGAAAAGAGGGTGCTGATTCCCTTCTCCCTTCTCTCCTCCTCCTGCTTTATCGGCGGGGCGGCCTTCGGATATTTTGTCGTTTTCCCTCCCGCCTTCAAATTTCTGGTTGGTTATAATAATGAATTTCTCACTTCCCTGCCGGCGGTGAGCGAATATTTCACTCTGGCTACCAGGCTGCTTCTGGCTTTTGGGGTGATTTTCGAGATGCCCATTTTTATGGTCTTTCTCGCCAAAACCGGGTTGATCGACGTTGCTTTTCTCAATCGCAACAGAAAATATTCCATTCTTGTCAACTTCATTCTCGCCGCCATCCTTACCCCAACCCCGGATGTTGTCAATCAGGTAATGATGGCGGTACCCCTCATGGCACTCTATGAGATCGGTGTTGTGGCGGTTTGGCTTTTTGCCAGGAAGGGTTTCGTCGATTTTAGCAAATCGCCGGCGGACAATGAAAAGATATCGGAATAAAAGAGTTTCCTCCCTGGATTTCTTTTTATGCATGGTTTATAAAAAGAGAGTATCGAAAAAATGGTTCTCTCTCAGCCGTTGTAAATAATAACATGGCCGAAGGCATGCCTGGAACGGCATAAGGAGCCGTAAGGAAATGGTTATAAATGGTCTAGTTATTTCCTAACGGCTCCTAAACTCTCGTGCTTTTCAACCTGTTTTCCAAGTCGTAGAAATACGGAAAAATACATCTGGAGGTGTTTCATGGGCATGAATGCAGAATACGAAAAATTGATTCAGATAGGCAGACCGCCAAATATAAGCAAACGTTTCCCCCATTCCAAGGCGCTGATTGTCAGCGGCAAGGTCATCGACCGCGCCCTTTTAACCAAAGGCCAGGCGATGACCATTGCCGCCAACGGCCGGAACAGTTTTGTTATTCGCGGGGCTCTGCAGGCCGCCCAGCGCGCCGACGCAGCCCTGATCATTGAAATTGCCCGGTCGGAGGGCAACTATTGTCCGGTCAACGCCTATAACTTGGCCATGTATGTGGATACCATTTGCAATGAGCTGGCCATCACGGTCCCGGTGGCAATCCATGCCGACCATTACGGTATCAAAAGCGAGGCCGATCTGCTGTTTGCGAAAATGGATATCCCGGCGATGTTCGACGCCGGTATAACCTCCATCGCCGTCGATGCCTCGCATATGCCGGACGATCTCAATCTGCTGGCCAATATCGAACTGAGTGCCTTTATCCCCGGATGGGCGGGTCTTGAAACGGAGGTCGGCGAGATTAAAGGGGATCAAGGACTGTCAACGGTTGCCGATGCCTCGTTTCTCATCAAGGGATTGAACGCCCATGGCATATTTCCCGATTGGATCGCCCTAAATAACGGAACAACCCACGGCCTTGAGGCAAGCGGCCAGGGTATTCAGGTGGATCTCACCGCCGCCATCCACAAGGCTCTTGAGCCCTACAAGGTTTCCGGAGCGCAACATGGCACATCCGGTAACAATTCGGATAAACTTCGCGCCATTGCCTCTAACACCAATACCACCAAGGCCAATGTGGCCACCGCTCTGCAAATGGTTTCCTGGGGAGTGGAGGTCAACGACTTCGGTAATGCCATCCTCGACCAAGACGGCAATTTCATCAAAGTCAAAGGACGGGGGATGAGCGGGGAAATGTGGCAACGAATGACCGCCCACGCCGCGAAAAACGGTTGGAAAGGGGGTAATTATAAAAATCTCAATCTGCCCGTTGAGTGTTTGCTGCTATCCCAGACACAGGAGGTGCGGGAGCGAATGTGCAAAGGTGTCGAGGATTTTGTTTACAAGATTCTCACCCAGGTCTTTCATGCGGAAGGTACTGCCGGTTTCGCCAAGGAAGCAATTTTGCGGGCCGGTTCCTATGATCTCGGTCCCAAAGGCAAACGCCTTGAAGAGCCGGCACAATGGACCAGGGAAAAGATCATCGCCAGAGCAAAAACCCTGGACAGCGATAAGGGATCTGAGGGCGATTTTGATGATTGACCGGGCCACAACATCTGACCAAGGGCGAATTGTCTGGAATTTAAACTCTGTAATTGAATAATAATGAAGAAAATACTGATTACCGGTGCGGCCGGCTTTATCGGGGCGCATTTATCGCAAAAACTTATAGCCGGCGGCGTCGAGGTCGTTGGTTTGGACAATATCAACGACTACTACGATCCGCAATTAAAGAGGGACCGGATGGCGGCTCTTGCGGCAGGGCCGCTGTTTCATCATGTCGCTATTGATCTGGCCGATCGGGATGGGGTTGCCAAGCTCTTTCAACAGCACCGTTTTGACGCGGTGGTGAATCTTGCCGCCCAGGCCGGAGTTCGCTATTCGCTCATCAATCCTCATTCCTATGTCGATACCAACCTCGTCGGTTTCGTTAACATTCTTGAAGGTTGTCGGCATTCAGGAGTTAAGCACCTAGTGTATGCATCATCCAGTTCCGTTTATGGGGCTAATACCAGGATGCCGTTTTCGGTCCATGATAATGTCGATCACCCGGTTTCTTTATATGCCGCTTCAAAGAAAGCGGGTGAACTGATGGCACACTCCTATAGCCATCTTTTTAACCTGCCAACCACCGGCCTAAGGTTTTTTACCGTCTATGGACCGTGGGGACGACCGGATATGGCCTTGTTTTTATTTACCCGGGCAATTCTTGAAAATCGTCCCATCGATGTCTTCAATAATGGCAAGATGGAGCGGGATTTTACCTACATCGATGATATCGTCGAAGGAGTATACCGGGTAATTCATCAGGTACCTGAAGGCAATAAGGCATGGCACAGTGACAGCCCCGATCCTGCCTCCTCCTACTGCCCGTATCGGCTTTACAATATCGGCAACAACAACAAGGAAAAACTGTTACGGTATATCGAGGTCCTTGAAGAGACTCTGGGGAAAAAGGCGGAGAAAAGGTTCCTGCCGATGCAACCGGGCGATGTTCCGGCCACCTACGCCGACGTTGACGACCTGGTACGGGATTTTCACTACAAACCGGGGACGACTCTTGAATATGGAATCGGTAGATTTATCCAGTGGTATAAAAACTACTTCAAAGTCTGATCCTTCGAGGGGTTCTGAAAGAAAAAGGCCGGCACCGTGTTTTACGGTGCCGGCCTTTTCTTTTGAGTCGGTAATGGAGCTTATGGCCCTTTCCCTGTCAGTTGCATGGCCGTCCGAAGGATTGATGGCACATCTATGTGGCTGTTCTGCCATAAGGTACTCTGGGGTCCATGTTCAACGAAATTGTCGGGATGGCCGAGCATGCAGGTCTGCACCGAATACAGGCCACGTCTGCTGAACAGCTCAAGGACCGAACTGCCGAAACCACCTTGCCGAGCATTATCTTCAATGGTGATAACTCTGGTGGTGTGCTGCGCCCAGTGGCAGATGAGTTCGGCATCCAAGGGTTTAATGAAGCGTGGATTGATGACAGCTGCACTGATACCGATCTTCTTCAGCCCTTCAGCGGCTTCAAGGGCCGGATACACTCGATTGCCTATGGGCAAGAGGAGGATGTCGTCACCGGAGCACAGCAATTCACCCTTGCCGATCTCAAGTTTTATCAAACTTTCACCTAAAGGCAGGCCATATCCGGGACCTCTTGGATAGCGAACAGACGCAGGGCCGTCGTGGTAAACGGCGGTATACAGCATATGCTGTAACTCCTGCTCATCCTTTGGGGCCATGACCACCATATTGGGGATAAAGCGGAGGAAGGAGATGTCGAAGACCCCGTGGTGGGTCGGACCGTCATCACCAACCACTCCCGCCCGGTCGATGGCCAGGGTCACAGACAGGTTAGGAATACAGATGTCGTGGATAATCTGATCAAGGGCGCGCTGGAAGAAGGTCGAGTAGATGACCACCACCGGCCGCATGCCTTCAACCGCCAGGCCTGCGGCAAAGGTCAAGGCGTGTTGTTCGGCAATTCCCACATCAAAAAAGCGATCAGGAAAGGATTTGGCGAACTTCGTTAGCCCGGTGCCCGAGATCATAGCCGCGGAAATAGCAACGATTTTCTCATCCTTTTCCGCCATCCGGGCAATGGTATCACCGAAGACCTGGGTATAGGTTGCGCCCCCGTTTGTCGAATGCGGGGTACCGCTGAGAATATCGAAGGGACCGATACCGTGGAAGACATCGGGATTTTTTTCCGCCGGTGCATAGCCCTTACCTTTTTTGGTGAGGACATGAATGAGCATCGGACCCTGTGAGTTATCGCGAACGGTTTCCAGGGCTTCCAGGAGGTCTTCGAGATTGTGGCCGTCAAGCGGGCCGATATAATTGAATTTAAAAGCCTCAAAGAGCATGCCCGGGGTGAAGAAGCTCTTGAAGCTATCTTCACTCTTCCTGAGGATGTTGAGAATGTTTTCACCGACATCGGAAATCTGCAGTTTTTCCACCAGATGGGCCTTGACCCGGCTCATCGTCTTGCCGGTGAGTTTGCGGCTAAGGAAACTGGAAAGCGCGCCGACGTTCGGGGAAATGGACATCTCGTTATCGTTGAGGATGACGATAAGATCCTTGTCGAGATGGCCGGCATGGTTGAGGGCTTCAAAGGCCAAGCCGGCGGTCATCGAACCGTCGCCGATGACGGCGATAGCCCGGTGCCGATCTGCCTTGAGATCTTTTGCCAGGGTCATGCCCAGGGCCGCCGAAATGGAGGTCGAGCTGTGTCCCGTCTCGAAGGCATCGTAGCTGCTTTCTTTAAATTTGGGGAAGCCGCTCATACCCTTATATTGCCGGAGGGTGCCAAACTGCCGGCGCCTGCCGGTGAGAATCTTATGGGCGTAGCTTTGGTGGCCGACATCCCAGATAAGTTTATCGAGAGGGGTATCAAAGACATAATGCAGGGCAATGGTCAGTTCCACCACCCCGAGGCTTGGCGCAAGGTGGCCGCCGGTACGGGCTACTGTTTGAACTATGAGATCACGAATATCCTGGGCCAGTTCCGTCAGTTGCGGGAGGGTGAGTTTGCGGATATCAGACGGAGATTCTATACTCTCAAGGAGCGAATGGGGAACTGTTGGGGGGAACTTTGACATAATAGTCAATTACTTCTGGTGTAGATATAGGTGGCGAGTTGGCGAAGCGGGTCCGCCTTCACATCAAAACCCAGCAGGGCGTCGATGGCCTCTTCAATAGCTTCCTTGGCCATGATCTTGGTTTGTTCAACACCGAAATAAGCCGGATAGGTGGCTTTGCCGCGATTGGCATCCGATCCGGCCGCCTTGCCCAGTTGTTCCGTTGTCGAGGTAACATTAAGGATGTCGTCGACTATCTGAAAGGCCAAGCCGATCTTTTCACCGTAGATTGTCAGTTTTTCCATCTGCTCCGGGCTTGCACCGGCTCCTATGGCCCCGGCCTGTACCGAGCAGGTTATCAGCGCCCCGGTCTTAGCCAGGTGAATGGTCTGCAGGACGGGAAAGGGAACGGCAGTCTTCTCGCTATCGATATCCAAGGCTTGACCGCCTGCCATGCCGAGTGGTCCGGCCGCCCTGGCGACCATCTCGATTATCCGCAGGCGTTTCTCGGCTGGGAGTGTGTTGTTTTTTTCTCTGCTCAGCAACTCGAAAGCGAAGGTTAAGAGACTGTCGCCTGCGAGAATTGCCCCGGCTTCGCCAAAGAGAATGTGGTTTGTCGGCTTGCCCCGCCTGAGGGCATCGTTATCCATGGCCGGCAGGTCGTCATGGATAAGAGAATAGGTGTGAATGCATTCGAGAGCACAGGCAATCGGCAACAGATTGTTTGCGGTTTCCGGGCGGTTGTCAATGGCCTGCCCGGTTGCCAGGCAGAGGATCGGTCGGACCCGTTTGCCGCCGACAAACAGGCTGTAACGCATGGCTTCAAGATGCTTGAAAAATGGGCCGGTGGCCTGCAGCATCAAGGCCTGCAAGCCATCTTCCACAATCCGTTGCTGGTTATTTAAATAGCTCTTTATCTCCACTTTCCGGTCCTTCAAAGGGTATTGCTTCGAGCTTGCCATCCTTTTCGAGGAGAATTTCAATCTTCGCCCGAGCCTCACTCAGTTGCTCATGGCAAAAACCGGCCAGTTTGATACCCTCATCAAATTTTTTTAAGCTATTTTCCAGGCTCTCGTCACCACCGGCAAGTTCTTCGGTGATCTGTTCGAGCCGGGCAAGGGCTGCTTCAAAGGATTTTTTCGCCATAGTGAACAGGATGTAGGGGAATAAAAGAGGGTTGCTTCGTCTTAGCTTTCAGGCTAGAACTATTGCCGGATCAACTGCTGTCGTACCTCGGTAAACAAATCATAAATGACGGAAAAAAGCATCCTATATTCCCTCTGAGGGTAGAAGTCAAAGGGAAAAAGGTCGCCTGGCGGCAGTTTTTGATCCGACCAGAGGTTGTGTCACCTCCGCTTGTGAGGACGAGAAATTGCGTGAAGCTGTAGAACTTTTTACCAGATGGCTGGCCACCGAAAAGGGGTATTCCGAACATACGGTCACCGGTTATCGGCGCGACCTTTTCGAGTTCTCCCGTTTGCTGGGGGAGGATACAGCCTTGGACGCGGTGTCGGCCAGCCATATTCGTTCCTTTATCGTCAGCCTGCATGGTCGTAACAGTAGTGGTTCAGTGGCAAGAAAACTCTCAGCCTTGCGAACCTTTTTCCGTTTTGCCGTACGTCGAGGGGTGATAAAAATTGATCCGGTGACTGGCATAGCCGGGCCAAAAGTCGGCCGGTTTATTCCGGTTTTTCTCACCGTCGATGAAACCTTCGCCCTGCTTGAAGCGCCAGGGATTCAGGATACATATATGCACAGGGACCGGGCAATCCTTGAACTCCTCTATTCAACGGGAATGCGGGTTTCCGAGCTGGTGTCGCGGGATATTGCCGACCTTGATTTCGCTTTGGAAGTGCTTAGGGTACGGGGCAAAGGAAATAAGGAGCGATTGGTTCCCGTAGGCCGCCCCGCTATTGAAGCGGTAAATGGCTGGTTGCCGCAGCGTTTGCAGTTGATCGTGGAACGGGCCGGGCGGGGCCGGGCGGTTGAGCAGGAGGCACTCTTTCTTAACGGCAGGGGGAGTCGTCTGTCCGCCCGAAGCGTTGAGCGCATCGTCCAGGCTTACGGGGAGCGGGCGAGGATCTCGCAGGTGGTGACGCCGCACGCCTTGCGGCACTCGTTTGCCACCCATCTCCTGGAAATGGGGGCGGATCTTCGCTCGGTGCAGGAACTGTTGGGTCATGCCAGTCTATCGACTACCCAACGGTATACCCATCTGACCCTGGATCATCTCGCCAATGTGTATGATAAAGCTCATCCTTTGTCGAACCCGGAAAAAAAGGACTAGTCAATATGCAGCGGGAACGAATTGTTTGCCAGCTGTGATAGAAGGAAACATTTTTTTAACCAGATAATGAACATCAATGAAAATACGATCAACAACCATTCTCGCTGTTCGTCATAAAGGGCAGGTCGCCTTAGCCGGAGACGGCCAAGTATCCTTGGGCAATACCATCATGAAGCATCAGGCCCGCAAGGTGCGACGACTCTATCATGACCGGGTAATCACCGGCTTTGCCGGGGCGACCGCCGACGCCTTTACCCTTTATGACAAGTTGGAACAGAAACTCGAACAGTACAGCGGCAATCTCCTTAGGGCGGCGGTCGAGTTGGCCAAGGATTGGCGCACCGACAAATTTCTGCGGCGGCTGGAGGCGATGATGATAGCGGTCGACAAGGAGCATTCCCTCCTTCTTTCCGGCACCGGCGATGTTATCGAGGCCGACAAGGGGATACTGGCAATTGGCTCGGGTGGTCCCTACGCCCAGGCGGCGGCCCTGGCCCTGGTTGAGCACAGCGATCTCGATGCTGAAGCGATCTGCCGGGCGTCCATGGAAATTGCCGCAAATATTTGTGTATTCACCAATAATTCAATTATCGTTGAGAAAATATGATTTCCGATCAGTCATTTACCCCGAGGGAAACCCTGGCCGAGCTGGATAAATACATAGTCGGCCAGGCGAATGCCAAACGATCCGTGGCCATTGCTCTCCGTAACCGTTGGCGGCGGCGGCATGTGCCTTTGCCGCTACGGGAAGAGATAGCACCGAAAAATATCATCATGATCGGTCCCACGGGGGTAGGCAAGACGGAGATTGCCAGGCGTCTTGCGACTCTTGCCCAATCGCCGTTTATCAAGGTCGAGGCGTCGAAATACACCGAGGTGGGTTATGTCGGCCGGGATGTTGAGTCGATGGTTCGCGATCTGGTCGATCTGGCGGTGAATATGGTCAAAGATGAGGAAAAAAACCGGATCGAAGGTGTAGCCGAGGCCAATGCCGAAGACCGGATGCTCGATCTGCTCCTGCCGCCCGGGCCGGGATCGCTTGCATCAATGGGACCGGATGGCGGCAATTCCTTTACCATCCAGGACCCTGATTTGCCGATAAAAAAAGAAAAAGATCTGCCGGGGGAAAATACTACCCGCGAGAAGTTCAGAAAAATGCTGAGAGACGGCAAGCTCGACGACCGCGAGATTGAGGTCTCTTTAAGTGAGTCGAAATCGATGCCGATGGTCGAGATCATGACCACATCCGGCATGGAGGATATGCAGTCGAGTCTTCAGGACGCCTTTAGCAAGATCTTCCCCCGGAAGAAGAAAAAGTGCAAGATGAAGGTACCGGAGGCGATGGAGGCCACCAAGAAAGAGGAGATGGAAAAACTGGTCGATATGGACAAGGTCATCAAGGAAGCTCTCCGGCGTACCGAAGAGTCGGGGATTATTTTCCTCGACGAGATCGACAAGATCGCTTCGCGTGGCGGTGGCGGTTCCCACGGCCCCGAAGTGTCGCGGGAGGGTGTGCAGCGCGACCTGTTGCCGATCGTCGAAGGGGCTACGGTTACCACCAAACACGGTATGGTGAAGACCGATCATATCCTCTTCATCGCCAGCGGGGCCTTTCACATGAGCAAGCCCTCCGATCTGATTCCGGAATTGCAGGGCCGCTTTCCTATTCGGGTCGAACTGCATTCCCTCGGCAAGGAGGAATTTATCCGAATCTTGACCGAGCCTGAGAACGCCCTGATAAAACAATATGTGGCCCTTATGCTGACCGAGGGGATCGAGCTGATCTTTGAGGATGACGCCATCGAAGAAATTGCTGCTATTGCCGTCGAGGTGAATGAAACCACGGAAGAGATCGGTGCTCGCCGCTTGCATACGGTCATGGAGAGGGTACTCGATTCCCTGTCTTTCGATGCCTCCGAGCTTACCGATACCAGGTTTGTAGTCACCGCCGATTATGTGCGCAAGCAGTTGTCGGATATCGTCAAGGATCAGGACCTCAGCCGCTTCATTCTCTAGCTATCCGAAGGACCAGTATGTTTCTAAAGTTCTTGCGCAAGAAAGCAGCAAACAGTTGCAATGACGGGTTGCAGGAGGCAGGGAAAACGCCCGGCCTCGACCCCGAGATGTATTATTGTCTTTCCTGCGGCGGAGAATTTCGGTTGGACCTTCCTTTCTGTCCGAGTTGCCGGATACCTCTGGTGAGCGGTCATGAAAAGCTGGCGCAACTGGCGCGGGAACAGGAGCGTCACTCAGGTCGTTCCATGGAGATAGAACCAGGAACAGAGCTGGTCAGTATTCGCAAAGGGCCCTTGCGGGAGATGAAATATCTGCAAAAGGTCCTGGAACAAGGCTCTGTTCCGGGGCTTATCAGCGGAGATGAAAGCGGCTGCAGCAAAGGATGCTGCGGGCCGGAAATGTATCTGCAAATCTGCAAGGACGATGTCGGTCCGGCCCTCGAAATCCTAGCAAAGGATTTTATCAGAAGCACAGCCTTGGACAGCCATGACCTCAGTCACGCCTCCGCTGTTTTTGATCCCACCGCCCCCGAGACCCTGTGCCCCGCCTGCGGCTGCAAATTTTCACCTTCGGTAGGTGCCTGTCCGGATTGCGGGCTTTCCTTTGAGTAGCTCCCGCGTTCAGTTGGGCTTTGCCTGATTATTATCCCAGCGTTTTTTCTTCTGAGTCAGAACAATCGGCTTTTTGCTGAAGGTCACCGCCTTATATTTGAGAATTTCATCAACCATGTCGGTTAGTTGCCGACATGGTTGAATGGTGAGATCTTTTAATACCTCAATGTCCACCTCACCCCTGCCGGGAAAGTGCAGGGTGAGCATCACCGGGCAGGAACCATGGAATTGATACAGGGCTTTCTTGATCTTTTCCATCTGCTGCCTTGAAAGTTTGTCCGCCTCCAGTTTGATCCTCGCCGATTCGGTATATTTTTCTCTGGCCGCCGGCAGGGAGTCGATGCTGTCGGCAAGGATTTTCGGTCCCCGTTCATCCTTTTTCACCGTACCCTGGATGATTACCGGATCGGTTGAGGAGAGGGTTTCTTCACAGTTGCTGTAAGCGTCGGGAAAGACGACGACCTCAATAGATTCATAGATATCTTCAACCGTCAGGAAGGCCATCGGGTCGCCCCGTTTGCTCTTATGTTTTTTGCAGGTACGAATGAGACCGCCGATGCGCACCGGCTGGTCGTCGGTCATCTCCGCCAGATCCTGGATGGTGCAATCGATGATGGTTTTGATGTCTTGTAGGGCGTCGTCGAGCGGATGGCCGGTGATGTAGAAGCCGACGGTCTCTTTTTCAAAAGTTAATTTTTTGCGGTCATCCCATTCCGGTATATCAGGCATTATCAAGGTGCCGGCTTCCTGTGGTTGCTTGGCCTTGGGCGCGACTGAAAAGAGTGACATCTGGCCACTTAATTGATCGCGTTGCACGGCTTTGGCCTGTTCCATGGCCTTATCGAGGGCTGCGAAATATTGCGACCGTTTATGGCCGAGGGAGTCGAAGGAGCCGGATTTAATCAGGCTTTCAATCACCCGACTGTTGACCCGACGGGAGTCGATACGGTTGCAAAAGTCTCCGAAGGAAAGGTACTTGCCGTTTTTTTCCCGTTCCTCGATGACCGAATCGAGTGCCGATTCTCCGACATTTTTCACCGCCGCCAGGCCAAAGCGGATACGATCGTTGATGACGCTGAAGTCCTTGACGCTTTCATTTATATCAGGGGGCAGTACCTCAATGTTGTGCTCCTTGCATTCATTGATATAGAGCACCACCTTGTCGGTGTTGGTCATGTCGCAGGAAAGCAGGGCGGCTATGAACTGGGGCATATAGTGGGCTTTCAGGTAGGCGGTCTGGTAAGCAACCAGGGCGTAGGCGGCGGAATGGGATTTGTTGAAACCGTAGCCTGCAAATTTCGCCATGAGATCAAAGATATACTCGGCCTTGTCCGCCGGATGGCCGTTCTTCACGGCTCCGGCCATGAATTTGGCCTTTTCCGCGTTCATTGCTTCGGGGATCTTTTTGCCCATCGCCCGGCGCAGGATATCCGCATCGCCGAGGGAATAACTTGCCAGAATGTTGGCTATTTTCATAACCTGTTCCTGGTAGACGATAACCCCGTAGGTCTCTTCCAGCACGAATTTAATGTCCGGCAGTGGATAATTGGCGGTTTTTCGGCGGTGCTTGGTCTCGACGAAATCATCGACCATGCCGGAATCGAGCGGGCCGGGACGGTAGAGGGCGACCAGGGCGATAAGATCACTGAACTGTTCCGGGGCGAGTTTCACCAAGAGTTCGCGCATGCCGGAACTCTCCAATTGAAAGACCCCCATGGCATCGCCGCGGCAAAGCAGGTCAAAGGTTTTGGCATCATCCATGGGGATGGCATCGATGTTCAGGTCAGTCCCGATATCCTTTTTGATGTGCTTGAGGGCCTTGTCTATGACCGTCAAGGTTTTTAAACCGAGAAAATCGAACTTAATAAGTCCGGTCATTTCGGTATGTTTCATGTCGTATTGGGTGAGAGTCTCGTCGTTACTGCCCCGACAGGTCGGCAGATACTGGGTCATGGGGCCAGGTGACACCACTACTCCTGCGGCGTGGGTCGAGGTATGGCGAGCGAGGCCCTCCAGAGTTTTCGACACCGCCAAGAGTTCGGCAATTCTCGGATCATGATTGGCAGCCTCCTGCAGTTTCGGTTCCTCGGCCATGGCTTTTTTGATGGTCATTTTCAGCTGATCCGGGATCAGCTTAGCCACCTTGTCAACCTCACCATAGGGGATATCGAGTGCCCTGCCGACATCGCGGATGACGCCGCGGGCCTTCATCGAGCCGTAGGTGACTATCTGGGCGACGTGCTCTGCACCGCCGTATTTCTGGCGTACGTATTCAATGACCTCACCTCGCCTTTCCTGGCAGAAATCGATATCGAAGTCTGGCATCGATTTTCGTTCAATATTGAGGAAACGCTCAAAAATGAGGCCGTAGGGGATGGGATCGATATTGGTAATGCGCATGGCGTAGGCGGCCAGACTTCCGGCCCCGGAGCCTCTGCCCGGCCCGACGGGAATCTCCCGGTCTTTTGCCCAGTTGATAAAATCGGCAACGATCAAAAAATAGGCGGGAAAGCCCATCGTCGTGATGACATCGATTTCCGTTCTCAGCCGCTCGGTGTAGGTTTTTTCAACCTCCAGAGTAAAACTGCCGGCTTTGCGCATTTCGTTAAAACGGGCCTTGAGCCCATCCCAACAGGCCTGCTTGAACATCGACTCCAGGGTTTCGCCTTCGGGTACGGGAAAATTGGGGAAATAGTAGTCGCCGAAATTGATTTCCAGATTGCAGCGCTCGGCGATCTCCTGGGTGTTGGCGATTGCTTCCGGGCAGTGGGCAAAGCTCTTCTTCATGGTTTCCGGGGACTTGAAGTAGAGTTCGTCGGTTGAAAACTTGAAGCGGTTTTGGTCATTGATGGTTTTGCCCGTCTGAATGCAGAGCAGCAGTTCATGGGCGTGCGCCTCATCCCGATTGAGGTAATGACAATCGTTGGTAGCCACCAGTTTGATACCCATTTCGGCACTGAGGATTTTCAAGCCTTCATTCACCTTCTGCTGCTCGGTCAGACCGTTCTCCTGAATCTCGAAATAGAGGCGGTCGCCAAAGATGTCATACAGTTCCTGCGCCTTGACCTTTGCACCCTTCATATCACCTCTGCCGATCAAATAGGGTACGTGACCGTGCAGGCAGGCCGTCATGGCGATGATTCCCTCACTGTGTGTCTCGAGGGCCTGCATATCGATGCGGGGTTTGTAGTAGAATCCTTCGAATTGGGCAAGGCTGGCAAGCTTCATGAGGTTCTGGTAGCCGGCATGATTCATCGCCAGAAGGACTATGTGGTAGGCGATATGGCCGTCAACGGCCTTCCTCTCCCGCATGTCTCCCGGAGCGACATACAGTTCGCAGCCGATTATTGGTTTGATTCCGGCTTTTTTTGCTTTGGCATAAAACTCCAATGCTCCGAACATGGCCCCGTGATCGGTGATCGCGACACTATCCATGCCGTATTCCTTGCATTTTTCCAGGAGGTCGGCTATACGAATGGCTCCATCGAGGAGACTATACTGGGTATGAACATGAAGATGGGTGAAACCTGCACTCATGAGTTCCTTTTGTCCTTTCGTGAGAAAAATTATCAACCATTAATGGATGTCGAGTAATAGCATAGATAACCTGTTTTTGCACAGGAATTTGGCAAACGGTTGATGCATCGATTAGTGCGTCGTAAAATTACTTGTTGTTTTGTGGGCGTTAGGGTAGTTTTCTGTTTTTACTCTCCGTAACTTTAATGATAAAAATACATTTGCAATATTTCCATTTTATCACATATACTTGAGTGAATACTACGGGACTCATTCCGGCACGCGGGCAAGGATGGCGAAGGCAGACTGCTGTTCTTCTCAGGGGTCGAATCTTGCCCGGCAGGAAATGTTAACATATCACACCTTGGCAGGCAAAAGGGGAGAACGAGCTGCAGATGAAATTAGACTCGCGCCATAAAAGTGGCGTGTCCCTACAGGGAAATATTGCCTCGATCGAGTTGAACAATATTTTTCAATTTTTCGATTATGCCACTGTTTCCGGAGAATTACGCGTTGTTGCCGATCACAACAATGCGAGTTTCTTTTTCCAGAAAGGAATATTGATCTTTGGGGCGCTAAGTAGAAATCAAAAAAGGATTGGAGATCTACTCCTGGAATCCGGACTCATTAACGCGGTGCAGTTGACGCAGTGTTTGAAAATCCATAACCAGCATGGCATGCGACGGAGGTTGGGTGATATCATCGTACGCAAGGGGTTCCTCAAGTTTGAGACCCTAGCCGAAGTTCTCAAGCTTCAGGCAAGAGAGGCCTTCTTTGAAACCTTGTCATGGAAGAGAGGGATGTTTTTCTTTTATACTAACCAGTACCCTTCACAGGAAGAAATTCTGATTAACGAACGTATTGACCATCTGCTTCTCGAAGGAATTGTCCGGATGGATAATTCCGACCTCATCGAGAAAATTTAAAAATCCTTTAATTTTTCTCCCTTCATATTGTCGTTTTGTTCATCATCATTCTTCTGTTGCCGTTCGATATTAAAACGTTCTTTGAGCTTGGAGTAGGACACATACTCCGTCGCTCTATCGGAGGGGGTGAGGAACGACTCGAGTTTGGTCTTGAGAATGATCGGATTGACCTCGGAGTTGATTGCTATAACGCCCTCCATGATAATTTTTTGCAGCAGGAGTTCCTGATTTGTCCTCTCTCTTACCGTTGCGGCAAAAGGAAGGAAGAAAAATGTTGAAAAAACCAAACCGTACAAGGTTGAGGTCAGGGCGATGGGAATAGCCTTGAGTATCATTGAGGTGTCACCAATACCCCCGATCATGGTTATGAGACCCACCACTGAACCGATGAGACCAAAGGTCGGGAAATAATTGGCGATTGTTCTGATTGCTCGCTCCGAGTCTTCTCTTCTGAGTCGAAAGAAATACATTTCCGTATTCAGGATATCGCGAATTTGTTCTATTTTATATCTATCAACAAGACAGCCGAGGGCTCGTCTGAGAAAAAGGATGGTAGTTTCATTTTCATGATTTTGCAAAGCCAGGATTCCCTCCATCCGTGAACGAATAGAGAGATCGATGAGGATAGTGATGATTTCCGTTTCCTTGGTAATCGGCTTGCGATACGCAGTGATGAGTACTCTCAAAACATTACGCAACTGATCGAGTTTATAGCTGAGCAATGTTGCCGCCAAGGTTCCGAAGATGACGATCAGCGCCCCGGAAATACTGAAATACAGACCGGTATTGCCATGAAGGGCAAAACCTAGGAGGAAGAGTAGGATACTTAAGATAAGGCCGATGAGATTTTTATATTTCATAAAGATTTTCTCATAGTTATTTCAGATTTTCGGCAGTTGCCGGCAATGGTTCGGGCAGTCGTTTGGAAATGATAATTTCTACTCTCCGGTTTTTTGCCCGATTTTCGGCGGTGGTATTCGGTGCAACAGGCCGATAGGAGGAGTAGCCACTAACCACAAATTGATTCGGATCCATACCCACATCCTCAATGAGGTAACGAGCAACTGTACTGGCTCTGGCGACAGAGAGTTCCCAGTTACTGCGGAATTTGTTGGAGCGCATAGGAATATTATCGGTGTGGCCGACTACATTGATCATATAGGGAGTTAAACGGATGACTGCGGTGACTTTTTGCAGGGAATCTCTGGCGTTTGCCGATAACTCACTCTCCCCGATATTAAAAAGCAAATCCCCGGTCAGGACGATACGCACTGTTGTATCAGGAACGATGTCAATGGCTGCAAATTTATTGAGGTGTTCCTTGTCGAGAGCGCCTTTACCGAGTCTATAAATTTCTTGGAACTTGTCAGCCGGCGAGGAAGCTTGTTCGGCTGGAACAATCGGATTGGGGCCGACAATATCCTCATTCGGGAGTGGAACGGGAGGGACAGCCAAAGGTTGAACGTTCTTCTCGTCTTTGACAATAAGTGCTATTTGTTTTGGTTCTATTGAGAGTTTTTCGAGTGGCTCTGCAGTCTGTTTTATCTCTTCATTCATCTTTTGAGGAGTTTTCGGGGCGTTTGTCAAGGCGGCATCTCTCTGTAGAATCGCTCCGTTATCGATTCGTTCAACCTGTTTGATTTTTCCCGCGGCAATCAATGGCAAGCCGGGACGTACTGGTGAAAAGGGTAAGGTGGCCTTGCTTGAATCGAGGGTCTGGAGGGCTTCCGTGGTATCGCCACCGATGATCTCCTTATTTCCTTTACTCAAAAATTGCTGATTTGCCACCTGATAGGCATATAAGGCGAGAAAGAGTATGAACATTATCATCATCAGGTCTGCCCATCCGACTGACCAGTGGGTTGGCAGTGGCATGTCTGTTGTATAGGAGATGTCATCAACGACAAAAACGGTATTGCCATGGGTGCTTTTTTCGATAGCAGCAAGAGACGACGAATCGGTGCTTGGAATATTTCCGGTCGGCACCTCGGAACTCTCAGGAGAAATGTCCGGGGATGGGATTGCAGTGGTCTCGGTCAAATCCTCAGTGGCTTCCGTCATAGGTCTTGTTCGTTGCAGGACATATCTCTATGAGATAATAGGTGATTAAGAAGAACCTGTTTTCTCCACGTTTTAAATTCCGATCACGTTCTTCAATCGTCTTATCGGCAAATGGGACGAATTCAATAGAAATTTCATTATTAAAATTAATAAATTAAGTCGATACCATTTTCTCTGATATCTTTTGCCGCATTTTTCATAAGATTTTATTCATGACTTCATCGATGCCGATACGTTCCATAAATCGTGAAGTCCGCTCCTTTTTTTTGCCATTATCTTTATAAAAGTCGAGAAGTTTTTTAATAAGATGAATAGCGTTTTCATCGGAGAGGTTTTCCGCGATAATATCGCCAACTCTAGGGCGATTACCCGAATGTCCGCCGAACGACACAGTCCAGCCATTTTTTTTGGCAATCACACCAACATCCCTGACCAGACTTTCACTGCAGCAGAATTGACACCCGGATACCCCAACCTTGAGTTTTGCGGGGAAATCTCTGTCGGATAGAAGGTGTTCCAGGTGAATGCCGAACCCGAGGGAATCACGAACTCCAAATTTGCAGACTTCTGTGCCGGGACAGGCCTGAACGTAATGCAGGCAGAGTTCGGTAGCTTTTCCCGGAGTCATAGCAAGGTCTTGATAAATCGAAGAGAGATCTTCCTGTCTCAGACCGACAAGGGCAAGACGTTGCCCGGAAGTAATTTTGACAAGAGGGATGTCGTATTTTTCGACAACATCGGCGATTGCCCGAAGATGATGGCGGCTGAGCAAACCACTGGGAATTCTTGGAACAATCGCATAGGTGGCATTGTCTCTTTGGAGAATGGCGTATTGGGGAGAGGTGATTTGCATAATGTTCTTCCGTTAATATATTGAAGGGGGTATCGATAAATAGCTACCTTATAAAGGAGAGTCAGATCGACGCAACCTGCCGCAGTGGTGCATCAAGGATTTTAAAACACCGGTTTGAAGTCAAAGAAGTGCCGCGTTTCGAGTTTTCTATAGGTCCGGGTTTCCCCTCGAGCAACAAAAGAACTGGTTATGGCACCGTTCGCCGTGAATCTTACTCCCTCAAGAAATTCACCGTCGGTAATGCCGGTTGCGGCAATTGCGACTTCTTTGCTTCGTATAAGATCTTGAACTCGGTAAATTTTTTCATAATCACTTATGCCATGTTGCAAAGCTTCCTGTTTATCACGATCATTATCGTAGATAATTTTCCCTTCAAAGTAACCACCTAGACAACATATGGCGGCGGTGACTAAAACGGCCTCGGGGGCGAAGCCATAGCCAATGTAGATATCAGCTTTTTCACCGGTAATTGCAGCGAGACAGCCGGAGACTTCACCTTCATCAATGAGTTTTATTCGGGCGCCGCACCCCCTGATTTCACTGATCAGGTCTTTGTGTTGGACTTTGTTGAGGATACATACGGTTACGTTCTCGGTATATTTCTTTAAAGCCCGTGCCACCCTTTTTACATTGATGATCGGTGGCTGGTCTATATCGATTACCTCCCCAACTTGCGGGCCGACAACAATCTTGTACATTATAAGGTTCGGTACCGATTGTATTGATCCCGCCTTGGCGATGACCGCATAGGAGGTAGAGTTGTTTTTTCCGTCGGCTGCGCTGTGATAGGCTTCCAGGGCAATGGTCATGAGGTCGGTCTTTTCTCCTCCCTTGCCTAAAATGTCGGGGAGTTGATAGACTTCCGGGCGATTGAGGAACCGATCATTAATGAGAACTCCCTCAATGCTCAGGCGATTCAAGGTTTTGGTAATCGCCTTCCGTGTTTGATTGAGGATGTCTCGATGATCACCGAGTCCTTGCAAGCGGGCAGCCGTCAATGCGGCTATTTCCGTCGCCCGAACAATTTCCATTCCGTAGTTGGTATCCATAAGAGATCAAAGGTGCAGAGTTAAAGAGGGGTTGAGTGCCAGCCGTTTTGTTCGGCACATTGTACTAACCGTTGCATGATTGCATCCCGCTCCTGCCGGAGTTTCTTGCCGGCGATGGTATCTTTGATCTTCATAGGTTGCGGGAATTCATCAATAAGTTCTATGTCCAAGGGGGCTGATTCGAGTTTTCTTTCCGCCTCCATAATTTCACTTGGGGTGGGGAGAATGATGCCGTAGAGTTGGTGCGGGGTGTGGACCAGGGAGTGGCCCCGATTATAATAAGCTGCGGCAAATCCACCGTCTACATTGATCGCCACCCCGTCTTCACTGGCCATTTGCAAGCCTTTCTTGTAATTCACAGGGGTATGGCCGAAGATAACCCTTTGCACGCCAAATTCCAGTTGCATCTTGCGCTTGAAGGCGGCAGTCTGCATGTTGTCTTTCCAAAAGAGACTCCTTTCGGCGTGTGTTGCTTTATCCCTCAGAAAATATCTTTCAAAAGTTTTCATCGCATGTTTACCGAAGAAAGGCGATTTGGGGCCGCACCAGAGGTAGAAGAAAAGGGCCTGATCCTCGCTATTCTGAGTCAGGCCGGCCAAGTACTTTTCCCCGACCTGGGAAATGGTGTCTTGGATGAAGGTAAGCAGGTCTTTGCCCTTGAGACCAAGGAATTCTTCAAATTCACCATCGGCTGTTGATGGCACCAGGGCATGAATATTGAGGAAATTATTTTGGATATGATAAGTTTTTCCTTTGGTGAAAAGAAATCTGAGTAGGCGCTTCAAACGTTTGTTGCTAGTGAATTGCAGGGTCAGATCGTCAATTATATGGTGTTCCTCATCTGTTAACTTGCCTGGATCGTTATAATCCAAAGTGGGAAAATGGGAGTCGTTGAGTGTTTCGGTGCTACCGGAGTGCAGCATTGCCGCTAGGCGATCAAGCCATAATCTGCTCCCCATCTCGTACATGGGAAAATCACGAATGGTCTGTTCTTCGAGCTTGAACTGAATAACGGCCAAGGCCTTTTCCATCGAGCGGCCTTTGGCGGTTTTTGCCTTGAAATTACCGGTAGCCAGGTCAACCGGATAAGTATGTTCTGCAAAATCCGCGAGCTGTGAGCTGTTAAAACCCAAGCGATCAAGAAATTCGAAATGGTCATAGCGGCAGGTAATGCGTAAGGCCTCGGCAATAAGAGAACGATTGCCGGATGCCGCCCCCATCCACAGGATATCGTGATTGCCGTAAACATAGTCGACCATGTCTTTGTAAAAATGCGATGACAATATTCGGAGAATTTTGTCAGGCTGAGGCCCACGGTCAAAGACATCGCCTAAAACCTGAATGCGGTCGAGCAATACCTGGCGAATGGTATAGGAGAGGTGAGCGATCAACCTGTTGGAGATGATGGCTTCTTCGAAAATGGGGTCCGGAACCGGAAGTCCTGAGAGGAGCCTACTGATTATGTCCCGAAATTCCGGACGGAAGATTTCTATTCCATGAGATTTGATGTTGGTGAGTTTATATTTTAATACTTGCACCAAACAGAGGATGACATCCTGCATATCCATTCGCAGGATGTCATCTTCCAGATAATGCTGTTTTCTAATAATTTTAGTCAAATACTGAATTTTTTCAGAACTAAAGGTGTTCGGCAAGGCCTCTTTACAGGTTTGGAACAGCATACCGAAACGACCACGAAGAATGGATTTGAACCGGTCACCTTCACCGTGCAGGTCACTAATCCATAAGGTTGTGGGGATATTAGAATTGAGTTCGAGGTCGAGGTCCAACAACTTGCTGGAAAGTTTATCTATCTCACTGACTCGGATTGCGCTTGAATGACTGCTTTCTTCACTCTGCTTGTGTAAGGGAGACATAGCACCACCAGTTATTGCGATTATTCAAAACTGCTTAGTATTATTACAGTAAATATATTTACATGTAATTTGCGAGGAGTTTTTCTTAGGGACTTATACCCAATGAGGGGTTACTGAAGAGAGTCCCGTTTATCGGGGTTTGACAAAAATGCACGGTAAATCTTTGCTGAACTTGCTGCAATGAGCCGATAATAGTCTAATATATCAAAAGAATGGTCAATAACCTAGGAAATCCATGCCAATCACACTTCATGGTGAATTTTGTTATTCCGGGTTGCACAAGCAGAAGCCGTGGGAAAGGGAGCAAATGTGTTAAACGCAAGAAACCCCCGAAGAGCAACGCTCAACGGGGGTTTTTGTTTGAAGAAGGAAATCGGCGGCGACCTACTCTCCCACACAGTTACCCATGCAGTACCATCGGCGCAGAAGAGCTTAACTTCCGTGTTCGGAAT
>CAIQWD010000055.1 GCA_903875445.1 uncultured delta proteobacterium | reverse complement strand
TGGATTGAACTTCTGGCAGTGTCGCGGGGGGAAATGCTGGTGATTGATCCATCGGTAATCCTCCATTGGTTATAAGAAGGGTACCGATTGTAGCAGATCAATTTTTTGGCGTCATGGCAGGCTTGCCGAAAAGACACGATAAAACCGACCGTATCGGTGATTATCACCTCGAGGTCGGTGGGAAAACGCAACCTTCTGCTGGTCGGATCGAGGGTGGCGAAAAGCTTGTCCTCGGCAATGATATCGCTGTTAGTCAGGGTGTTGAGCAAGGTCGATTTGCCGGCGTTGGTATAGCCCACTAAAGAGAGCACCGGCAGTTCCTTCTTGCGCCGTTTGGCGCGGCGTCGATACCGCTCCATGCTCACCTGTTGCAGCTCTTTAGTCAGGCGGGTCAGCCGGTCGTTGATCCGCCGCCGATCAATTTCGAGCTTGGTTTCCCCCGGACCTCGCGCGCCGATGCCGCCGGTCAGCCGCGACAAGGCGTCATCCCTTGAAGAGAGTCTCGGGAGCATATACTTTAACTGCGCCATCTCGACCTGCAATTTGCCCTCCCGGCTCATCGCCCGGCTGGCAAAGATATCGAGGATCAGCTGGGTGCGGTCGATAACCCGCAGGTCAGTGAAATCAGTAATCGAGCGGATCTGTGACGGATTGAGTTCCTGATTGAAAATCAGCAGATTGGCATCGAGCTGCAGGGCGCGGATCATGATATCGGCCAGCTTGCCTTTGCCGAGGATGAGCCGGGGATTGATCCGGCTGCGCCGCTGCAAGACCGTCTCCAGCACCGTCACGTTATCCGACCTGGCAAGCTCGGCAAGTTCGGCGAGGGAATCCTCCGCCCGCATTTTTTCCGTGGTGACACTGACGAGAATGGCCCGGTCGCCTTTCCGGTCGACGGCGCTTGCCTGCCGTCCGGCGCTCAGCTCCCCTTCTATGGCGGCAATCAGTTCTTCGACCGAGTCCCCCTGGTTGGCGGGATGAACGGGTTCAAGGAAGGCCCAGTTTTTGCCCTCCGTTCCGCCCGGCAGCAGGTGGGTCGAATACATCTTGTCAGGCAAGCCATCCCCTGCCACCTTGATGACCGAGAGGAGATCGAGGCGGAGGAAGAGCAGGTCCATGAGGTCTTCATCGCTGATATCCTCGCCCGCCAGATGGGTGTGAATAAGGCGCAGACCGCGCAGCCTGCCGCCGGATGCCCGAATATTGCCGAGCGGCGGAATGACAATCTGGGAATGGGTACCGACGATAACATTCTCAACCTTGCCGGAGCGATGGACCAGGAGGCCGATCTGCCGATTCAGCTCAAACGACAGCTGGCAGAGTGCCTTGGCCATTTCCGGGTTGATGATCAGATGCCGCTGCACCCGCTTGGCTCCCAGCCGCTCAAGAAGCTTCAGCTGATTGCTCTTCAGTCCTTCTATATTTCCGGTAACTATTCCGATGATGCCCTCCCCTCTGTTTTTTGCCGCAAGATCTTCCTGCCGGTTCCTTGGTGGCTGACCACCATCAGCCCTGGTAATTTTGCACGTTAGGGTAGCGGCGCCCATAGCCGAAGGCCTTGGTCGTCACCTTCAGTCCCATCGGTGCCTGTTTCCGCTTATATTCATTGATACGCACCCGTCGCAGGATGTCGCGGACCATCGGTTCGGCAAAACCGAGGGCGACGATCTCCGCCTGACCTTTGCCCTGTTCGAGATGGAGTTCGAGGATTTGGTCGAGGATCTCGTAGGGCGGCAGATCATCCTGATCCTTCTGGCCGGGCTTTAGCTCGGCGGTCGGGGCCTTACTGATGGTCCTGGCCGGGATGATTTCGTCCTTTCTGTTGACGTGGGCGGCCAGCTCATAGACCAGTTGTTTGGGGACATCGGAGATGACCGCCAGGCCACCGCTCATATCGCCGTAGAGGGTACAATAACCGACCGCCATTTCACTCTTGTTGCCGGTGGTGAGGAGAAGATGGCCGAATTTATTGGAAAGGGCCATGAGCAGATTGCCCCTGATACGGGCCTGGAGGTTCTGTTCGGTGAGATCCTCGCCAAGCCCGGCAAAGAGCCCGGCAAGGTTTTTACGAAAATTATCGAACAGCTCGCCGATCGGCAACACCGTGAAGCGGCAACCCAGATTGGCGGCAAGCTGCTGCGCATCCTCCAGGGAATCGGGCGAGCTGTACGGCGACGGCAGGGCCACGCCGAGGACATTGTCCGCCCCCAGGGCATCGACGGCAATGGCTGCGGTAAGAGCCGAATCAATCCCGCCGGAAAGACCTAAGACCGCCGAGGAGAAACCGCATTTACGCACATAATCGCCGACCCCCATGACCAGTCCTTGATACACCGCCTCCTGTTCGGGAACCTGCAAGGCTCCGTGCATCTCGCCCTGCCAGCTGCCGCTGTCGATGACGATCATATCTTCACGAAAGCCCTCCGCCTGGGCAACGACCGTGCCGCTGCTATCCATGACCAGGCTACGGCCGTCAAAGAGAAGGGAATCCTGACCGCCGATCTGGTTGCAGTAGAGAAACGGTACACGGTGGCTGCGGCAGATTCTTTCGAAAATTCCCTGGCGAATCTTCTCCTTGTCGCGCTGAAACGGCGATGCGGAGATATTGATAATGGCATCAACCTTCCGCCCTTTTGCGGCGGCCGCGGCCATGAGAGCGGCTACCGGTTCCACCTGATAGTCGTGTACCTCATCGCTCCACACGTCCTCGCAGACGGTGACCCCGAAAGACATGCCCTGCACAAGGTACAACTCGGAAGGCTCTCCCGGCTCGAAATATCTGGTTTCATCAAAGACATCGTAGGAGGGCAGCAACTGTTTCCGTGCCCGGTAGACGATTTTCCCCTGCCGGGCCACTACCGCCGAATTATACAGAGGCTTGCCTTTTTGCCCGATCCGTTGTTCGAGACAACCGAACATGACGTCCAACTCAACGGGAAGAGTGGCGAGAAGCGCCGCAACCGCCTGGTCATGGGCGGCGAGAAAGGCTTGCCGTTCCAGGAGATCCTGCGGCGGATAACCGCTTACCGCCAGTTCGGGAAAGACCACAAGACTGCAGCCTTGCGCCGCAGCCTCTCCGGCCCAGCGTCTGATTTTTTCGCAATTTTTACTAAAATCCCCGATAACCGGATTTACTTGGACAAGGGCAATCTTCACTTTTTTCTCCCCCGGTAACACTGCAAACAACCTGCCGCACCCCTCAACCTCTGAAACTATTTACCTTTTTCGCCGCCTTTTTTCCGCTGATATTTTTGCACGGCGCTATTATGTTCGGCCAGGGTTTCGGAAAAATGGTGGGTGCCGTCATTTTTGGCGACAAAGTACAGATCCTTGGTCGGAGTTGGTGCCAATACCGCCAGCAAGGCCTCTTTGCCGGGGCTGCAGATCGGTCCGGCCGGCAAACCGGCGACTGCATAGGTGTTATAGGAAGTGGGATTCTGCAGGTCGTTATGGGTAATGGTCCCGGCATGTTTCTCCAGGCCATAGAGAACAGTCGGGTCGGATTGCAGACGCATGCCCAGCTGCAAGCGGTTGAGGAAAACCCCGGCGATCAAGGGACGTTCGGCCGGAGCCCCAGTCTCTTTCTCGACCATGGAGGCGAGAATTACCGTTTTCTGCCGATCGGGTTTGTCCGGAAGTTTGGCGGTTACTTCCGTCCAGACTTTATTGAACCGGCCGATCATAAGGCCCATGATTTTTTCCGCCCCGTGAACATCCCGCGTTAACAGATAGGTGTCGGGATAGAGGTAACCTTCCAGGCTGTCGACCCCTGAAAGCCCCTGTTTTGCAATGAATTCCTTATCAACCAGGAGGTTGGCAAAACTGCGCGGATCAAACCAGCCGCCTTCGCCAAAAATCGCCGCGATCTCGCTGGCCCGCAGTCCTTCGGGGATAGTTATCGAATGCTGGATAGGCTTGGCGAGGACGAGAGCCTTCAATACCTCCAGGGGGGGTTTGCCGGTGTCGAGGCGAAACTCCCCTGCCTGAAGCATAGCGGAATAGCCGAAGATCTTCGCCAGGAGATAAAAGCGAACATCCTCGTCGATTATGCCCTTGGCGGCAAGAATGGTGGCGATGCTGTGTTGGGACGCCCCACGAGGAATGTTTACCACCGCGGTTGGCGCCGCCGTCACCGGGCCGGACCGGAAGCCGTAAATAGCTATCCAGCCGGCAAACAGCAGGGTCGGCACAAGAAGACCGAGGATTGTCGCGAGGACAATCCTCTTCCGAAGAAAACGCAATAAGGATTTTTTGAGCAATTGGAAATCAGACACCGTCGGGACTCTGCTTCGCTGTGCCTTTCTTGGCCTTTTTCTGAGACGGACCGGCAAAGGCTATGCGCACCACCTCATCCATATCTTTCACCGGGAAAAATTCCATCTTTTCTCGGATATCCTTTGGAATCTCCTCCAGATCTTTTTTATTCTGCTCGGGGATGATCACCTTGTTTATGCCGGCACGAAGGGCTGCCAGGGCCTTTTCCTTCAGTCCGCCGATCGGCAGGACGCGGCCGCGCAGGGTAACTTCCCCGGTCATCGCCAGCTTGCTGATCACCGTCTTGCCGGTGATTGCCGAGTAAAGGGCGGTCGCCATGGTGATACCGGCGGAAGGGCCGTCTTTTGGAGTGGCTCCGGCCGGAACATGGATGTGTATATCGATCTTCTCGAAATGGTCTTCCGCAAGACCCAAGTCCACAGAACGACTGCGGCAATAGGTCAAGGCGGCCTGGGCCGATTCCTTCATGACGTCGCCCAGCTGGCCGGTCAGGGTCAGCTTGCCTTTACCCGGCATGAGATTGACCTCGATCTGGAGAATCTCGCCGCCCACTTCCGTCCAGGCAAGGCCGGTGACGAGACCCGGCTGCTCCAGCCGCTCGATCTCCGACTCGGGGATGTTCTTCGGCGGTCCGAGATAGCGGCTGATGTTGCGCTCGGAGATGACATACGGTCCCTTGCCGCCTTCGGCAATTTTTCGCGCCGTCTTGCGGCACACCTTGCCGATCTCCCGCTCAAGATTCCGGAGGCCCGCTTCATAGGTATAATGGGTGACGATATACTCCAGCGTCTCGTCTTCCATCTTCAGCTGGCTCGCCTTCACCCCGGTTTCTTTCAGCTGCCGGGGAAACAGATATTTCCGAGCAATTACCACCTTTTCTTCGAGGGTATAGCCGGAGAGGCGAATCATCTCCATCCGGTCGAGCAGCGGGCTGGGGATGGTATCGCTCATATTGGCGGTGGTGATGAACATGACCTTCGACAGATCGATGGGCAGGTTCATGTAATGATCGGAAAATTCAAAATTCTGTTCCGGATCAAGCACTTCCAGGAGAGCCGACGAAGGATCGCCGCGGTAGTCGGAGCCGATCTTGTCGATCTCGTCCATCATGAAGATCGGATTATTGGAGGCAACGGTCTTCAAGCCCTGGACAATACGACCGGGCATCGCCCCGATATAAGTACGCCGATGGCCCCTGATCTCCGCCTCGTCGCGCATGCCGCCGAGCGACATGCGGAAAAACTTGCGCCCCATGGCCCGGGCGATGCTCTGTCCCAGCGAGGTCTTGCCGACGCCCGGCGGGCCGACAAAACAAAGGATCGGTCCCTTGGTCGACGGGTTGAGCTTGCGCACCGCCAGATATTCGAGAATGCGTTCCTTGACCTTTTCCAGGCCGTGGTGGTCATCGTCCAGCACCTGTTTGGCCTTGCCCAGATCGAGGATATCGACCGTGCTCTTTTTCCAGGGCACATCGAGAATCCAGTCGATATAGGTGCGGATGATCGTCGCCTCGGAGGAATCGGGGTGCATCATCTCCATCCGGCTGAGTTGCTTCAGCGTCTCCTTGCGGATGTTCTTCGGCATCTTGGTCTTTTTGAGCTTGCGCTCCAGCTCGTCGATCTCCTGGGTGCGATCATCGGTATCCCCTAACTCTTTCTGCAGGGCGTGCATCTGCTCGCGGAGGAAATATTCGCGCTGCGACTTGCTCATCTCCTCCTTGGCGTCATTCTGGATTTTGGCCTGCACCGTCGATACTTCAAGTTCCTTGGTGAGCAGATCGCTGACCAGTTTCAGGCGTTTTTCCGGATCGGTCTCTTCGAGAATGAGCTGGGACTCGGCAATCTTCAGCCGCAGGTTCGAACCCACCAGATCGGCCAAGCGCCCCGGCTCCTCGATATTGTTGATAATCATCATCAGATCGGCGGAGAGGATGCCGCGCAGCGACATGATTTTCTCCGTCTGCTCGCGCACCGCCCGCATCAGGGCCTCGGTCCCGACGCTGATCTCCTTGACTTCAACCTCTTCAATGACCTCGACCGAAACCTGATACGAAGGCTCGGTCCGGATATAGCTCTTGATCCTCGCTTTCGACATGGCCTGCACGAGAACCTTGAGCCGTCCGTCCGGCAGCTTCAAGGTCCGCATAACCATACAGACCATTCCCACTTGATACAGATCTTCTTTCTCAGGATTATCCTTGGTGGCATCCTTCTGGGTGACGAGCATCAGCAGTTTATTGGCCCCCAGGGCCTCATTGACGGCTTCAACCGAACCGGGACGACCAACGAACAGCGGGATAATCATATAGTTGAAGATTACCACGTCCCGAACCGCCATCATCGGCAGAACTTCCGGTATTTCCATATCTTCGTTATTGGAAAAATCGTCCATGCCGATGCTTAATGAATCATTAAATTCCACTCAATCCTCCTGCTTAACACTCTACAAAGGGCTTCGGGCAGATTACCCGCCCCACATTCAAACCCGTTCCTCTATTGTACCGTAATTATCTCTCTATTCAAATAGATAGCAAATAATACCGCTCTCCTGCCCATGAAAGGCTCGGAAATACTAAACATCCAAACAACTTAAGTCAAGCCGGGTTTCACCCGCCGGCCCGCATCTTTTGAGCTTTTCTCTTGAACTCTTCTGCAGATTTTCGCATAGTGCAAAAGTCGCGGTACCTTTCAATGCAACTCTCTTCCCCATACCATGAGGACAACATGCTGACGGTGCAATCTTTTTTTGACCTGAGCGATTTTCCCCACAGTGATCTCTTCGAGCCCACCGCCTACGTCTGGCAACCGCTCTCGGCGCTGAAAAACTATATGGACGGCTGCACCTACCCGGAATACGACCGCACCCTGATCGGCGACGGCATCCCCCTGCCCGGCCATGTCATCATCCACGAAGGCCGGGCCCTGGCCGCGACGGAGGCGGAAATCGTCTACGGCGATACCACCAAGGGCCGGTTGCAGATAAGCCTTGCCGGCAAGATCCTCGAAGGCGCGTCGCTGCTCATGGCCGGCGCCACCCTCTTGGGTAGAAAGATCGCCATCGGCCGGGGCGTGCTGGTCGAAACCGGGGCGATGATAAAATCGCCGGCGATTATCGGCGACATGACCGAGGTCCGCCAGGGCGCCTATCTGCGCGGCTACTGCCTGGCGGGCAAAAGATGCGTCCTCGGCCATACCACCGAGATCAAGCACTCGATCTTCATGAATGACGCCAAGGCCGGTCACTTCGCCTATCTTGGCGATTCCATCCTCGGAGGCAACACCAATCTCGGTGCCGGCACAAAATTCGCCAACCTCCGCTTCCTGCCCGGTACCATCACCATTTTCATGAAGGAAAGCGGACGTATCGATACCGGCCTGAAAAAGTTCGGTGCCATCCTCGGCGACACCAGCCAGACCGGCTGCAACTCGGTGACCAGCCCCGGCACTCTGCTGGGCAAGGGGGCGATTCTTATGCCGAATGCAACGGCCAAGAGTGGTTATCACGGGGAAAAGACGGTTTTGAGGTAAACTGGGGTTAAAAATCAAGAGGGCTGCACGCTTCCTTGAGAGTTAGGCTCTTTACCGTATGAGTGTAGATCATGGTGGTTCGCACATTTCCATGACCGAGAAGTTCCTGAATCATGCGTAGTTGTTCTGCAGCATATGGCTGGCGAAACTGCGAAAGAGGCAAAAAGTCCATTGGATTTTTGAAATAATTTGCATTCATGACGAAAATACTCAACATATGGTATGTTTTTTGCTTTTACAGCTAATACTCATATTTTGTGTCTTGGCTGGACGATTTCGTTTAGCTAATAACTTGTTGAAATGATAAAATATAATTTGTTAGAAAATAGTCTGGATTACATTCTCGATGCGGTAAGCAGACTCAATGAGCCAGATCCTGATAAGAGATCAGTGAAATATGCTTTAGTACACCTATGGAGTGGCGTAGAGCTTTTACTTAAAAAGAAGCTAATGGATGAGCATTACTCTCTGATTTTTAAAAATATTGATGATAAAAAAGTTTCCAAGAAATCGCTGGAAACTGGTGATTTTGTATCTGTTTATTTTAATGAGATAGTGAAAAGATTAAAAGATTTCTGTGAAATAGACATACGGGATCATATCGATATTTTGGAAAAAGTTCGTAAAGATAGAAATAGAATTGAGCACTACCAGTTAGAAACATCAAAAACACAAATTGTAAGTAATTTAATAAAAATGTGGTCCTTTATCCTTGATTTCACTTCAAAACATCTTGATATTTCCTCAGATATAATTTGCTCAAGACTTTTTGAAGAAATTAAAGAGATAATGATATACCATGAAGAATTCATTAAAAATAGAACAAAGGTAATTTCCTCAGAGCTATCAACCAAGCTTAAGGAAGCAAAATACGACAAGCCTCTTAAATGTCCATATTGTTTGCAAAATGCTGTCCCTTTGTTGTTGAATGATGAAGACGAAATCACTTGTGTGTTTTGTAATGCGATTAAAAATATAAAAGAATTTATTGTAGAATGGGAATCAACTTGGAATTATTCAGGTCCTTATGATTGCCTTTATTGTGGTAGCCTTGAAAGCGTTTGCGAAACAGAAAACGGTTGGGTTTGTCTACGATGCTGTGAAAATTGGGATTCCGATGAATTCGGCCTATGTATCTCATGTGAAACAAGACTTGTACTGAATCCTAAAAAAGAGCCTTGTTGCGAGTTTTGTCTGTCAAATATGTATGATTAGGATGAGAGATCAACTGGAAGGCAGCTGTAAAACCTTTTTTGGGGCAAGCCTTCCAAAGTTCCAATCGGGTAGCCGGGGGAATCTCTCCCCCAGCCCCCACACCACCTGGCATGCGGGTCCGCACCAGGCGGTTCCCAAGAGCTACCGAGCCGTAGCCGG
>CAIQWD010000054.1 GCA_903875445.1 uncultured delta proteobacterium | reverse complement strand
CCGTTATCCTCCACTCCCTCGCAATTCCGGCAGGCATATTTCGGTCGGATATTGCGGATCACCTGAATCTTTGCCGGGATAATCTCCAATTGCTCGGAAACTTCCTCGCCGATTCGGCTGAGCTCGGTGCCGCAGGCACAGGTTTTCTCCGAAGGATCAAAGTCATGCACCCGTTCAACCCGCGGGAGATTCTCCGGCAGCGGTTTCCTGCCCTTTTTTTTTACGGGTATGGGCGGGAACGACGATCTCCTCTTCTTTCTCCTCTTCGCCGCTGGGTTCGGGCATATCAAAGAGCGGCAATGGCTGAGGGCCACCTTCCGGCCCGGCCTTCTCGCTTTTACGTCCATACAGTTAGGAACGCAAAAGACCAATTTGCTCCAGCAGGATACCGGTTTCCTTGTCGAATCGGGCCTGGAAATCGACCAGCATCTGTTTCAGTTGCAGCTGATCGTCGGGCAATGTGGCAATATCAATAGTCATGTCCGGACATATAACATAAGTTTTGGCTCCGGCTTTGATCCCATCCAGATAGTCGGCCCAAGACTGCATCATCTTATTTCGCTCCGACATGAACTCAGCATAGTTATAGGCAGCTCGGACACTATCTCTCTCTGCATGGGCAAATTGTCGCTCAATTGCGTCCCGGTTCCAGCCCTGTTCATTCAACAGGGTGCTGGCCATGCTACGGAAGCCGTGGCCACTCATCTCATCTTTGGCATACCCCATACGCCGTAATACCGACGAAATGGCACTGTCACTCATCGGTCTTGAGTCGGTTCAAGGGCTGGGGTGTAGTGGTTTTGCATTTGCTTTAAGCAGAGCGGTTTGATACTTTCCGTAACGGTATGATTTCAGAACCAAATTCAAGGGTCTGCAATTTATTACCCCACCAGTCCATCAGTTGCCGCCGTTGCTCAAGGTATTCGGCTCGGTTATACGCTCCTTTAATCTTGTTCTTTTCTTCGTGAGCAAGTGCCTTCTCAATTACTTCGCTGGGAAATCCAGATCGCTCATGGGCCATTGAAGAAAAAGAAGTGCGAAAGCCATGGGGTGTCGCCTTTCCTCGGTATCCCATATCACGAAGAGCTTTTGACATGGCGTTGTCGGACATAGGCTCTTTAGCGTCACGAACACTAGGGAAGATCAAGCCTTCCGTGCCAAAAAGAGTTGATGCCCTAGTTAAGATGGCCAGCGCTTGCTTTGACAAGGGAACGATATGCGGTCTTCGCATTTTCATTCGCTCGGCAGGAATGTGCCATTCTCTTTCTTCCAGGAGCATTTCAGTCCAACGGGCATTTCTGACTTCACCTGATCTGCACGCTGTTGCCGCCGTGAATTGCAGTGCGAGTTTGGTGGTGATATGAATTTTGTTGTTGGAATTAATTTCCTTCAGCAACTCTGATAATTCTTTGTCATAAACTGCCGGCATATGTTCAACTGTTTTTGCCTTTAATACACCTTGCATATCCGCCGCAGGATTGTACGTGGCTCGGCCAGTTTGAATTGCATATCGGAAAACTGCACTCATCCTTTGCAAGACCTTCCGAGCGATTTCCAGTGAACCGCGTGTTTCAATCTTCCTTAAGATTTTCAGAACTTCAGGTGGTGTAATTGTATCAATTGGCTGATCGCCAATTCTGCCAAATACATCTCTCTTTAACGTTTCAAGTATTGCTCTTGCATGGTCGATACTCCAGCCTTCACGTTGCTGTTCGATCCACTCAAGTGCGATATTTTCCAAAGACTTAGTTCGTAGATCTTTGCGTTTGTTGTCTTTCTCGATGTTCTCTCTTTTTATTCCTCTTCTTGCCTTAGCAGGATTTATACCTTGTCTGACAAGGGTCTTTGCCTTGAGATGACTTTCCCTCGCTTCTTTCAGGGAGATTTCAGGATACCGGCCAACGATGTACATGCCGTTTACGCCGTCTATCTTAAATCTGTAAAGCCATCGTTTCACCCCGGTTAGGGTGATTTCAAAGAACAGACCGCCACCATCCGCTAGACGACACGGGATTTTAGCATTGCGAATGTCAAGTACAGTAAGAGAAGGCATTGCGGGTTCCGCAGGGTGTATTTTTCATCGTCAGTTCGATCATGAAATGAAATATACCCCAGAATACACCCTTTGATCAATGGATTTTAATGGACAACTTCGGACGTCTTTAGATCAAAGAAGACAAGAAAAAACCCGCAATCCATTGCTGGATGCGGGTTTTGAAGATGTTATCGGACATCTTTGGACTACAAAATGGTGCCGAAGGCCGGACTCGAACCGGCACGGGTCTCCCCACACGCCCCTCAAGCGTGCGCGTCTACCAATTCCACCACTTCGGCAAACTTATTATTCTTTACTTTGTCGTTTTTTCGGTGCCGGCTTCCGTGTTCGTGTTGCTCTCGGTCGGAACATCCTTCTGCGCGTCCTCTTTGGCCAGGGGTTGTGCTTCCTGCACCTGGGCCGGTTGACTGACAGCGACTTTGCTCATAACCGATGTCTTTCCGGTCTGGGATGAAATATACGCTAATGTCACGGAAGTCAACATAAAAATTATTGCCGCTGCGGTTGTGATTTTATTGAGCAGCGGCAGTGGCCCTTCCGTACCGAAAAGCGACTGGCTGGACCCGCCGAACGACGCACCGATATCCGCACCTTTACCGTGCTGGAGCAAGACGATGCCAACCAGGAAGAGGCAGACTATGACGTGTACGATTGTAAGCAGGGTATCCATACGACTGTCGGGATTTCGATTTATTGATAATGAATAATTCGCCCGAATGACTCGGCATCCAAAGCGGCACCACCAACCAGGGCGCCATCGATATCGTTCTGCGCCATGAGTTCGTCAATGTTGGTTGGTTTAACCGAGCCACCATACAATATCCGTGTTTGCTCGGCAACGGTTTTTTCAAAAATCTTACCAAGCGTTTCACGAATAAAGGCATGGGCTTCCTGGGCCTGCTCCTTGCTCGCGGTTTTGCCGGTGCCGATCGCCCAAACCGGTTCATAGGCAATGACCACCTTTGCCATATCGGCGACGGCAAGCGACGCCAGTCCTTTTTTCAGCTGCGCCGCCAGCACTTCAAAAGTCTTACCGCTTTCCCGCTCGTCTAAGGTTTCACCGATACAGAGGATAGTCAGCAAACCAAAGGCAAGCGCCCCCTGCACCCGGCGGTTGATCAGCTCATCGGTTTCGCCGAAGATCTGCCGCCTTTCCGAGTGACCGACGATTGCCGCACTGCCGCCGGCAGCCCGCACCATTACCGGAGAGATCTCGCCGGTGAAGGCACCTTTTTCCGCCCAGCAGACATTTTGCGAGGCAACGATGATGTCACTGCCGGCAAGAACATGCGCCACTTCGCTGAGGATGGTAAAGGGCGGTGCTATGAGCACTTCCCTGTCGGTAAAATTGCCGGCGGTTTTGGCCACATCAAGAGCCAGACGGCAGCCATCGACGACGGTGGTATACATTTTCCAATTGCCGGCAATCAAGGCCTTTCGCGTACCCATATCATTCTCCAGATTTTTCAACTCACGTTAACGATCGAGTACAGCCACGCCGGGAAGCACCTTGCCTTCCATCAGTTCCAGGAAGGCCCCGCCGCCGGTGGACATATAGGAGATGTTTTTTTCCTCCCCCGATTTTTTCACCGCCGCGTTCGAGTCGCCACCGCCAACGATGGACAGGGCATGGGACGCCGCCACAGTCCGGCACAGGGCCATCGTGCCCCGGGCAAAGGCATCGATCTCGAAAGCACCCATCGGGCCGTTCCAGATAATCGTTCCGGCATCCTGCAGGGCTTCCTGGAAGAGGATCGTCGAAGCCGGGCCGATATCGAGGGCCATCCATCCGGAGGGAATATCGCGGAAGGTAACGGTTTTGGTCACCGCATCCTCGGCAAACCGGTCGGCTACTACAAAATCAACGGGCAGGTGGAGTTTGATTCCCTTGGTATCTGCTGCCTCGACAAAGCGCTTGGCCGTCTCCAGCAGATCATCCTCGACCTTCGAAGCCCCAACCTCAACCCCCATACTTTTTAGGAAAGTGTTGGCCATCGCTCCGCCGATGATCATACGATCGACCTTAGCCAGCATATTCTCCAGCGCGCCAAGTTTAGAGGACACTTTGGCGCCGCCGATAACCGCCACTAAAGGCCTGATCGGTTCGGTCATGGATTTCCGGAAATAGTCCATTTCCGTCTGCAGCAGAAAACCGGCGCCTTTTTCCGCCACCAGCTCCGCTACCCCGACCACGGAGGCATGCGCCCGATGGGAAGCGGCAAAGGCGTCATTGATATACACATCGGCAAGCTTGGCCAGTTGTTCTGAAAATCCCGGATCATTAGCAGTTTCTTCGAGGTGAAAGCGCAGATTCTCAAGAAGAAGCACCTCACCGGCGGCCATTTTTGCAACGAGGGCCATTACCTCCTCACCGACACAATCCGGTGCCAGGGTCACCTTTACGCCTAACAGGGACTGCAGATGGTCGGCAACCGGTGCCAGGCTAAGGGCCTCGACCCGCTTGCCCTTGGGTCGCCCCATATGCGAACAGAGGATGAGTTTCCCCTTCTCCTGCAGGATATAACGGATGGTCGGCAAGACCATGGTCACCCGATTATCGTCGGTGATTTGGTTCTGCTCGTCCATCGGCACATTAAAATCGACCCGGAGCAGCACCCTTTTGCCCGATAAAGAAAAATCGCGAATAGATTTCATAATCCTCCCCAAAAATCTGTTTGCTTGTTAATCCACCATCAACAGATATCTTTTCGTAAAATCACCGCATCGTCCTGCGGGTCGGAATAATATGCTCGTCGCATCCCGACCTTACAAAAACCATGGCTATTATAAAAACGTATTGCCGCCTCGTTTGCGGCCCGAACTTCCAGAAAAAGTGTTGTAAAGCTTTGCCGTTGCAAGTCGCCAATGCAGTGTTGCAAGAGAGCACTTCCGATGCCCTTTTTTCTTTCCCGTTCGGCGACGGCGATTTTCAGAAGTTCCGCTTCGGGCCAGACCGTCCGGCAGGCGCACCAGCCGACTATTCGCCGGCCATCGGCCTCGGCGACGAAACACGATCCCTGCTGCACTTCCAACTCCTGCCGGAGTGCAACCGACGACCACGGTGTCAGGGTATGCCGTTCAATCTCCCCGACAGCGGCAAGATCCGCCGGCCCCATCTCACGGACGATCATCAGCGTTTTTTACAACATCCCCTCGCTGACATGCACGGTCAAATCGCCAAGCATGTTGGTATAGCTGCCGAATTCGTTATCATACCAACCGTAAATTACGGCCTGGGTGACCGGTACGTTGACAATCGGATCAGCACCGGGCCGCAGGCTGTCGGCCTTCACCTTCGCTAGATTGACCTGGATATTCGCCGTCCTGGTATGGGTCTCCGAGCCCTCGATCACTGCGGCCGCAGCCGGCAGACCAATAATGTCACTAGAAACATTTTGTTCCTCGGAAAACTTCAGATAGGGATTGATCCCGGCGTATTCTTTGTAAATGGCGTTAATAGCGTCCCTTTTTATTGGGTAATCTAACTCGTCCTGGAGATTGACTACCAGGATAATCAAAGAACCGGTGGTGGTCGGGATACGCACCGACTCGGCCATAAAGCCGATGGAGGCCATCTCGGGAATAACCAGGGAGAGGGCTTTCGCCGCACCCGTCGTGGTGAGGATGATATTATTCTGAATGGAGCGGTTCTTGCGAAAATCGGTGGCTCCGGTCTTCGGCAGTCGATCGAGCACCTGCTGGCTTCCGGTGGCGGCATGGACGGTAACCATCGATGCGCTGAGAATCTTATCGGCTCCGACCTTTTCCAGGAGCGGCTTAATCATATATGACAAACAGGTGGTCGTGCAGGAAGCTGCGGAAATCACGGAATGCCGCCCCATATCGTACATCTCGTCATTTATGCCCATCACCGTGGTGATAGCGTCGGCCGGCATGTCCAAGCCTTTCGATTTGATCTTGAACGGTGCCGAGAGGATGACTTTGTCCGCTCCGGCCTGCATATGCCCCCGTAAGGCACCCTTTTCGGCACCCGGATCGGTGGTCGGATCGGTAAACATACCGGTGGTATCGACCACCAGCTTGACCCCGTTTTCCTGCCAAGTAATATCCTTCGGATTCCGGGCGGAACGGAGGATGGTCACCGGCACACCATTCACCATCATGGTTCCTCGCTCATCATTGATCTCTTCAATGACCCGGGGGCATTTGTGGCCATACAGGTAGGAACCCAAGCGCCCGTAGGTCGAGTCTTTTTCAAGCATTGCCGCAAGATCCGTGAGATTTCGCCCTACTTCGCGGCCGATATTGACGACCACTCCGGAAAAATGCTTTCTCGCCACATGGTGCCAGAGAGAAAGCTTCCCTATCCTTCCTAAACCGTTGATGCCTAATTTCATAGCCCTTCCTCTCCTTTTTTATTAGAATGGAATGCTCGCATCACTTCTTCCCATGGATTCGGCTCCGGGGAAATCTGGATTCGTTGCTTCCACCTACAAATTGTTTTTATAATTAGTATCACTAACCGTGTTTATTCGCAACCTCAAGATGAGCTGACATTTGCCTCTCGATCATGCAATTTCCCTCGCCGCTTACAGATGGCATACTTATCAAAAGATACAAACGTTTTCTTGCGGACATACGGCTCGAAAGCGGGGACATCATCACCGCCCATTGCCCCAACACCGGCACCATGCTCACCTGCTCGACCCCCGGCAGCGCCGTTTGCCTATCAACATCGGAAAACCCGAAGAGGAAATATCGGTACACTCTGGAGATGATCAAGGTCGGAACGACCTGGGTTGGAGTGAATACGGCACTAACGAACAAACTGGTGACCGAGGCTCTGCTCGCCGGGAAAATTGCCGAATATCCGAACATCGACAGCATTGCCGCCGAAGTCAAGACTTCCCGGCACACGAGACTTGACCTGCAGCTTATGCAGGGAGACCGCAGCACCTATCTGGAGGTGAAAAACTGTTCTCTGGCCATAAATGGCTGCGCAATGTTTCCCGATACGGTTACGACGCGGGGCACCAAGCACCTGCAGGAACTCATGCGCCTGGTGGAGGAGGGTTCGGAAGCGGTCATTTTTTTCCTCGTCCAGCGCCTGGATGCAGATCACTTCGCCCCGGCGGTGCATATTGATCCCGATTACGGCAAGGCTCTGCACCGGGCGATCGCCGCGGGCGTCAAGGTGCTAATCTACCAGGCCCGAGTCAGTCCCTCGGGCATTCATGTGGTCAACGCATTGCCCTTCAGGGGCGAAGAAAACAGTATCATCCCCAAGGGATAAAGATCAAAGATCGCGGTGGGTGATCTTGCCGGCAAGAAGCGTCAGAACCGCCTTACCCTGAAGTTTCCAGCCATCAAATGGGGTATTTTTGCCCTTGGAGTGGCTTTTTTCGGCAGAAAAGGTGAATCGCCGCTGCGGATCGATAACCGTCACATCGGCGGCCTCCCCGATGCGCAGGGAACCGCCTGCCACTCCAAGGATCGCGGCGGGAGCACAGCTCATGAGCTGCACAAGACGGACCGGGTCAATCACCCCCTCCCGCACAAGAACAAGAGACAGGGATAAAGAAGTTTCCAGACCGACAATGCCGTTCGCCGCCAGATTGAACTCAACCTCCTTCTGCAGAACCGAGTGGGGGGCATGGTCGGTGGCGATGGCATCGAGAGTGCCGTCCCTGAGGGCGGCGCGAACCGCCTGCCGGTCTTTTTCCGTACGGAGCGGCGGATTCATTTTGGCATGGGTATCATATCCCAGAACGGCCTGCTCGGTGAGGGTGAAATAATGTGGTGCAGTTTCCGCTGTGACCTTTATCCCTCTGGCCTTGGCGTTGCCGATCAGCGCGAGGGCCTGCTCCGTGCTCACATGGGAAATATGCACGCGGGCGCCGGTCAATTCGGCAAGGGCGATCTCGCGATACACCATGATGCTTTCGGCGGCTGCGGGAATACCCCTCAATCCCAGACGGGTGGAAACCTCCCCTTCGTGCATGCACCCGCCCCTGCTCAAGGAAATCTCCTCGGCATGCGACATAACCAGCAACCCATGGGAGGAGGCGTATTCCATGGCGCGGCGCATAAGACGACTGTCGACGACCGGTTGTCCGTCATCGGTCACCGCCACCGCCCCGGCGGCCTTCATCTCCCCGTATTCAGCAAGTCTTTCGCCGCCACTTTCCTGACTGATCGCACCCACCGGATAGACCCGAGCGGCGCACGAGGCGGCCTGTTCGCAGATAAATCTGGTTACCGAACTATTGTCGTTTACCGGTTTGGTGTTAGGCATACAGGCCACGGCGGTGAAACCGCCCGCGGCTGCCGCCCGGCAACCGCTTGCAATGGTTTCCTTATATTCCTCGCCCGGTTCCCGCAAATGGACGTGCATATCGATGAGACCGGGAACCACCCAGTTGCCTGCAAGATCAAAGACTTCGGCATTTTCACCATCAACCGAGCGGTGATCGACAATTATCCCGTCCTTAATCCAAAGATCAGCAACCTCGTCGCTCTGCTGTGACGGATCGATAATCCGTCCATTTTTCAATTGGATTACCCTACTCATCTGCCCTCACCTTGCCCGTCGCTGCCCTTGCTTCCGCCCAGCACTAGATATAAAAGGGCCATACGGACCGCAACCCCGTTGGTAACTTGCTCAAGAATGACAGACCTGCCGCCATCGGCGACATCGGGATTCAGCTCAACGCCCCTATTGATAGGGCCAGGATGCATGACTATCACATCCTCCTTTGCCAGTTCGAGAAGAGTGCGACTCACACCGAAGAAGCGAGAATATTCTCGCAAACTGGGAATAAGCGAATCATTTTGTCTTTCCATTTGGATGCGCAAGGCCATTACTACATCGGCACCTTTTACTGCATCCTGGACGGAAGAGCAAACCGTCGCACCGAGCCTTGCAATATGGCAAGGCATAAAGGTCTGTGGTCCGGCGACATGTACATGTGCCCCCATTCTGGTAAAGCCTATGATATCCGACAAGGCTACCCGACTATGGGCAATATCGCCGATGATGGCGATTTTCAAGCCCTCGATTCTTCCTTTGTGGTCGATTACCGTCATCATGTCCAAAAGCCCTTGGCTGGGGTGTTCATGCGCACCATCGCCGGCATTAATAACCGAGGCGTCGATATACCGGGCAAGCAATTGCGGTGCGCCGGAGCTTGAATGACGCAAGATGATGACATCCGGGTTCATGGCCTGGATATTTCTGGCGGTATCAATCAGCGTTTCACCCTTGGTGGCTGAACTGGTAGCAGCGGAAATATTGAAGGTGTCGGCGCTCATCCGTTTGGCCGCTATCTCGAAAGAAAGTCGAGTTCGGGTGGAAGGCTCAAAAAAAAGATTAACTATGGTTTTGCCGCGCAGGGTTGGGACTTTTTTGATCGGCCGACTAGAGATCTCGCGAAAAGACCGGGCGGTCGCGAGGATATGGGTGATATCCGGTACCGACAGCTGCTCAATACCAAAAATGTGCTTATGTTGAAACTGATACTCCAGCGCTATTTTTTCTGCCATATTCACTGTCAATCGATGATGTTAGCCAATCGTCCCCACCTCACGGAGGCGATTCGCTCGAAAGACAAAAGCGGCTTATCAATATCCCAAGACCAATAGAGAACGAATGCCTTGCCAAGGATGTCTTTCTGATCAACAAATCCCCAGAAACGGCTGTCATAACTATTATCGCGATTATCACCCATCACAAAAATGCGTCCCTCCGGAACCAGTACCGGACCAAAATTATCTCTGGGACTGGAAGCGGCATTGAGGACGGCGGCGGAACTGATATGAGCATGGGAATCCTGCACCGGTTCCCCGTTAACAAATACCTTCTTCGTCCGTATTTCGATGGTATCACCAGGTGTCCCTATGACCCTCTTTATATAGTCAATGGATCGGTCCTTAGGGTAACGAAAAACCACAACATCTCCACGTTCCGGTTTTTTATAGGGCACCAACACCTTGCCGGAAAAAGGAATCCGCAGTCCGTAAATGAATTTATTTACCAACAAATGATCGCCTATCAACAAGGTCGGAAGCATCGACCCCGAAGGTATTTTAAATGCCTGGACGACAAATGTCCTGATGAATAACGCTAAAAGAACAGCAATACAAATAGCCTCAAAATACTCTCGAAAAACACCCTTGCTTCTTCCCTCTCTGGCCAAACCACACCTCTTCCTGTATTGAATTTTCCGAAGTCGCGAAAACGCCTCGCCAAAATTACTTGAAATATACTTTAATTACAAGCGAGTTCCTATTTACGTATAAAAAACACATAATACCGAGACCGCATTACACACCCCACTATATAAAGAGCTTGGCAGGGAAATAACTTCCATATATTGTGTAGGCGGCTTCTTTTAATGACTAATAATGGTTTTTAACGTCTTGTAAAATAAGCAATTTTTGCAACAAATCACCTTTCTTTTCTTGACAAACCGTTCAATATGTGCACTAATAGCGGTATGTATACGGAAAATCAGACGTTTTGGTATATTACCGGCTCGGGTTACCTGCTGCCCGATTAATCTTCCTCACCTTCTCTGTCATGAAATTGCCGTTCGGAGTTCAAAAAGATTTGGTAGTCGGCCTTGATATTGGTTCTCATGCTGTCAAGGTCTGTCAACTGAAACGATCATCAAATGGCTATGCTATTGTTACTCTAGGCAGCACAGTTCTCCCGGAGGGTGCGGTAGATGACGGAACTCTCAATGATCCGGAGGTCGTCAGCAAGGCCATAGCTGATCTTTTTAAAAACTTAAAAATCAAAAATCGAACGGTTGGGTTTTCAATTTCCGGCTATTCGGTGATAGTTAAAAAGGTCAACCTGGCGGTTATGGAAGGTGCCAAACTGGAAGAGCATATCATGGCCGAGGCAGAGCAATATATTCCATTTGATATCGAAGACGTTTATTTCGATTTCCAAGACCTGAAAACTAACTCAAAAGACAGCGATCGTACCGATGTTATGCTGGTCGCTGCTAAAAAAGAGATCGTCGACGATTATCTCGAAATGTTGCGAAGCATCAATCTCAATCCGGTTATTGTTGATGTTGACGGTTTTGCTCTCGAAAACAGCTACGAACATAATTATCGAACAAATGAAAACGTTGGCTTGGTGGATATCGGGGCAGCAAAAATGAATATCAACATAATTTCTCAAGGCATCTCTGTTGTTGCTCGAGATATTATTGTTGGTAGTCGGCAGCTTACCGAACAGATAATGAATGTTTTTGATATTGACTTTGAAGAAGCTGAGGCTATTAAGCTAGGATTCTTACCAAGTGAGGAAAAAAGACAAGAAGTGGAGGGGATTTTTTCAACCACCTGCACCCAATGGGTCCTTGAGATTAAAAAGGCCATTGATCTCTACCACTCCAACCATCCGGATCAACCTCTCAACAGACTGATTTTAAGCGGTGGTGGGGCAAAAGTTACAGGTCTTCTCGATTTTCTTGCACTGGAAACGGAAATTGCAGTTGAGCTTTTCAACCCGTTTCTCAAGATGGAATCGAATCCGAAAAAAATTGATCCTACGTATCTCCTCAGCATAGGACCGGAAATGGCTATAGCCACAGGGATTGCCTTAAGACCCTCTGCAATATAATTTTATTATTGTCAAGGATACCGGATGCTCAAGATTAACCTTCTGCCTGTACGGCAACTTAAAAAACGAGCCATAGCCAAGAAACAATTTTTTGGCATGGTGGTTTTGTTTGTTATCGTCCTTGCTTCCTTAGCCGCAACGGCATTTCTCCAGATACAGAAAATTGACGGTCTCGAGACGGATATTAGCTCTCTCAACAAGAAAAAAGACTCATACACACCTACTCTTAATAAAATTGCTCAGCTTAAAAAAGAACGAGAAGAACTTGCTAGAAAGACAGAGATAATCAATAAGTTGAAAACCGACTCATCATTGACCGTTCGAGTTCTCGACGAGGTTGCCGCGAGAATAGACAAACAAAGAATGTGGCTGGAAGCTCTTCAACAGCAGGACGCCACCCTTTCCCTTTCCGGGGTGGCCCTTGACAATCAAACTGTTGCTCAATTTATGGACAACCTTAAAGAATCTCCTTTTATAAAAGATGTTTCCCTTACCAGTTCATCCCTCAAGGTCGTATCGGGAAGGAACCTTAAAAGTTTCGAATTAACTTGTTCGGTTTCACAACCCGATTCAAAAAAATCAGCAGTTGCTGATGGAAAGAAATAACGAAATTTACACTTCAAAATATGACAGCATGAAAAAAAGCAACGCAGCATTCACAACTTTTATAGACGAGAAGTATATTCCTCTCGCGCCAAGAATAAAACTCGGCATTACGGTTGTGATTGCCCTCCTCCCTCTGGTGGTTTTTTATTTCGCCTTTTATCAGCCAAACAGCGCGAAAACAGATAATCTGGAAAGTCAGAAAACAACACTTACTCAGGAAGTCAAAGATGTTGAGGCAAAAGCCGCCAACCTCGCTAAATTTGAAAAAGAGCTTGATGAAGCGACAGCTGTCTTCCAGGAAACATCAGCACTCCTGCCGAAAGACAAGGAAATACCCAAACTTCTCAAAGACATTTCAGCATTGGGGAGAAATGCCGGACTCGATTTTTTGACATTCAAACCACTTGCCGATGTCCCAAAAGATTTTTATGCTGAAATTCCGGTAACTATCAATGTCAGGGGGCCTTATCACAATATGGGCTTCTTTTTTGATCAGGTAAGTAAACTGGAACGAATAGTATCCGTATCCAATATCAAAATGAGTTCCCCGAAAAAAGACGGTGAAGAAATGCTTTTAAACTCTGATTGTGTATTGGTAACCTACCGCTTCACAAACGTTGAGCTTCCCAAAACTCCTAAAAAATGAGACTCATGCGCCATCTTGATTGTTCATTTTTGCCTCTTTCGTCAAACGCCTGGACAAAGTCTATTCTTGTTGTGTCGGCTTGTATGTTTGTTCTTTCACTCTGGCTTAATGTGGCGATTTCTGCCGACAGCGATACCGCTAAGCCGGCCATCCCTTCCGACCCGAACAATACCAAAGCGTTTGAGTACAAACTTGAAAACAGACCTGACCCTTTTGTTCCCTTTATAACCGAAAAAGCGGCCGCATCGAACGTTGATATGGATGAAGTCCTCGACAACGGAGGACCACTGACCGGCATGCAACTTTTTGAACCAGGGCAACTCACTCTTGTCGCACTTATAAAAAAAGGCAGTGAGAATATGGCCATGGTGCAGGACTTTACCGGTAAAGGATATGTTCTTTCCGAAGGGACGAAAATTGGACGGCGTGGCGTTGTCAAAACATTCATGCCACAATCCGTGATTATTGAAGAGACAGCTGTGACTCGAGCAGGAAAGAAAACCGTCACTGAGGTCGTTATGCTACTCAAGAAAGAGGGAGAGAAATAGAAAATGCTTAAATGGCTTGCCAAACTCCAACCAGCTGTTTTGTTCGCATTTTGCCTTTTGCTCGTTTTTCAGACTCCACCAGCAAGGTCCGAACCCGGTGTGTCGTACGAAATAACAGATATCAAAGTCGCTGTTGCCGACAACACTCTTACCTATAATATCTTCGGAACATCTCCTCCCGTTTACACGGTGTCAGAACGATTCTCCCCCTTTAGGGTCATAGTCGATGTTGCCGGAGCCTTTTTTGCAAAAGATTTATCTCCTTCGATAGCCAAAATCCCGGAAAACCGCTTCTCAGAGGTCGCCGTAACAGATCATAAAGCTCAAGATCCTCAGGTTATGCGGTTTGAATTCACGTTGGCCGACAGCCATGATTACTCAGTTTCTGTCAAAGACAACAATTTACAGATCAAGCTGCTGCCGGCAAATGCAAAGAGTGCCTCCGCAACCACAAATGAATCAAAGGGAGGCCCACTCTCTTTGAAAGACTTTAAGGTGACCAGTGCGCCTAACACCACCACCATATCTCTTATCGCCAGCGGTTCAATCGAAAAATATACCGTTGACACGATAGGTGGCGCAGCTGATCGGCTACCAAGGATGTATATCGATATAAACGACGTAAAATACAACGAACTTGTCCACGAAAAGCAAATAGGCACCTCGGTTGCCAAGATCAGGGTTACACCGAAAGGGAAAGGTGTCCGCATTGTTTTTGATTCTGCAAGTTCCCAGCTCTTTAAATACACTGTCTCACCGGCACCAACCGGCCTTGATGTAGTGATAGATGAAACAACCGGCGCACAAACGCATACGCCGACAAAGGGCTCAAGTGTCGAAAAACCGGCAGGTGCCGACAGCACTTTGGACGCCCTTATTGGATCATCCCAGAAACTCCTGAACAGCGGATCGGAAAAAATCAGCACTAAAGCCCCCTCTGCAAAGGTCGCCGCACTGACAAATGATTTTTCTTTATCCGGCTACAATAAACAACGTATCAGTGTCGATTTTTATAAAATTGATATTCACAACGTGTTTCGCCTCTTCAGACAGATAACCGATCTTAATATAATCGTTGACGAAGAAGTTCAAGGTGTGCTGACTCTTGCCCTCAATGATGTGCCTTGGGATTTCGCCCTTGATATTATCCTCAACCTGATGGATCTGAAAAAAGAGGAACGCTTCAACACTATTGTCATATATCCAAGCAAAAAGGCCTTCGTCTGGCCTACCCGAGCTGAAGATAATCTCGCCTTTCAAGCCGATTCCAAGGTTATCGAGCAGGAAGCACTGGTTATCGAAAAATCCGCTGCACAATCGAAGGAAATCATTGAAGCTAAAGAATTTATAGCTAAAGCACAAAAACTTGAAGAGAATAATGCCTACGAAGAAGCTGCAATTTCCTACTCCAAAGCGATAGAACTCTGGCCGGAAAATGCCGGTATCTCAAATCGACTAGCTGCTCTTTACCTGGTTAATCTCGGGATGAATGCAAAAGCTGTTTTTTATGCAAAACAAAGCCTTCAGCATGACCCGGTGAATACTCAAGCCGCACTCTACGCCGCTATCGGTTTGGCCAATATGCAACAAATTGCTGAAGCGTCCGAATATTTTACCCAAAGCATAAGCGGCTCCCCGCCTATGAAAGAGGCCCTTTTCAGTTACGCCGCCTTTTCAGAAAATAACGGACAAAACGACGCAGCTCTCAAGGTTTTGCAAAAGTTCGAGGGACACTTTGGTCCAAATATCGATACAATGGTTGCCAAGGCCAGGATTCTTGACAAAAAGGGCCTTGTAAAAGAAGCGAGCAAACAATACCAAGCTATTCTGGCCTCGGGATTCCAACTCCGTCCAGATTTAAAAAAATATATAGAAGGTCGCCTTGCCGCAAAGGACTTACACTGAGAGATAAGTTATGCGATTCGATACTTTTTTAACAATTCCAGTCCAAGAGGTTTTTATGAAGTCCATGAAGAATATTATATTTTGCAGCAGCCTCTTACTCCTCTTACCATTCCTCACATCTTGTATAACCGAAACGCAATCTCAGAAAAAAAATGACCCGGCAGGGCAAGAAGCAATGATGCCTCAAGATGGGGCAAATATATCTCCGGTCGTTACACAACCTCTCAGCCTTCCAGTCCAATATCAGACTCCCGCGTATCTCGTCGACAAAAAGGCTGAAAAAGACTTGTCGATTGCTGAAGAGGCTAAGCTCAAGGTAGAAGCTCGAATCACCTCCACTCGCGGCCCCCAACCTCTCTGGGATATAATTAAGAGACTCGCTGCCCTCAAGGGGATGAACGTGTCCTGGGCCAGCGATGTTGACCAAAACGTGCTGGTCGACGTAAATATCAGTGCCAATGATGACTTTTTTTTAGCTATAGATAATCTCCTGCGCCAAGTTGATTATTATCATGAGATGCAGGGTTCCACGATCATAATAAAATATAAAGAAACCCGCCAGTTCCATATCGCCATGCCATTTGTCAAACAGACATTCAAGACCAAAACCGGTGGAGATGTCTTAGGTGCTGGTACTAGTAGCGGTGCTAAAGGTGCCAGTGGCGGCAGCAATGCCAACGTCGCTGGCGAAATTTCATTAATGTCTGAAGGTGTCGCAGTCAACAACCAGCGGGATGGTGCCCCTGGAGGAGTTGAGTTTAATTCTTGGAATAGCATTGAGAATAATCTCAATGCTATTCTCAATATTTGGTCTACAGATTCGGTCGATACTGCCAGCAATTCGAAGCAAGACTCGACGTCTACTCCCAAAAAAGAGGAGGGCAGCAAAACTTACAAGAGTGCTTCTGAAAAAGACAATACTCCTGATAAGCAGCCGGCCAGTGCGACATTTCGACGATCAAAAGGTGGTAATACATATTTCATAGACAAGCCTGTTGGATTAATCACTGTAACCGCCCCTCGCCCCATATTAGAGAGACTTGAGACGTATTTCAAAACACTGCAGAAGGAATTGTACAAACAGGTGTCAATTGAAGCAAAGATTCTTGAGGTTCAACTGGATGACAGTTCTTCTATTGGCCTCAATTGGAACAAGATTCTTTCAAGTCTTTCGGTTCCCGATTCAACACTTACCGTTGGAAAAACATATGGGAAAACCACCACGAATAACACCAATAGCTCTACCACTCTCTCCAACACAAATACCGTCAATGGTACAACAACAACAACAACAACTAGTAACCAAACAATAGATAATTTGCTTCCTATTCCCGTCACGGCAAGCACTGGTAGTACCGCCTTTACAGGTACCAATGTTTTAGGGAACGTAGCGAGTAATGCTGTAACCTCGGGAGTTTCAGCCGCCACCGTTCTCACCAATGGCGTCACTGGAGCCCTGAGTGGAGGAATTTCGCTTGCGGCTTTTAATTTCGATACATTCCTTAATGCCGTCAGTACGCAAGGCCACGCGACCATACTTTCAAACCCGAAACTCAGTGTTTTAAATGGACAGCCTGCACTTTTAACCGTTGGTCGCAATGTCACTTATATAAATGCCATTACAGCCGATGTAACCAGTTCTGCTACCAATGGTGGCGTTGTAACCTATTCCGCGGAAACAGCTCGAGCACTTTCCGGAGTTGGTCTCGCATTAACTGCAAATATTCTTGATGATAACCAAATCATTCTCAATCTCGTGCCGGTCACCTCGGAACTGGTGGAACCCATAGAATATCGGGCTGTAGGCCTTGGATCGGTAGGACTTCCGATTATTAATGTCCGCGAAATGAGTACCACAGTGAAAGTCAGAAATGGAGAAATGCTGGTGATTGGTGGATTGATCTCAAACACAACACAAGATGACGGAACCTTCATACCCGGCACAAGTAATCTCGGTTTCTTCAAGTACCTCTTCGGTGCTGAAACAAAATTGACTAAAAAACGAGAACTTATCATTTTGTTGAAACCACGAATCATTTAATACCTCAGATAAATTTTATACCACGATTTCATTCGAATTCTCAGGGAGATAATCATGCAGAAGTTCAAATTCGTTCTCTATCTGCTTTCAGCTGTAATGCTCATTGGTTGTGGTCAGACTGTTGTCGAGACCCTTCATGTGCCAGATTCTCCAAATCCGATTGCTCTTGGCAGAGGCCGGACTATTATCATCCTCCCCTTTGCTGACTATACATCCGCAGAAAGCATAGCTGGAGCTTATCGGCGGAATCTCGCTGTTACAGAAGCTCTTACCGACAGATTGGTTGCCAAAGGATTTGCTATGGCTGTCCAGGAGGATGTCTTTGGCTATCTCGTTGACGAGAACATCATCAATATTGCTTCCTACGAAGGAAATAATACCGAGAGCTTATCGGCTGAATTGAGCAATGAATGGTCGGATGCCATGCAATACGAACTGCAACGATACATTCAACTCCAAAAAACCCAGTCCGACAAAACCGTTTCCAACAGCCCCGGCACTCATGCCATTACTCCGAATGCAATTGCTAAAATGGGTCGTAGATTCAAGGCGGATTATATTGTTCGCGGGCGAATTCTTGAATATAAAACCAGACAGGAGGCTACATGGGCTCCATGGAAAAAAGGCGTTCTTCCATTTATAAACGGCGGAACCAACAGGATTCTCAATGGATTTGCAAGCTCAGACACCTATGATGAAAGAAATGAAGCTCTCACGGGAATGCTGCTTGGCGGCATTTTGGGTCATAATGTTGCATGGCCAGCGGACGATGGCCAAACTTTCCTTGGCATGGCTGAAGAAAATGCCAATACTATCACTTGGGCAGGAGTTGGAGCAGGTCTTGGCATGGTCTCTCACTCCAGCGGGAAAATTGACCAAGCGGCAGTACAAATGCGCGTATGGGTACAAGAAGCAGCAACAGGAAACGTTATCTGGACCAACAGGGTGAGAGTCCTTGTTGCTCCTGCAACCATTTTTGCTGACAAGCAGTATGACACACTCTTCAATAAAGCAATTGAAAAAGGGGTTGACACACTTGTAAACCACTTTGTAACTTACGGCCTCTAATTCCTTTCTCTATTACTTTGCAACCAAAAGGGGGCGATTGACACCGGCCAATCGCCCCCGTTTTCTATTTTTTCTTATCTTTCAATTACCGTTCTCTCCTTTCTTCTTCTGGGCATTTTGATAAAGAGCCATAAAATTGACGGGTTCCATAAGAAATGGAATATACCCGCCGTCGACCGAAACCTGACTGACAATCTGCCTAGTGAACGGGAATAGCAGTGTTGGGCAATCCACGCCCAGTAACATCTGGATGTGCTCAGCTGGTATATTTCGCAGCATGAAGACGGCAGCATGTTCAATTTCAAGGATAAAGAGTACTTTGTTTTCATCTTTTGATGAGACTTTGGCGGTGATTTTCAAAACCACCTCCCAATGGTCCGTATCAATCTGGTGATTATTGAGCTGCAAATTCACCTCAACGCCCGGATCCATTTTTTGCTGGATCGTAAAAATCTGAGGGGCGTTGGGGTTTTCGAAAGATAAATCTTTAATATACATTTTTTGCATGCGAAATTCCGGTCTTGGCACGTTTCCATCATTTGTTATTTCTGTCATTTGATTCTCCAAGTTATTGAAAAAGGGTCTATCGGTGAGTTGCAAAAAAGCAGAGGTCGGAAGGCAAAATTAATCAGTTCCGCTTCCATCATCTGAAAACCTGATATTAAAAAAATCCTCCCAGTTTATCGCCAATACTTACCATAGATGCAAGGCGCTATTAGAACGTACTTCCACCTTTGAAGCAAGCCCTGAACTGGTTTTGTAACTGACTTTTATGCACTTATAGGATCTGCCGCAGAAATTTCCCTGTAAAGGATTTCTTGGAGTTTGCTATTAATTCGGGAGTTCCAACCGCAACAAGCCGGCCACCGCCATGTCCTCCTTCCGGGCCGATATCAATTATCCAGTCGGCAGTCTTGATTACATCAAGATTATGTTCAATAATAACTGCAGAATTGCCTTGATCGACGAGGCGATTGAGAACATTGAGCAAATGCTGAATGTCTGCCGGATGTAAACCGGTGGTAGGCTCATCCAAAATATAAATGGTTTTTCCGCTACTCCTGCCCGAGAGTTCCTTGGCAAGCTTTACACGCTGAGCTTCGCCTCCCGACAAGGTCACTGAGGACTGTCCGAGTGAAATATATGATAGCCCAACATCAAAAAGAGTTTGCAGTTTTGTTTGTATGACCGGCACGTTTTTAAAAAAAAGCAAACCTTCCTCGACCGTCATGGCGAGAATTTCGTGTATGTTTTTGCCCCGGTATTGTATTTCCAAAGTCTCACTGTTGTAGCGCTTCCCTCTACAGGTATCACACTCGACATAAATATCGGGCAGAAAATGCATGACTATTTTATTTACCCCCTCGCCTTCGCATGCCTCGCACCGCCCGCCTTTTATGTTAAAACTGAACCGACCCAGTTTATATCCGCGGGAACGAGATTCCGGCAAACGAGCAAACAGTTCACGAATAGGGGTAAAAACACCTGTATAGGTCGCAGGATTTGATCGAGGCGTTCTGCCGATAGGAGTTTGGTCGATATCAATGATCTTGTCGATGAATTCCAGCCCGGATAACAGGGCTCCATCCTGGCTGAAGGTTGTGCCCTTTTTACTCAATCCGCCCTTCACAAGCTTATAGAGAGTCTCTATTACCAAAGAGCTTTTCCCCGAACCGGAAACCCCGGTGACCGCCGTAATAACTCCAATGGGGAAGGATACCTCTATGTTCTGCAAATTATTGATACTGCAATGCTGGAGACGCAGCCATTTCCCGCGCCCTTCATGCACCGGCCGTCTTACTTTTGGTGTTTCAATTGCCAAACGTCCGGAAAGATAGGCCCCCGTCACCGAAGTTTCGCTCGCCAGCAGACCTTCGACTGATCCATTGTACACTACCTTGCCACCATGAATTCCGGCCCCAGGCCCCATATCAAGAACATGATCAGCCGCCAAGATTGTATCGGTATCATGCTCCACGACAATCACACTATTACCTAAATCTCGCAGTTCCAGTAAGGTATTGATAAGCTTCTGATTGTCACGTTGATGCAGACCGATACTCGGTTCATCCAGAATATATAGTACTCCTGCCAACCGCGATCCGATCTGGGAAGCAAGCCGAATACGCTGTGCCTCTCCACCGGAAAGCGTCCCTGCTCTTCTTTCCAGAGACAGATACCCCAACCCAACATCTTCAAGGAAGGAGAGCCGATCAACAATTTCCTTGAGAATGGGTTCGCCGATCTTCCTCTCACGAGGGGATAAAGGAATCACCGGCAATTCTTCAAGAAGCTTTTCGATGGATAAGCAAGTAATTTCATATATGGACCACTTACCGATTCGCACTGCCAAAGCCTCGGGTTTGAGCCGTGCCCCGGAACAAAGCGTACAGCGCTGTTCATTCATGTACTTCCCGAGTTCTTCACGAATCATCGCTGATTGGGTTTCGTGATATCGCCTGTCCAATTGAGGAATAACCCCTTCAAATCGATTGACTGCCGAGAGAACCCGCTGTCCTTTACGATAATAAAAAGGTATCTCCTCAATCCCGGAACCATGCAGGAAGATATTTTGAATTTTTTCAGGAAATTTCTCAAATGGCGTTACCAGTGAAACACCGTAATGCTTGGCGACAGATTCCAGCATATGTCCCGTGTATGATTCCTCTTTACGCCACCCCCATGGAGCTATTGCCCCCTCACTGATCGATTTTCGGGTATCAGGGACGATAAGCGCCGGATCAAAAAATTGCTTAACCCCAAGACCACTGCATTCGGAACATGCTCCTTGCGGATTATTAAACGAGAACAACTGGGTAGAAAGCGATGGCATAGAAACCCCGCATTTATGGCAGGCAGCAAGTTCACTGAATAATTTTTCCGATGCGGTGTCAGGAAAGAGCACTAAAAGAATGCCTTCGGTAAGCTTGACTGCAGTACTCACCGATTCGGCCAGGCGCCGACGCATGGATTCCTTGATAACCAACCGATCGACAACAATCTCTATGGAATGCTTTTTATTTTTATCAAGTGATGTAATATCATCGGCGTGCAGGATATCTCCATCAATCCGCACCCGAACAAAACCTTCCTTGCGAATTCTCACCAGCAGCTGCTCATGCCTCCCCTTTCTTTCGGTCACCAGGGGAGCAAGGAGGATAACCTTGGTCTCCTCCGGCAGAGCCATGAGGGCATTCACCATGTCTTCTATTGATTGAGCCTGAATTTCACTGCCGCACTGGTGACAATGAGGATGCCCGCAACGAGCAAAAAGCAAGCGCAAATGATCATATATTTCCGTTATCGTACCAACCGTCGAACGCGGATTTTTGCTCGTCGTTTTTTGTTCAATCGATACTGCCGGCGATAACCCTTCCAAGGCATCGACATCGGGCTTATCCATCTGCCCGAGAAACTGGCGTGCGTAGGTCGAAAGGGACTCAACATAGCGGCGCTGCCCCTCGGCGTAAAGTGTGTCAAATGCCAACGTTGATTTGCCGGATCCGGAGATTCCGGTAAACACCACCAGACTATTTCGTGGCAGGTCGACATCAATGTTTTTCAAATTATGCATTCGGGCACCACGAATGCTCAGTATCTTTGGTTCCATGGTAGGGCTGGTGGGGAAAAAGGGGGGTTGTTTCCTGGGCGGCTATCACCGAATGAGATTTTCGTGGTCAATCTTTATGCACCGATCCATGACTACCAGAATCCCTTTTTTTCTCGCAAGTTCCGCTGCTTCTTCGTTGCTGATACCCTGCTGCATCCAGAGAGCTTTCGGCAGATGCGGCAATGCAAGCACCTCATCGACAATTGGCCGAACTTCCTCTGACTTCCTAAAAATATTGACGATATCGACTGGAAAAGGCAAGTCCCCAAGAACCGGATAACATTTCTTGCCAATGACCTCATCCTGTCCGGGATTAATGGGATAGACCGTATATCCGACAGCAACTAAGTAACGACCGACCACATTGCTCGGCCTATTTTCTTTTGGCGACAGACCGACAATGGCTATAGTTTTTGCTACCTTAAGAAGCTGCGATATTTCCGAAGATTGTTGAAAAGAAGAAAATGTCTGCATGCAATGGGGTCCATAAACTGATGGTGTTGACTGCGTTTGAGAAATATGGGTGCGAATTTCACTCCTTCCAGGGCAACACAATGATGACCCCATAGACAAAAGTCAAGATAACAATTATATACTACGGAATCATTGCCAAGCAGGAAGGCCTACAGCGTTTTTTGTGCATTCCTTGATCAAAAGCAGACCCTGGGGAATTTCTATGAATTTTCAAAATATTATCTTTGAGTTGAGTCAATATTGGGCAGAGCAAGGGTGCGTTATCCAACAGCCCTACGATATGGAGGTCGGTGCCGGAACTTTCCATCCCGCTACGCTGCTCCGGGCATTAGGCCCTGAGCCTTGGAAATCGGCATATCCACAGCCTTCGCGGCGCCCTACCGATGGCCGATACGGCAATAACCCCAACCGCCTGCAACATTATTATCAATATCAAGTTGTCATCAAGCCATCGCCTCTGAATGTCCAGGAATTGTATCTTGGGAGTCTCGAAAGATTCGGCCTCAACCTGCTTGACCACGACATTCGCTTTGTCGAAGATGATTGGGAATCACCAACCCTCGGAGCTTCCGGCCTTGGTTGGGAAGTATGGCTGGATGGAATGGAAATTACCCAATTTACCTATTTTCAACAGGCGGGTTCCATAGAACTCTACCCGACAACGGTTGAGATAACCTACGGCCTCGAACGTATTGCCATGTACCTTCAAGGGGTTGAGAGCGTCTACGATATCGCCTGGAATGAACAGATATCCTACGGTGAGATTTTTCATCAAGCGGAGGTTGAGTTTTCCACCTTTAATTTCGAAGAGGCCAATGTCGAAAAGCTCCTGATGTTCTTTGACACTTACGAAGCTGAGGCCCTCAGGCTTGTTGACAAGAAATTGATTCTTCCGGCCTATGACTATTGCCTTAAATGCTCACATACATTCAATCTTCTTGACGCCCGTAAAGCAATCAGCGTCAATGAGCGAACCAGATATATTGGCCGTATCAGAAATATTGCGCGAAAAGTTGCCGAAGCATATGTTGAGCAGCGGCAAACGATGGGACATCCACTGATAAAGTGATAATTGTTTTTGCTAACAATAACAATGGGCAGCAGGAAAAGAGACAACTACCGGAGAAAACCTGACGCCGGAAGATTGGCGGAAGTGCATGGGAATCGAACCCACCTAACGGGCTATTAACCCGCTACACCGGATTTGAAGTCCGGGAGAGCCACCAGTGCCCTATCCACTTCCAAGGTATGCTGTAAAAAGCGAAAACTACTACCCTCCAAGAGGAGGATAAGTACCTTAACGAAATTCTTTCTTTAAAACAAGAAAAGAATCTCTAAGAGAGGAATAAGTGTTGACCTTGAAAACAACTATTTATTATAGTGTTGTGCCTTGTCGGTGTATTGACTTGACCCAATGGCCAACAACGAACGCATCATCTAAAACTTCAAGGAAGCAGACTCTTATCCTACATGCAGTGTGAAAGATTAATTAAAATGATTAAGTCGTGGTATCTCAGTGTTCGGGAAGAAACCATGGCCCCGGCCCGCATGGTCTCATTCATGGAGCAACATGCGACCACTTGTGAAGTCTGTCTTCAGGATCCAACTCTGAACGAAGAGATTGCCAAAATCACCGAACTGGTTCTGCCGGAATCGAAAATCCCCAAAGCAATCAGGCAACAAAGCAGCCTGGATGACGATGATGACGTAATAGAGTCTGAAGATGACAGCTTTGTGGATGATAATTCAGAAGAAAATGATGAAAGCCTCGCCGACGAAGATCCCGAGGAGATAGACCCCGAAGAAGAATTTCTTGAAGATGAGGAGGAGGACTAGCACCTTATCTTGATTGGGTATCCCGCCCCCACTTTTTCAATGCAGTAGCAATAAACGCGTTGACTGCACCTTGTTCCTCATCACCTTTGCCAACAATCATTCTTGGAGCACCAAAGGAATAGTACGCCGTCCTGGAAATATCAAGCTTGCCGAAGTCCTTGATCCATGGACCATTTTGCCAACAATCCGTTTTCAAAGCCACAGGGATGACCGGGACCCCAGCTTTTTTTGCAAGCTTCACACCAATCGAACTCATTTCTTCCGGATCGAACGTATGCGATCGCGTTGTCTGAGGAAACACGATTATCGAAATCCCGGCTCGCAATCTATCGACCCCTTCGGACATGACAACTTTCAAATCCTGCCGAGGATTGATTCTGCTGACGGCAACGGGATGACGGGAATACATGATATGCTTGAATACCGGATAAGCGAGAAGGCTTTCCTTGACAACGAAAGTTACCGGTAATATCGGTTGAATAATAACGGGTAAAAGCATTGTCTCCATCATGCTCATATGATTGGCTACAAAAACAACCGGTCCGTTTTGTTGCTCGATATTTTCAATACCTGATATATCTATTGTAACTCCCACCTGTTCTAGTCGTCGCAACACCTCCAGGCTACTTTCAATCCAATTGTCGTCGCCATACTCACCCCTTTTGGCCACCCTGCTCGATCGCCACACAATACTAATGAGGTGCACATAAAACAGTAACGAGGGAAACACTTTTGACAGCAGGGATATAGGCCGGACCGGTGTTCTATAAAGATGTTCAGTGTACTGCAATCTATGCATTTGTCTCTAACCACAAGGATGAATGAAAATGCGTAACTCTCCTCACCTTCCGCCTGAAAAATAGCACGAATAACCTCCCTATATCAAGGATATTTGTGGCGCATCCAGAGAGAGATGCTCTGTCGGTTTCGCCTGACAGGATCTATGATAGGCGAAAGTAGCTGGTGAAAAGAACCATATTGTCATTGTCTTATCATATCGACAATGATGTTCTTTGCTTCACCTACATAGGGATCCTGCTTAAGTTCTTCTTTCCAGCTGAGGACATCGTCTTTTGTGGCATCCTTTCCATCGGCGGTATCCAACTGATCATCATATAGCCTTGTTTGGTGATTTTGAAACTGGAAACTGAGTTTTTTTCGTTCCTCACGAGCCTCTTCTATTTTCTGACGCATATCTGTCAGCTTCAATGAGATAGCGGTCTGTTTGCTTCGTTCATCCGCCTTTGCCGCCTCCTCGGCGATGGCCTGCATACCCGGATCATGTTCACCCCTCTGCAGACTCCTTTTCCGGATCATGTCCAGATCAATGGGCTTGCCGCTGAAGGAGGTATACTTTGCCGGCCCGACCTGATCCCAAGGAAGAGAGTAATCAAGATACTTTTCACCTGATTTCAGATGCTGGAACAAACTCGGCAGGATAATATCGGGCACAACACCCTTGTACTGGGTGGAACCGCCGGTGATTCGGTAGAACTTCTGGATAGTCACCGTTACCACCCCGAGATCGCCAATTTCTTTTGACATTGAAGCTCGTAGATTTTTGTTCAGATTTATAATGGTCTGCACAGTCCCCTTTCCATGGGTTTGTTCGCCACCGACGATAATGGCCCGCTTATAATCCTGCAGGGCTGCGGCCACAATCTCCGAGGCCGACGCGGAAAACTGGTTCACCAGAACGACAAGCGGACCGCTGTATTCAATAGTATCATCGTCATCGTTGAGAATCCGGATCTTTCCGTTGCTGTTCTTGATCTGAACAACAGGCCCAGACTTGATGAACAGCCCGGTGATATCGACGGCATCACCCAGCGAGCCACCACCATCATTACGTAGATCAAGAATAATCCCTTCGATATTGGTTTTTTTCAGATTATCTATTGCCTTACGAGTATCATCGGTGGCATTCCTGGCAACTTCATCACTTTTTGTCTTTTCAAAATCCCTGTAAAAACTTGGGACCAGGATGTAACCGATCTTCCCGCCATCCGGAGCGTCTATCACCGTATCTTTTACGAAGGTATCTTCTATCTGAACCACATCTCTGACTATCGGGACAACCTTTTTTGTCCCATCCGGTTTCTTCACCGTCAAAAGAACCTCAGTTCCCTTAGGTCCTCGGATCAGACGCACAGCATCACTGGAACGCATATCCGTAAGTTCAACCGGGTCGGCACCTTTTTCCGCCACCTGGAGGAGAATATCCTCGGCCTGAAGCATACCCTGTTTGGCGGCAGGGCTTCCAGGGATGATGCTGACAATCTTGATAAATCCGTTCTCCTCGCGAAGAAGAGCCCCCACTCCTTCCAGATTACCTCGCATCTGAATATCAAAATCCTCTCTTTGGTTGGGGGGGAAGATAATTCGTGTGTGGGTCAAAGGCCCTGGCAATCGCATTAAAAAAGCGGTCATAATGATCCTGCAGAGTCTCTTGATGCAGACGAAGAAAAAACTCTTTATTAACCTTGGACTCCTTTTCTTTCGCCAGCTTCCACAGCTCATCCTCTGGAAGTTTCGCATTCGCTGTTTTCTGATCCTCCGCAAGTTCGAGAAACCTGTAAATAACCTGCGCTTTCATTATCCTTCGCCATCTGTCCTTTAATCCTTTCAGGTCGTCGGCATAGGTGATTTTTTTGGGATCGGTTTCATAGACTTCATCACTCTTCACTTCAAACCCGGTAGCCATTATCTGATCCACCATTTTTTCAATCTGACCGATCCGTTTTTTCATGATATCGTATCCGGTTACCGGCAGGACATTGGTCCCACGCTCCAGGTTGTCCGCTATGTGAGGGGCGAAGGAGCGCAGTACCGTTACATCACTGCTCAGCAGAAACCTTTTCTGGTAATCAAGCTGCTTCAGGTAGAGATCAAAGGCCACCAGGGACAAGGATTCATTCATCTCCTTATGGCTGAAATGGACGACAGGAAGTTCTTTGTCCAGCATATAACCGATAAGTTGGTTTCTTTTCTGGTCAACCTTCTGGATATCTTGTGCAATTCCACAACCGACAGTGAAAAAAAGAAGCACCAGAAAGACTGCCAAGGTGCGTTTAGTGAGATTTTTCATATATTTTCCAACCGTAAAGGTGGCAACAGCTTATTATGGACCAGCCTGGAACGAATGTCAGGGACTACGCCCAAAAACCTGAAAAATTTCGCTCTGATTTTACCCATCCCAGACTGAAAGCGTCAGAACAGCTCTTCCGAACTTTCCCTCCTCTAACATGGTGTAATTTTAGAGCGGCTTCACATACCCGCATAACAGTCACGCTCGCCCTGCCGGTTGCCACAGCATAGCGGAAAACCAGGCTGCAATTCTGCTGTGTCCGATGCGCCGTTTCCAGCGTACCATTCGCCTCAATCCTGCGCAATACCGTTAGCAATCAAAGCAGCGATGGATTTGATTGGCCTTGTTGCCCAACCAAAGGAATACATAGAATTCCAGACACCGGATGATCTTGTTACTGTGGCTGACTGCCCAAGACGGAGAAAATTTTGAGTACCACTCTCGGCAGAAGTTATTAGACAATAAAAAACCCGCTTTCCTTGCGGAATAGCGGGGTTATATATAAAGCCGGATGTACCGGACGAACTGTTGGTGGCGATGCAGGGACTTGAACCCCGGACACTGCGGATATGAGCCGCATGCTCTGACCAGCTGAGCTACATCGCCGTAGGATAAGCCGAAAATTAATACCTTATCGATTCCTGCATGTCAACACTTTTTGCTCAGAAATGGAGCTTCTGCCAAAAAAAATTGGAAGGTTCCAGTAACACAGAACCTTCCATTTTTTACCCATACTCCAACTGCGGGAAGCGGCTGGAAGAATCTTACATCATTCCGCCCATTCCGCCCATACCACCCATGCCCTGAGGCATTCCACCGCCGGCAGGAGCATTTTCTTCTGGAATCTCGGCAATCACACACTCGGTAGTAAGCAGCATACCGGCTACAGAAGCGGCATTTTGCAGTGCGGTTCTGGTAACCTTGGCGGGATCAATAACACCAGCTGCAATAAGATTCTCATACTCTTCGGTGGCGGCATTGAACCCCATAGCGCCTTCGAGGCCCTTTACATGTTCAACAATGACAGAACCTTCCCGTCCGGCATTATTGGCTATCTGACGAATAGGTTCTTCGAGAGCCCTGAGGAGAATATTTCTCCCAAGCGCTTGCTCACCTTTCATGTCAAGTGCGGCAAGGGCTTTGAGGCATCGGAGATACGCAACGCCACCGCCGGGAACAACACCTTCTTCGACAGCGGCACGAGTTGCATTCAAAGCATCTTCAACGCGAGCCTTCTTCTCTTTCATCTCAATCTCAGTTGCAGCACCGACATTGATTACAGCAACACCACCAATCAGTTTGGCAAGTCGCTCTTGCAGTTTCTCGCGATCATAGTCGGAGGTGGTGTCCTCAATCTGGGCACGGATCTGCTTGACGCGTGAAGCAAGCTTCTCTTTATCACCGGCGCCATCAACAAGAGTAGTGTTGTCTTTATCGACGACAATGCGCTTACAGGTACCGAGGTCACTGACGGTAACGTTTTCAAGTTTAATACCAAGATCTTCGGTAATAACCTGACCACCGGTGAGAACGGCGATATCCTCGAGCATCGCCTTGCGACGGTCACCAAAACCAGGCGCTTTTACAGCTGCCACACTGAGAGTGCCGCGAAGCTTATTGACAACCAGAGTGGCGAGAGCCTCGCCGTCAACGTCTTCAGCAACGATGAAAAGACCTTTACCCATCTTGGCAACAGATTCAAGAACCGGCAGCAGATCCTTCATGCTGGAAACTTTCTTCTCTACCAGGAGGATGTAAGGCTCTTCCATGGTTACTTCCATGCGCTCGGGATCTGTGACAAAATAGGGAGAGAGGTAACCGCGGTCGAACTGCATACCTTCAACGACATCAAGGCTGGTGTCCATGGATTTTGCTTCTTCCACGGTAATAACGCCTTCTTTGCCGACCTTATCCATGGCTTCGGCAATGATATTACCGATGGTCTCATCGTTGTTGGCGGAAATGGTACCAACTTGGGCGATCTCTTTTTGTTCTTTGGTTGGGGTGGCGATCTTTGCCAGTTCAGCAACAACACAGGCGACGCCTTTGTCGATACCGCGTTTGATTTCCATGGGATTACCACCGGCGGCGACAAGCTTTACACCTTCAGTATATATTGACTGTGCGAGAACCGTTGCAGTGGTGGTACCGTCACCGGCGACATCGGAAGTTTTTGAAGCCACTTCCTTGACCATCTGTGCACCCATGTTCTCAAACTTATCCTTCAGTTCGATCTCCTTGGCGACAGTTACGCCGTCCTTGGTAATAGTGGGGGCTCCATAGGACTTGTCGATAAGCACATTACGGCCTTTTGGACCGAGGGTCACCTTGACGGCATTAGCAAGTACATTAACCCCATTGAGGATCGACTCACGGGCTTTGACTCCATATTTGATTTCTTTTCCAGCCATTATTCTATTCTCCTTTTTTTCAACGAGATGTTATCAATCTAAAAAAATAGCACGAACAACTTCTCGAAATATTTAAAATTATTTTACAACAACCCCGAGTATATCGTCTTCTCGCATGATAAGAAAATCATCGCCATCAATCTTAACTTCGGTTCCACCGTATTTTGAAAACAATACCCGGTCTCCGGCAACAACCTGAAGGGCAACTCTATCACCCTTATCATTTAATTTTCCGGGACCAACAGCAACGACTTCACCCTCGGCCGGTTTCTCTTTGGCGCTATCAGGGATGATGATACCACCTGCTGTTTTTGCCTCTTCTGCAAGTCGTTTCACCAAAAGGCGATCATTCAATGGACGAATCTTCATTACTACCTCCTAACTAGACAAATGATTTGTTACGGAAAAAGGGACTCGCGGGTTAACAAAAGGAGTCCCAAATTGATTTTTTGCCCGATTTTCAGGGTGGTATATCGAACTGGGCAAAAATATAGGCTGTGATCCTCAAAAATCAAGGGGCGATTTTCAAAAAAAACGAGAGACGATGGGCGATTCCTGCAATACGTCACAACACCGCCTGGTTATGAGGTTTTTCACATAATCATCCGACGCGCACCACCCATTTAAACGGGTCATCTTGAGAGCCGTTCTGAATGGCTTGCAGTTCCGAATAGAGCCTGGCCGATATTTCCCCGGTCCGGCCATCATTAATCTTGTAGCTGGTGCCTTTATAAAACAGTTCTCCGACGGGGGAGATAACTGCCGCGGTTCCAGTGCCGAAGACCTCCTGCAACCTGCCCTCTCTATTTGCCGCAAGCACCTCATCAATCGAGATCCTGCGCTCAACCACATCCAGGCCCCAACTGGATACCAGTTTAATAACTGAATCCCTGGTAAGGCCACCCAAAATTGAGCCTTCCAACGGCGGGGTGAGCAGCTGGTTATCTATTCTGAAAAAGATGTTGCTGGTTCCCACCTCCTCCACGTATTTATGTTCACAGGCATCGAGCCACAAAACCTGCGTACAACCTTCTTTTTTTTGCAATTTCCGACATATACAGGGATGCTGCATAATTACCGGCGGTTTTTACGTTGCCGACCCCGCCCTTTACCGCCCTGACATACTGGTCACTGACATAGATCCTGGTGGGATTGCACCCTTCGGCGTAATAAGCGCCTACCGGGGATAGAATGATATAAAAGGAGTAGAGGGACGACGGTTTCACTCCAAGCGTCGGCTCGACGGCAATCATTGTCGGACGAATATAGAGAGTTGCACCCTCGCCGCGAGGTACCCACTCCCTCTCAAGATAGATGAGCGACTTGAGGACATTGACTATTTTCTCCACCGGAATCCGCGGCATGCACATGCGTACGGCGGAATGGTTCATCCTCTCGAAATTATCCTTGGGGCGAAAGAGAAACAACTGGTCATCCTTGCCCCTATACGCCTTGAGGCCTTCAAAAATCGCCTGTCCGTAGTGGAAGACCATTGCCGCCGGATCAATGCGAAACGCCTCTTTTGCACAGATTTTTGCATCATGCCAGCCGTGCTCCCGACTCCATTGCATAAGGAACATATGGTCGGTAAAATGAACTCCGAATCCGAGCTTGTCGGGTGACGGCTTCTTCTGTAATTTCTCCTCGGACACCTTCTCCAATGCAACTTCAAGATCTTCCCACATTCTCCCAATCTCCTCAACAATACTTAGGGGTCGTTACGAAATAACCGTTACCTGGCCACTCATTTCGTTACGACCCCTTATGCCGGTCGCGACGTACCACTCGGTTATTAATTTACAACGGCTTATTTTTCTTTGCTTAATCCACGAGAGGATCTATAATTTTTTATCCGATACGAGATATTATCATGCCTTGCCGGTCGGTTCGTATGGAAGCTCCCAGGATACCTCAGCAGTTAGAACAATTGCAACCCTATTTCACCGACCTGAGAACCCGTAACTGTTCCAGAGACACCCATGAACGACCCCAAGACAGGCTATCAGCCAAACGGGCAATCCCCAACCCCCACGAGCATCAGATACTTCCTCCTGGTATTTGCAATCTCGATCTTCTTCTTTGGCGCGATTCTCTGGCCATTCTGGTCAATTTTGGTTTTATCCTTTCTCCTCACCAACCTCTTCCGGCCGATTTATATCTTTATCAGCAAAAAGACTCCACAGCAGCTGGCCTCGGCACTCACCTGCCTGTTGATTATTGCCATCGTCTTTATTCCCCTTATTTTTTTCGTTTTTTCACTGACCGATGAAGCACTCAATCTCTACAGCTGGGGACGAGATAGCCGAATCGGCCTGAAACTGCAGGTCTTCCTCCAGGAAAACCCCCTGCTCCTGCAACTCCAAGAACAATTGAAACAGGTCGGCTTCAGGTTCAAACCGTCGCAGATTTCCGATACCTTTTCCTACCTCGTCAAAGAAAGCGGTTTGCTCCTCTATAACCATGCCAGTGCCTGGGCGGCCAATGTACTGCAGTTTCTTTTCTTTTTCTTCCTCATGATCCTGGTCATCTTTTTCCTCCTCATCGACCAACCGAAGTTGATCGATTATATGATCCGCATCTCCCCTTTGCCGGAAGATGAAAATCGGCTGCTGATCGATAAATTTCAAGAAATCGCCAACGCAATTCTCAGAGGCAACGGCATTTGCGGACTTATCCAGGGTTTTTTGGGCGGGGCGATTTTCTCCATCCTGGGATTAAATTCCCCGATTCTGTGGGGATGCGTCATGGCGGTCATTGCCTTCATGCCGATTTTCGGCATCGGCCTGGTAATGCTTCCGGCGGCATTCATACTGATGATGAGCGAGAGAATGAACGAAGGGATCTTTCTTGTTGTTTTCTGTTTGATTCTCTCCCTCGGCGTCGAAAATTTAGTGAAACCGAAGATGGTCGGCACCCGGGTGCACATGCACACCCTTCTGGTCTTCCTCTCTATTCTCGGCGGGATGACCGTCTATGGAATTCTTGGGATTATCTACGGCCCTCTCATCATCACCGCCTTTCTCACTCTTTCAGAAATCTATCTGAAAAAATATGATTTTCACATCCGGCAACAATAAAAGAAGTTAGGCGAAATCGATGGGGATGACATCCCAGAAAGTCACCTTCTCGGTATTCCAGGTGACGACGCTGGCCTTAGCATCCTGGGAAACGATTATTCCCAGGACATCATGCAATTTATGGCAGAGATAGTACAGGGATCGATGCCGAGTGCCGACGCTTTCCACCCGCTCGACCTGCCGGCGAACCCCTTCCGGGTCAAGGGCTCTTGCGACGATTCCACCCATTTCCATGGTCCCCTGGATGATGCCGCCAAAGCCGATAATCTCCAGGCCTTCGGTGGTCACGACCGCACCGTCGACGCCGGTAAGCCTGGCAATAAACCGGGCATACTTAAACACCCGCTCATCCAGTTGCGCCAGTTCTTCCGTCTGCAGCGACACGTAATCTTTCCACCCCGCTAGATATTCAGGGCCATAGAGCCGACCGCAGTTTCTTGCTAGAACCTCCATGATGCGCAGCACAATCTTTCGCAGCTGGTTACGAGGGGTGCCTTCATCAAAGCGATATTTAAGATCAATATAAGGATTGTCATGGGTGACCATATCATCCATGCCTGCTGGAAAGGAGATGATGGTCCCGCCATGCCCGGAACGCCGCACCGTGCTGATAACATGCTTGAAAAACTCAAGATACAGGGCCGGGATAAAAGAGGGGTCGATGCGCGCCCACTCCCCCGGATCGCGGCGCGGATTTTCTTCATGCATTGCCGCCAGTTCACTGCGCACCTGTCCGAATCGCCTGGCGACCCATTGCGAACGAAAGACGTTGGTCGACGGGGAAATAATTTTGCCGCCGCTCAACTGGGCAAGTATTTCCACTCCGCGACAGACAATCAGCCGACCGGAGCCGAGGATGTTAACCCCAAGGGCCGGCGGCAGCGGGGTTGCCTGTTTGCTGCCGCCATGAATGACATGCATCCACCGCGACCCGGAATGGATCAAGCCCCAGATCTGCAAGCCTTCACCCTTGCGGTAGCGCATGCCGATCAGGGAATTGTTGTAGTCTATGGAAGGGCCGAGTTTCAGGAGTTCGTACTCGTTATAGGGCCGCGGCACGGTAAAATTGAGGGTAAAGAGCCCCAGAGCCTCGCCGAAACCATCTTCGTCCACATCCTCCGGCTCGCAAAGCATGAGCCGGAAACGCAGACCGCGAGCCTCTTCTTGCATCTGGCTGACCTGATACGCCGTCGATACCAGTTCCTCCAGCACCTCGGCATCCGGCAGTCTCCTGTATCCCGAACCGGAGACCTCCATCCCCGGCGGCCCCAGCCGCCAGAGCACGGTAAGTTCTTGCACCAAATCCTTTGGATACTTATGGACCATAGCCGATTCCTGCCTGGAAATGAACGCGCTTTCGAGCTGAGATGACAATGATACCTGTAGGCATACCAAGCAAATTTGCAAAGTATCATTTCGATATATTTTATAAAATTATCGACAACAAGCAAGGCTTTTCCCTGCTGATCGGGGAAAATTGTCTTATTGGCCTTTGTGCGGCGGTCGCCTGCAATAATCCCCGTTACCCTTTCAGCGGCAGCCCGTAACTGTCTTTTCCGAGGAGATGCATGGCACCCTCCCCACCGAAGAGATGGAGAAAACTGGCATCGACGAGATTACAGCGAAAGCCGCGGCAGGTTTGCGGCCGATAGTGATAGATCTTGCAGCGGTATTTACCGTCCCGATGTTCCAAAAAGACGCAACCCTTGTCGTCCGGGTGGATCATGTACAGTTTGTCGCCACTTTTAGCCCTGTCGACTGCCGCGTCCAGGCCATTCTCGCGGATATCTTTCATGCTCACATTAACGCCTACATGTCCCCCCATTTTCTCGATGAACTTGGCCTCCTCGGGCCGGACAACAATTTTCCGATAGCCCTTGCAGCAGGTGCCGCACTGGCGACAGGCATGGAAAATGGTTTTCAAGGCATGTTCATCAACTTGATTCTTCATTATTTTTCCTTATTGCAAGGCCCATCTGTTGTGCAGCGGATGATCTTTCAACAACTGGTTGGCGCGTTCCGAGAAAAAGATGCCGATCTTGTCCCGCCGTGCTGTCAGCAGACTGTCTATGGTGGCGACAACCGATGCCCCGAGGGAAAGCGGATTATACCCTCCTTCGAGCACCATGAGTAACCGACCGCCACAGATTTCCCGGGCATACTGCTTGAGCATGGCGGTAATCAGCCCAAACCATTCGGTGGAAAGAGTCGTGCCGCTGATCGTTTCGTCCCGGTGACCGTCGTAGCCCGCGGAAATCAACAGTATCTGCGGCAGGTACTGCTCGACCACACTCTGGAGGATGCGGCCGAGGAGAAAGGTATATTCCGCATCGCCGAACTGGGCAAAAACCGGCAGATTAATCGTATATCCTTCGCCCTTGCCGCTGCCGGTCTCCCCCGCCTTGCCGGAAAAAGGAAAGATATCGCGCTGATGCACGGAGATAACCAGCACCTCATCGCTGTCGTAAAACACCTCCTGGGTGCCGTTGCCGTGATGCGCATCGAAATCGAGGATAAGTATCCGGTTTAATTGGTACCGGCGCCGCAGATACTCGGCTGTCACAGCGACATTGTTGAGGATACAGAACCCCATGCCACGGCCGGGTTCCGCATGATGGCCGGGTGGACGGATCATGGCAAACCCGTGATCCACTTCCCCCGTCATGATCCGATCGGCGAGTTCCAGGCAGCCACCGGCAGCCAGATGGGCAGTTGCCAGAGAATGCTTCATGAGGTAGGTGTCGCGATCATAGGAAAAGGGCTCGGAACGGAGTTGGTGCTCTCGCAATTGATCCAGATAAAATCGCGAATGAACTGCTTCAATGTCTGAAACCGCAGCTGTTCGTGCCTGATAAAAACGACACTCCGTCCGGTAACGCTCCCGGACCAAGGCCGATAGTTTGCCGATTCTTCCCGGGTTTTCCGGGGAATGACGTGGAATTACATGTTTTAACAAACGATCGTCGACGACCAGCCCAACCCGCTTATTCATAATGATACCGATACACCGGGTTATTGGAAAAGTGAGCGACATCCATCCTGAACAGGTGGCCGACCCGCTTCACCTGATGATCGTCATAGTTAAGGGTTTCAACCAATTCGAAGCCGAGTTTTGTAAGGCATCGCTGCTGCGGCCTGTTGTTGATGTCGGTATACATTTCGACACTCCGGGCTTTCAGCCGCGAAAAAAGATGGATGATAAGATATTTCTGGGCCTCCGTACCGTAGCCCTTATTGCGCTGTTCGGGATCGGCAATTTTCACCGCCATAACCGCACAACTCCTGCGCTCCGGCCGCAGCCAGTAGCGCAGGGTGCCGATGGGTATGGCGTCTTTCAATTCAATGAGAAAGACCCGGTTCCCTTCCTGCCAGCACGCTCCACTGGCGATAGTCTCTCTGCCGTCCCGAACATCGATCCGCTCGGGTGTCAGATATTCTCCGTGTGCCGTATCACTGTGACTCCAGGCGAGAAAGAGAGGCAGGTCCCCTTCGACCAAGCGCCGCATCCTGAGGCGCGGTGTCATTATTTTATCGCCAAAGATCATACGGCTTCGCTACCCCCGGCCCGGCAAGGTCTTTGCACCAGCCCACCGGCAATCTAGAGGTTCTGTACCGCATCCTGAAGGTGCTTGTTCGACTGTACCAGCCGCTCAAGGGCCCCGACGGTCTCGGCCAAGGATTTATTGACAACACCGGTCGACCGCTGATTTTCTTTGGAGGACATCGCCACATTTTCGATCTCCAGCATGACGCTCTGACCACTGCTGCAGAGATTTTTTGACTGCTGACTGAGGCCATCGACCGCCTGGGAAATGGTCTCGATTCCCTTAGAAATGGTCTCCATCGAATCGAGGGCGGTATTGATAACCTTGCCGCCATCATCGAGCATAGTCATTCCGGCCTGCATGGCGTTGATGGTCTGCAATGAGTCCTTTTCCACTTTTTTGACGATAATGGAGATATCAATCGCCGATTTCGAGCTGTTCTCGGCGAGTTTACGAACCTCATCGGCAACGACTGCAAAACCGCGACCGGCGTCACCCGCCCTTGCCGCCTCAATCGCCGCATTGAAGGCCAGGAGATTGGTTTTCGAGGCGATATCCTTGATGATATCGACAAAGCCGGAGATCTTCTCCAGCTGACTTACCAGGCCGCTGACCATCTCATTGTTTTTCTTCATGGTGCTGTTGATATCCACCAGCTTCTGCTCGGCGTTCTTGCCGGCGGCTTTGCCGGTCTCCGCCTCCTTCGACAGGTCGGCGGCAAGTCGGTTCGATTCCGTCGAGAGATTGAGCATCGCCCCGGAGTTGTCGACCATCTCCTTGACGGTCTTCAGCGAACCGTCGAGCTTACGCACCTCGGTGTCGATGAGAATGTTCATTTCATCCACCTTGGCCTTGGCCTGTTCCATCGCCCGCCTCGATTCGCCGACCAGTGCATCGACATCGCTTACCGCTTCGCCGATGAGTTTTTCCACCGCCTTTTCCGCGGTCACATCGGCGATATATTCCAGGGCACCCTTGATGTTGCCCTTGGCATCCTTGATCGGCGAAGCGGTATATTTAATCGGGATCACCTTGCCATTCGGCTTGGCGATGGTCTCTGCCTGGACGATGGCATCGGTGCGCATCGCCTTGCCGCAGGCGCAATTATCCGTCCGGCAGTGATCGGTCATGAAGAGATCGTAGCATTTCCTGCCGACCACTTCATCCGGGGTCCGTCCCAGTACCGCCGCACCCGTCGGGTTCATAAAGGTGATGTTGTAGTCGGTGTCGATGGACATTATCGGCGTCGGAATGGTATTGAGGTTTTCGATCTTTTCATCGGCCGCCTGTCGCTGCTTGGCTTCTTCCGTCATATCGAGCACATATTCCAGCGCCCCTTTGATATTGCCCTTGGCATCCTTGATCGGCGCCCCGGTATACTTGATCGGAATAATGACTCCTTCCGCCGGGCGGGCAATGGTCTGCTCGGTGACCACTGCATCGGTCCGCATCGCCCGTCCCAGGGCGCACTTTTCCGTCCGACAATGCGGGGTTTTGAACAGGTCATAGCACTTCTTCCCCACCACCTCATCCGGCGTCGAACCAACGACTGCGGCCCCGGCCGGATTCATGTAGGTGATGGTGAACTCGGTATCTATAGCAAGAATCGGTGTCGGCAGGGTGTTGAGGTTCTCGATCTTCTCGTCCGCTACCTGCTTCTGTTTTATCTCCTCGGTCATATCGAGAATATATTCAAGTGCCCCTTTGATATTGCCCTTGGCGTCCTTGACCGGTGCACCGGTATATTTGATCGGTATGATGACTCCATCCCTCGGCCTGGCGATGGTCTGTTCGGTCACCACCGAATCGGTTTTCATTGCCTGGGTACAGGCACATTTTTCCGTCTTGCAATGCGGCGTCTTAAAAAGATCGTAGCATTTTTTACCGATCACCTCGTCGACCGTAAGCCCAGCAATAGCTGCCCCTGCCGGATTCATGAAGGTGATGGAAAACTTGGTGTCGATCTCGATAATCGGTGTGGGGATAACATCAAGATCGGTTGATAGCTGTCGCAGCCGGGCTTCGGTTGCCTTTTGCTCGCTGATATCGTGCAACGTCACGAAGGTATTGCCGCTGCCGTTCATCGGGATGGCTTTGCTGGTGAAAAAGGTGATGCTCTGGTCGCGATCCTTATAAATCACCTCGGTGGAAACCGGTTTATTGATCCTTCTCGACTTTTCGACCGGACAATCCTTGGTCCCGCAAAGCTGCGTGGGACAAGCCTCTTCACAACTCATCCTGGCAAGAAGGGCCTCCCTGGTAAGCTTGAATCGTGTCAGGAATGGCGTGTTGGCCCAGGTGATCATTCTTTTCTCATCGACGATATAACTCGGTTCCAAAAGCAGTTCTAAACATGCCGTGTCCTGTCCCATTGCTGTCCTTTCCTTGTTTTCCATATTTCACCTCTCCTGCTTCCAATCGGGTTGATAGGTTGTTTTTTAAAAGCGGCTTAAGCGGTCTCCACCTCAAGATGATTGCGGATCAGATTGTGAATGTTGACAACCAGCACATGTTCACTTCTCCGCTCTTCATGCTCGTATACTATCAATCTGTCGAGGGTGTCCCGCCTTTTGTTCAGGTCCTTCTTGACCGATGAAGTATGTTGATACTGTTCCTGCTTGTAAATCGTCACAATGCCATCCACCTCCAGGGCCACCGTAGTTGCTTCACTTCTGCAGATAATGAGCTTTCGTTCCCCCGTGTTCTTCTGCCCTGGGGGATAGCCGTAAAATTCTCGAAGGTTGATCACCGGAACCACCAGCCCGCGCAGGTTAATCACCCCGCTTTTGAAGGTGCTTGCTCCGGGCAATCCCAGCACCCCGGTCTTTTCGATAATTTCCTGAACATCCTTGAGCTGCACCGCCATGTGTTTACCAATCCAAAAAACCAGGTAGCAGTTTTCGGTAATGAGATGGTGGGCGCTGCTTACCGCTTCTTTTCCTTTGGTCTTCACCACCTCGGTTTCGCTGCTTAAACGCGCCAGAGCTTTTAATTCGTCGGAGTGGCCATCGATCAAGATATCCATGTTCAACAACATGATATTCGAGCCGTCTTTTCTTTGATAAATCCCGGTAATTGGTGTATTCCCTCCACCTCCGAGAGGCAGAATTTCATCGTCGGCAATGGTCTCGATAGCCTTCACCTCCTCAACAATAAGGCCCACCGCAAAGGTGTCGTCCGAGACCACGAGAATCCTCGTCTTCTCGCCCAGGTATTCGTCGCCCGCAACACCCGGTCCGGCAAGAAGTCTCCTGGCGTTCAACACCGGAATTCTTCGCCCACGCAAGGTCAGAGAACCGTCGATATTGCTGTGCTGAAAAAGATCCTTGATGGAACTGCTGAACTGCGGATTTTCCTCTTCAACACCGCCGCGATACATCTGCTCGACCGCATCGAAAAAAGTGATCTCCTGCGTGTATTCTACCGGAACGCCATACAATTGATTGGCAAAAGCAAAAATTACATACCGGGAATAGCGGGTCACTCTGGCCTCTTTGTTATCGTTCAGCAAGGCATCGCCGATTTTCTCAAGTTCGATGGCACTGCCGGGGAAAAGATTGTTAAGATCGAGGAGTTCGACGGTTCTTTCTCCCTTTTCCAGGGTGATAAGTGAGGAAATGATCTTATCGTCGGTCTGCAGGGCACCGTCCACCTTGCGGATGTCCGCCGGATTCACCGCGAAAACTTCCTTGATATCGTCAAAGAGTAAGCCGTAACGGCGGTGGAAAAGTTTAACCACCGCAACCTTGGCAGTCTCGTCGTACTGCTGCTGGGCGAGTCCCAGCCTTTTTTTCAGATTAATGAGCGGGATAGCTTCTTGCCTGAGATGCATGATACCTTCGACGAAATCAAGGCTTGCGGGTAAACGTTGAATATGCCCGGTGACGGGGGTAGCCTCGGCAACGCTTTCCGCCCTCAGAGCAATTTCCAAGCCTTCCGATTTATCGAGGAGAAAAGAGGCAAATAATTGCTGTTGTACCATCACCGTACTCCTTGTAATAATCAGTGAACCGACCCTGACATTTTACGAATGACCGCTTCCAACTCATCGATATTTCGCCAAGATTGGGTGATATATCGAGGTTCCAGGAGATGATATCTTTTATCGTCTCCCGGAGTCTGCTCGGCGACGACCAGGATTTTTTTCAGTCCGTCGAATAATTCCCTGGCTCGCAACATCGCCTCGAGATCATCCAAATTCTTAGCGTAGAGGATTATCAGATCGCCATTTTTCGGGGATGTTTCCGGAATCCGGGAGAAACCGGAAGGCGCCTCATCAAAGATTTCTATCTTCCGTAAACTGTCAATCTTCCGCAACGCCGCTAAGTAACGCTGCGGGCATATCCACCACCGGCACTCAGTAGCGCAGGTCTCTTGCCTCGCCGAGAAAAAAAATGTCCTCATACCTTCCACGTAGTACTGAAATCCGATTGTCAACCATTGCGAACACTGTGACCTTCCCCCGCTGCAAAAGCACCATCTGTGCCATTTTGCCCATGAATCTCTGCGAGATACTCGCATCTGATGTGTTTTCAGCACGTTATGGAAAGATCTTAATTATTGCCGGAAATCCTCTAGGCCCGAAAACTGTCAACAAATGTTAACAGCACACGCTTTTGTTAACAGTTACTATGACTCTTATAAAAACCGCTATAATGGTTGCCGAGGAGCACAAGGAAGGAAAAGAATAGATGGATGAAGAAACACGCTGTCTTCTTCTTGTGATTGTTTTCGAGGTGTGTCAAAAAGTCTATTGCAGTACATTCATGCCCAGCCCAATCCATTTACGGATGGCTGCCTGAGGACAAGTTGCCATTAAACCGGTTAAGGTGTAACTATGGTGTTCAATTCCTATTCATTTATTGTTTTTTTTCTCCCTGTTACTCTCTTCGGTTTTTATTTCTTTGCTCGAAAAAGCAGGCAATGGGCGGCAGTTTGGCTCATTTTGGCATCCCTCTTCTTTTATGGTTCGTGGGATTACCGATTTATCCCCATTCTCTTGACATCGATTGTTGTTAATTACTCTGCCTGCAAGCGGATAATCTCAGCAACCCCAACAAGCGGCAGGTGGTGGTTGACCGCCGCAATCGCTTTCAACCTCCTCCTTCTCGGCTTCTTCAAATATGTTAACTTTTTTATTGTATCTCTTAACGATGTCACTTCGGGCCATATGCCTCTTCTCAACATTATCCTGCCGGTAGGGATTTCCTTTTTCACCTTTACCCAGATCTCCATATTAGTTGATGCCTCTCATGGGAAAATCAAGGAATTGAATTTCACCCACTATCTGTTATTTGCCTCCTACTTCCCCTATATTGTTGCCGGCCCCATCCTCCATCACCAGGAGATGCTACCGCAGTTTTCCGATTCAAACAATTACCAGGTAAAGTCCAATAATTTTGCCATCGGTATTTCTCTCTTCGTCTTTGGCCTGGGAAAAAAATTACTGATTGCCGACAATCTGGCCTCGGCAATTACTCCGGTTTTTGCCGGTGGCAGCCCGCAATTCCTTCAGGCATGGCTAGGAATGCTCGCCTATACCCTGCAACTCTATTTTGATTTCTCCGGCTATTCCGATATGGCCATAGGGGTCTCGCGATTAATGGGCTTGCGAATACCCATTAACTTCAATTCTCCTTATAAGGCCACGAGCGTCAGCGATTTTTGGCAGAGGTGGCATATCTCCCTCTCCAGATTTCTTCGTAATTATCTTTACATACCCCTCGGTGGCAACCGGCGGGGACAATTGAGTCGCATCGCAATCTCATCTTGACCATGTTGCTGGGCGGTTTATGGCATGGAGCCAATTGGACATTTGTTATCTGGGGCGGGCTGCATGGTATGTATCTTTGCATCCAGCATGGCTGGCAATATGCGATGCGAAACAGGTACAGGCAACCGACGGTGCTCACAAATTCTATTAATAGAACTCTTACCTTTCTTGCGGTGATGGTTGCCTGGTGTTTTTTCCGTGCGCAGAATGTGACTTCAGCCTTCAAGGTACTAGCCGGAATGGTGGGGATAAATGGCATCTCCCCGGTGACGGAAATTGATTTTCCCGGTTATCTCATACTGCTCGCAGGCACTCTTATTGCTTTTTATCTGCCCAATACCAACGAGCTGTTTCTTTTCACCGAGAAAGGTCACGAGATGAAACCTTCTGCGCCTTCGATCTTCCCAGTGAAATGGTCGCCGAATATCCGGTGGGGAATCGCAGTCGGCTGCATCTTTGCCCTCTGTATTTTGAGCATCGAGCGAACCAGTGATTTTATTTATGCGCAATTCTAGTGTGCCTGAGCCTATGAACAATGCTTCCGAAAAGGGCAATTTGCCCATCTATTTTTTGGCAATAGGTGTATCGGCGCTGTTACTCCTTGGTTTGATCGTCACCATGAACTATACGATTGACCCCTATTTCATCCATCAATGGGACAGCCCGCTGCTACATCGACTCAGCCCGGCACAGCAAAAAATCATGCCCTGGGCCAAAACCTACGCCGCCTATCGTTTCCAACCCGAGGTCGTTTATCTTGGGAGTTCGAGAACCGAAATCGGCCTGCCGACGGAGAGCCCGCTGTTTACCGGCAAGCGGGTTTTCAATCTCGCCATCAGTGGCGCCTCTGTCGGCGATGCCGTCAACATGCTGAGGCACACAGCCTTCTTTCACCGCCCGGAGATCGTTGTCTGGGGTCTTGACTATGGCTGGCAATTCAGGGAGAAAACCGGGAACACCGATTTTAATAAGGAACTGGTGGCCGAAGGGGCTTCCTACCCGATCCGCCGTACCTTTTTGAATATCAAACGATCCATTTCGATGGCGATGACCGGCGATGCTCTCAATATCGTATTGGGAAAATCCGAGCAAAGCTGTTTCTCACTTTTGGCATATTACGGCCATAAATCTTCGCAGTGTCTGGAAGTAATCATGCGGAACGAAGGTGGAACGAAAAAGGCCTTTGAAGAGGTCTTAAAGAAAAAGGAGCCTCTGGGAACTCCTGAGGATGTTGCCGCCACTATCCAGCTGCTCGACCAGGTAACGAGTGATTACTGCCAAAGCGGCACCCTCTTTCGCCTGTACCTTCAACCGATCCACGCCTTGGCCGAGTTATCCTATTGGGCGACCCTTACGGACGACCTCGATGCCTGGAAAAGAGCCCTGGTAAAAATGGTCGATGCCAGAAGACAGGGAGGCTGCGATATCCGGCTCTATGATTTTTCCGGTTTTAACCGCATTACCACTGAAGAAATCCCCCAGACAACCGGTAACGACAGCATGCAGAATTATTGGGAACAGTCGCATTATCGCAGTGAGGTGGGGCTTAAGATTCTTGAAGAACTGTTTGCAGCAGGCCAGGAAGGGCAACAAAACACCTTCGGCGTTGAGTTACGTGGCGACACGATTGAGCAGCATCTTGTCAATTTTAGCCATGCGCGCCGGCAGTATCGTGCCGATCACCCAAAGGAAACAGCCAACATCCTGCAGTAAAGAAAAAGCCCTGTTCCCCGGCATCAGGAAAACTCTACACCGTGTTTTTCAAAAAGCTGATAGAGGCGCGTTCTGGATATCCCGGAGAGCCGCGCCGCCTCGGTAACATTACCGCCGGCGGTACATTTCAATCTGCGCAGGTATTCTATCTCACAGATATTTTTATGATCCTGCCAGGTCGGAAAGGCACAGGGGGAAACGATACCCGCCGATATTTTCGCCTTGATCCCGGCACGGGCCTGCTGCACCCGGAATTTTTCCGGCAGGTGAATGGCGAAACAGGTCGGTCCGAGCAGCGGATTAGTGAATACATGCTCCATCGTCTGGTAGAGTTCACGGACATTACCCGGCCATTCGTAGGTGTCCAAGACATCGAGGAAATCCCCGGCAACCCCTTTAACCTCCATGCCGTATCGTTGACAGAGTTTGGCAGTAAAATGCAGTGCCAGCTCCCGAATATCCTGCCGGCGACTCTTCAATTCCGGCAGTTCAATGGTAAAGGCCTGCAACCGGAACAGCAGATCCTCTCGGAAAGTACCCTTTTGCACACATTCGTACAGATTTCTATTGGTTGCAGCCACTACTCTGAAGTCGCTGTATTGTTGCGTTGACGACCCTACCGGCCGATATTCATGCTCCTGCAGAAGGCGGAGAAAGGTTTTCTGGATGTTGATCGGCAGCTCTCCCACCTCATCGAGAAAAAGTGTTCCCTGATGGGCATGCTTCACCAGGCCGTCCCGGGGAGATTCGGCATTGGTAAAAGCCCCTTTGACATGCCCAAAAAGAGTGCTTTCAATGAGTGTTTCCGGTAGGGCCGCGCAATCGACAACGACGAAGTTTTTATCGGCCCTGGCGCTGTTCTCATGAATGGCCCTGGCAAACAGCTCCTTACCGGTACCGGTCGGCCCGCTCACGAGGACGCTGACATCGGTTGCCGAGGCCCGGGCCACCAGGTCGAGACAGCGTCGTATGGCGGGACTGCTGCCGATGATCTTGTCCCGCTTGAGCGATACCAGGACGGTTGTCACCTTCTGTTTTTCCCGGCGATACTGCAGGACACGGGCAAGCTGCAAGGACAACTCACGGATAACATGGGGCTTTTCAATATAACTCCAGGCGCCGCCGACCACTGCCTTTTCCGCGCCATCCGCCTCGCCCTGGCCGGTAATGATGATCACTTCCGGTTTTGTCGCTGCACCCGTTATCATCGGGATATATTCCAAGCCATTGCCGTCCGGCAACTGGACATCGAGCAAAACTATATCAATTGGTTCCTGCCGCAGGAGCAAAAGCCCCTCCTGCAGATTACCTGCAGACACCACCCTATGACCGCCACCCGTTAATTGATCGGTAAGCATCTCCACTAAACCACTGTCATCATCAATTATCAGAATTCTTGCCATAATCCAGCGCCTTGCGAACTGTTTGTTGAAGTTTTCCCCTCTTCACGGGTTTCAGGATGAGGTCACGAATCCCGATCTGCCTCGCCCGATGCACATCAAAAGTATCGCTATGTCCTGTAACCATAATGATAGGCATATCCGGCCGCAAGGCAAGAATTTCCCGTGCCAGCTCAGCCCCGGTCATATTGGGCATCAACATATCGGTCAGCACCAGATCGCAACAATGGGGATTTTCTCGAAACAGTTTCACCGCAGCAATACTGTCGTTGAAGGTCATGACCTGATAACCAACCTGCTCGAGGATTCCCCGTAACACCTCGCCGACCGGCACCTCATCGTCGATGACCAATATCCTTTCATCGCCACCGATTGCTGCAACAGCACTCTTTTCCCGAGACTCGGACTCCCGACCATCGACGGCTAAATAGACATGAAATGTTGTCCCGATTCCAACCTTGCTGGTTACCTGGATCTCTCCTTTATGTTTTTTTATGATGCCATGCACCACCGCGAGCCCGAGGCCGGTGCCCTGATCCTTTCTTTTAGTCGTGAAAAACGGATCGAAAATTTTCTCCAGTTTCTCGGCTTCTATGCCGCAGCCGCTATCACTTACCTCAAGATCGAGATAGGCACCCGATTCACTCCCGTGACCGCCATTTTGCCGAACCACATTCCGCACCTCGGACAGTCTGATGAAAATACGGCCATGATTACCGCCAATCGCCTGCCTGGCATTGGTGCACAGATTCATCACCACCTGATAAAGCTGCCCCGGATCGGCAAGAATCGAACGACAGGTAGTATCTATGTCATGCTGCAGATCAATGGTGGCCGGCAGAGAGGGTCGCAATAATTTAATGATCTCCTTGAGGATATGCTGCAGTTTAAACACTCTGAACTGGCCATAGCTCTCTTTTCGACTGAAGGTTAGGATCTGTTTAACCAGATCGGCCGCCCGATCGCCGCCGGCAAGCACCTGATCGAGATCCTTTCTTGCCGGATGATCCGGCGCTAGGCGATCCCTGGCCATCTCCCCATAACCTATCATGGCAGCCAGAATATTATTGAAATCATGGGCGATGCCGCCCGCAAGCGTACCCAGGGCTTCCATCTTCATCGCCTGATGCAGCTGCTGTTCCAACACCTCCTCCCGGGTTACCTCACGCTTCAGAGCAACGAAATTGATTATCTCGCCGGAGGGGTCAAGTACCGGAGAAATGGTCGCATCCTCCTTATACAGGGTGCCGTTTTTCCGTCGGTTGGTCAACCGGCCCCGCCACACCCGCTTGTTGAGAAGTGTCTGCCACATGGCTTCGTAAAATTGTCGGTCATGGACCCCGCTCTTCTGGATATTCGGTTTGTTGCCGATCGCCTCGACCCGGGAATAGCCGGAGCTTACCTCGAAAGCCGGATTGACATACTCAATCTTCCCCTGGCGATTGACGATGACCACCGCCTCCGAGGCCTGTTCGATAGCTGCCATCAACCGATTTTTTTCCAATTCGTTCTGCAGATACTGGGTGACATCGCGGGCGACGTGGACCAACAGATGCATTTGCCCGTCTTCGGCAAAAATCGGAAATGAGGAAACGCTGAAGGTTCTGCCAAGGACATCGTTATAGATGGTTCCCGTATGGGGACAGCAATCCCCCCCTGTTTCCTGCACCGGGCAACCTGCGCAGGGCTCTGTTCTCCCGAGAAAAACCTGGTGGCATTTTTTGCCCTTCAACTTCCCGAGCCGATAGCCGAAGAGATCATGCGCCGCTTTGTTGGCCCTGACAATGCGCATCTCCCTGTCCTGGATGGTAACGATGTCCTGCAGGGCATCAACCGTCGTCTCCCATTCATTCTTGGCCTGGTAGATCTGCGCATGTGCCCGGTTTTTACGTATGAGTTCGGTGACATCGGCAAGCGTCATAAAGATGAGATTTTCCCCTTCATCGCTTACTCGCCCCGGTTTCACTGTCGCACTGAACCAGATGGGTTCCGTTGCCGACGGAGGTCGCAAACCAAAAATAAACGACGAGGTCGCCTCTTTTTGCGCCTTGCCTTGCTGCCACGGAAATCCCCGGTCAGGCCATGGATTTCCATCCATGTCGACCAGTCCAAGACCCAAATCACTCAGGCGGCGGCCACTTGCCTGTCCGGCTGGAGAAATCCCCAACAATTTTTCACAGGCGCTATTACATACGGCAATAACCGCATCGCCCGTAAAAACGACAACCGGAGAGCCAAGCTGCTCAAGAACGGCGAGCAGAGTGAGAGTGTATTGACAATCCATAGCCAAGAGAAGTTTTTCCCGTTGCAGGGCGGCAAATTCCAACAAACTCCTGCCCCCGGCAAACTGGATTATTTTATGGTACCCTCTTAAATCCTTTCCATCGCAATAGAGTATATACTTGGAAAAACAAATACTGAAGGGATTATTGATGCGGTTTCAGGCTTTACATCCGCCGGAATATGGTAATATTTGCCTGTATCGTTCACAGGGCTACAATTGTATACAGTCTCATTCTCTTAATTCTTTTTCTTTTTACCGGAGGTAGAAACACATGAAAATCTTGGTTGGCTACAGGGGCACCAATATCGGCAAGGATCTCCTTGAACTTGCAGCTCAACATGCCAGGGCCTTTGCCGGCGAGGTACAGTTGATCACCTCGCTTTCGGGTGGCGACAAAACCACCAAGGAACAGGTCGTGGAAGCGGAAGAAATGCTGGAAGAGGCGAAAAAATTCCTGGCCGACAGGGGCATCAGATACGAAGCCCATCTCCTCATCCGAGGGAAAACCCCGGGGGAAGATATCGTCACCTTTGCTGCGGAAAATAATTGCAGTGAAATCATGATCGGCGTAAAAAGCAGATCGAAGGTCGGTAAAATCCTTTTTGGTTCAACTGCCCAGTATGTCATTCTCAAGGCAGCTTGTCCGGTGGTTTCGGTGAAATAATCCCGGACTCCTTAGCAGTGCACCGGTGATTGGGACGTGGAGAGCGCTGGCCTCAATCACCCCTTGGTCTTTATTCTCCTTTGGTTAAAATATCCGGATAAACCATTGTACCGCAAAGTGAAAGATCGTAGCCGACGAAGGAATCCGCCAACTTACGAAATGCCGGATCGTGCAACAGGCCTAAGAACTGCTGCACCCCCTGATCAAAAAAATGCTCCCGGGCGATAAGGAGATCGAATCGTTCCCAGCGGAGCGGCAGAAAATCAAGGTCGAGGAGTCCTGCCACCGGGCGAATCGCCGGACCGGCGTCGGCCTGGCCGGCAAGAATCGCCAGTCCCACATCCAAATGCCGCGAAACTTCAGTCTGATAACCGTCGATATCCGAGGAGGAAACGACCGATTTGGCAATCTCGTAATCAAGCAGCAGACGGGTTCCGGTACCCACGGGTCGATTGACGATTCGCACCCCCGGCTGCGCAAGATCGGCAATCGACCGGATATTTTTGGGGTTGCCCTTCTGCAGGAGGATGCCCTGTTCGCGTTTGCTGAAATTGACAAAAACCGGCAACCGGTCGCGTTCCCTTTCGGCAAAGTCGAAATTGTACTCGTTGTTATCATCCTGGAGCAGATGACAAACGCCGATATGACATAAGCCCCGGCGGAGACTCTTGATCCCGCCCATGCTGCCGAGACCTGCAAAAAAGGCAACGATGCCGTGGGCTTTTTTATGAAAAAGGCTCAGGGTCCGGCCGAAAAGCAAATCATCGCTTCCGGCAAGCAGCAACCGGCCGGAATCCGCTGACTTTTCCACCCCGTTCCGGTGGAAATTGAGGATGTTCATCTCCAACCATTCCTCGACCAAGCGGCGGGGAAACATCCATTTCCCGGTGATCTTGGTCGCCGGCAAACCCTTCTCATTGACCAGGGAGTACACCATCTTTTCATTGACCTTGAGGAGTTTTGCCACCTCCTTTGTGGTCAGAAATTTCGTTTCGGAGGATTGATTCATTTCCGCATTTTGCCTGTTGTTATCGAAATGGAAGGAATGGTTGAAACCCTGACATAATTTATTTACATGTTCCGGGCGAAGATTTTTCCCCGATGAGACCTGGGAAAAGTCCGGTTTGACGAGAGCTTTAGTCCAACCGAATAGACTTATCCGGCTACGCGTCTGTTGTCAATAATTGCGCCCTTGATCTTTAGAACTGACCGTAACTCACCAATACTGACATGATCAATCGACACCTTAGAAAAGAAAAGCGGCCATCGCCTCGTACACCGCCCGGCATCTCTCCGGGACCAGACTCTCCATATTGAGAAAGGCGTGAATCATATCGTCGCAATGTACATGCCGGACCGCCACTCCACGGTTCTTCAAGACCCGGACATACTGCAGTGCTTCATCCCGCAGCGGACAGAATCCGGCGGAGACGATAAGGGTTGGTGGGAAACCGGCCGGGACATCCATAAACAGGGGTGAGACCGCCCGCCTGTCTTCATTATTCTGGAAATACTGCTGGAGGAACCAGCGAATTCGCTCTGTTTCGAGGAAATATCCCCTTGCGAGTGTCGCCACCGACGGCAGATTGAGGGTGTAGTCAAGGCTTGGATAGAGAAGGACTAGATGGCTGATCGTCTCTGGCCCCTCACTCTGCAGACCATGGGCAAGGGTTGCAGCCATCGCCCCGCCGGCACTGTCTCCGGCAAGAGCCAGACGGGGCTGGTACTGCAAGCCCATCCGCGTCAGCAAACGACGATATCCGCCAATAACCGCCAGCGCGTCTTGTAAGCCCGCCGGATAAGTATGTTCCGGGGCCAACCGATATTCGACGGCAAGGACCAGATGCCGCGTTGCCAGGGCTATTTTCCGGCAGATGGAATCAAACACCGCCACACTGCCGGCCACATGCCCGCCGCCGTGCAGATACATGAGAACCGGCAGGGCCAAGTCCGGATAAGGATGAAAGACCCGGACCGGCACCGCATGACCGGGACCGTCAACAAACACGTCATGTATCAGCGCCACATCCGGCACCTCGGTTACCAGGCTTCGAGTAAGTCTCGCCAGCCCGTCCCTGGCGGTTGTCGGCGTCTGATAAACACCTTTTTCCAGCCAGGCGTCCATCAGGCGATTATATTTTTCCAGCCATGCTGCAAGCTGCGGTGCAATTGCATCCATCCGCCCACCATCCTCACATAAGAAGTAACAGCAAAAGGGAGAATATACCCTTCCCCTAGTCCAGATCATACGGTAATATAGACAGACATTGTTATTCATTTTACGTTAACTGTCATTTCTATTTAGGAGAAAGTCATGGAACGAGTCGTAATAGTCAGTGGCGCTCGCACCGCCGTCGGCAATTTCGGTGGCGCCCTCAAGGATATACCGGCCATAGAGTTGGGTGCGGCGGTGATCAAAGAGGTGCTGAAACGGAAAAACATCCGCCCAGCACTCGACGGCGCCATGGAAGCCGGCAAACCCGAGAAATTAAAGGATCAGGGACCGATTCCTCTTGAGACAGCCACCACCTGGGATCAGGCCGCCATCCCCCTGACAATCGACGAAGTCATCATGGGCAATGTCCTGCAAGCCGGCCAGGGCCAAAACCCGGCGCGCCAGGCGATGATTCGCGCCGGCATCCCCAAGGAAACCGCCGCCTTCACCATCAACAAGGTGTGCGGCTCCGGACTGAAAGCCATAACCCTGGCCGCCACCGCGATCATGGCCGGCCAGGCCGATGCAATCATTGCCGGCGGTATGGAAAACATGTCGATGGTGCCGATGGCCCTGCCGAAAGCCCGCTGGGGCTATCGCATGGAGGTGAGCGGCCGCGGCGACGTCACCGACCTCCTGGTCTTTGACGGCCTCTACGAAATCTTTTACGGCTACCATATGGGCATTACCGCCGAAAATATCGCCGCCAAATACGGCATCAGCCGCCAGGAGCAGGATGAACTGAGCGTCCTCAGCCACGAACGGGCTCGCGCGGCCATCCGGGAAGGCCACTTCAAGAAGGAAATCGTACCGATCGTCATCAAAACCCGCCAGGGCGAAATGATCATCGACACCGATGAACGGCCGATGGACACCAATATGGAAAAAATGGGCCGGCTTCGCCCGGTATTCAAGAAAGACGGCTCGGTCACCGCCGGCAACGCCTCCGGCATTAACGACGCGGCGGCGGCGGTGCTGCTGATGTCGGCCTCGAAAGCCAAGCAACTGGGGCTGCAGCCGATCCTTGAGATCAAGGGCTTCTCCTCCGGCGGTCTCGATCCAGCCTATATGGGTTTAGGACCGGTGCCGGCCATTCGTACCGCCCTGAAAAAAACCGGAATGACCATGGGCGACATCGATATGATCGAGCTGAATGAGGCCTTCGCCGCCCAGGCGATCGGCTGCATGCGGGAGCTGAACATCGAGCTCGACCTGCCTAACCAGGTCGGCAGCGCCATCTCCATCGGCCATCCGATCGGCTGCACCGGCGCCCGCCAGGTGGTAACCGGCATGCACATGATGCAGCGGCAAGGCAAGCAACGCGGCCTGTTCAGTATGTGCATCGGCGGCGGCATGGGTATGGCGATGATCGCCGAACGCGTCGGCTAACCGTACTTCGCTTTCCCCGTTTCACAAAAAAAGGCCCCCTTCCGGAAGAAAATCCGGAAGGGGGCCTTTTTTATGCTATTACCTCAGATCTCAATATTTATACGCCGACTCGCCGTGGCTGGAAGTATCCAAACCTTCGCGCTCCTCGTCGACCGTGACTCTCAGGCCGATAACCAAGTCAACCAGTTTGTAAGCAATGACGGAGACCAAACCGGACCAGAGAATAGTCGTACCGACAGCCCAGAGCTGACTGATCATCTGGTCCATCGTTGAATAATCGGCCACCTTGTTGGCCACGTAATCATACACGCCGACCCCGCCAAGATCAGGGTTGGCGAGGACACCGGTCATGAGTGCCCCAAGAATACCGCCCACCCCGTGAACACCGAAGACATCAAGCGCATCATCGGCACCGAGCAGGCGTTTCAGACCGTTTACGCCCCAGAGACAAATTACCCCGGCCAACAAACCGAGTACCAGGGCGCCACCAATCCCTATAAAGCCACAGGCCGGGGTAATGGCGACAAGACCGGCAACAGCACCTGATGCGGCACCGAGCATTGACGGTTTACCTTTGAGCATCCACTCGGCAAAGAGCCAGGACAAAGCAGCAGCAGCGGTCGCGGTCATGGTGTTGCCGAAGGCCAGGGCAGCCGCCCCGGTTGCTTCAAGATTTGAGCCGGCATTAAACCCGAACCAACCCACCCAAAGAAGAGAGGCACCGATCATGGTCATGGTCAGGCTGTGCGGGGCCATGGATTCTTTGCCGTAACCGACACGTTTTCCCACCATAAAGGCGCCGATCAAACCGGCAATGGCAGCGTTGATATGGACGACGGTACCACCGGCGAAGTCGATCGCCCCTTTCTGAAAGAGAAAACCGGCGGTTGCTCCGGCTTTGATGGCTGCATCGGCATCGGTGTAGGCGTCAGGGCCCGCCCAAAACCAGACCATGTGGGCGATAGGCAGGTAGGCAAAGGTGAACCACAGGGCGATAAAGGCGAGCACCGCCGAGAATTTCATGCGCTCGGCAAAGGCACCGAGAATCAGGGCCGGGGTAATGGCCGCAAAGGTTGCCTGGAAGAAGACGTAGATCATCTCGGGAATTACTACCCCTTTGCTAAACGTCGCTGCCACCGAGTCGACGGTGATGCCCTTCAGAAAGATTCTAGTGAATCCGCCGAAGAAGGCATTGCCTTCGGTAAAGGCGAGACTATAGCCGTAGATGACCCACAAAACCATACATAGGGAGAATACGGTAAATACCTGCATCAGCAGCGAAAGCATATTCTTGGTGCGCACCAGGCCGCCGTAAAACAAGGCCAGTCCAGGGATCGACATCAATGACACCAGCACGGTAGCAACGATCATCCAGGAGGTATCGCCTTTATTGGGAACCGGGGCATCGGCGGCAAAGGCGGTACCGGCAAGAGTGTCGACGAGCGCCAAAACAAACAGGGCAAAAAGAAAGATATGTAACTTTTTCATGAGATCACTCCCTCTGGTGTCAGATTGCTTCGTTACCGGTTTCTCCGGTACGAATTCGCATTATTTGTTCAAGATCGAAGACGAAGATTTTGCCATCACCAATCTGCCCGGTATACGCCGCCTTTTTTATCGCCTCGATGGTTTTGTCGAGCAGCTCATCGGGGATGGCCGCTTCAAGTTTCACTTTCGGCAAAAATTCAACGATGTATTCCGCACCGCGATAGATCTCGGTATGGCCTTTCTGGCGGCCAAACCCCTTCACTTCGGTCACCGTTACACCATTGACGCCGACGGCGGTGAGGGCTTCCCGCACATCGTT
>CAIQWD010000053.1 GCA_903875445.1 uncultured delta proteobacterium | reverse complement strand
TCCGCGAGGTTGGTTGCCCTGGAATTATAAGGAAAACTTCACATCTCCCGCTTGTTGAACGAGATCCAGCACCTACTCCCCCACCGGACTTTACCAGCTATTGTTCTGGCAAGATAGGCAGGCTTGCCGAAAGGACACGAATGCTTCGTATACCATACAGCCCTATCAGGGAACCATGATCGGCGTAAATACCGTTGCTTCGCTGATGGGCGTCGGTTTCATCGTCGGCACCAAAACCTCTGTACTGATGTTTGGCGGCTCCGTCGTCGCCTGGCTTGCCCTTATTCCCTTAATCAAATTCTTCGGCGCCGGAATGACGGAGCCTCTTTTTCCCTCTAAGGTGCCGATTGCCGAAATGGGGGCATTCGACGTCTGGTCCAATTACATTAGGTATATCGGCGCCGGCGCCGTTGCCACCGGTGGCTTCATCTCGCTCATTCGGTCCCTGCCCACCATCATAAACAGCTTCAAACAGGCAATCGGCGGAATGGGCAAAGGCGAAACCGAAAGTGTGAAGAGAATGGATCTTGAATCGCCTCTCACCTGGGTCATCGCCGCGGCGGTACTCGGTTTTCTGCTGACCTGGTTTGTGCCGATCATCGGCGGCGGCTTCGTCGGCTCTCTTCTTGCCGTGTTGTTCAGCTTCTTTTTCGCGGTCGTCTCGGGCAGAATGGTCGGCCTGGTCGGCGCTTCCAATAATCCCGTATCCGGCATGACCATTGCGACACTTCTAATCGTTACCACCGTCCTGAAACTTATGGGCAATACCGGTGATCTCGGAATCAAGACCGCGCTCATGATCGGCGGCGTCGTTTGTGTCGCCATCGCCGTAGCGGGTGGCACAGCGCAAAGCCTTAAGACGACCTTTATCATAGGCGGCACTCCGAGAAAGGTTCAACTCGGCATGTTTGCAGCTCTTTCCCTTGCCTCTATTGCTGCGGCAGGTACCTTGATTTTATTGAACTCGGCGTATGGAATCGGCGACGTTGCCGTTCCTGCCCCGCAGGCAACACTCATGAAAATGATCGTCGAAGGCATCATGACGGCTCAACTTCCGTGGACACTGGTCTTTATCGGTGTGGCTCTGGCGGTATTCTGTTTCATGGCGAAAATTCCAATCCTTGCAGTGGCACTTGGCATTTACCTTCCCATAGGGCTCACTGCGGCAATATTTGCCGGCGGTATCGTCAGAGATCTTGTGGAGAGAAAGATGCAACCCGCTGCCAAGGGAAAAGACGCTAAAGATGACAAAGCGGTTGAAAAGGGAGGCAATGTTGCAGTGGACAAGGCCGTTGAAAAGGGCATACTGCTTGCTTCGGGACTTGTAGCGGGAGACGCCTTGATCGGTATTGTTATCGGTATATTCGCTGCCATTGGCACGGATATCGCCTTTGGGCTCAAGCTCTTCCCTGTTATTGCCGGGAGCAACCTGACAGCATTTGGCATGTTCCTGTTGCTGGCAATCTGGATTTTTATTTATTCAACGAGAAAGGATCGATCAAAATGAGCCAACTCTGTCATGCACAGGATAAATACAACTTTGTCCTCTATATTCCCGAAATCATACACTGGAAATTCAGAGTGACCGATGCGGGCGGGGTCATTCTGGATTTTAAAATAAACCCTGTGAAAAAACTGCTGGGCAGGCTTGTCAACAGAGAACCCGTTGCAAACCTTGAGTTGGACGAGCTCTCTTCATCAGCATGGCTCAGTATGGATGGAAGGCGAAGTATCCTCGATATCGCCCGCCTCCAAAGCAAAAAAACCGGAGACGACATCGACGAGGCTGCGAGAAGAATCGTCCCGTTTATGCGATATATTGCCAACAGAGGCTGGATCAAATTTAAACTGGCCGAGCGCAAGCCAGCTTCATTGCTTGCTCTTAATTGATTCAACAAAGGTCACATTTCATCCGGTTGATTCTTACCGGAGCAAAAGGAGATCAAATGTGGTACCCCTTTTCGCTATGAATCTGCAAGAAACACCGCTACTTCGCAAGCAGTTTACGAAAGGACAACAATTCCTCCCGATGCTCCTTGGTCGGTTCGGGATAATGCATTTTGAGTCCTTCCATGGTATCGACGATAATCTTTGAAATAATCAGACGAGCATTTCTCTTGTCGTCGGCCGGCACGACATACCATGGTGCATGCTTTGTGCTGGTTGAGCTCAGGCAAGCTTCATATGCCTTGGCGTAAGACTTCCAATGCATCCTCTCCTCAAGATCATTTTTCACAAATTTCCAGTTTTTCTCGGGTGTATTGATACGTTCAAGAAAACGCTTACGCTGCTCTTCCTCTGAAAGGTGCAAAAAAAACTTCACGATCCGCGTACCGTTCAATTGCAAATGTTTCTCGAAATTGACGATGGAACGATAGCGACTTTCCCAAATATCTTCTTCATCCAACAATTCCTCCGGTATCCCTTGAGCGTGAAGAATCTCCGGATGGACGCGTACAATGAGAACTTCCTCGTAATAGGAACGATTGAAAATGCCGATTCGTCCGCGTTCCGGCAGACAACGGGTTGAGCGCCAGAGAAAATCATGTTCCAGTTCTTCGACGCTTGGATGTTTGAAACTGAAAACCTGGCAACCTTGCGGATTGACACCGGACATCACATGCTTGATGGCGCCGTCTTTGCCGGCAGCATCCATGGCTTGAAAAATCAGCAGCAGCGAATACCGGTTGGAGGCATACAGCAGATTTTGCAGGGTGCTCAGTCCCTTGACATGTTTCCCAAGGATTTCTTGATAGTTTTCCTTCGACTTATAGAAGGGTTGTATCTCCGTCGGCCATTTTGTAAGTTCAACCTTTTCATCCGATTTTACACGAAATTTTGTAGGGTCGATATGCATATTTTCTCCTTCTGGTTAAGAGGCTGGGTTCTTTATGTTTGTAATGATGCTTTTTTTCCGCCTGGGATTTCCTTATTTCGGCAATTGGCTGGGATCGGTAAAAACATAATCCTTGTTTTTCACCGGCTGATGGCAGGAAAAACATTCATGGACAAAGGAGGCATCTGTACCGTAGGGTTTAAGCGCCAGCCCTTTCCACCTGGCAAATCCCCAGCCCCCGGTCTCTCTAAAATTCCCGCTGTCCTTGACCATGATTTCAACTTGGATAAATTCACCAGGGACAATGGTTTTCTCCCAAGCAGGGTGAATTGTCTCTTTCCATGCAATCAGCATCAATGATGCCTCGATAAATCCAATAAACAAGCCGCGTCACGATCAACAAACCAGTACAAACCACCCCTCAGGGGATGGACAAGCTGTGCTGGGAGCAATGGCCGGTGACCGGTTTCCTCCAGCACAGAGTGCAAGACCTTGGCCTTGTTTCGACCGACCACCAGAAATACCACCACCGCTGCCTGATTGAGTAAGGGCGCAATCAGAGTTACCCGACTGAATTCTTCATCAGGCCGACGGGTAACCGCGGTCCATCGTATCTGCTCTTTCAGTGCCTCGGAATTAGGGAGCAAAGAAGCCGTATGACCGTCTTCACCCAACCCGAGAAAGATGAAATCGAAGCGGGGCAAGCTGTCGACAAAAAAATCACGCAGTTGGGCTTCATAGCTTTCAGCCGCCTGAAGGGGCGAACGTTCGCACTCTATAGGGTGCAGCTGTTCCGGTCGCAACGGCAATGCGTCAAGGAAGGCCCTGTGGGCCATGAATTCGTTTCTGCGCGGGTCATCGGCGAGCACACACCGTTCATCCCCCCAAAAAAAATGCACTTGTTGCCAGGGGATTCGGGTACGGTGCGGTTCCTGCGCTAAGAGCTCATAGGTGCAACGCGGGGTTTCGCCACCAGACAGTAGCACTGAAAAGCAGCCCCGGGCAGTAATCGCTGTTCGTGCCTGGACAGCAAAAAATTCAGCGGCAGCCTGGCTCAGTGCCTCCTTATTTTTAAAGATTTCAATCACGAATCACCTTTCCGTAAGGGTCGGTTGCACCCAGCTGTGCTTTTCTCCGGCAAGCAGCAAATCCGCTGATTCCGGTCCCCAGCTGCCGGCGGAATAGTCTGAAAAATCCGTCGCCGGTATCGATTCCCAGGCATCCAAAATCGGAGCAACCACCTGCCAGGCGCATTCGATCTGGTCAGCCCGCATAAAAAGCATTGCATCACCTCGTATCACGTCGAGGAGCAAGGTTTCATAAGCCTCGGGGGGGAGAGATCTAAAAGCCTCATTATAGCGGAATTTCATCTCGGCAGCCCCAAGCAGCATACGAGTCCCCGGCTGTTTGACCTGAATACGGGTGCCGATACCTTCTTCGGGCTGGATTCTCATAACAATCCGGTTCGGTTGCCAGCTCTCTACCGCTGCAGAAGGGAAAAACTGGTGCGGTGGCGAACGGAAAATGATTGAAATTTCGGACACCTTCTCTTGAAGGCGCTTGCCGGTACGCAGATAAAACGGCACACCCTGCCAGCGCCAATTATCGATATGGAAAATAAAGGCGGCGTAGGTTTCGGTGGTGGATGCGGGAGAAACGTTTTTCTCTTGGCGATAGCCCGGTACCGATCCACCTAAAACAGTTCCTTTTTTATACTGTCCCCGGACAGCAACTCGATCGATTTCCTCGGCATGAATCGGTCGAATGGCGCGAAGAACATCCACCTTCTTATTGCGAATATCATCTGCGTCAAGGGAGATCGGAGGCTCCATCGCTACCAGACAAAGTATCTGCAGCAGATGATTTTGGACCATGTCACGCAAGGCGCCGGATTTATCATAATACGCACCTCGCTCTTCAACTCCGACCGTTTCAGCAACGGTTATCTGAACCTGTTCGATATACGACCGGTTCCAGATAGGCTCGTAGAGCGAATTGGCAAAACGAAAAGCAAGAATGTTCTGGACTGTTTCTTTGCCGAGATAATGGTCGATCCGGTAAATTTGCGATTCGACGAACATATCGCCGAGAAACTGGTTCAACGCCCGGGCCGAAGGGAGATCCCGTCCGAAGGGCTTTTCGACTACCAGCCGGTCCCGGGTACAGTCCCGACAGACGCCTAGCCGTTGCAACATGGTGGCCGCGAGCTTCATCTCGGTCGGCGGGATGGCCAAATAATAGACTCGGTTGGCCCTCAGCCCCCACTCCTCTTCAATCTCGTTCAAGCGACTTTGGAGAGCGTTGCCTGAGGCAAGGTCGTTAACATCTTCAGATGTATAGGAAATATTGCCGGAAAATTCGGTCCACACAGATTCCTTCACCACACCACGCCGAGATACTCGATCAATCCCTTCTCGAATCCGTTGCCTGAAGGTATCGTCATCCATTTTTCTACGAGCGACACCGACTATTGCCCAGAGTTCTGGAAGCTGTTGATCCAACAAGAGATTATAAAGGGCAGGAGCAAGTTTGCGCGAAGTGAGGTCGCCACTCGCGCCGAAAATGACAATGATTGTCGGTTCAAGTTTGCTGTTTTGCAACATGGTTAATCACCTTTCAGCAACAGTTTTTCTTTGTGACCGCCAAATTGATAACGCATAGCCGAAAGCAATTGATCGGCAAAATCGGCTTCACCGCGTGAGCTGAAACGCTGGTAAAGAGCAGCACTCAAAACCGGAGTCGGAATGCCTTCCTCAATGGCAGCGTTAATTGTCCAACGACCCTCGCCGGAATCGGAAACGCGACCGGAAAATCTTTCAAGAGACTGATTATCGATGAAGGCTTGGGCACATAAATCCAGCAACCAAGAAGGGATGACACTCCCCCGCCGCCATAATTCAGCGATCTCGGAAAGATCGAAGTCATACTGGAAATGTTCAGGATGGCGGAGTGGAGCAGTTTCCGCATCCTTCTCCTGTTCCCGGTTGCCGACATTGGCATGGCGCAGAATATTGAAGCCTTCGGCATAGGCTGCCATCAGGCCGTACTCGATACCATTGTGAACCATCTTCACAAAATGGCCGGCACCGCTCGGCCCACAGTGGAAATAACCCTGTTCTGCCGTTGACCCGCCCTGAATCCTTCCAGGCGTTGGTTGCGCGGCCTTACTTCCAGGAGCCAGCGAGTTGAAAACCGAATCGAGGAGTTTCACAGCGGCGAGTTCCCCGCCAATCATCAAGCAATATCCCCGCTCAAGTCCCAATATCCCACCGCTTGTCCCTACATCCAGATAGCGAATGCCTTTGGTTCGTAGCTCTCCACTCCGGCGGATATCATCTTGATAATGGGAATTGCCACCGTCGATGAGGATATCCCCGGGCTCAAGCAGTGGGACAATCTCTGCGATCATACTCTCGACCGCCACAGCCGGAAGCATCAGCCAGACGACCCGGGGGATTTCAAGCTGGGCGACAAATTCGGAGAATGACCGGGTTCCGACAGCTCCTTCACCAACCAAAGCATCCATCGCCCTGGCATCATGGTCGTAGATCACACATTTGTGGCCTTTACGCAACAACCGCCGCACCATATCGCCGCCCATGCGACCAATTCCGATCATACCGATTTGCATAACATTACCCTCCTGAGGGCTTTTCTATGAAACCTGCCGATTTTGCGCCAATTTTACATTCATCCTTCCTTCAGGGCCATGCGAGCAGCAATGACCATCGGATCCCACACCCCTGCAAAAGGCGGGGCATAACTCAGATCGAGATAGAGCAGATCTTCCAGGGAAAAACCGGCATGGAGAGCTGTTGCCGCCGTGTCGATACGTTTAGCCGATCCCTTGCCGCCGACGATCTGCACTCCAAGTAATCGTGCAGAACCCTTCTCCGCCAGCACTTTTACACATATCGGCGAGGATCCCGGGTAATAGCGGGGCAAGGTATATCCCTCGATCAGGCCGATTGAATACTGCAGGCCCAGTGCCTTGATCTCCCTCTCACTGAGACCGGTCCTGGCGCATTCGGTATCCATGAATTTGGTAATAGCTGTGCCCACTACTCCGGGGAAGGTGGCATATCGACCCCCCAGATTCAGCCCGGCCACTCGTCCCTGTTTATTGGCAACCGTCCCCAATGCCACATATACCGGTCTGCGGCTGACCAGGTGATAGGACTGGGCACAATCACCCGCCGCCCAAATATTGGGGGTTTCGGTCTGTTGCAAATCGTTGACCTTGATGCTTCCTTTCGGTCCGAGCTGAATACCGGCATTCTTTGCCAATTCACTGTTGGGGGTAACCCCGAGCCCGAGAATAATCAGATCGGTGGGGATGGTTCCTTTATCGGTAGTAACGGCAACGGCCAGGCCATTTTTTTGTTCAAAGCCCTGAACCGTTTTGTTAACATGGAGATCGATACCTTTTTCCCGGAGAGCCTGGCCGAGGCGTTCGCCCATATCCGGATCGAGGGTGGGCATTACCTGAGCGCTGCGCTGAATCATGGTGATTTTCAGACCGCGCATATGAAGTGCTTCGGCCATCTCCAGACCGATATACCCGCCGCCGACAATGACTGCAGTCTTCGGTTGTTGCTCGGCCAGCGCCTGTTTGAGCTGTGAACCACTTACCAGGTTCTTGACATCGTAGATATTACGGCTGTCGATACCCGCCAGAGGCGGTCGGACCGGTTTTGCCCCAGTGGCAATAAGCAATTGATCGTAGTGCTCCCAGTTTTCGCTGGAGGTGGTCAAATTCTTCACCAAAACCCTCTGTTTTTCCGGGTCGATAACGGTGACTTCGTGCCTGGTGTGGACGTTAATGTTCTGTTTTTCTCGGAACGCCTGTGGTGTTCTGGCAATAAGTGCATCTTCCCTGTCAACCAGACCGGCGACGTAATAGGGAATCCCTCAGGCCGAAAAAGATGTGTGCGGGCCGCACTCAAAAACCGTTATATCAGTCGCAGGTTGCAGCCTGCGAACCTGTGATGCGGCGCTCATTCCTGCCGCATCGCCACCTATTATAATGAGCATTTCTCTTCCTTTCATTTGTTTGTTATTTTTCTTCAATGCCGGCGTCCTGACTGACACCAAGACAGGTGCGAATGTGTAATTCATTCATCATACGATGACCTTCACGGGATACTTTCAGTTTCTTACAGGCCAGAGATAAAACTCAGATAACGGCTTAAATCCTACACCGACACCCCCGTCTCTCATATAAAGCGCCCATGCATATCGGGTTTCATATTTGATACCCAAGAATACCCTGGCTCCCCCTAAATGGGGGTACCACGCCTGTTTCGGCAACCTTGTACTGCTCGTGGAAGTTGTGTGTCTAATATCACTTCATTTTGTTCTTGAAAACGAGCAGCACGCATCCTTAGGATCCTGATGAAGATGGCAGCCAGGAGGCGCCAAACGAGTGTGAGATTGCCTTTACTTACTCCTCTTCATCAAAGCAACTTTTGTGCCAGGTTTACAACGCTCAGCGTCACCTTATCCATCACTCTGATTTTTAGGAATAATTAGTGAAAAAGGATTTACAGGGATGCCAATAAAAGGCCGAATAAAAAGGGTTGTATTTTACCTGTGGCCATATACAACCCTTTTCGGTCTTCCTGGTGTTATGGATAGGAATCTGGATCTTTCTCCCCCATGTTGTCACTTGTGCGCGAAGGAAACAAATATTTCTTTTTTGGTTTTTCGCCATCTGGAGTGAAAATTACAGGGAGCAGCTTTCGGGTGACAGCCTCGTCGAGCACCTTGTGATAAATGGTGATCCAGTCTTCAAAGCCCCGGGCGAGTTCTTCCCGCATAGTTTCACTGAGATCAGACACTTCTGAGGCCAGTTTCAGCGCAAGGCAGGGAAATCTACCCGCAACAGACTGAATATAATCAATGCTTCCATCCAGATAGATACACCACCTTTTAAGTGGATCTGACTCCGCATCGTTATACATAAGCATTCCTCGCTTATTCTCACCAGCCTCGTCCATATAATGTTTGAGCATCTCAGCACCAAACTGCTCTTTGGACTCAAAGTAATGGTAAAACGACCCCTTCGGAACTTTGGCGACATTCAGGATTTGATTCAGGCCGACGGAGTGAAAACTCTTTTCCAGCATGATTTCTTCAGCGGCATTCAGAATGCGATCTTTGGTTGTTTGGCTATTCATGATGCTAGCAATAGCAGACCGGTCGTCTAGAGAAGCAAGGGAAAAGTTTAGGTAAAATTATATGAACGCATTCGGTAGCTTCAGCCTCGTGTGATAGCCGGCACGATTCGGTAGTCGCGCTGAAAGGCCAGGTTATGCAGATCGGCAGCGGCGATCACCCGCAGGGTGGGGAGTTCGGCTGCGGCATCGGAATCGCTGAAGACGTTGAGGGGCCACACCCCCACGGTAGCGCCGCGCAGATGCGGATGGTGGAAACCGTGCCCGTAAAATGCTTCCAGGGTAACGGGGAGAATTCCAGCCTGTTCCTGCTCGGGCCAGCTCAGCGTCCAAACCGCCGCCAAGTCCCCTTCCGACGACTTGGAGACACCACTGGCGGTGACTGTCCCACTCGTCAACAACAGGACACTGTTCATCTCGTCAAGTGCCTGCCGGGCATAGGGGGCAAGGTAGTCAATGGCGGCGATAAAGAGTTTCTCCTTATCTGACCTGCTGACAGCGCCGTCGCCGTGGGTGACGTCTCGCAGGTCGCTAAAGTGCCGCAAAAGCCCCCGCAGGTGGTCAGGCGCTCTCTTGATATCACTTTTCGTAGTGGTGTTCATTTCGCTTACCTCCCGTTATACCGCAAGGGCATTAGTTTCGTACGAGCAGGCAAGCTGCTCAACTCATCTTTATCTCTCCATCTGCATGACTTCAAGTGATTGTCTCGACCACGCCACCATCCACCCGGAGCGCTGCTCCGGTGGTGGCCGATGCCTGCGGTGAAGCGACATAGACGACCATATTTGCCACTTCTTCCACGGTCGCTGCACGTTGGATGATTGAACTGGGGCGATCCTTCATCACAAAGGCGGCGGCCGTCTCTTCCATGGACAGACCTGATGCCTTCTGCTCTTCCATCAGCATGGCTTCGAGTCCATCCGACAGGGTCGGACCGGGCAAGATGGCATTGACGGTAACGCCCGTACCGGCGCTGCGCTTGGCCAGGCCGCGTGAGATCGAAAGGACCGCTGTCTTGGTGAAGCCGTAGTGGATCATGTCGGCAGGGATGTTCAGCGCTGACTCCGAGGACAGGAATAGCACGCGGCCCCAATGACGTTGCACCATGCCGGGCAGATAGGCACGGGACAAACGCACACCCGACATGACATTCACCTCGAAGAAGCGTGTCCATTCGGCATCCGGAATCTCGAAGAAGTCCTGCGGCCCATAGATGCCGACGTTGTTGACCAAGATATCGGCTGCTGGCTGCCCAGCCACCAATGCCGCGCAACCATCGGCAGAGCCGACATCAGCCGCAACGCCGCGGATGTTCGCGTGTGGACATTCAGATGTCAGCTTGGCAACGGCACGTTCGACAGCGGCAACCGTGCGACCGTTCACCACCACATCGGCGCCAGCCTGCGCCAGGCCTTTGGCGATAGCGTAACCGATTCCGGCCGTGGAACCGGTTACGATGGCAGTTTTTCCTGTGAGGTCTATTTTCATGGGGTCGTCCTTTCTTGATAAAAATGAGATATGTTTAATCAACCTGGAAAAGCGCGTCCAGATTGATGGCGTCCGCCATAGCCTTGTTACCGCGATCCCCTGGATGCAGGTGATCGCCCGAGTCGAATTCTGACTTGAATCGTGCCGGATGCAGCGGGTCTCTAGTCAGCTCGTCGAAGTCAATCACGGCATCGAATTCGCCACCGGTGCGTATCCATGTGTTGATTTTCCGGCGAAGTTTGTCCTTGTCCGGGTGATAATAGTTGTCAAAAGGCGTGCCCTTCAGTGCGCCCTCGAAAGGTGTCAACGTCGCGCCGACGATTCGCAGGCCACTGGCGTGTGCGCGAGAGATAAGCTGGCGGTAGCCGGAAATCAGCGATTCGGCCGAAGGCTTTATGCCTTGAGGATCGAATGATGTACCCGGCCAACTGATGTCATTGATTCCGAGCATCACGATGACAGTCTTGACCCGCGGTTGGCTCAGCACGTCCCGGTCGAAGCGCGCCAGTGCATTGACGCCCATGCGGTCGCCGAGCAGACGTGCCCCTGAAATGCCGGCATTGAGAACCGCTACGTTTCTCGGCGCCAAGCGGGCGGCCAGGAAGTCGGGCCAGCGCGAATTCGCGTCGATCGTTGCGCCGTTGCCGTCGGTGATCGAGTCGCCGATCACGACCACCGCGCCTGCGGGTGTGGCTGTTTCAACCTGGATACCGCTCAGGAAGATGCGTGCATCCGTGGTGGTGTCCGTCTTGATGCGCTTAGCGGAAACCTGATTGCCTTTCACCAAGTAAGCCGTCTGGCGACCATCCCAATGGAAGGTAGTGACCTGTGTTTCATCCGCCAGGAAGACGCTGATCGCCACGCTGGCCAAGGGCGCGACCGCCAAATCAATGGGATCGCTCACAATCGGTGCGCCCGGAGGCACCGTAATGGAGGCTTTGCCGCTGAAAGTTATCTTCCGATCCGTTCCAGGAACGATCGCCGACCCGGAACCGGCCAGCGCGACATGTGCGGCGCTGATTATCATCGGCCGGCTTCCGTATTCGTTGGACAGCACGATGCGAATGTGCTTGCCGCCAAGGCTGACGCGGGCCACTTGCCGAATGGTCTGATCCTGCAAGGTGGCCGGAATCTTGGTCGGAAAAGCAAAATCCGGCCCCCAGGTCGCTTGGGGGCTAGCCATCCAGGTGCCGATCCAGGCGCTGGGTTCGGCCGCGTTCACGACAGTGGCCATTGACACCAAGGCCGCCAACGTAATTGCCATGAAACCTTGGAACCAGGCCAGGCGGCGTTTAGAGGGGCGAGAAATAAGGTTCGTTGTCATGGTCGTAAGTCCTCTAAGGAGATCAGCTCCTCGAAAGTCTTCATGTCGTATTAGGCGAGGTCGAAACGGTCAAGGTTCATTACTTTTTCCCACACCGCAACAAAGTCGTGCAGGAACTTCTCCTGGGAGTCCTCACATCCGTAGACTTCCGCCAAGGCCCGGAGTTGGGAGTTGGAACCGAAGATGAGGTCGACACGGGTGCCGATCCACTTGAGTTCGCCGCTCTTGCGATCACGGCCTTCGAACAGGTCGTCGGCTACCGAGTTCGCCTTCCACATGGTGCTCATGTCGAGTAGATTCACGAAAAAGTCATTGGTGAGCGTTTCTGGGCGCTTGGTGAAGACGCCGTGTCGGGACTGTCCGAAATTGGCATTCAAGACGCGCATACCGCCGACCAGAACCGTCATCTCAGGGGCGGTCAGCGTCAGCAATTGCGCCCGATCAACCAGCAGTTCCTCTGCCGAGACGGTGTATCTGGTTTTGAGATAGTTACGGAACCCGTCTGCAATCGGCTCAAGCACGGCGAACGCCTCCACGTCGGTTTGCTTCTGCGACGCATCCGTGCGTCCCGGCGTGAAGGGAACGGTCACCTTGTGGCCGGCATTCCTGGCAGCTTGCTCGACGCCTGCGCAGCCGCCCAGGACAATCAAGTCGGCAAGCGTTACCATCTTCCCGCCTGACTGCGCGCTGTTGAACTCCTTTTGAATTCCCTCAAGGGTCTTCAGCACCTTCTTCAGCTGGGATGGTTGGTTAACCGCCCAATCTTTTTGCGGCGCGAGACGGATGCGAGCGCCGTTCGCCCCGCCACGCTTGTCGGAACCGCGGAACGTGGACGCCGACGCCCAGGCCGTCGAAACCAGCTGGGCAACAGACAGTCCCGAAGCGAGGATCTTGCCCTTGAGGGCGGCGATGTCCCGCTTGCCAATCAATTTATGAGTGACGGCAGGCACGGGGTCTTGCCACAGGAGATCTTCTTTGGGCACTGACCGACCGAGATAGCGCGAGCGCGGGCCCATGTCGCGGTGGGTCAGCTTGAACCATGCTCTGGCGAAGGCGTCCGCGAATTCTTGCGGGTTCTGCTGGTAGCGCCGCGCGATCGGCTCGTAGATCGGGTCTTTGCGAAGGGAGAGGTCCGCCGTGGTCATCATCGGCCGGTGCTTCTTCGACGGGTCATGCGCGTCTACCACCATGTCCTCTTCGGCCACGTCTTTCGCCAGCCACTGATTTGCGCCGGCCGGGCTCTTAACCAGCTCCCACTCGTATTTGAACAGTGTGTTCAGGTAGCCCATGTCCCATTTGGTCGGGTTTGGTTTCCAGGCGCCCTCGATGCCGCTGCCGATCGCATCGCCGCCTTTGCCGCTGCCGAAGCTGCTCTTCCAGCCGAGTCCCTGCTCCATGATGCCGGCGGCTTCAGGTTCAGGACCGACAAGCGCCGCGCTGCCCGCGCCATGACACTTGCCAAAGGTGTGCCCGCCGGCGATGAGCGCGACGGTCTCTTCGTCGTTCATCGCCATGCGGGCGAAGGTCTCGCGAACGTCACGGCCGGAGGCGACCGGATCCGGGTTGCCGTTTGGGCCTTCCGGGTTGACGTAGATCAGGCCCATCTGCACGGCGGCGAGAGGATTCTCCAGTTCCCGGTCACCGCTGTAGCGCTTGTCTGCAAGCCACGTTTCCTCAGCCCCCCAGTAAATGTCCTCTTCGGGCTCCCAGATATCTTCGCGCCCGCCGCCGAAACCGAACGTCTTAACGCCCATCGACTCCAGAGCGCAGTTGCCGGCGAGGATCATCAGGTCGGCCCAGGAGATTTTCTTGCCGTATTTCTGCTTGATCGGCCAGAGCAGTCGGCGCGCTTTGTCGAGGTTGACGTTGTCAGGCCAGCTGTTCAGCGGTGCAAAGCGTTGGCTGCCGGACCCCGCGCCGCCGCGACCGTCGCCGGTGCGGTAGGTGCCTGCGCTGTGCCACGCCATCCTGATGAAGAGCGGCCCGTAGTGACCGTAGTCAGCCGGCCACCAGCCCTGCGAGTCGGTCATCAGCGTATAGAGGTCCTTCTTCAGTGCCACCAGATCGAGTTTCTTGAATTCCTCGGCGTAGTTGAACTCCTCGCCCATCGGATTGCCCATGGGAGAATTCTGATGAAGGATTTTCAGGTTCAACTGGTTCGGCCACCAGTGTTGGTTCGACGTGCCACTGCCGGCAGTGGGTTTATCAGCTGCACCCGTTACCGGACACTTGCTATTTTTATTCATCTCTGTTCTCCTTGCGTTTCAGGTTTGGATTTATACAGCTAACCTTTTTAACTAATAGGGACGCATCCCCTTTTAAAAGACTGTCTTCAGCCGTTTTTCCATCTTGCTTGGCGATACAATGCCATGCAGCGAGTTCAGGACCAACTGATTAAACCAGCGCTTCCCTCTCGCGGCATCGTAGTCGGCAGATCGATCCCTGCTCCTAGCGGAGATGAAAATGTATTTTATGACCACCATGATAGCCATAAAAAGGGGCACATTTAACCATATGGTCCCATATGACCTTTGTCCAGTTTCTTTGGCGTTAGGAGTGGCAAATAATTTTGTGCAAATGGTCGGCGTAAGGTTTCTCTGTAACTGTTTTTACGTCTGGCCACAGAGAATTTGCATTGGAGTTTGAAGTCCCATGGAGGGTGAATTTAATCAAACGACATAAAAATCCTATAAAGCCATAGAACACGGGAAGGACCAACATCCCTTGAAACTTTAGGGCCGTTTGTTTAAACGTACCCGAATCCCTCTTGCTTTCCCCTTGGATATCGCGTTCAATTTTCAAAAGGATTTGTTATTTCCTGCTACGGAACCAACCTTTATCGGGGGCCGCAATGGACCGACGGATTGTTCTGGCATACGATGGTTCGATTAATGCGGACTGGGTTTCCCGGTATGCCATACAGATGGCCGCCACCTTCCCCAACCGACAACTTCTCCTCATCCATATCCTTGACGGCTCCTTTTCCCGTGAGCGGATCGAGGGGAAATTCGCCGCCATTGCCGAGGAAGGCAACCGGTACGGTATTGAGTGCCACAGTGCTATCCATCAATTGAGCAGTGATGTCTTTTCCACTCTGCGCCAGGTCATCCCTTCGGGCGAGCACATCTCCTGTCTGTGTGGAGCGCGAATCGCTCCCAGGGGGAGAGGCTTCCTCGCCGGCACCATCTCGGACAAACTCCTCCGCTGCCGCCAATTCAATGTCATGGCTATCCGGGTGGTCAGTCCAGGTCTGCTCGGCTGTCCCCGGACCTTGCTATTCCCCCTGGCCGGTCATCCGCGGGGATTTCAGGCCGCCATGCCTTTTCTGAAGATGCTCGCTTCCTCGGTAAAGAGGCTGTATCTCTTGCGGGTGATGATGATCAATCCGCTCCACTTCCGTTATATTTCATCCCCTGCCACCAAGAAGAAGATTGCCGAAGGTTACGAGTACCTTGGCCGGGTCGCCACGGAAATACGGGAGCAGGCAACCGGCTTTGATTGGCATTTTGACCGCAACGTAGTGCTCTCCGACGACTGGGCCAAGGAAATACTCATCCAGGCGGGCAAGGTCAATGCGGCCATGATCCTCCTGGGGGCCACAGAACGGAATCTGCCTTCGCGCTTTTTCTACGGCAACAAGATCGAGCAGATCCTTCGCACTACCTCCTGCGATGTCGGAATTTATCGAAGAGTATGAACAGACAACCTGCCCATATCGGTCAAATTCCACCGGAACAGGTGTATGCGTATCTGCACACCAGTCCCGAAGGGCTTGGCTCGGCTGAAGTGACGGAGCGGCTGGCCCATATCGGACCGAACCGTTTTGAGATCGTCGACCGCTGGAAGCTGCTGCGGTCCCTCGCGCGGCAGTTCACCAATTTCTTTGCAATTCTCCTGTTCCTCTCGGCGATCGTCTGTTTTATCGCCCACCGGATCAACCCTGGCGAGAACATGGCTCTGCTCGGCTGGGCCGTTACCGGGGTTGCTATCTTCAATGCCCTGTTCGGTTTTTTCCAGGAATACCGGGCGGAAAAGGCCATGGAAGCCTTGAAACAGTTTCTGCCTCAATTGGTCGAGGTCTGTCGCCAGAAAATAATCAGCAAGATAGCGGCAGTGGAGCTCGTTCCCGGAGATGTGATTATCCTCTCAGAGGGCGACAAGATTCCGGCCGATGTCCGAATTGTCGAATCCGAGAGTCTGATGGTCAATAACTCCCCCCTCACCGGGGAATCGGCGGCCATCCGGATCTCGCCGCAGGCCCTGGATAAGAATCTGGAGGAGTGCGAAAACATCGGTTTTGCCGGATGCACCGTGGTCAAAGGGACCGGCCGGGGCGTGGTATTCGCCACCGGTCTGCGCACCCAATTCGGCCGCATCGCCAATCTTTCCCAGACCATCCGGCACACTAGTTCGCCCCTGGAACGGGAGGTTTCCCACATGGTGCGGGTGCTGACCGTCATCGCCTGTACTATGGGCTCGGGTTTTTTCCTCTACGGTATTCTAAGCAGCAAACCTTTGTGGGTAAACCTGGTATTCATGATGGGCATTATCGTGGCCAATGTCCCGGAAGGCCTCCTGCCGACTCTGACCCTGGCCCTTGCTATGGGCAGTCTGCGCATGGCCAAAAAGAAGGTACTGGTCACCAGCCTGAACGCGGTGGCCTCTTTGGGCTCAGTGCATGTCATCTGTACCGATAAAACCGGAACTTTGACCCTGAACCGATTAACCATCACCCGCATGATCAACCCGCGTTCCGGGGAGGCGATGACGGTGGAACAGGAACAAGAGCTGACAACGCTCGCCCTATCAACCTCCGATGTCCGCCAGTCGGCGCAGCAGTTGCTCGGCGATCCCCTCGATGTGGCGGTAGCTGAAAAATGGATCGGCCTGGGGCTGGGTGATCTGGCCGGGGCACAGGAGAAGGTTGTCCGCTCTTTTGCCTTTGATGTCGAAAAACGGCGGTCCGCAGGTGTCTTCAACCACGGGGAACAACGGCTCTTTGTGGTCAAAGGGGCCTTTGAGGCAATCCGGCCGCTGGTGACCAAGGTTGGCGCTGCCGGTGTTGGTGAATTGCAGAAGCGGGAAACGCCGCTGGCGCAGCAGCTGATGGAGAGCGAAGTAATCATGCAACAGTTGGCAGCCCAGGGTTTGCGGGTCATTGCGCTAGCCTATCGGCCGCTTTCAGCCGAGGAGGAAACGGCGGCGACAAGGGATGAGGCTGTAGCCGATCCTCTGGAGCATGATCTCATCCTTGCCGGTTTCATCGGCATCGAAGATCCGGTGCGACCAGAGGTGCCGCAGGCGGTGGCTAAATGCCATGCTGCCGGCATCGATGTCATGATGATCACCGGCGATCACCCGGCCACGGCACTCGCGGTCGCCGCCAAGGCCGGTATTGTTGCCGCCGGCGAAACTGCCCATCTCACCGGCGACCAACTGAAACAGTTGACGGTCGAGGCCCTGACCGAACAGTTGCAACAAGGTATCCGCGTCTTTGCCCGGACCACACCGGAACAGAAAATGAAGATCATCACCGCCCTCAAACAGCTGGATAAAGTTGTGGCCATGACCGGCGATGGGGTCAACGATGCCCCGGCGCTGCGGGCAGCGGATATAGGCATCGCCATGGGCAAACAGGGGACCGATGTGGCCAGGGAATCGGCGCAGATCATTCTCCTCGACGATAATTTCGCCGCCATTGTCGACGGCATCGAGGAAGGACGGACCGTTTTCGAAAATATGAAGAAGTTTACCAGCTATGTCCTGGCGCACAATGTCCCGGAAATCCTGCCTTATCTTCTCTATATCGTTTTTCCGGTTCCGCCCGCCCTCAACATCATTCAAATCCTGACAATCGATCTTGGCACAGATATTATCCCCTCTATGGGCCTAGGACAGGAGCCGTCGGATCCGGAGGTCATGAAGAAGCCACCGCGTGATTTTTCCCGGCAACTGTTGACACCGCAACTGGTCGTTCGCAGCTACTGTTTCCTTGGTCTGATCGAGGCGATCTGGTCGCTTTTTCTGTTTTTTTACGTCCTGGTCAGTGGTGGTTGGCAATACGGCATGCCCCTTCCTGCCTCTTCCCCGCTCTACCAATCTGCCACCGGCATCGCTCTGGCCACCATCATTCTCATGCAAATCGGCAACCTGGTTGGCCGCAGATATGAGCACCGCTCGGGCCTCGACCGGGGCGTGTTCAGCAACCGCCTGCTCCTGGCAGGGATCATTGTCCAGATCGCCTTTTCCTGGGCGACCCTTTATTTCCCGCCGCTCCAGAGGGTCCTCAGTACCGGGCCAGTGGCGCCGGAGGTCTATGGGTTAGCCTGGTTCGGAATCATCATTATTTTTGGCATTGATTATCTTCGTAAATTGCTTGTAACCAGGAACAACCCCGTCATTCTTACTAAAGATGAATAAATATTGGGGTTACCCCAATATCTCCTGTCCTACCAACGGGAGACCGTCTTTCAATTTAATCATGCAGCCTTTCCTGTGAAGAGCGACCAGATCAGAAGTCCCCCTGCTAAAGACATGAGAGCCACGGCGAGCCACCCAAGAATATTGGATAGCCATCCGTTGGCATTCTTGCCAACGATTTCACGGTTGTTGCAGATGAACAGCAACACAACAATCAACGGAGGTGCGACCAAACCATTGAGAACGGCCGAATAGAGAAGGGCTTTGATCGGGCTGATCACCTGCACGAAGTTGAGCAGATAACCCACGACAATAACCAAGGCTATAGTGGCGTAGAAGCCCTTTGCTCGACTGAATCGACGGTAGAGACCGTTCCTCCATCCTACGGTTTCTGCAACCGCATACGCGGCCGAACCGGCCAGGGTCGGGATAGCAATCAACCCAACACCCAGGATACCCAGAGTAAATAGCCAGTAAGCCGACGCACCAAGCGGCAAGAGCGCGCGGGCTGCGTCTTCCGCTGTGTTGATATCGGTATGGCCGGAAAAGTTCAGTGTTGCCGCAGTGGAGATAATGATGAAAATGGTGACGATCTGCGAGAAAATCATGCCGACCGCCGTGTCGGCGCGAACCGATCGTATCTCCGAGCGTTTGACTCGGCTTGCGCGGTAGCCGGCATCGTCGGTGTGGCCATCGGCTATATCATCCTCGATCTGTTCTCCGGCCTGCCAAAAGAATAGATAAGGCGAGATGGTCGTGCCCAAGAATCCCACAATGGTAAGAATATATTGGGGATCTGAGTTCCAACGCGGGATTACCATATTGTTGACAACCGACTTCCAATCCACATGAACCTGGGGCAGCACCGCGATGGCCACATACGCAAACAACGACAAACAGGCATACTTCAAAAACTTGACGTAGTGCTTATACGGTACGACAATCTGGGCCACCACTATTCCGATCGTCAGAACTGTCGCCCACAACGCGAATGGCAATCCGAAGAGCATCTTCATGGAGGCGGCCATTATGTTGATGTCTGCATAGACATTGATTGTGTTCGCACCGACCAAGAGCATCAGCACACTATACAATAACCATTTAGGGTAGTGCTCTTTGATGATGGCGGACAGTCCCTTGCTCGTCACAAGGGCCAAGCGGCCGCACATCTCCTGCACGGCGATCATAAGCGGTACGCACACGGGAGCCAACCAAAGAAGCTGGTAACCGAACTGCGCCCCAGCGACAGAGTATGTGCCTATTCCAGAAGGGTCGTCATCCGCCACACCGGTAATCAGGCCCGGGCCAATTCTGAGAAGTGACTTGCCCTTGTCTGGCGGCTGTTCACGGGGCTCCGCTTGAGCGTTTTGAATGTCCTCGTGGTCGTCAACGACGCCTTTTGCAACAGACACCGCGTCTGTTACCTCCAATATATCGTCAGGCTTCTGTGCAATCATATCCTTCTTCTCCACGTCCTTTATAACCTTAGAGCTGCTTGTTTAAACTCACCTACAGGTATTTATGGGAGTGCTTGCCTCATCAGCCACATACCCGGCACCATGGGTAGCCAGAGAGTGAAACCACGGAGGATCAAGGTGGCGGCCAGCGCCGCCTCGACAGGGACGCCAAGCACACCCAGCGTGCTGACACACGTTGCCTCGAAGGTGCCAAGTCCGAGTGGCATCGGTCCGACTGTGGCCACCATAGATGCAAGCATGAATGCCGGGGTAATTGCCCATAACGAGCAATGAACGCCAACAACCTGCAAAGCAACCCAAAGCGTTGCTACATCCAGCACAAAAACAGATCCATGAAGCAGTAGCGCTGCGATCACCAAGGCAGGATTTTTCAGCAATTCTATAGGGGCGTCAATAAAAGCGAAAAAAAGTTTTTTTAGGCCTGGAATTCGCAATAGCAGTGGCGGCAGCTCCTTTCCGCCGAAGTGCCGGATCCATAAGGCGCCAGCCGGAACCCCAACTGCAAAGATCCAGAAAATCGTGAAAAGAACTATTATCCAACCATTAATAGCATGATGATAAAACCATAGGAGAAAGATGGTAGCTAACGACGCAAGCAGGTAGGCCCCGTAATAGGTGACTAGGCTCAAGAGGAGAATAGCCATACACATCGGGGTCTTAACACCAAGGCGGCCCAAGGCGGCGATTAAAAAAGCGGTACCGCTTATGCCGCCACTTGGCATGGCCTGATCGGAGAAAAGTTTGGCAATTCCCAGAGGTATCAGAGAGAGCAGTGAGTGCGGTTCGCCTAACTGTCGAAGCGACAAATACCAGACTCCTGCTACACTGATATAGGTAGTAACCTGCAGCAACGCCGCCAACATTAGCCACTTGGGCTTGGCATGACGAAGGAGTTCGGCAAACTGCTCCAGTTCACTGAAGTGCGTCACCAGCAGAATAAGCCCTGCAAATAAGAGAAAGCCGGAAAACCAAGTGGCGAATCTTAGCCATGGCTTTTGCTCTGGATGAGGATTGTTCACGGCCATGCCTTTCATCACTTACTCATTATAAATAAAAAACATACCTGTAATCGACTTGAAATTCCTTTTCTTCTCCGAGACTCTTCCAGAAAAACATCCTGGAGGGGAAAGATATGTATGCGGGTAAAACATTGTGGAGAAGTGATACTGTCCCTACTATTCTCTCATCCTTAGATCGCAACAGGACGTTCAGGTTGTTAACGATGTTTCATCAGAAATAACCTGAACGTCCTGATTTTGATAGATTAACGCACTAATGCCCTTTAACTTTCTTGATTTCGCCAATTTTTTCTTGAGCTTCCCCGCCGATTTTTTCGGCGATTCCTTCGGCTTCCAAATTACTGTTATGGACAACTTTCCCAACGGTCTCTTTGATCTTGCCTTTCACTTGATGCATCTTGCCTTCGACATTGTCTCTCGTGCTTGATTTCATGGTGTTTCTCCTGTTTTGCCTCGGGATGTTTATCTTACCGAGATCTATTTATGACCCATTTCTTTGGATCTCTGCATAGCCGGCTGCAAGCCGACAGATTGAGTTGGTGAGGGACGCGATTCTCCCGACAGTCATATTGATGATAGCAATCTTAGTGCCAGGTTTACAATTCCCCGCACCGCCTCATCTATCATTATGTTTTTAAAGAATAATTAGCGGAATGGGAACTTACATGAAAACCATTATTAGCAAAAGGAAAGGTTGTATTTAACCTATGGCCATATACAACCTTTTTCGGTTTTCCTGGTGTTATGGATGGCAAATGATGGGTGAGGTTCCTTATGCCGTCTTCGGCATTGGACTGGCCAAGTTCTTTTAACCAACGGCCTGGCGCAAGTGACCTCGGTTTCGGCGCAAGGTGTCCACCGCAGTAAGAGACAAGGCCAGCCAAGCCAAACCTGCGGCGGCGGCTCCCAACACATCACTGAGATAATGAGCACCCAAGTACACGCGGCTAAAGCCGACCAGCAGAATCATGGCTATTGCGCCGAGAACTGCGCCAACTCTCCAGTGCCAGGTTTCGAGTGCGATGACCGTAAAGATAGCCAGCAGGCCATACAGCAACGTGGCCGCCATAGTATGGCTTCGGCGCTAACAGGAATTGAGCCACTTTTGCTAATGAAAACTGAGCCAGTGAGTGCGCAGCAGGGAGTGTCTTGAGGGAGAGGAAAGAGCGATACGGGTGGGTCAGGTGAGATGAGATTTGCTGAGTGGCCTACGTCC
>CAIQWD010000052.1 GCA_903875445.1 uncultured delta proteobacterium | reverse complement strand
TAAAAAGGAGGGGAATGCAGGATTTCAGAAAAAAAGAGATGGCGCAGGTGGCTCAGTTTTCGTTAGCAGAGGTGGTTCAATTTTGATTAGCGTTGAAGGGGCTCTCCATGACGTTCGTTATGCATTGAAATATCAAGGAAATCAGATTGCGAAATTGCACATTTGGGGGGAGTGGTTATCAATTTAACAGAGACACTGGAATTCGACAAAAGATTCAGATGCAAATACAGTGTTGATGAGAGTTTTGGTTGAACACCGAGTGTCTCAATAAGCTGTAACGGTGGTTCTGGGCAAAGTCAGAAATATTTTGAAATCGAGATCGTGAATCGCGTGATAGGTAAATATAAACTGACACGATTTTACTGTTTTTTATCGGCCTTTTTTCTGGTTTCGGGATTCCTCGCGAGCGCGCAGGGCAAGACCCTGGCCCTGGCTCCCAAAATTCCGACAGGCGAATGTATCACGGTGAACGGGCGTCCCATCTACCTGGAGCAGTTCGGCAAGGGGCGGCCGCTGGTGCTTCTTCATGGAGGGCTCGCCACCATTCAATCTTCCTTTAACAGGCAGATTATCGCCTTTTCGAAACATCACCATGTCATCGCCATAGAACAGACGGGCCACGGCCACACACCTGACACTGACAGCCCCTTTTCCTATCGGCAGATGGCCGACGACACGGTCGGCGTGCTCCATGTGCTGAAGGTCCGGGATGCCGATATCGTCGGCTGGAGCGACGGCGGTATTCTGGCACTGTTGATCGCTCTTCACCACCCGACACTTGTGCACCGCCTGGTCGTTTCCGGCGCCAACACGGAACTCGTGGGCATGGATCTGGAGGAGAGTAAAAAAATTCAGGAGTCATCGGCCAAAGAGCTGGCGCAGGATACGTCACCGGTCGAAAAGGAAGCCTATGGAAGGATCTCTCCAGACGGTCCCGAGCACTGGCCGGTTGTCGTTAAAAAGGCGTGGAATTTGTGGCTCACGCCAGTGGTTATCGATAAGGCTGACTTGTCCCGGATCCAGTCGCCGGTCCTGGTCGTCTGCGGAGACAACGACGTGATCCCGTTGAATCATACCCTGGAGATTTTCAGATCCTTGCCGAAATCCCAGCTCCTTGTCCTGCCGGGTACCGGACACGACACTTTCAACGAGGCTGCTGCTACCCTCAACCCGATAATCCTCGCTTTTCTCGACTCGCCCTGAATTTGCGCAGAACGTAGCAGTTACAGATACCCCTTTCCCGGTTCCTTCTCAAGCATTCTTCTGTTTGTTGAAATCGTCGTCTTTTAAACGAAATATTGCGGTTCGAAGTGTGTGATTACGTTGCTCGAACAATGAGCTTTTCATATCCATAACTGCGTTACTGACTGCAAAGGAGTGCATATAGAGATCTTTGGATGTGGTCTGTAACTGCTCCATTTCTCTACATACATACATACATACATACCTAATCCAAGAAACGAAGAAAGCGTCAGAATGTATCCAACAAAAATCACGGTCGATATGTTCAACTTATTTGAATTGCGCATTTACTAGCCAATAATCCAGGCATTTCTGGAAGTTTCGGAATCCGAATTTTCTTCCTCACTTCTTCGCGGGAAACAAGCAGCCACAGTAGTTGCTATGTGTTTCTCCTTTCCACGCCCAGTCAGTCGAGAGTTATTGACCTGGGTATAGTTTGTTGCTTGGCTTTTCGATCAAATTCTTTTATCTCCTGCTCATCTTCCGCAACGAGGTAATCCGCCAGAAGCCTATCTATGGCTCCTTGTAATTGTTGAGAATTTTGGCTATTTTCCAACCTCCCGAGAATTTTAACGATACTCTCAATTCGATTTTTTATTGATACTATGGAAAGCGCAGAATGAGGAGCGGCTTTTGGAAAAAAACAAAATGCCGCCCCTACGGTCAAGACTAATGCTATCATCAATCCAACGATTAATCTTCTCATAGGTACCTTAGGGCGAGAGGTCGCGGTATCGCACAAGCGTTTACCTTTTTCCAGTCCCCTGGAAAATTGCCGCTGAATCTGGGTCTTGCCGGTACAGCCTCACCGAGTCCCTGCCGTTTTTTTTAACGGCGAAAAGAGCGTGGTCCGCTGCCCCGAGAAGTCCACGCATGTCTTTGGCGTCATCGGGGAAGGTGGCGATTCCGAAGCTGGCTTGCAGACGGACCTCGGCTCCCTGATCACGAAGGTAGGCACTTTGCTTTATCCGGTGCTGGATATCTAAAGCCTTTTGGACTGCCTGAGTATCCCTGAAGCCGGGCAAGACCGCCACGAACTCGTCGCCGGCGTAGGCCACCGCGTATGCCGGAGTTTCTAAAGCACCCCTGATGGTCGCGGCCAATTCTCGGATGACCTGACTGCCGTTTAAATGTCCGTGGATATCAACTACCTCCTTGAAGTGGTCGATATCAATGAAGATAACAGACACGGGCAAGTTGTCTGAAGTGGCCGATGCAATCAGCACTTCGAGGGAAGCATAGAGGTAGCGGCGGTTGTAGAGTCCGGTCAGGCCATCGTGCATGGCCTGTTCTCGGAATTTTTTTTCATTAGCCCGAAGCGCCTCCTCGGCCTGCTTGCGCTGGCTGATGTCGATCATAGCCACGATAACTCGGGAAAAGGTGTCTTCAGGGTCTGAAAGAACCAGCGTTTTTACCAAAACAATTTTCTTGTTGCCTTTCAGCGTGGTGAAGCCCCGTTCATTTTCATTGGTCAAGCCGCCTTCGGCCAATATAACAAGGATTTCCAGGGCCAGAGTCTCGGAGTTTTCGAAACGGGCCACTCCTAACCCGTTTCTCATACCCACCACGTCAGAAACTTCCATCAAATTCAAAAACGCGGCATTGCAGTTCAAGGTCTTGATCATGGCCATGCAGCGATTCGCTTCACTGGGATTTGTTTCGACATATTTTCTAAAATCGGTAACTCCGGAGGCGCGCAACTTCTCGATGTAGACCTTAAGTTCTGAGGCATCTCTTTCCATCATGGGGATGGGAGCCGATGTGAACAGCATGCGAAATCGTTTCTCGCTTTCGCGAATCGTCTGCTGCGCATGGTTAAGCTCCGTGATATCTTCGCCGAAGACCATTGAGCCCATTACAGCTCCCTGAGCATCGCATACAGGGCTGAGGCTAAATCGTAGGTGCTCCCATCCCGTGTTAAAACCTGCATGTGCCTGCTCGAAAACGATGGATTCTTTGTTTTCCAAACAACGACGGACCATGTCGCCTATGCTGGATTCCAGAACTTCCATGGGCGTTAAACAGCCGTCCGACTCACATGGCGGAAGAGAAAGCATCTGCCTCATTTTCCGATTGATCGCCGTAACTAGTCCCTGGCCGTCGACGGTACAAATTCCCATAGGAGCCGCTTCCCGCCACAGTAGGCCTCTGTCCTCCACTGCCTGCATAGCCGCCTCGGCACGCCGACAGCGCTCCTCAAGGTCGTCGATCCGGGATGCCCGGCTTCTCAACTCATCGAGTTCGGCTAAAAGCTGCGCCCGTGAGGTGCCCACCTCATGTGTTCTTGAAGCATCTTCCATGCTGATCTCCATTGTTGTAAAAGCGCCCCCACGTTATTTAAATATTATCGTGATAGTAATGAGTTAAATCATTGCTGAGAACTAATAAAAACCCGGTAAATGTGTTGTCGCAGCCCAGATATCTTCATCTTTTGGTTCACAAATCATTGCAAACATAGTCCAACCCAAAGGAGGATCGAGAATTGCCACACCCATTTTTATTTCGGATTTATTTTCACAAACCCATTTTGGTTCGACCTGCATTTTGAAATTTCTGCCCTTTGAGTAAACGATTATTGACAATTTCTTCCCCTGGCTTTTGAGCCTTTGTGGAATACAACTCAATAGCATACCGAGACGGGAAATGTTGCTAACTGTTCCCGAGAAGGAATCAGATCCATCCGAGAGATTGGCAACTAGATTTTGTACTTCAATTCTTTGGTGGCGTCGCTTGCTCATTTTCACCTCATTTTGTTCAGATTTAATACGCTTCCTTTACTCAGAATATCTTAATGCTATCTAGATGTGGCAAGGTGAAGGATAGAATCTATTTGTGCTGTTGATGTAGACAACTAAATCAAAAAGAAGGTTCAGAGAATCTCGAAGACGACCTGGAATTATCTTGGATGCTCCGTTTCAACTTGAACAGAGACACTTTGTACTTGATGCGTTGAAACCGAATTGAGAAAGTGTCAAATAAATGAATCACACCTGACAGTCTGTAATATACACGCCCATCATTACAGTGACCTTGCAGAAACATTACAAAGTAGTAATGTAAACCAACATTTGTAAAGTTCAGGATGATATCCTTGTAAAAGTTGATCCAGATTAGTGAGATCGGTCGTCAATAGTGGACGCCAAACCTTGTTTCCTTTTGCTCTGAAGGGAACTTCAAAATAGAAAAAGAGCGAAAATTCGCTGCGCGAACTGCGTCAGAAAGTGACTTTCGCCGTTCTCGCCAATAGATTGCCTGTTGGCGTCATGACGCAGGAACAATAGAAATTGAAGTGTATTATTAATCAATTCGGTTAGGATACGGAGTTCCGCGCACAACTTGGGGAGTTTAGCCTGCATTTGGTTGAGAAGGTAATTATTCCGACCTCGGCACAACTGGGTGACTTAAAGAAAAAGGGGGAAGATTTAGTTAAAGAAATCAACATCTCTCTATTGAATCTTGACTGACATCAAAGTAAAGGGTTTCCCTGTTCGGCGACACCGTCGACCGGCTTTAATATCACCTTAAGCTCGACCTCCATGGGCAGCTGCTTCTGGGCCCGCATGATCCGTTCGGTCTGCTCCCAGCCCTTTTCATCGATCGTGCCGATGGCATGAGCAGTATTTGGCTGAATGAGTTCGCGAGTGATCTTCAGCTGCTCTTCCAGGATCGGGCGCGGCGTATCCGGATCGTATTTTTGCAGGGTTTTGATGGCTTCCTCTTGATTTTTCGGATCAAGCGACTGCTGCCACCCGGCAAAGAGGGCCGCGAGGAACCGCTTCACCAGGTAGGGTTTTTCCGTCAAGGTACGCGATTCGGTGACGACGCAGTTGGCCACGAATTTCACCCCGAATTCCGCCGGATTGAAAAAGGCGGTCTTTTCTCCCGCCTTGCCCAGTTGTGCCTCGATAATCGGTCCCTGGGCATTCCGATAGACCGGCCAGAGCTGAACCTTACGCCGGTAAAACGGTGTATAGTCATAGCGGACACTAAAGAGCGACACGTCAGAGCTACCGAGACCGGCTTCGGCCAGCATCGTGTTCATGATGGTTTCATCGTTGCCGCCGAATGTTACACCGATGACTTTCCCTTGCAGATCGGCAAGATTTTTGATCTGCATCTCCTCCGGGCGATACATCCATTGCAGCGGGTTGACTTGGAACACCTGGGCGATCACCACCACCGGCGACCCCTTGGCGCTCGCTCGAAGTACTTGGTCGGCTGAGGCCTCGCCAAAATCGGCGTAGCCGAGTTCCAACTCCCTGATTGCATCCCGCTCCGGCCCGCCGGCTTTGACCTCCACATCAAGCCCGGCTTTTTCAAACAGCTGGTGGGTTTCGGCATACAAAGCGCCGACCACACTGACATTGCGGAGCCACTTCAGGCGGTAAACGATTTTTTCGCCCGCCTGGGCGCTGGTCGTGACGAGCATCGCCATTACCAACAGGACACAGGCAGGCAGAATGAGAGTTTTGGTTTTGTTGTGCATCATTGCTCCTTCTTCGGCATGATAGGTCCGGTCGCCTCCAGAGTTGAATTACCTTCCTGTCCAGGCCCGTTTTATGGCTGCCCCCAGCGATTCCAAAAGCGCCTGGTAGATGGCAATGGTAATGCCGATCAGAAAAAGGGCGATGAGAATCTTGCCGAGATCGCTTTGATAGAGGGCGATCCGGATACTGTAGCCGATTCCGGCATTGGCGGCGATGAATTCCCCGACAATGGTCCCGGCCATAGCCAGGGTAGCACTGCCGGCGATGACGGTGGTCAGTTGCGTCAGGTTCTCAAAGGTCCGGATCTTGACCTCCAGTTGCCAGCGCATGCGACCGGTGACCCGATAGAAGTGTTCGATATCGTCAACCGGCTTGGACATGATTCCTAAAACGGAGAGCAGCACCGGAAAATAGCAGATCATGGCCGCGATCAACAATCGCGTCATAAAACCGTCGCCGAGCAGGATGAAGAGGATCGGCGCCAGTGCGACGATGGGATAGGCCTGAAAATTGTAGGCAGCGACCTTGATGAAGGAGCCAAGCCAGGTGGACTGACGACCGGTGATGCCGATAACAAACGCCATGAAGACCGACAGGATCTGGCCGATCACGGCCACAGTCATGGTGTTTAAGGTAGCGAGGCTGTACCCACGGTATTCGGCGATCAGGGTATGGAGCATGCCGGAGGGAGCCGGAATGACGTAATCGGAGAGCGCGAGACTATATTTCAGTGCCATCAGGCCGCCGAGAAACAGGAAGTAGATGATAAAGAACTGGAAGACGCGTCTAGGCAGCATTCATGATCTCCAGCAGGGTTGCATCGAGAGCCGCGCGCCTTAGGTCTTCTTTTTTCCGAATGTCGCAGCCGTGAGTCATAATAGTCTGTGGCGCCTTGCCCCTGCTGCGGAAAACCAGGATCGAATCGCAGAATTTGGCAACTTCCATGACGTTGTGGGAAATATAGATGAAATAGCGATGGGGGAACATCGCCTTGACGGCGAGAATAATTTTTTCCCGGGTGAGTTCATCGACGTTGGCCAGGCTTTCGTCCATAATCAGCAGATCACAGTCCTGAAGCAGGTAGCGGATCAGGTTCACCCGGTTCTGTTGTCCCATGGAAAGCTGGTCAAACCGGGAATTGATGCAGTCGGACAGGCCGAAGATCTCAACCAGGTGGTTAATGCCTGCCTGCATCGACGATGGGATGACTCGTGTTAAATGACGGCCCACACCGGACCAGCCGGGAAGCTGCTCCTTATTGTGTGAATAGAGGAGCGTGCCCAGCCCGTCGGTTGCGATCCTGCCGGAGGATCTTGCGATTTCGCCGGTGATGATTTTCGCAAGAGAGGTTTTGCCCACCCCCGAAGGGCCGAAAAACGAATGAAATCCCGGTGCCGTGAGTTGAAAAGACACACCTTTAAAGAGCGGGTGTTCTGCTCCGGGATAGGTGAAAGCAACATTGTCGAGAATCAGGGGCATCCTATGACCTCTAAAACGGGTGATGATAATTCATGGCTCCCTGCAGAAGAATAAGCACCTCATTCTTTATCATTTTTAGGATAGAGAATAAACATTTTTTGCCAAAGCTTCCGGATGCATCAATAATTGTTGTGATAGAAAAAAGAGCCTGGCAATATGCAAGCTGAGGAATCGGTGTAAAACCATTTCACCAAACAAGTCAATATGAGCACCTCGACCTTTCATCATCATTGCCGCGCCCTGACGGCGACCAGCCATGACCAAAGCCGAACGTCTGTTTGAACTTACGCTGCTCTTACGTTCGCGTCGCACGGCCATAACAGCCGAGGCGATTGCCGAGCGCATGCAGGTATCGCCGCGCACCGTGTATCGCGACGTACAGTCCCTCATCATGGCGGGCGTGCCGGTGACGGGTGAACCCGGCGTCGGCTATCTTATCCGTCCGGGCAATCACCTGCCGCCGCTGCTCTTCACCCCCGACGAGGTCCAGGCCCTGATCGTCGGCAGCCGTATGGTGCAGGCCTTCACCGACAAGGACCTGGCCCAAGGGGCGAGAAATGCGGAACTGAAGATCCGTTCGGTGCTGACCGAGCCGCTCAAACGGCATGCGGAACAGCAGCCCTACCGCATTCCGATAATCGACAGTGACGACTCCTTACGCGCGGTGCATGGTAGCCTGCGCCGGGCATGCGAGCAACACCGCAAGATTCGGGCTTTCTACCGAGATGAAAAACAGTTACAAAGCGAACGAATCCTGTGGCCGCTGGCAATGATCGGCTGGAGCGGTCGCTGGACCCTGCTGGCCTGGTGCGAGCTGCGCCGGGATTACCGCAATTTTCGCTTCGATCGTTTCGAGTCCCTGGAGGTACTGGAGGAACGGTTCAACCCGACCGAGGAAATCAGCATCGCCCACTACCTGCGGCATATCGTCGGCCTGCGCGACAGCGGGTAGCCTATTTGGGGCAAACTCCCCCGGCGGAGAACACTCCTGACAGGATCTGACAAGGCTCATGGGTATTGTGAAGGTAAGAGCACAGGGCTCACCACCATAACCCATAAGGAGGAAAAACATGAAAACCAATACGATTCCGGCAGGCTACCACACCGTCACCCCCTATCTGACCGTCACGGGCGCGGCGGATTTAATCGAGTTTCTCAAGCAGGCCTTCGCGGCCAGTGAAAAGGAGCGCTTCACCCAGCCGGATGGTACCATTGGCCATGCCGAGGTAATTGTTGGCGATTCGGTCATCATGCTGGGTGAACCCAAGGGAGAGTGCAAACCCATGGGCGGTGCCTTCTATCTCTACGTGGAAGAGGTGGATAGGGTGTACCAGCGCGCCCTCACCGCCGGGGCCAGTTCGGCAATGGCGCCTGCCAACCAGTTCTGGGGCGACCGCACGGCCACGGTGCACGACCGCTTTGGCAACATCTGGCATTTGGCTACACGCGTCGAGGAAGTTTCGGGCGAGGAGCTTCAGCAGCGCATAGCGGCAATGGCCGGGTAATTTTTGGCACTGGAGGGCTGCGTTACCCCGCGGCCCTCCGAATACACAACAGGAGAATACCCATGATACGTCCCGAGGACCGGCAGTATTTCACTGCCGAGACGTTTGCCTTTCTGACGGCACTAGCCGAAAACAATAGGCGTGAGTGGTTCGAGGCGCATCGCCAGGACTATGAAGAGTTCGTCCGCATGCCGGCGCTGCAGCTGATTAGCGACATGGGGGGCGAGTTGCCGGCTATCTCACGGCATTTTACGGCGCAGCCGCGGAAGGCGGGCGGTTCCCTGATGCGCGTCCACCGCGACACCCGCTTCAGCCGGGAAAAAACGCCATACAAGACCAACATCGGCATCCAGTTTCGCCACGAACGGGGCAAGGACATCCATGCCCCGGGTTTCTACCTGCATATCGCACCGGACGAGTGTTTTCTCGGGATCGGTCTGTGGCATCCGGACGCCCAAGCCCTGGGCAGGATCCGCGAGGCTCTTGCAGAACGAAGCACCGTCTGGCTTGCGGCCCGCGACGACAAAGCCTTTCGGCGGCATTTCACTCTCGATGGCGACTCTCTCATCAACCCGCCGCGCGGTTTTGCCAAGGACCATCCCCTGATTGAGGATTTACGCCGCAAGGACTTTATCGGGCTGGCACCGTTGACCTCGACACAGGCAACCGGGGCGGCACTGCTGCCGCTGATGGTGGAGCGCTTCCGCCAGGCGGCGCCGTACATGCGTTTTCTCTGCCGGGCGCTCGATCTGCCGTTCTAATCGAAATCTAAAAGGATGTATGAGCAATGCAAAATCTTTTCACCTACGGATCACTGATGTGCAGTGATATCATGTTTCAGGTAGCCGGCTGCCGTGCCGACTGCATTCCTGCGACCCTCAAGGATTTTAAGCGCTCGTGTATTCGCGGCGAAGAATATCCGGGCATCGCTGCCCATCCGGGAGCCGAGGTCGAAGGCGTCCTCTATCTCGATCTGCCGCCAGGGGCAATGGTGCGACTCGACAGTTTTGAAGGCGAGCAGTACGTTCGGCAGGAGGTACAGGTGCTGACGCAGCAATCGGGTTTCCGCCTGGCCATGGCCTACGTAATAAAACCCGAATATAGAGAGCTTTTGACCGACGAAACATGGAGTTACGAGCACTTTCTTGCCGTCGGCAAATTCGAGTTTCTTAAGGTCTACCAGGGATTTCGAAAAATCTGACGTCGGATGGCATTTCCCTCTTCTTTCTTGAAAATATTTTCCCCGATTCCCTTCCAATTTGAGCGAAAATAGTTGTAAACTTCCGAAAACTGAAGATTGCTCAGGGCAAATTTCAGGAACATCTCGGCGTAGAAACCGCTGAGGAGAGGGAAGGACGAAGGCTGGTATCAGCCAAGGAAATACTTGGAGGAGTAAGGGAATGAAAAACATGAAACTGGCGATGAAGATCGGTATGGGATTCGGCATCCTCCTCCTCCTCACCATGTGCGTCTCCCTGTTCTCTTGGCGAGGATTGACCACGCTCGATCAAGGTGTATCCGATTTCCGTGGTATCGCCCAGCAAACCAACCTTATCGGTCGTATCCAGGCCAATATGTTGATGGCGCAGGTCAGCGTGAAGAATTTTCTCATCAGCGGCATGGAAAACGACAGCAAACGCTACAAAGACTTTATCGAAAAGAGCAAAGGTTTCATGGCAACTGCCGGCCAGTCGGTGAAAAATCCTGATTTGGCACAGAAGCTGACTCTTGTTAATGAGAAAATCGTAACTTACGATGCGACATTTACCAAAATTGTCGTCATTAAAGTCGAGTTGGAGAAACTGGTGACGGATCTCGACAAACTCGGGGGTGCGATGGAACAGGCCCTTACCGATCTTATGGATAAGGCTGCCAAAACCGGGGCGACGAACACCGGTTACCTCGCCGGATTGACCATACGTCGCCTGCTCCTCGGCAGGTTGCATGTCAGCAGTTTTCTCGACACCGGCAGCACCGCGAATGCCGAGCTGGTGGTTACCGATCTGACCGAGTTGGAACCGGCCCTGAAGGAACTGAAAGGTGCCCTGTTGCGAGTGGAGTGGCAGGCAATGGTCGACGATATGAACAAAAATCTGACAGAATACCGGGGGAAATTTACCCTCCTGGTCGCCAAAACCAATGAGCGCAACGCCCTTGTCGCCAATTCTCTCGATAAACTCGGTCCGGAGATTATTGAGACGACCGATAACATCAATTTGAGCTATCTCGGAACCCAGGACGAACTCAGCCCCAAGCTGGCCGCCGCCAGCCGCTCCGCCCTCATAACCATGCTGGTTGTCTCGGCAATCGCCATTGTCTTTGGTGTCACCATCGGCATCTTCCTTACCAGGGCCATTACCGGTCCAGTCCGCAAAACGGCGGCCTTTGCCGAAACCATGGCGGGTGGCGACTTCACCAAGAATCTCGATATCAAGCAGGCCGACGAGATCGGGCTCATGGCCGCCGCCCTCAACACCATGGTCAGCCAGCTAGGCGCCATGGTCAAGGAGATTATTGCCGGAGTCAATACCTTGACAGGTTCCTCGTCCGAATTGACCTCCATTTCTGCGCAACTGAACGCCGCTGCGCGGGAAACCTCCTCCAAATCGACAACGGTTGCCGGTGCCGCCGAGGAGATGAATTCCAACATCCAATCGGTGTCCGCAGCCATGGAAGAAAGTGCCAGCAATGTCGGTATCGTTGCCACCTCAACCGAAGAGATGACCGCTACCGTCAATGAAATCGCCCAAAATACCGAAAAGGCCAGGTCAATTACCGCCTCGGCGGTCAATCAGTCGCAATTGGCATCGGCGAAAATGGCATCTCTTGGTGAGTCCGCCAATAAAATCGGTAAAGTAACCGAGACCATCACCGAGATCAGCGAGCAAACCAATCTCCTCGCCCTCAACGCCACCATTGAAGCGGCAAGGGCCGGTGAGGCGGGCAAAGGCTTTGCCGTTGTCGCCAATGAAATCAAGGAACTGGCTAAACAGACCGCCATAGCCACGGTGGATATCAAAAATCAGATCAACGAGATGCAAACCACCACCACCTCGACCATTACCGATATTGAGAAGATTTCGAAGATAATCGAAGAGATCAACGAGATGATCAACACCATCGCCACGGCCGTGGAGGAACAATCGGCGGCCACGAGGGAAATTGCCAATAACATTACCCAGGCCTCGCAGGGGATCGCCGAAGTCAATGAAAACGTGGCACAAAGCACCCTTGTCATAACCGATATCACGAGAGAGATAGCCGATATCAATGTCCAGTCGACACAGGTTGAGAACAACAGCAACCAGGTTCAGAACAGTGCTACGGCTCTCTCGGAACTCTCGGTCCAGTTGAAATCCCTGGTCAACCGGTTCAAAGTGGGCTGATGAGGAGCCTTACAGCTGCCGCTTGTCGATAACCCGCTCCGCCTTGCCGTTAAAACGCTCAAGAGACCGTTCTTCGACCAGCTTGATCTCCACCCCGACGCCCAACTCCGAGGCCAGGCGCTTCTTGATGGTTTCCACCAGGGCCTTCTGCTTTTTCATCTCATCAAAGAAGATCGATTCGACCACCTCGACCATAACCGTCAGCTTGTCCTCGTTATTCTCCCTTTCGACGATCAGGCGATAGTGGGGCTCGGTGCCTTCGATGTCAAAAAGAACCGACTCGATCTGGGTGGGGAAGACATTCACTCCTTTGATGATCAGCATATCGTCGGAACGGCCGAGCATCCGGCTCATGCGCACAAAGGTCCGACCGCAGGGGCAGGGCTCGGGCAAGAGGCGGGTGAGATCCCGCGTTCGGTAGCGAATGACCGGAAAGGCCTCCTTGGTAAGGGTGGTGAGCACCAGCTCGCCCACTTCGCCCGGCGCTACCGGCGTAAGCGTCTCGGGATTCAGGACCTCGACCAGGAAATGATCTTCGTTGATATGCAGACCATTGCACTCCTGGCACTCGCCGGCGACCCCCGGACCCATCACCTCGGACAGGCCGTAGTTGTCGGTTGCGCGAATCCCCAGGCGCTCGTTGATTTCCTGGCGCATCGCCTCGGACCAGGGCTCGGCGCCGAAGAGACCGTAGCGCAGCGACAAGCCGTTGGGATTGATCCCCATGTCCATCATCACGTCGGCCATTTTCAGGGCATAGGAGGGGGTACAGACCAGGGCGGTGGTCTTAAAATCCTGCATGATCTGGATCTGCCTTTTGGTGTTCCCCGAGGAAATCGGGATAACCGAAGCGCCGAGTCGTTCCGCGCCGTAATGCAGGCCGAAGCCGCCGGTAAAAAGGCCGTAGCCGAAGGCGATCTGGATAACATCGTCGGCGGTCACCCCGGCGCCGCAGAGAATCCTCGCCACCAGATCCGACCAGGTAACGATATCGTTACGGGTATAGCCGACAACCGTTGAACTTCCTGTCGTCCCGGAAGAGGCATGAACCCGGACGACATCGCGTAGCGGCACGGCAAAAAGGCCGTAGGGGTAATTATTACGGAGATCCTGTTTGCAGGTGAACGGATAATCGCGCAGCTCTTCGAGACTGGTTATTTTCTCGGGATGGAGCTTTAATTCATTGAATTTATTCCGATAAAACGGAACATTGTTGCCGACCCGGTGCAGGGTGTGACGAAGCCGCTCAAGTTGCAGTTTTGTAAGCTCCGGCCGTGGCAGACATTCCTGATCTTTTTGCCAGTACATTGCGATCCAATCGTTAACGGTTAAGGTTAGGGCCTGTTTCCCGTAGGATTACAGGCTGCAGATCTGTTCGCGGCTGAGAATGGTGAAGCCTTCCTTGAGCAGGGTGGCCATCGCCTCCTCCATCTTCTCGAAACGGAAGATCAGTACGGCATTTTCCCCGGTTTTGTTGACAAAGGCGTACATATACTCGACATTGATGCCGGCATCCTTGATGCATTTCAGCACCCGCGCCAGGCCCCCGGTCTTGTCCTCGACCTCGACCGCCAGAACCTGGGTCTTGCCGACGGTGAAGCCGTTTTCGCGGAGCACCGCTTTGGCCTGTTCAACCTTGTCGACAATCAGTCGCAGGATGCCGAAATCGGCGGTGTCGGCCACCGACAGGGCGCGAATGTTAATGGCGTTTTCCGCCAGGATGGCGGTGATCTCCGCCAGTCGTCCCGATTTGTTCTCTAAGAATACGGCAATTTGTTCTACCAGCATGATACCCTCTCTGTCTCAGATTTTACGCTTGTCGATAACCCGCTGCGCCTTGCCTTCACTGCGCTGTATGGTCTTCGGTTCCACTAGTTTCACCTTGCAGGTGACCCCGAGCAGATCCTTAATCTCTTTCTGAATATATTTAGTCAGATTTTCCAGCACGCGGATCTCATCGGAGAATAGCCCTTCGCTGACTTCCACCTGCACCTGCATGGTATCGAGATTGCCTTCCCGTTCGACGATAATCACGTAGTGCGGTTCGACGCCTTCTATGCCTACCAGGACATGCTCCACCTGCGACGGGAAGACGTTGACCCCGCGAATGATGAGCATATCGTCGGTCCGCCCGGTGACCTTTTCCATACGCACCATGGTCCGGCCGCAGCCGCAGGGCTCGTAGTAAAGCCGGGAGATATCCTTGGTGCGGTAGCGGATGATCGGAAAGGCCTCCTTGGTAAGCGTCGTGAACACCAGCTCGCCTTTTTCACCCGGCGGCAGCACCTCGCCGGTCTCCGGATCGATGATCTCCGGCAGGAAATGGTCCTCACAGATATGCATGCCGCGATCGGTCACCAGGCATTCCTGGGCAACGCCCGGCCCCATCACCTCGGATAGGCCATAGATATCGGTGGCTTTCAGATTCAGCTTGCGCTCCACCTCCTCGCGCATGCTTTCGCTCCATGGCTCGGCGCCGAAGATCCCCACCCGCAGCGACAGGGATTTGGGATCGATCTTCATGGCATCCATGGCGTCGGCAAGATTTAAGGCATAGGACGGGGTGGAAAGGAGCACGGTCGAGCCGAAGTCGCGCATGATGGTGATCTGCCGCTTGGAATTGCCGCCGGATGCCGGAATGGCGGTGGCCCCCAGCTTCTCGATGCCGTAGTGGGCGCCGAGGCCACCGGTAAAGAGGCCGTAACCGTAGGCGTTATGGATCATATCGCCCTTGGTGGCACCGGCGCAGCACAGGGCGCGGGCCATGACATTTGCCCAGGTCTCGATGTCTTTTGCGGTATAACCGACGACGGTCGGTTTGCCGGTGGTCCCGGAAGAGGCGTGCACCCGCACCACCTCTTCAAGGGGGACGGTGAAGAGGCCGAAGGGGTAGTTGTCGCGCAGATCGTCCTTGACCGTAAAGGGCAGCTTGGCCAGATCGGCAAGACCCTTGATATCCTCAGGTCTGATCCCGGCTTCCTCCATCTTTTTCCGATAGGGCGCAACCGTTTTATAGACCCGCGCTACCAGATGCTGCAAACGGCGCAGCTGGATCGATTCCAGACCGACCCTCGGCAGGGTCTCTATTTCTTCATCCCAATAATGTACCGACATTTCTTCCCCCTCCACTTATTGGCTGACCTTTCGTCCCGCGAGAAAGGCCTGCAAATTGACCTCCCGGAAGCGCTCCGGCACCCGGGTACGGATAATCTCCGCAAAAACCGCCGGGTCAACCGGCAAAAATGTCGACAAGGCGCCCACCATTACCACATTGGCGGTTTTGATCTCACCGACGGCGCGGGCCAGCTCAAAGGCATCGACCGGCACCACGACGATCTGCCGCTCCCGTAGATGATCAAGGACATTCTCCGGATAGAGCGCCTGGCCGGTTGCCACCGACGGCGGCAGAATCCTCTGGGTGTTGACGATAACCTTGCTGCCCTTATGAAGATAGGGGAGGTAGCGCACCGCCTCCATCATCTCGAAGGCCATCTGGATATCGACACAGCCCGGCTCGATGAGCGGCGAATAGACCTTCTTGCCGTAACGCAGCTGGGCGGTGACCGAGCCGCCGCGCTGGGCCATGCCGTGCACCTCGCTCTTTTTCGCATCGTAGCCCGCCGACAACAGGCTGTAAACCGTAATTTCGCTGGCCAGGAGGATGCCCTGGCCGCCTACTCCGGAAAAGAGGATATTGCCTTTTTCTTTCATTTTTTCCCCTCCGCGCGGGTAATGGCGTTGAATTTACAGAGTGAAACACATTGGCCGCAGTCATTGCAGAGGATTTCATCGATCTTCGAAAGGCCTTTCTGACTGCCCCGGTAGCCGCGGCTCAGAGCCTCGCCCTCGGCAAAGGGATTCCAGCTGAGGGCCGGACAGCCGAGGCGGATGCAGGACATGCAGCCGACGCAATTTTCCTGGTTGGTGAAATAGGAAACCGGTCGGCGCGCTTTCATCTCCGGCAGGAGCACACAGGGCGCCTGAGAGAGAACCACCGAGGGCTCGCGCAGTTCTACCGCCTCCTTCAGCACCTTGCGGGTTTCGACTACGTCGTGGGGATTGACCTTGTACACATGCTTAACCCCGACCGCCCGGCAAAGGGCTTCGAGATCGAGGCTGGTGGCCGCCTCACCCTTGATGTTATAGCCGCTGGCCGGGTTGGGCTGCTGGCCGGTCATGGCGGTGATGCGGTTATCGAGGATGATGAGGGTGGAAGCCGAGTTGTTGTACACCGTGTTGATCAGGCCGGTAATGCCCGAATGGATGAAGGTCGAATCGCCGATCACCGACACCACCTTGTTGTAGCCGTCCTCGCCAAGCGCCTTGGCCATGCCGTGAGCGATGGAAACCGAGGCGCCCATGCAGACGCAGGAATCCATGGCCGACAGCGGCGGCAGAAAGCCCAGGGTGTAGCAGCCGATATCGCCGGAGACAAAGACCTTCATCCGCGAAAGATTATAGAAGATGCCGCGGTGCGGGCAGCCGGCACACATATTCGGCGGCCGGTTGGGCAACTCCACCGGGGCGAAAAGCTCCGGTCCCGAGCCGGGCTCGATCGCCTCGCGGACAATGGCGGTATTCAGCTCGCCCTGGTTGGGGATGCAGTCTTTGCCGTGGCAGACGATGCCCATGGCCTTGATATGGGTTTCGAGAAAGGGATCGAGTTCTTCGACGATGATCAGTTCTTCGACCATGCCGGCAAATTCACGGATCTTTCTCTCCGGCAGCGGCCAGCACATTCCGAGTTTCAGAACAGCCGCCTCGGGAAAGGCCTCCTTGACATAGAGGTAGGAGACGCCGGAGGTGATGAAGCCCCTCTTGCCATCGCCCGGTTCAATGCGGTTAAACGCTGCCGTTTCCGCCAACTCTCGGCATTTCTGCATGCGTTCTTCGACCACGTTGCGGCGCTGCCGCGCCATGGCCGGGAGCATGACCAGCTTACTCGGCATTTTGTTGATACCGCAGGCAGCTTTTGAGGTAGTTTTTTCACCTTCCGTAACCACCCCTTTGACGTGCGACACCCGGGTGGTAATGCGCAGTATGACCGGGGTGTCGAGATCTTCACTCAACTCGAAGGCCAGTTTGATCATCTCCTTGGCCTCGCTGGGCTCGGAGGGCTCAAGCATCGGCACCTTAGCGGCAAAGGCATAGTTGCGGTTATCCTGTTCGTTCTGTGACGAGTGCATCTCCGGATCGTCGGCGCTGACGATCACCAAACCGCCGCAGACACCGGTATAGGAGGCAGTAAAGAGCGGGTCGGCGGCGACATTGACACCGACATGCTTCATGGTGGCAAGGGCTCTGACTCCAGCAAAAGAGGCGCCGATGGCAACTTCCAGCCCGACCTTTTCATTGGGCGCCCATTCGGTATATACCCCCTCGTAACGCGAGAGGTTCTCCATGATTTCCGTCGAAGGGGTGCCGGGATAGCCGGAAGCAATCTTCACTCCGGCCTCATAGGCACCAAGGGCGATGGCCTCATTCCCGGACATCCACAGACCATTTTCTTTCGTGTGTGTCACAATCTCTCCTGATGGGTAAAAAATCTCCAATACGATGAATCAAAAATCCTTGCACCGAGCGAAAAATAACTGAGCAAGCTACCCTGAAAACCAGCATTCCAGCAAGTTTTATTTCAGTTCCTAGAAAACCATACTCCTTGGGCGCCGTCAATACTTTGCCACCGCACATTCCTCTGAGAGGGTTGATATTTTCCGGCAAGAACAGCGCTTTGTTTTGACAACTTCGTCTGCCACTCTATAATGGAGGATAAATCATAATTTTACGGAGGAAACAAGCATGTATATCGACCGAATAATGCATACCGACCTTATCACCATCTCCCCGAAAACCACCCTCGTTGAGGCGCGGGATCTCATTGAGAAAGAGAAGATCGATCATCTCCTGGTGGTCAACGATAAAAAGAAACTGGTGGGGATCGTCTCCGACCGGGATCTCAAGCAGAACTGGGCGTCGCCCGCCACCTCTCTCAGTACCCATGAACTCAACTACCTGCTGCAGAAGGTTCTGGTGTCGATGATCATGATCAAGACCGTGGTCACCATTCCCACCAGCACCACCATCGAGCGGGCGGCACTCGTTATGCAGCAGAACAGGATCAGCGCCCTGCCGGTCATGGAAGGAGACGACTTAGCCGGGATCATTACCAGCACCGATGTCATGGGGGTGCTGCTGCAGGCCATAGGGATCAGTGACGAAAGCGTCCGCCTCAGCATTTTCGTGCGCGACTCCATCGGTAAATTGGCGGAGGTGGCGGATACCCTGAAGGATGAAGGCATCAATATCCAGAGCCTGTTCTGCTGGCCGGACAACAGGTATCCGGGGATTACCGAGATGGTACTGCGGGTTGCGGGTCAGGATGGCGGCAAAGCCATGGCTGCTTTGAATAGCAAGGGTTTTAAGGTGAAGAATCGTTACGAGAAGGATCTCACGCCGTTCCTGCCGAAGTAGGTCGGACGGGAGGCGGGGTCGTTGTATCTGCTGGCGCCGATACAACGACCAAGGCAGTCGATCAGCCCCGCCTGCCGAATACCAGCTTGCCGCCGAGATGCCCGGCAAGAACGGCGGCAGCCAGCATGCCGCCGGCGACACCCAGATAGATAAAGCGCGACGGCGAACCATGGGTCAATACCGCAGGATCGATCAGTCGCCAGAAGACCAGGATATTGGTGGTCGCAAGCACCACCAGACTGCAGAGGATCTTGGTGATGAAAATCAGGGATTTGATGCCCTTATAGCGCTTTTGCCATTCGATAAAGCCAGTGAGGAGAACAACCGGCAACATCAGCAGGACAAAGATTAGGTTATAATAAGCCGCCAGTTCCAGGCCGGCGATATTCACATATGCCGAGATCGCCAGAAAAACCACGGCAGCCGGCAGCAAGCCTTGGGGAAAATGGACGGTAATCGGATGCAGGTGGAGTTTCAGCACCAGATCGGCGAGTATATTAAAAAACGATCTCTTCGCCTTACCCGATTTTTCACTGCCCGCGACTCCGCTGCCGACAGTCATCGCGCCGCCGGCTTCGCCGATTTTCTTGCCATCCGCGTCGATTTCCACAAACTGGTTTTTTGGGGCGGCACAGACCGGGCAGCTTTCCGGCGGTTCGTTGCCGTCATGGATATAGCCGCAAACCAAGCACCGCCACCTTCGCACCGGAGGACTGGCCGCCGTCGTACCACCTTCGGCCGGCCGCGCCCCGATCACTTCCTTGAACATTTTCTTCGGGGCCTCACACACCGGGCAAGTTTCCGGTGGTTCGGCTTCCTTGTGAGTATATCCGCAAACCCCACACTCCCAATTGCTCATAGTCATACCTCAACGTTGCAAATTGTGACCTGAAAAAAGTCCTGATGATCGTCCCGACAAAAACGGCACCTGCTTGTATCTTCTCCTTTTAAGGGAAAACGGCAGGAAGATCAAGAACGGAAAAACGGCTCCTGTCATCTTCTTGCGGCCGGGTGCTCGTCTACGGAGTATCGATGTTTTCCTGAAAAGTTTTGATAAACCGGCGATCTATCCAGTCTTTAATGGAAAACGCCAGTTTTCCGGCGAAGGCAAAGGACCATTTGCCAAGAACCCCGTCCCCATCGCCCAGATTATATATGAGGAGATATTTCCCTCCGGGTACAAATTTTACCAGCGGCCGGTCTTCAAGGCAAGCTAGCAGGTTATGATACAAGACGGGATTCTGGCGTACCGCATAGACCCCGACCTTGTCCAGGGGCTCCGCCGCGAAATGGATACAATCGCCGCCGCCGAAAATATTTTGATAGCGGATCGACTGCAAATATTCATTCACTTGCAGTCCGCCATCCTGGCCGATCGGCAGACCGGAGCGGGCAAAGATCTGCGACGGTTTCACCCCCACCGCGGCAAAGGTAAGATCGGACGGGTATTCCTGACCGTTTTCCAGATAAATACGCTCATTGTCAATTCGCCGAACATGCCCGGCTTCAAGGATCTCTATGCCTTTTAGTAAAAGGATTTTCTTTACTAGGCGGCGAATCCGGGGAGGCCGCCCGGACATGAAACTCCTGCCGCCGAAGAGTTGAATCTGCGGCATCGTCGCACCCTGCCGAAGACATAGCTGATGGATATTGCCGGCGATCTCGACGGCCGACGGGCCGCTGCCGATGACCGCAACCCGTATCTGCCGGGCCTTGGCGAGTTCGAGGATCATTTTTTTGGCAAGCAGCAGCTCTTCAATGGGTTTCGGGGTGAAAACGTTGGGGAAATGGCCGCCCATGTTGTCCCTGGGCACATAGGAACCGGCATTGCAGGACAGCACATCAAAGGGGATCTCTTCTTCCGTGCCCTCAAGATACACCAGGCGTTTATGCGGGTCGATCCGATAGGCCTTGCCGAGGACAAAGCGGCCGCCCTTGGCCTCGACCTGCCGGCGAGTGGCAAAGCGGATTTCCTCCGGCTGGTAGGTCCCACCCAGCATGCCCGGCCCCATACCGCTGTAATAGTGGTATTCGGAGGGCTGGATGACGGTGACACCAAAGCCTTTATCGGTGAAGTTCCCCAGGTTGGCAAGCGTCACCATATGGGCATGGCCGCCGCCGATGAGAAGAAGTTGTTTTTTCATGCAAGATCCTGCTGATGCTCAATATAATTGCTCAACATGGCGATATGACTGCGTTCTTCCGCGGCGATTCGGCGCAACACCTGTTCGCTGCCGGCATCCGTGCTTTTTTCCGCCGCCCGCAGATACAGATCGAGGGCCTGCGCTTCGATCGCCAGGGCAAGGGACAGGACTTCCGATTCGGAGTCGAGATCGGTTTTATAGAGCTGGAGATATTCCTCGGTAGTCAGGCCGCCTTCCATTGCCGGTTCGGCAATTTTTGCCGCAAAATCGGTAACGGACAGCCGCCTGCCGGTAAGTTCTTCGTACAGTTGTACCAGTTGTTCCTGATGGCGGATTTCGATATCGGCCAGTTTACCGAAAAGGCTTTTCGTTGCCTCCCGCACCACCCGCCGTTGCATGGTCAGATAGAAATCCCTAAGGCCCATCTCCAGGCCGAAACCGATGATGACGGCTTCCTCGCCGCTTGCCGCCTCGGCGAAGAGGTGCAACCCGACGTCCTCAGGCCCCCTCGCCACCTCTTTGCCCCAGGCCTTGATCCCGCCGGAAAGATTGTAAACCTTTTGGAAACCCTTGCCGGCCAGCATCTGCGCAGCAACCCGGCTGCGCCCGCCTATTGCTCAGTAGATGACAATCGGCTTTTCCTGTGCAAGTTCGCCGAGACGACTGTCGAGGTCGCCAAGGGGCAGGAGTTTTGCGCCCGGCAAGTGACCGGCTGCGTATTCCTTCGGCTGGCGGACATCGAGAAAAAGGACGTCACCGGCGGGATGGTCGGCAACCAATTGGTTGGCCTCCTCCCAGTTGATTGAGGCGACAGGGGTGAAAAATTGCATCCATTTCATAGCAGGCTCCAAGGGTTGAGAATGGCAATCGAGTTGCCGGTTCGAGAGGCCAGGACACATGTAAAAGGTCAGAAACAATCATACAGGGTGAAGCCATGTCCTGTCCACTGCGCGTTCTCCTCTTTTACGCCGGGAGAAAAAACCTGCTGCATCCGGGACTTTCTGAAAAATCAGTTGCCGGTCAGGCTCATGTCGATTAGGATTACCGACCAATGTACCAATGTATACTTGGCAGGCAAGGCTGCAATTGGGAATGGTGGAGGCAAAGATGGACGGACAGGCGAAGCGCAACAACTATCTGGACGAAAACTTCGACCGTTTCGTCGGTCACTTAGAGGAGTGGCTGGCGATACCGAGCATCAGCACTCTCCCCGAGTATGCGGAAGACGTTCGCAGAGCCGCCCATTGGGCGCGAGAAAGACTGACGGCCATCGGCTTTCCCGAGGCGAAACTCGTCGCCACCGCCGGACACCCCTTGGTATACGGCGAATGGCAGGTTGATCCCCGTCAGCCGACCTTACTCATCTATGGCCATTATGATGTCCAGCCGGTCGATCCGCTGCACCTGTGGTCTTCGCCGCCCTTTCAACCAACCATTCGTGGCGGCAACATCTACGGCCGCGGGACCAGTGACGACAAGGGTCAGGTGATGCTGGTCCTGGCCGCCCTCGAAGCCTGGGCCAAGGTCGACGCCGGCCTGCCGGTGAATGTCAAAATTCTCCTGGAAGGAGAGGAAGAGGCCGGCGGTGCGGCTATTGCCGACTATGTACGCAGCCATCCAGAACATCTCCAGGCCGATGCCGTGCTGATCTGCGATACGCATATGGTCAATGCAGAGCAGCCGTCACTTATTACCGGACTGCGCGGCATTCTCTATACTGAAATTGTCGTGTCCGGTGCCAAAACCGATCTGCATTCCGGCAGTTATGGTGGGGTGGCACCCAATCCGCTGCACGCCCTCTGCCTGTTGCTCGGTCGTCTGAAGGGCGAAGATGGGAGCATCGATATTCCGCAATTGGCTGCGGCCATTCCGGTACCAAGCCCTGCGGATAAGCAATTCTGGCAGGACGATCCGCTTCATATCGAAGAGGCATTGAAGGCCGAAATGGGGGTGAGCGCCATGGTGGGGGAGGGTGCCTATCCGGCACTCGAACGGATCGGCCTGCGTCCGACCCTTGAAGTGCACGGCATTCGCGGCGGTTTTACTGGAGAAGGGGCAAAGACCGTGATTCCCGCCGAGGCGGTCGCCAAGGTGAGCCTGCGTCTGCCGGCAAACCTTGATCCGAATGAGGTCTTCGGCTGGCTCGAAGAGGCGGTAGGAAACAAAATGCCGTCCGGCTACCGTTTCCACCTCACCAACCTGCACGGCGGCAGAGGTCTGTCGGTAAATCCCGACAACCCGTATCTTCGCGCCGCCGCCAAATCTGTTGAAGCAATATTCGGTGCCCTTCCGGTGTTTATGCGCGAGGGCGGATCGATCCCCATTGCTGCGCTCTTTGCCGAAGTGCTGAAGGTGCCGATAGTACTGTTAGGCTTCGGCCTGCCCGACGACAGGATTCACGCCCCCAATGAAAAATTCAGCCTGAACCAGTTTCGCCAAGGGATGAAGACGGTTGCCGACTTTCTTGGGCGTATCCGCTTTTGATAACTGCCTTTAAAAACCAAGGGCTTGCATGGTTACCCAATCGACAGTGCCTGTCTCGTCAATACCTTTGTCCTGTTGAAAATGGAGGATGGCGGCCCGGGTCTTCTGCCCCATCCGCCCATCCACCGGTCCGGGTTCATAACCTGCCTTGACAAGGGCCTGTTGCACCGTCTTTACCGGCATTACCTTTGGCTTGGGGGCAGTCACCTGGGGTGGTGCCGCCTGTCCGGTAATTCCCGCCTTTGAGGCTGGCGGCGCTGCCGGGCAGGAGGCGGATACCATATGGTAATCCGGAAAGAGCGCCAGGCATTGACGGGCATCCGGCTTAAGATGTATACAGATCTTCCTGAAAAGCTCCTGCCGCATATACGCCTCAATCGAATCCTCATGCAGCTCGCTGTTATGGAATGAAAACTGTTCCAAGAACAGCTTCGATTTTACTCCTATACGTGTTTGTCCGGAGGCAACCTCGTGCAGTTGCACGGTATAGCCATTTTTATAGACCTTCCCGATCATGGGGGCGGGAAGCAGGAGCTGCACCAGCTTATTGATGTTTCTGTACTCGGTTACGATGAGTCCACTCTCCTTTTCCAGGGTGCTTATCCTTTCTTCCTCGGAAATTGCAAGCACTGTTCCTTTCCAGGCTTCTGAATAGGGCACGGCAAAGGTATATTCACCCGGCACCGCAAACTCCTTTGTGACATGTTGACTTTTTTCCCCCGCACAGGATGAAAGCACAACGCCAAGAGAGAGTAAAACCGCCGGCAAAAGACCCTTATTTTTGCGAAATAATAGGTGCAAAAAGGTACTCCAGGCCGTTGATCTTGATCTCATGGACAATTGCCAGCATCTGCCCCAACTTGCCTTGAGGAAATCCCTTCCGGGCAAACCAGACAACGTAGGGTTCCGGCAGATCGATGAGCCGTCGTCCGGCGTATTTGCCAAAGGGCATCTTCATTGCCGCAAGTTCAAGAAGAAGGGCATGATCGAATTCGACATTGTTCATTTTTCTCTGTTCGTTGTTCACACCCTGTGAGAGGTTTGTTCATTCCTAGGCCATTGTCAAATTATTTTTGCTTACACTTTGGATCGTCGGGATTCTGCTGACAGAACTTATGCAGGGCTTCTTTTTGCTGCTGCTGTTGTTGCTGAGCTTGCTGCTGCTGAGCTTTCTGCTGCTGCGGCTGCTGTTGCTGTTGAGCTTTCTGCTGTTGTTGTTCTGCCTTTTGCTGCTGCTGTTGCTGCTGGGCTTTCTGCTGTTGCTGTTGTTGTTCTGCCCTCTGCTGCTGTTGCTGCTGAGCTTTTAGTTGTTGTTCTTGCTCTGCCCTCTGCTGCTGTTGCTGCTGAGCTTTTAGTTGCTGTTGTTGTTCTGCCTTCTGCTGCTGTTGCTGCTGAGCTTTTAGTTGTTGTTCTTGCTCTGCCCTCTGTTGCTGTTGCTGCTGGGCTTTTAGCTGCTGTTGTTGTTCTGCCTTCTGCTGTTGCTGCTGGGCTTTTAGTTGTTGTTCTTGCTCTGCCCTCTGTTGCTGCTGGGCTTTTAGCTGCTGTTGTTGTTCTGCCTTCTGCTG
>CAIQWD010000051.1 GCA_903875445.1 uncultured delta proteobacterium | reverse complement strand
GCCTGCCATTTCTTGGTCTCGCCTGTTTCGCTTTGCTTGTTGTTCTGGGTTGTCATGGGCTACCTCCTTTATATTTTTTAGGTTGCCCGATTATGACATGCCCGGCACGGCGCGGAAAGATGCGGTTCTTTTGGCGCTTACCCAGCAGAAATATACGGGGTTCTATTTCTGTCTTATCTGGTTTGCCGAAAACCTGCTAAATGTGGCGCGCTACATGGCGGATGCGAGGGCTCACAACTTACCACTGGTGGGCGGCCTGGACCCGGAGGAGTTCCATGATTGGACTCGCATCCTTCAGAATTGGGGCCTATTGTCCTGGGATACCTCGTTGGCCAATTGTTTGCGGGTACTGGCAGTTGGTTTGATGGCCGTAACTCTTTGGCGGGCATGGCGGCGGTCACAGGCAGAGGCGTAACATGGGTGTTTCCCATTTTGGTTAAGGGGTAAGGATTTGTCTTTTTTATATGTTGTAATAGGCTTGGTTGCATTTTTGGCTTTGATAGGCCTTACCTGGAGACTTTTTTCGAACCGCGCATCCATTCCTTGTCCTGCATGGTTAGGTTGGCTTATTGAACTTGATAACCCCTTTTTCAGAAACAACAGGGCAAATGTAATAATTGAACATTTGGCACTTCAGCCAGGGATGAAAGTATTGGATTTTGGCTGTGGTCCAGGCAGGCTGACGATTCCGCTCGCAAAAAGAGTTGGTAAAGCAGGCGAGGTAACAGCCCTTGATGTACAATCCGGGATGTTACAAAAAGTCAGAGCAAAACTTGAGACAGAAAACATTGGCAATATCAGACTGTTGCAGGCGCATTCAGGAGAAGGAAAGCTTGAGAGGAACTACTATGATCGGGTTTTGCTGGTTACTGTGCTCGGAGAAATCCCTGATAAGAGTTGCGCGCTGAAGGAAATATTTGCCAGTTTGAAGCAAAATGGCATTCTATCTGTAACTGAGGTAATTGCAGATCCTCACTTTATGTGGTGTCAATCTGTAAGACAGCCGGCCGTTTCCGCCGGTTTTGTAGAGAAGGATTTTTATGGAAACAAGCTTTCTTTTACAATGAACTTCGAGAAACCGTGATTCGCCCCACAATTTATCTGTGCTTCAAAGTAACTCTCTGTTACGGGTTGAATCTATAGCCAGTCCCCCAGAGGGTTTCGATATACGTAGGATTCGCCGGATCGGATTCAATCTTCTTGCGAATCTTCTGGATATGCACGGCGATCGTTGCCGTATCCCCATAATAGTCATCTCCCCAAATGGCTTCCAGCAACCGCTCCTTGGTAAAAACGATGTTCGGATGCGCGGCCATAAACACCAGGATCTCATATTCTTTCGTCGTCAGTTGGACCTCCTTGCCGTTGACAAAGACCTGGTGGGATGCGGTGTTGATTTCCAACCCTTTGTAGAGCAGCGTCTCATGGCTGTCGGCGTTGCCCTTAAGTCTCTCGTACCTTTTCAGGTGTGACTTGATCCGCGCCATGAACTCGGCCGGGCTGAACGGTTTGGTCAGGTAATCATCAGCTCCGATATCCAGCCCCCTGATCTTATCGATATCCTCGTTTTTTGCCGAGACGACAATAACCGGGATCTCCAGTTTTTTGCGGATTTCCCGGATGATTTCGTAGCCGTTTTTTCCGGGCAGCATCAGGTCAACGACGACGATATCGAACCGACCGGAAACCGCCATTTTCAAGCCGTCGGCACCGTCACGAACGATCTCTGCATGATAACCGTTCAGTTGGAGATAGTCTTTCTCCAGCTCGGCGATATCCAAGTCATCCTCGATGATCAATACCTTTTTCATCCGCCATCCTCACTGTCTGTGCTTTCAGGCAGGAGAACGGTGAAGCACGTTCCGTAGCCGTTGCTGCTCGTTGCCATAACCTCTCCGCCATGGGCCTGAACCAGCTCCTTGGTGATGGCGAGGCCCAGACCTGTACCCTTGTAATCCTTGGCGCGTTCCGTGTCGATCCGGTAAAAACGATCGAAGATATACGGCAGCTTATCCTCGGGGATACCCGGTCCGTTGTCTTTGATATCAACGGCGATCCAGGTGTCCCGCCGGTACAGCTTCACCTTGACCTTCAGCCCCTGGTCCGGTCCATGCCCGACCGCATTCCTGACAATATTATTAATGGCCTGGTAAAAGCGTTTGCCGTCCAGCAAGACGGTGGGATTCCCCGGCAGCACATCATCAAAGTCGAGCTTAATCTTACGGTCTCCCAGTTCAAGCCGGTACTCCTCCATCAGATCGGTGAGGTACTTGCGAATGCAGATCCTTTCAAAGTGAAAGTCCAGTTTTTGCATATCGAGCTTGGAAAAGAGAAACAGATCGTCGATGAGCCGGTTAAGGTAATCGACGTTATGATGGATGATTCTCAGATATTTATCCCGCTGTTCCGGGGACTGGGCCGAGCCTTCCAGCAGCGCCTCGATATATCCCTGAATCGAGGTGATGGGGGTTTTCAGGTCGTGGGAGATGTTGGCGATCAGGGCCTTCCTGTTTTCTTCGTATTCGTTTTTGATCTTTTCGCCCTGCTGCAGCTTCTTGGCCATTTCGTTAAAAGAGGTAATCAACAGCCCGAGATCGTTAGGGATACGGCACTCGACACGAACATCATAATTACCCCCGGCAATCTCATCCACTCCCTGCCTCAACTCCTCGATGGGCGTAATGATTCTCTTCTCAAGGCGCAGCAGAAAGATGAATTGGACGATTTCCTTGATGACGATCAATACGGCAAAGCAGATGCCTACCGCCTTAAAGCCGGCCCAACTGAACAGCAGGTAGAGAATGATCAGGTTGAAAAGCAGGACGGCCGGACGGGCATAGCGGAACCAGCGATGATACCGCATAAATTCGAGGTGATGTCGATGTACGTGGTCGTGGAATTTCTTGAGGGGCTCGCAACATTCCGCATCCGCCTGTTTTTTCCACGGGTTATTGCCCCAGCGCATAATGATTACCCCACCTCTTATGTTACCGTCAGGGACGCACAATGCAAAGCATCCTGCGTCCCTGGTTCATACTACCAGGCCAACTGCAATTCGGCAGTTGCCGCCATGGTATGCTCCTTGTTCTCCGCGTCCTGCGACCTGCCGTCCAGGTTGACGGTTACTTTGTCGATGGCATGTTTCCCATTGACGGTAATTACCACGAGACCATTCAACATTTCAATGTTCTTGCATCCCTGCATGCAACAGCAATCAGGGTGCGCAGCATGCTTTTGCTGCATTTTCTCCCGCAGCATGGTTTTGATCTCATCGGGGACCTCGCTCAAATTAAGCGATATTACCGCAGCCCCGTTCGGTTGATCTTCCACCTTGAGGCTACTGAGAATGCCGAGGACCACGGAGATTCGGTGAAACACCCCCTTGATTCCGTGACAGCCGGCAGCGTCGTGACGCCCATGCAACGATTTCCACATCATACACGGACCATGACCCTCCGTCAGAGTGAATTCCGTGGTGCTTTCCCTGGTTAAATCCTCGCCGTTCAAGTTGGTTTTTGCAGAAATAGCAGCCTTAACTTTTCCTGTTTCATCTTTTTCGAACGTGTTTTTGAGGGAAAATACCGCCTCCTGGTCTTTCCGGACATCGACGGTAATAACACCATCGATCTTCGCCATGTTCTTCATGGTCCTTGCCACATCGTACAACAACTTGATCTTTTTCATACAATAATCTCCTTGGTTATGAGCCTCTTGCAAGAGTCGAAAAATAGTATGCATCTCAAGCAGCACTGGGTGATTCTCTTGCAAGAAGCTCTTTGGGTACGATCACTATACGAAAGGGTTCTCAACAGGATCTAAAGGGGATATAAAAATTCTATAAAGTTGCTTTAAGAAATTATTAAGGCTGCAAGCCGAAAGACATCGCAGTGACTTCGATTTTCCGAAAGATACATAAGCCGATCCGGCAAACTGCAGGGTTCATCCAGGGCTATATCTCTGCAATTTCACCTTGTATTTTTGCAATATCACTATTAGAAATCAGTTAACGAGAAGAAAAGATGACCATCTCCCGATCCATAAAACATTGGCTGGCCAGGCTTCTGACTCCTGATCTGGTTGTCCGAAACACCTACCAGGCCTTCCGCGATGTCCTGCACCAGGATGGTATTGCCCTTGAGCTGGTGGCCGATCTGGAAAGCCATATCTATGGGCATAATCCGGCAGACCAAGCCCGGATTGCCGCCCTCTCTGAGCAGTTGACCGAGGCCGTGGGAGCCATGGTCGGTCACCTCCGGACAATGAACCCGAGGGCTTACCGGCACTTGCCGATAAAACACGAACACTTGGCAACAGGTATCAGAAATATCCTGATTCCGCCAAGAAACAACAGCATGCCGCCCTATCTTATCGAACTGGGGCATGCCGCCGACGCCCCTGAACTGGCAGGCGGCAAGGCAGCCAATTTGTCGGCGACGGGACGAATCGGAGTTCCTATCCCAAAAGGTTTCGTCATTACCGCCAATGCCTTTCACCGTTTCATCAAGGACAACCATCTGCAGCACCGGTTTAACGAACGGTTCCAGCTGGTCCACGCCGATGACAACAAAACCATAATCCGCATCACCGGCGAATTACAGGAATTCATCCTCAGTGCCGAGATCCCCGAGGAAATCGCCGAGCAGATCGTTCAGGCGGTGACGACACTCGGCCATGCGCCATTACTGGCGGTTCGCTCCAGTGCTCTGGCCGAAGACGGCCGCATATCGTTTGCCGGGCAGTATGCCAGCGAACTCGACGTTCCTGCCACCGAGATACTGGCCGCCTACAAAAGGGTCCTTGCCGGGAAATATTGCCCTCGGGCGGTAAACTACCGTCTCCGCCATGGCCTGAGCGACGCCGATACCGCCATGGCTGTCTTGGTGATACCGATGGTGACGCCACGGGCCTCCGGGGTTATCTACACCCGCGATCCGGCGACCTCGACCGCCGAAGAGGCCATCGGTGTATATGCCGTGGCAGGGCTGGCGGAAGGCCTGGTCGATGGCTCCCGGATTCCTGAAAAATATTATCTTTCCCGCCATCACCCCATCTCCTCTTTGCCGGACAATTTCACCGGCAAGAATAGCCTCTTGCGTACAAGCGACCTCCTGCAACTCGGAACTTGGGGAATGGCTTTGGAAAAGCACTTCGGTTGTCCTCAGGATATTGAATGGGTGCAAGGCGAGAGTGCCATGACGGTTCTCCAATGCCGACGCCTGCATCAGAAGAAAGACCCGCCGCCGGCTCTTGTTCGGCCCGCCGACCTGGACAACATCCTCTACAGCGATCTGCACTGCGCCGCCGCCGGGACCGCCTGCGGCCCGGTGTTTCATGCCCCGAACGGCAAGGCCTTTCGCGATATCCCCATGGGCGCGGTGGTGGTCACGCCGACCCTGCGTCCGGCCTTGTCGCAGTTTCTCGACCGAGTGGCCGGAGTCATCGCCGCAAGCGGCAGCCGGGCCAGCCATTTCGCCTCGGTTGCCAGGGAACGAAACATCCCGGTACTGGTTGGCCAGGGGCTTCTGTTGGTGGAGGGACAGGTGGTAACCGTCGATGCAGCCTCCGGTCGGGTGTTTAACGGCTGTGTCAATGCCCTGCTGCAAACCGGAAAACATCGCAGCGACCTCGATTTTCCGAAAGACAAATATGCCGACCTGGCAAGCCACACCGTGCATCTCGGCCTGACTGACCCCGATGGCGAAAGCTTTAGCCCCGAACATTGCCGTTCAATGCATGATGTGATCCGCTTCTGTCATGAACAATGTGTGCGGGAGATGTTTACTCTGGTCGGTCGCAAAGGCAGGGGCCTGGGCAAGGCGCAAAAACTTGCGACCGACTTGCCCTTGGTTATGTACGTTCTCGATCTGCAAAACCGGTCGGGCACCTCTCGAACCAAAGAGACCATAACGGTTGAGCAGCTCTCCAGTTTACCGATGCAGGCCTGCTGGCGGGGCATGTCCGACCCGAGGATTATCTGGGATAAAAAGCAGCAGCATGTGGACTGGCAGGAATTTGATCAGCTCAGCGGCGGAATCTTCTCTCTTGATTCGCAGTTATTGGCCAGTTATGCAGTGGTCTCCCGGGAATATCTGCATCTCAACATCCGTTTCGGTTATCATTTCTCGGTAATCGACGCCCTGTGCGCTGAGGCGGCCGAAACCAATTATATCAATTTCCGCTTCAAAGGCGGTGGTGCCGCGGTTACGCAGCAGGGCTACCGCCTTGCTTTTATAGATCGTGTTCTCGGCAGTTTCGGCTTTAGGACAAGCCTCCGGGGCGAAATGCTCGATGCCTCCATGTCTCGGGCCTCAATGGCAGAGACAAGCCTCGCGCTGCAGCGTTTGGGAATGCTTCTTGCCGCCACGAGAATGATGGATATGCGCTTGACCAACGAGCAACAGGCGGCGGACGAAGCCGATACATTCCTTGCCCTGGCGGGTATCGACCGGGCGATGCTCTGATCCGGAACGGGGACCATCCGGCCCCGACGATCGACAGGATGCGGAATCGCTGCCCCTCTTCATGCAACTATTATGCTGCATGTTTTCTTGCCCATTCGGCGACACCCGGAATACATCCATTTTTTATCTAATTCTTTGGATAAACAGACAAATAAAAGTTTGAAAAAACCAGCTGCCGACAAATTCGGCACCCTGCCGAGAACTCACAAAAAGTGCAACGCGTACGTTGCAAAAACCTGGCAGCGCTGACGACACCATCCTCCCCGAGATCTCGAAAAAACAGATAACATGATGAAATAAATCAATATAAACAGAAGATACCAAACAACTGGTCGATCAGGCATGAAAGGTGCTACCAGGTAAGTGGCTGGTCTCTGCAGCCGCCGGATGGAACGTTATTTCCGTGGAACGCCCGGTGACCTCATGGACAATCAACCAAAGGTTACCTGACGCAGCTCTGGGTATCCGCCTCATAGCGCGTCCGACAACCACCACAAATGATATGGAGAAGCAATGATATGGCGGAAATTCTCGTGCTCGACGATGTGCCGGATGCATTAATGCTGCTTAAAAAAATCCTCAGCCGCAAGCAACATAGTGTCCATACCTTTTCCGAAGAAGAGGAGGCGATCGCCTTTGCCGAAAAACACTATCTCGACCTGGCCATCCTCGATATTAAGCTAAAAAAGATGAGCGGTATTCAGGTCCTTGAACAATTGAAGAAAAACAATCCGGCCTTAAAAGTCATCATGCTCACCGGCTACCCGACCATCGAAACCGCCCGCGAGGCGCTAGCCCTCGGAGCCGGAGAGTATTGCGTAAAACCCATTGATAAAACGGAACTTGAAGAAAAAGTGGCCGCAGTATTAGCCCGTTGATCCACCGACAGCATCTGTAATGCGGCTATGCTATCGATTGCCACCCCTTCGACCTTGAGGACGACCTATGGATTTCAACAACTTAATCGCCATCATCGATTTCGCCATCTCCCAGGAACAAGAGGCCGCCGACTTCTATCGCATAGTCGGTGAAAAAGAAACCATGAAAGATAAAAAACATCTCTTTCTTCAGTTCGCCGGCGAAGAAGACAAGCACCGCCTGCTTCTCGAAAACCTCAAAAGCGGCGACGCAGGCAGCACCCTTGACGACTACCCTTTCATCTGGATCACCGATATCAAACGCAGCAACTATGTCGCGGATATCGTCTATACCACGGCCATGCCCTACCGCGACATCCTCATGCTCGCCGCCAAACGGGAGGAGAAGGCCCTGGCTCTCTACAATCTCCTGCTCGGCAAAGCGGAAGACGAGGCGGCCCGGAAGGTCTTCAAAATACTTTGTCAGGAAGAGGCCAGGCATAAACTGGCTTTGGAGGGCACCCTCGACGCCTATATGGCCGAGATGGGCGACTGAGGACTGCCGCAAATTTATTGCGCCAGGTTTAAACAATTTAATTTTTTCCGATAAAACAACCCTGGTGCGGAACTTGCAATTACGGTTTACAGGTCCCATGCGGACTCATCCCGTGTCGTGTTGAACTTTTGCCTAAAGGAGAATTTTCATGAGCCGGTACCATCTTTCTCAGGATACCCGCAAATGCATTGGCTGTCATGCCTGCGAGATCCAATGCAAGTCCAATAAGAGCCTGCCGCAAGGCCCCCGCTTGTGCCAGATCGTCGAGGTCGGCCCAAAACTGATCGGTGGTCTGCCGCGAACCGCCTTCGTCTTCATGCTCTGCTTTCATTGCGAGAACCCCTGGTGCGTCGCCGCCTGCCCCACCGGTGCCATGCAGCAACGGCCCGGCGACGGTATCGTCTTTGTCGACCATAACCTCTGTGTCGGCTGCAAAACCTGTATCGCCGCCTGCCCCTGGGGAGCACCGCAGTGGCAGCCGGAAATCGGCAAAGTGGTTAAATGCGATTATTGCAAGGATCGGCTCGACCAGGGCTTGAAACCCGCCTGTGTCACCGCTTGCACCACCCAATGTTTAGAGTTCGGGGAGGCGCAGACGATGACGGAAAAGAAACGAAAGCGCCATGCCGAAGCGGTAACGACCTTTGAAAACAGCACATTTTAGTACAATAGAAATTCATTTCTTGTTTCTTAAGAAAGAATTTCGTGATTGTACTTATCCCCTCTTGTTGGGGGCTAGGAGCACTTTCGAGGGACAAAGGCCGCCATCTGCGGCGGCCTTGCCCTTTCTGCACCTTTTTCGACTTGAGAGTCAGCCATGAGTTTTAGCCAATGCCCGGTCCACGAGACCTTACTGGAATTGAAAAAAATCCCTGCCGATCGTCGGATTGTCCACCCCCGAGGCCGTCGTCTGATAGAAGAGATTGCCACCCTGGTTGGCGACATCGTCGGCGCGAGAGCCGGAGCCGAACATCTGCCTTGCATCGACACCCGAGTTGCGGAACTGTGCGACTTCGAGGACGATCCTGTAAGTGTCGAGGTCGGAATATGGCTGAAGGCTCGCCTGACCGAGCACGACGAGGTCTTTCGCAGCCATGCCGCAAACCGCAATTGCGCTGCCTCCGTCTGCGACCATCTCACCCCGGCACCCTGTCAGATGGCCTGTCCGGCAGGTATTGACGTTCCCACTTATGTGTCGCTTATCGCCCTCGGCCATGACGACGAGGCCATCGAGGTCATCCGCCGCGACAATCCCCTGCCCTGGGTATGCGGCCTGGTGTGCACCCGTCCCTGCGAAATGATGTGCGTCCGAGCGCGGATCGATACCCCGGTGTCGATCAAGTTTCTCAAGGCCTTCGCCGCCGAACGGGCGATGTCGGTGGGCCGCTACCACAATCCCCGCAAAACCCCGACCACCGGTCGCAAGGTGTGCGTCGTCGGTGCCGGACCGGGCGGTCTTAGCGCTGCCTACTACCTCGCCCTGCATGGCCATGCGGTGCGGGTGATCGAGGCGCTGCCGAGGGCCGGCGGCATGATTCTGGTGGGGATCCCGCGCTACCGCCTGCCGTCGGATATCATCGACCGCGAGGTTGCCAAGATCGAGGAGTTGGGGGTCGAATTCCGTTTCAATACCCGCTTCGGTAAAGACGTCGATCTGGAGTCGCTGCGTGCCGAAGGATTCGAGGCCTTCTTTTTTGCGGTGGGGGCTCATGCCTCCTTCAACCTCGGCATCGATGGTGAAAACGATTTCCCGCAGGTACACGGGGCCGTCGATTTTCTAAGGCGAGTGGCGCTTGGCGAACGTCATTGCCCCGGTAAAAACGTCGTGGTCATCGGCGGCGGCAATGTCGCCATCGACGCGGCCCGTACCTGTCTGCGCCTCGGTTGCGAGAAGGTGACCATCGCCTACCGCCGCACGCGCAAGGAGATGCCGGCCGATCATGAAGAAGTGGAGCAGGCAGAAGAAGAAGGGGTACACTTCGAAATGCTTACCGTCCCTATGGCGGTGACCGGCGAAGGCGGCCATGTCGGCGCCCTGCGTTGCCTCAAGGCCAAGCTGGTGACCGTACCCGGCTCAAATCGCCAGTCACCCAAACCGATCGAAGGCAGCGACTACGACCTCGTGGCCGATGCGATCGTCAGCGCCATCGGCCAGCGCATCGAACGGCATTGGTTCGACCGTATGCCGGATCTCGCCTGGACCCATCGCGACACCATCCGGGTCAACACCGTTACCATGGAAACCAGCCTGCCGGGAGTCTTCGCCGCGGGTGACTCGGTTACCGGACCGGCAACGGTCATCGAGGCCATCGGCGGCGGCAAGCGGGCGGCCATCGCCATTGATCGCTTTCTCGCCGGGATCCCTCAACCGAAACTGCCACCGGTGCCGGTTCGCCATCAGCGCCCCGCCTACCTCGATGTCCCGGCGCATACCAAGATGACACTGAAAAGGCCGGAAATGCCGCTGCTCAGCGTCGATCGCCGGCGCACAACCTTTCAGCAGGTGGAACTCGGCTACACGGAAAACCAAACCCGCGAGGAGGCCCGTCGCTGCCTGCGCTGCGACATCTGCAGGCGCTGCGGCAAGTGTGTGACGATTTGCAAGGAGAAGATGGGGGTCGACGCCCTGGCCCTCGGCTATTTATCCTTCGACCATCCGCATGAGAGCGATTTTCGCTATACCGAACGGCGCTGCATAAGTTGCGGCGCCTGTGCGGCCAATTGCCCGACCGGCGCCATGCGCATCGAGGACCGCGGCCCGGAGCGGATTCTTTCCCTCTGCGGCACAATTCTCAGCCGGCAGCCCTTGGTTTTTTGTGCCACTTGCGATGCGGTCATCGGCACCGAACGTTACCTGGCCTTCATTCGCGGTCGTTTGGGGGCGCTCGTGACTCCACCCCCGAATGCCGACGGACCGCTGTGCGACGTTTGTGCTCGAAAAAAGGGATTTCAAGGCGGTGCCACAATCATGGCTACCAGCTGAAAGATGAAAAAAAAGGAGAACAGCGATGGCATTCCATAAAGGTCAGATGGTGCGAGTCTTGCGCCGAAGCACCGATGAAAGCTGGGAAGACTATATGGACGGGCTGGTCGGCAGCCGTGGGATCGTCACCGATCCGGACAGCCAAATCAACGACCCGGACGCCCTTATTGAGGTCAGTCTCGAAGATAAGGGGACCTATCGGCTGCCCCAGGATTGTCTTGAACTTCTTGAGCCGACCTCCTAAAAATGCGACTAGCGGATGTTCTCGATACCTGCACCGTGAAGACGGTGACCGTCGCTACCGAGGTCAGCCTTGCCGAAGCGGCGCGGGCGCTGCACCGGGACGATGCAGCGGCGATAATCGTCGAAAACGGCCGGCTCCGTGGGATCTTGACTGCCGGTGACATCCTCCGCTTCCTGAGCTTGGTAACCTCGCCGATGCTTGCTTGGCAAGGCCCGGTAACGGCGGCCCTCTCCGAAGGAGTGGAGATCGCTACCCCGGAAGAACCAATTAGCCGAGCAATACTGAAAATGACGGCTGCGGGAAGGGACTACCTGCCGATAGCCGCGGTGGAGGGAATCGTCGTTGTTTCTCTCTGCCGCTTGCTCCTTACGGAAAATGCCCAGCTGCACGGCGAGGTGCAACATCTGCAGACCTATATCGACGCACTGCACGACGCACCGAACGACTGAGGAAGGACGATGATTACCATCTATATCAATGATCAACCGCTAACCGTCGAACCGGAGATAACGGTTCTTAAGGCAGCCCGGGACAACAACATCCATATCCCGACCCTCTGTCACCACCCGGCCCTGAAACCCTCCGGCTCGTGCAAGATGTGCGCCGTGGCGGTGGAAAAGGTCGCGGTGGACCCGGCGATCGTGCTGGTTTCATTCAGCAAAATGGAGGTAAGGAAGGTGGAAAAGATCGTGGGGGACCGGACGATCATGCTGAGTTGTATTCTCCGGGTGAAGCCGGGCATGAGACTGTGGACCGAAGGGGAAGAGGTGCGCCAGGCGAGGATCAAGGCTTTGTTGAAATTGATCGCCATGGCCCCGATGTCCGATCGCCTTCGCTGCCTGGCGAAAAAGGAAGGGATAAATCTGCCGCCGGCGCCGGACGGTTGCATCCGCTGCCGCCTGTGCATCCGGGTGTGCAAGGAGATCATCGGCAAAGAGGCCCTGCGCATGGAAAAACTTGACGGCCGGCAGCTGGTGGTCCCCGATCCCGACCGCTGCATCGGTTGCGGCACCTGCGCCAATATCTGCCCGACCCAGGCGATAACGGTGCAGGAAGACGGCGGCATACGCTCCGTGTCCATCCGTGGCAGCGTCTTCGGCAGGCATCCGCTCATGCGCTGCCAAGGTTGCGGCAAATACTACGCCACCGAAAAACAGATACGCTTGATGGAGGAACGCACCGCTCCCCATCCCCAGGTCAAGGAGCATCACAACTACTGCGCCAATTGCGCCAAGCTCTTTTCCAACCGGCTGATGGTCTTGGAAAAACAACCGCCGAAACAACAAACCAACAATAACAAGCGGCAGTAGAAGACTGCCTGCATAGCTAATAGCAAGGAGAATGCCATGGTTGCCAAATCAGTGTTCAGTGTCTGCGGGATGTGTACGGTTCGGTGTCCGATCAAGGTTACGGTCGAAGACGGGCAGGTAACGTTTCTTGCCGGCAACCCCCATGTCCCGGCGATGAAGGGAGCGGTCTGCCCGCGTGGTGCCGCCGGCAATGCCCTGATCACCGACCATGAGCGGCCCCAGACTCCGTTGATCCGCACCGGTGCCCGGGGTGAGGGCAAATGGCGCAAGGTCGGCTGGGACGAGGCCTTCGATTACGTCGCCGACAAGTTGAAAGAGGTGAAGGGAAAATACGGTGCCAAGGGCATTGCCCTGACCGACCGCGGCGGCCCGTTCCGCGATATGCACCGCGCCCTCTTGCGTGGCCTCGGCAGCCCCAACTACTGCAACCATGACTCCTCCTGCGCCCGCAATGTGCAACATGCCAGCCTGTCGATCACCGGCATGGGGCGAAAAAGCGTCGCCTATGACTTCAAGAACGCCAAACATGTGGTACTGCAGCTGCGCAACATCTTCGAAGCAATCAACGTCCAGGAGGTCAATAACCTCATGGACGCCCTGGAAAACGGCTGCAAATTGACGGTTATCGACATTCGCGCCACCATCACCGCCTCCAAGGCGACCCGCTACTTTCAGGTGCGACCCGGCTCGGATTATGCCTTCAATCTGGCGATCATTCACGAACTGCTGACAAAGCGGCTCTACGACGAGAAATATGCCGGTCGTTATATCGAGGGCTTGCGGGAGCTGGAGAACTTTATCGAATCCTACACCCCGGAATGGGCAGAGGGAGAAACCGGCATCGCCCCGACGGAACTGCGCCAGTTCGTGCGCGAGCTGGCCGCCGCCAAGGGGGCGGTGATCTGGCATCCCGGGTGGATGACGGCGCGCTACCAGGATTCCTTTTACGTCTGCCGCACCGCCTACATCATCAACGCCCTTCTCGGCTCCTTCGGAGCTAAAGGCGGAATGCCCCTGGTCAGTAAGCCGGGCGACGTCGGCCGCGCCGACCTCAAGGCCTTTGTCGATCTCTACCCGAAGCCTCTCGACAAACGGGCCGACGGCGTCGGCTGGCGTTATACCCACTTCGAGGAGGGGCCGGGCCTTGCGCACCTCATGTTCGAGGCGATGGGCAGTGAGGACCCCTATCCGGTCAAGGCTTATATCGCCTACCGTCATGATCCGCTGATGGGCTACCCCGACCCGGACCGCCTGAAGGAACTCTTCAACAACCTCGATCTCCTGGTCTCGGTGACCTTCAGCTGGTCCGACACCGCCTGGTTCTCCGACGTGGTCCTGCCTCTTTCCCCCTACCTGGAACGGGAAAGCGTCATTGCCACGAAAAACGCCTTGAAGCCGCAGTTCTTCGTGCGCCACCGGGCGATCGAACCCCGTTACGACTCCAAGGCCGACTGGGAAATCGTCGGCGGCCTGGCTAAAAGACTGGGTCTTCCCGAACTGGTGTTCGATTCCATCGACGAAATCTGGCGCTTCCAGCTGCAAGGCACCGGTGTTGCCCCCGAAGACTTCAACGCCACCGGCATGGTAAACCTGGCCGACAAACCGATCTATCGCGACATGGACACCATGAAATTCAAGACGCCGAGCGGCAAGCTCGAGATCATCTCGGAAAAAATGGAAAAAGCCGGTTTGCAGTCGCTGAAGCCCTTCCAGGCCCCGGAAGCACCACCGGCAGGCACCTTCCGTCTGACCTTCGGCCGCTGCGCCATCCACACCCAGGGCCATACGGTCAACAACCCGCTGCTCTACGAGCAGATGCCGATCAATCCCCTGTGGATCAACAGCCAGGCCGCGGCAAAACTGGGGATCAGCAACGGCGATACGGTGGTGGTTTCGCAAAACGACTATTCGGAAAGGACAATTGCCAAGGTCACCGACCTGATCCATCCCGAGGCGGTGTTCGTCATCCACGGTTTCGGCCATCGGCTGCCCGTCGAGAGCCGCGCCTACGGCAAAGGCATCGCCGACCAAAATTTCATGCAGGGCGGCCTGAAAATATGGGACCGGGCAGGCGGTGCCATCGCCTACCAGGAGCATTTCGTCACGGTGCGCAAGGCCTAACTCCGACAAGCGGGATTTCTTATGATGCCGCGGCAAAAAGAACGGGATCCCCTGGAGGTCTTCCAGGAGTTGGAAAATCAGGTGAGGTTTTTCCGCGAACTTCGGGAAATCTCAAGACTTGTCAACTCGACCCTCGACCTCGACCGGATCCTCAACGCCATCGTCGAAAAACTGCCCGGCATTATGGGGGTAAAAGCCTGCACCATCCGCCTCCTGCAACCGGCCACCGGCCGCCTTGAACTTGTCGCTTCTTCCGGTCTGTCCAGGGAGTATCTGGAGCGCGGCAGCATCGGTCGCGAGGATTCGATCTTCAAGGTGTTAAAGGGCGAAGCGGTGTCGATCTACGATGCCGAAAATGACCCGCGCGTCGACTATCATGAGGCGATTCGCCGGGAAGGTATCAAATCGATTCTCGTTGTGCCGATCAGAAATGAACGGGAAATTATCGGGGTACTACGCCTCCTTACCGACAAACATCATTTCTTTTCCCCCACCGAAATCAATTTTACGATCACCGTCGCCGAAGAAGGCGGCAACGCCATCCACAAGGCCCGAACCTACCGGCAGATCACCCTCCTTTTCAACCAGATAGAGGAACAGGAAAGGTTTATCCATTCGATCCTCGACTCGCTCTGGCTGGAGCTGCTGGTAGTCGCTCCCGATAAACGGGTGATCCTCGTCAACAGGCGGTTTCTTGAAAGTAAAGGGACCGCCGAGGCCGAAATCCTCGGCCGCATTTATCACGAGGTGTCACCCTGGCAAGACACAGATCCTGCCAATTGTCCGATTACCCAGGTGCTTGCCGGGAAGGGCCCGATGACTGTCCTTGCCTGCCGGAACGAGACTGGCCCCAAGTGGTACGAACGTCATCTCTCGCCCATTCTCGCAAGCGATGGACGCGTCGATTTTGTCATTGAGGCGATCCGCGATGTGACCGATCAGAAACTCCTTGAGCAGGAAAAGATGGCCCGCATGAAGCTGGAAGGGGTCATCGAAATGGCCGGCACCGCTGCCCACAATCTCGGCAGTCCGCTTTTTGCCGCCCTCGGCACCGCGCAACTGCTGCGCGACGACCTTACCTCCCCGGAATTGCAGGTGGAGATCGACACGATCATCCGCAACCTGCAGAAAATAGCCGAACTCAGCAAAGAGATGACCGCCGCCACCGGCTTTGAAAGCCGAACCTATGTCGGGGATACGAGAATCGTCACCTTGAAGACCGACAACCGGCAGACCGATTCCTCGCTGTCATCGGTTGGAGATAAGCCTTCTCAAAAAATAAATGACCGCATTTGTGACGGTTCCTCATAAATCAAAGGAGAGAGTTGCTTCAAACTAGGCCGATGCAGTATGCTGAAAGGATTCTTAGTGGTTGTTATGGATTCATAATTTCACGAGGATTACCGATGCCTGCCGCCTATCTTCCCACCTGGATCACCAAAAACCTGGCTGTCGGCCACGCCCCCATGTCTTTTGCAGAACTGGATAGCCTGAAAGAACAGGGGATCACAGCCATCGTCAACCTCTGCGGCGAATTCTGCGATCTGCACGAAATTGAAGAAAAAGCCGGATTCGAGGTTTTTTACCTGCCGATCGACGATAATACGGCGCCGAAGATGGAGGAGATGGAGAAGGGCCTGGCCTGGCTCGACGAGGCGGTGTATCTCGGCAAAAAGGTGCTTGTCCACTGCCGCCACGGCATCGGTCGAACCGGCACCTTTGTCACCGCCTACCTGCTGCGTCGCGGCCTCGGCATGAAAAAGGCCGGTAAAAAAATGAAGGCGACAAGAGCCAATCCGACCAACTTTTCCCAATGGTGGCTGCTGCGAAAATTCGGCAAAAAGGAAGGTGTCCTGACCGTCGGAGAACCCACCCCGGAAAACCGCAACGCCGCTGATCTGAGCGAATTCTACCGCCGCTATGAACGTTTGCTGGACAAGGTGGATGGTCTTCTTGCCGCCCAGCAGCCGACCTGCTGCATGCAAGCAAAGGAAAAATCCTGCGGTGAGACCTTCACCCTCGAACTGATCGAAGCGCTTTATTTACACCACAAAATCAACATCAGCTTAACCACCGAGGGCCGCCGGAAAGTCATCGAACGGGCCGCCGAAGCCGGCAGGCAGACAGCGGAAAAAGCCGGCGACCAGGTTGCGGTTAAAATTTGTCCGCTGCGCCAGGACAACGCCTGCCTGCTCCATCAGTTCCGACCGATGCATTGCCGAATGCCGGATCTTAACAAGAATGATCCGCGGCTGGCAGAAATTCACCAGGAACTCGACCTCCTGTCCCGACAGATTTTTGCCGCGCTGTTTCAACAAGAGACCGACAAGTCCCCCCCGGCCGTGAGCTGCCCGGACAGTGTATCCGGTAAATTTATCCAGAACTATTTCCATTATCTCGCTACTCGCAAGGGATCTCCATGACAGATATTCAGCCATCCGGCAACAACGCACCCCGAAGACTGGCAATGATCGTCGACGACGAGCCCGACATGCTCTCCATGCTGCGCCTCATCCTCGAAAAAAGATGCGGCTGCGATGTTGTTGCCGCTTCGTCCGGCCTCGCCGCCCTGGAACTGCTGGGCGACTGCAAGCCCGATCTGGTTATCACCGACATCATGATGCCCGATCTCGACGGCCTCCAGCTTTTGAGCAAAATCCAGTCCCATGACCGGACCATTTCGGTCATCATCATGACCGGTTACGGGACAATCGACATGGCGGTGCAGGCCCTGAAGAACGGCGCCTATGATTTTCTCCAGAAGCCCTTTGACAAGGATCATATCATCCGGGTAGTACGCAACTGCCTGGAACGTACGACCTTGCTGCGCACCAATCGCCATTTGACGGAAAAACTGAATGACCTGGCACTGCCGGAAGGATTTATCGGACGCAGTGCGGCACAAAAGCGAGTACTCGATCTCTTGGCGAGGATCGCCGACACCGACGCGACTGTTCTTATCCGCGGAGAAAGCGGCACCGGCAAGGAGCTGGCCGCCCGGGCCCTGCACAACCTCAGCAATCGGTGCGACCGGCGGATGATTGTCGTCAACTGTCCGGCGCTGCCGGAAAATGTCCTGGAAAGCGAGCTGTTCGGCTACAGCAAGGGGGCCTTCACCGGCGCCATACAGGAAAAAAAGGGCCTCTTTCTCGAAGCCCACGGCTCAACGCTGCTCCTCGACGAGATCGCCGATATCCCCGTCCAAGTGCAGACCAAACTGCTGCGGGTACTGCAGGAAAAGGAGATCCAGCCGCTCGGCCAGAACAAAACGATCAAGGTCGACGTCCGGGTGGTTGCCTCCACCAACCAGAATCTGGAGGAGAAGATCCGCAGCGGCGAGTTCCGCGCCGACCTCTTTTACCGCCTCAACGTGGTCGGCGTGGTTATGCCGAACCTCCTGGAAATGAAAGAGGATGTGCCGCTTCTGGTGCACCATTTCCTCGCCCTCTATAAGCGGCAATACGGTCGGGAGGAGGTGGTGGTGGCCCCGGAGGTTCTCCGCCATCTGTACCAACGGCCATGGCCGGGCAATGTCCGCGAACTCCAGAACACCATTAAAAGTATTATCCTGTCGGCCACCGGGGGCAACGTCTGCCTCGCCGATCTCGGTCTTGCGGGCGATGAAGGTGCGGCGCAACAAGACGGTCATAGCTTCGAAGAACTGCACACCCTTCCCTACAACCGGGCCAAGTCGATACTCGTCAGCCGGTTTTCCGAGGGCTATCTGCGCAACCTCCTGATCCGGCACCACGGCAATGTCACCAACGCCGCCGCCGATTGCGGTCTAGAGCGGCAGGCCCTGCAACGTATCATGCGCCGCTACGGCATCGTCTCCATCGATTTTAAACAGAAATAGCTCGGCCAGGTCATTTTTCACTTTCTTCCTTTTTTTGTTAAATAGAGAGAGACTTTATAAATTCAATACTTATTGTAGTGTACGTGTTAATAATCAACTACCCTAGGAGATGCTCATGAAATTGAATCTATATGAAGGTGAAAATGTTCGTCATAAGGCAAAAGCTGAATGGGGGGTAGGAAAAATAATTGAGGTCAATAGCTGCGGGACAATTAAAGTTGTTTTTGAAGGAGCTAAAGAGGTATCAATTGCCCAGGGTTCGAAATTTCTGATTAAAATTGATAAGAGCAAAAACTAGAACACTGCGCCCCAAAAACCCGCCATTCCACAATCAAATCAGAGGTGTATTTTTGCAAACGGTAGTAAAAAAATGGTTCCGAGACAAAGATTTCGGATTTCTTGAAAACGGAAATGGCCCGGGCATAATGGTACGCAAGGCCGATCTTATCAATTGTCAGTTCTTAAAGGTTGGCGCAACCGTCGAGTTTGAATGTCATCCTGAGAAAGAGGGACTCGTCGCAAAAAATGTCCAACTGGCAAATCATAAAAAAACAGGTGGCCAAAACAATGGCAATCGGAGCATTAAAGAATTTCGCCCTGGTGTTATGACCTAACGGAAATCCTAACACTTTCACAAGCTCAGATTTCTGGGAAGGATGAGACATAATGAGAAGGACTATTCATCAATGGAGAGATTGGCTCCTGGAATATATCGGTGATGACAAGTATGAATTGATCCAAAAAGACAACCTCTCGGTTTTTCGCACAATTATGGCTAAGAATGCCATGGATGCAGAAAATGAATGTCAATTGATCATTAAAAGCTCGAAAGAAATTAGGGTTTAATAGTCCTCAACCTGTTTGCCGGCTACAAGCCTTGTACCCAGTGCTTCCCGCACCTTGGCCGCCAGGTCTTTTTGCGAAAATGGTTTCTGCAGAAAATTGACGCCCTCGTCGAGCACCCCGCGATGGGCGATGACATTGGCGGTATAACCCGACATAAACAGGCACTTCAGGTCGGGATAGAGAGACAATAAATTTTTGGCCAGGTCTCGACCATTCATCTCCGGCATGACCACATCGGTCATCAGCAGATGGATGTGCTCGGCATGATTCCGGGCAAGCAGGAGCGCTTCGCCTGGTGTTGCGGCGGGCAGGATGGTATAGCCAAGGCTCCGGAGCATTACCACCGTCATTTCCAGGATCATCGGCTCATCTTCCACCAAAAGGATGGTTTCGAGCCCGGTCCCGGCCGCTATGACCACCTCTGTTTTCGCTATCCGTTCCATTTTGGCTGCATACCGGGGCAGGTAGATTTTGAAAGTCGTTCCCTGGCCAGGCTCACTGTAGACATTGATAAAGCCATTGTTTTGCTTGACGATCCCGTAGACCATCGACAAACCCAGACCGGTACCTTTGCCCATCTCCTTGGTGGTGAAAAACGGCTCGAACAGGTGGGTAAGCGTCTCGCCATCCATACCGCAACCGTTATCACTCACCGCCAGGAGAATATATTCGCCGGGGATGGTAGCCTCGTGCCCGGCGCAATATTCGTCATCAAAAACCACGCTGTCGGTCTCAATGGTGACCTTTCCCGTATCACCGATGGCGTCCCGGGCATTGACGGAGAGATTTGCCAAAATCTGGTCGATCTGCGAAGGGTCAATCTTGACCGGTCCTAAATTCTTGCCCGGTACCCAGGCAAAATCGATATCTTCACCGATAAGACGCCGCAGCATCCTGAGCATCCCTTCCACCGTAACAGTTTAGTCCTGATTTAGCCTCCTCCGTATCCTTCAATAACTCTCGAAAATTCAGACGTTTTTTTAGCATAAGCGACACAAATTCTTGACTTTCACAGCCTTGTTCGGTATACTATAT
>CAIQWD010000050.1 GCA_903875445.1 uncultured delta proteobacterium | reverse complement strand
GTTTTGCAGTGGGTGAAATCTAGAGGGGAATGGGACTTTTCTTAACAGGCTTATTTGTGTTTTTACAAAATGAAAACCACCCCAAATACGTTTTTGTGAAAGCCATTTAAAAAGAAGAAAGAAAATTATCGGTTAACTTGCGTTTGCGGCCAGTAGGCATAAAAATGCTCTATTTCGCTACAGCGTCAAAAATATTATTTGTGAAAACAACATAGTGCGAGACATGAGTGTTAGGATGCGATTGAAATATGTAGGCACACACATTGCAAATTATTCCTTGTAGTAAAACCAGATACATGCTAAATCGGTAAGCATGTATCTACGAATCACAAAGCGCACCAACAAGGACGGCTCGGTCGTCGAATACTTCCAGCTCGCCCATAACGAGCGGCATCCGGATACTCGCAAACCCGTTGCCAAAATCATCCACAACTTCGGCCGGGTCGACCAGCTCGACCGCCAGGAGCTGGTACGTCTCTGCCAATCCATTGGTCGCGTTTGTGGCCTGCGGTTTGATGATCCTCTGGCTACAATCCGGGATTCGGCAGTTCCCGTCGGCTTGCCGGCCGACATGAAAATCAAGCAGACTCTCGCCTTGGGGTGTCCTTTGGTCATAGACGCCCTCTGGGAAAGACTGGGTTTGAAAAAGTGCCTCGAAACCATTGAACAGGCGGCAGGCAGTCGGCCACAGTTGGAACGAGCCCTGCTGGCCATGGTCGCCAACCGGCTCTGCATGCCGGAATCCAAACTCGGGGTCTGGGATCGCTGGCTGTCCGCCGTCTACCTGCCTTCCTGTCAGGATCTCAAACTGCGCCATATGTACGAGGCCATGGACTTGCTCCATGCCAATATCGAAGAGGTGGAGAAGGCTGTCTTTTTCAACACCGCCAACCTCTTCAACCTGGAAGTCGATCTTATCTTCTACGACACCACCACCGCCTCGTTTCATGTGGATTATGAGGACGACGACAGCGATCCCAACACCTCCCTGCGCAAATTCGGACACGCCAAAGAAGGAAACTGGGCGCCGCAGGTGGTGGTCGCCTTGGCCGTTACCCGCGACGGCATCCCGGTGCGAAGTTGGGTACTGCCCGGCAATACCGCCGATGTCACTACCGTAACCAAGGTTCGCGCCGATCTTCGCGGCTGGAATCTCGGCCGGGCAATGTTTGTCGCTGATGCGGGCATGAACTCGACGGACAATCGGGTGGAATTGGCCAAGGCGTGTGGTAAGTACCTTTTGGCTTGCCGCATGGCCTCCATTGCCGAGATTAAGGGGGAAGTGCTCGGCAAACGGGGCCCATACACCACTTTCAAGGACAACCTTCAGGCCAAGGAAGTCATTATCGGCGACGGTGAGAGACGGCGACGGTACATCCTTTGTTACAATCCCGGGGAAGCCGAGAGGCAGGCCAAACACCGGCAGATGATCGTCGAACATCTCGAAAGCGAACTGGCCAGCCACAAAGATCATTCGACCGATGCCCAATGGGCCATCGACCTGCTCGCTTCCCGCCGCTTCAAACGCTATTTGCGAACCACCAAAGGCGGTCAACTGCATATCGACCGGGGAGCGGTGGCGGATGCCGCCAAATACGACGGCAAATGGGTGATCGAGACCAACGACGACACTATCAGCCTGGAAGACGCCGCCTGCGGCTACAAGAGCCTGATGGTCATCGAACGCTGCTTCCGTACGCTTAAGCGAACCCAGATCAAGATGACTCCGATGTACCACTGGGCCTCGCGACGAATCGAAACCCATGTCAAGATCTGTGTGCTGGCCCTGCAAATTGAGCGGGTAGCCGAGATCTCCTGTGGCAAGTCGTGGTATCATATTAAGAGGGCTCTGGAGACACTCCAGGTTACAGAATTTTTTGATTTAAAATATCGTGTGCTCATGCGCAACG
>CAIQWD010000049.1 GCA_903875445.1 uncultured delta proteobacterium | reverse complement strand
TCTCGTTAAACCCGTGTCCGATCAAGCGCTCGCCGCCACCGTTGAAATGTCCCTGCATCGGCACAAGGTTGACCTGGAGCTCAAAGAAAGCAGGAGGGTGCTTGCAAAAAGCGAAGAAAAATTCCGAACAGTAGCTGACTATATCTATGATTGGGAATACTGGAGGGCGACAGATGGAAGTTTTGTTTATATTTCTCCTTCCTGTGAACGTATCACCGGTTATAAACCAGAGGAGTTTTGCCAAGACCCCGGACTCTTGGGCATAATCATACACCCAGATGATCGAGAGAATTTTGCACGACATATCGACGACATTGCGAAAGGTGTTGCCAATAAGGATTTCCAGACACTGACTTTTCGCATTACAACTCGAAGCGGAAAAGAATGTTATATCGAACACATATGCCGGGAGGTATTTAACCAGGCAGGAAATTCCCTGGGGCGCCGAGTCACCAACCGGGACATTACCGAAGGTAAGCGAGCGGAGGTGGAAAAGGCCAAGATGCAAACCCAGCTCCAACAAGCCCAGAAAATGGAGGCCATCGGCACCCTGGCCGGCGGCATCGCCCATGACTTCAACAATATCCTCAGTGCTATCCTTGGCTATGCTGAGATGGCACAGGAGGACAGTCCGGCCGGGTCGATACTGAAAAGAGATATTGACCAAGTCGTCAAGGCAAGCCACAGGGCCAAAGATTTGGTCAAGCAGATACTTGCCTTCAGTCGTCAGACCGAGACCGAGCTTATTCCCATACAACCGGCAATGATCGTCAGGGAAGCGGCGAAAATGCTACGTTCATCGCTGCCTTCGACCATTGATATCCAGCAGAATATTGATGTCAACAGCGGGCCGATTCTCGCCGATCCGACACAGATCCACCAGATTGTCATGAACCTCTGCACCAATGCCTTTCATGCCATGGAAGAGACCGGCGGCACCCTGTCGATTTCTCTTGAAAAAAAAACCCTTACCGAAAAGGATATCGTCAACCAACCAGGCATGCATTCAGGGGATTTTGTGCAGCTTTCTGTTGGTGACACTGGACCGGGAATAGCTCCGGAGCTTTGGGATAAGATATTCGACCCCTATTTCACCACCAAGGAAATCGGCAAAGGGACCGGCATGGGTCTTTCGATCCTCCACGGCATTGTAAAGAACTATGGCGGAAGTGTCTCTTTCAACAGCCATCCCGGTGAAGGCACGGTCTTTCAGGTATTGCTGCCGGTCATGGCGGCCGAAGCTGTGGTTGAAGACAAACCGGAAGAGATCGTTCGGCTCGGCAATGAACGTATCCTCTTTATTGATGATGAAGAGATTCTCGCGGAAATGGGCAAAAGCATGCTTGAGCGGCTCGGCTATCAGGTAACTGTCCGTTCCAGCAGCCTCGAAGCTCTGACGACCTTTCAGAACCAGCCTGATATGTTCGACCTGATCATCGCCGACCAGACAATGCCGGGCATGACCGGCAGTGATCTGGCACGGCGAATTTTGCAGATACGGCCATTTATGCCGATCATTCTCTGCACTGGTTACAGCAGCCTCATCACAGAGGAAAAGGCCAAATCGCTTGGAATAAAAGGCTTTGCCATGAAACCACTGGCGAGAAAAAGTATTGCAGTGCTTATCCGGGAGGTACTTGACAGAGGCGTAAAGGACGAAAACCTTTCCAAGGACCGCACTCTATGACCAGCAGCAATGATAGGCCGGAACAGGCCGCCGAACTACGCCGGCGCGCCGAGGAAAATCTGCGGCAAGCGGCACAATTGCCGGAGACCGATATCGCCCTGTCCCCCGAAGAAACCCGGCGGACCCTGCACGAGCTGCGGGTACACCAGGTCGAGCTGGAGATGCAGAACACCGAACTGCGTCGGGCGCAGACGGACCTGGAGAGCGAACGGCAGCGCTACTTCGACCTCTACGAAATGGCCCCGGTTGGTTATTGCACGGTCAGCGAGGAGGGGTTGATCACCAGGGCCAACCTCAGCGCCGCGAGTCTCCTCGCAATAACCCGGGATGCAAGGGCCGGGCGGCCGATTTTTTCCCGGTTTATCCTCGAAGAAGATCAAGATATTTACTACCAGCAGCGCAAAAAGGTCCTGGCAACTGCGGAAACAGCGCGTTGTGAACTGCGGATGGTGAAAAAGGATGGGAGCGGATTCTGGGCCCATCTGGAAATTTCCCTCGGCCGGGACGCCGGCGATAACGCCGTGTATCGCATTGTGCTAAGCGATATCAGTGCTCGCAAACAGGCGGAGGAAATTGTACTGCTGCGGCAGAGTGAGGAAAAATACCGCACCCTGGTCCAGCATTCGAGTGACCCTATTTTCAGCTTCAATGTTGATCTTACCTACCGGTTCGTCAACGAAGCCTTCGCTCGGCCGTTCGGCAAGACGCCTGCCGACTTCATCGACCAATCGCCGCACGCCATTTTCACGGGTGATGAGGCGGAGAAGCACCTTGCCCTGATTCTCCAGGTGTTTCAGACCGGTCAAAAGAAAGATGCCGAGGTCAAAGTGGTGTCGCAATTGGGCGAGGTTCGCGACTACTGGACACTGGCCGATCCGATCAAGAACGCCCAGGGCCAGGTGCTTTTCGTCACCTGCATAGCTAAAGATATCACCGAGCGGAAACGGACGGAAGAGGAGAAGGCCAAGCTCGAATTACTCAACCGTCAGCTGCAGAAAAACGAAAGCCTGGGGCGCATGGCCGGGGCCATCGCCCACCACTTCAACAACAAACTGCAGGCGGTAATGGGGTGTCTGGAGTTGGTCATTTTCGAGATGCCGCAGAATGGCAGGGCAATCGACAAGTTGAATGCCGCCATGCAGGCCGCCGACCAGGCCGCAGAGGTGAGTCGCAAGATGCTCACCTATCTCGGTCAGGTAACCGGCAAACAAGAACCGCTGGATCTTTCCGAGCTCTGCAAAATATGGTTGCCGATGCTTCAGCTCGCCATGCCGAAAAACGTCGACCTGGCAACCGAATTCCCCTGTCCCGGTCCGACCGTCAAGGCTAATGCTGAGCAAATTCTACAGATCGTTACCAACCTGGTTACCAATGGCTGGGAGGCCTATGGTGGTCAACAGGGTACTCTCGAATTGATCGTCACAACGGTGTCTTCTGTGGATATAGGCAAAGCCCACAGATTCCCGGTCAACTGGCAGGCAGGTGACAACCCGTATGCCTGTCTGGAAGTGCGGGACAGCGGCTGCGGCATAGCGGCCAAGGACCTTGAAGAAGTATTTGCGCCATTTTTTTCCACGAAATTCACCGGCCGCGGCCTGGGTTTGCCGGTAGTCTCCGGGCTTGTCCAGGCGCATAACGGGGTCGTCACGGTGGAGAGCTCAGGCGGCCGGGGCAGTGTCTTTCGCGTCTTTTTGCCGATCCCCAGCGAAAGGGTCTACCGCCTGCCGGACAGGATAGCGAAAACCTGGGAAAGAGAAAGGGGCGGCACAGTGCTGCTGGTAGATGACGACAAGATAGTTCTCAGCATAACCGGGATGTTGCTGGCGGAGTTGGGTTTTACCGTCCTCAAGGCCGGGGATGGTCTTGAGGCCGTAGAGCTATTTTTGCAACATAAGAATGACGTCTCGTTTGTCCTGAGCGATGTGAGTATGCCGCGCATGAACGGCTGGGAAGCACTGACCGCTCTGCGACACATCACCCCGGGTCTGCCGGTGATCCTCACCAGTGGTTACACTGAAGAGCAGGTTATGGAAGAGGCACATCCCGAACGTCCCCAGGCCTTCCTGGCCAAGCCTTATGGGCTTGAGGAACTTGAAATTGCTATTTGCCGGGCCCTTGGCCCGACATGAAAAAATACGGAGCGTGTTGTAGCATCACCGAAGGAATAGATCGGTAGCTAAACACCTGAAGAAGCACAATGACCGGAACAAATATTCGATCGAAATATACCTCCATCCTAACCCAAGTTTAACAAGGCCGACCTACTACCTCCTATATAGCTAACCAGTAACACCACAATTTCATAACTAATCTTCGAAAGAGGGTATTCCTGAGTTACTGGTGTCCTTTCGGCAAGCCTGCCTATCTTGCCAGAACAATAGCTGGTAAAGTCCGGTGGGGGAGTAGGTGCTGGATCTCGTTCAACAAGCGGGAGATGTGAAGTTTTCCTTATAATTCCAGGGCAACCAACCTCGCGGATT
>CAIQWD010000048.1 GCA_903875445.1 uncultured delta proteobacterium | reverse complement strand
GTATAAATGTAATACGTGCACGCGAAAAAGGCAAGAAAAAAGCACGGTTTTTCAACTAAACCATGCTTATGGGGTTGTTTTTTTGGCTTAAAGTGTGTGCTTTATCCGATTTTCAGGATGATAAAGGATGATTTGAAGAAAGTCCCCGATACTCGTGCCCGCAATACCAGGATTGCCTTGGATGACATCTTCATGTCTGCATTGGCAATGTTTCATCTCAAAGACCCATCACTGCTTCAGTTTGATCAACGTCGCTGGGAGGAGCCAGAAAATCTCCACACTCTTTACGGCATCAAGAAAATTCCCAGTGACAGTCAGATGCTGGCAGCCCTCGACCCCCAGGACCCGGGATTTCTGCGCGTACCGTTTGCCACGGTTCATCGCTTGCTCCAAAGAGGAAATGAGTTGGAAAAGATGACCTTCCTCGATGGCCATTATCTGCTCAGCGCTGATGGCACCGGCTTTTTCTCCTCGGAAGCGGTTAGCTCGCCACTCTGCCAGGTCAAGAAACGCAGGGACGGAACCTTGGTCTATGAACTCCACATGTTCGCCGCGGCGTTCGTCAACCCGCACAACAATATTGTTATCCCGGTATGCCCGGAGATCATCCATCGGCAGGACGGGAGCAAGAAAAACGATTGCGAGAGGAACGCTGCCGAAAGGTTTTTTGAGCATATTCGAGAAGATCACCCGTTTCTGAAGGTTATAGTCGTCGAAGATGGGTTGAGCAGTAACGGACCACATATTCGTGAACTGAAACGGAATGGCTTCAGATTTATTCTCGGTGCCAAACCCGGTGATCATGTGAGTTTGTTTACAGCCGTCAACAAGGCAGCGGCCGAGGGCCGGGTCAGCGAATACCACCACATTGACCCAAGGAACCGCAAAAAGGTTCTTTTTTACCGCTTTTACAACAATGTCCCGCTCAACGATTCCCATCCGGACCTCTTGATCAATTTTCTCGAATGCGTGGAGGTAGGCAAGGATGAAAAGATCAGGACATTCAGTTGGGTTACCGATCTCCCCCTGACCATCGACAACGTGGAGGAGATTGCCCTTGCCGGCCGGACAAGATGGCGAGTCGAAAATGAGGTATTCAACACCATGAAGAACCTCGGCTATAATCTCGGACACAACTACGGCATGGGCAAACAGAATCTGCCGATTATTTTTACCACCTTGATGATGCTGGCTTTTCTCATCGATCAGACACTGGAACTGGGTTGCTGGCTGTTTCAAGCAGCGAGGACGAAAGCCGTTAATAAACGTGAACTTTGGGAAAGGATCCGCGGCCATTTCCGCGACTACAAGGTTGATTCGATGGAAACCATCCTGCGAGCAATAGCCTTTGGCTTTGAGCGCCGAAGCCTCAAGGAGGTATGCGTCACGTAGACAAAGGGTCACAACAGCTCAATTGTCAAAGATCACCCTCTGAAATGCCGAACCTTTCAGAGTATTGGGGTTGTTTGTCTCAAACACTCGGCCTAGCGAGCGTTTTGCCCTCCGGAGGCTGGTAACAGTGCCTGCAACCTCTGGTTTTATGATTGTTTGGCCCACCGAGCAACGTTTTTTCAGGCGAATTTGACATGTTCAGAGAGTTGCTCCATTGAATAGGCTTCATAATGGGAATAGCTGTCGTGTAACTTCTTGAGGTTCATTTCTCTTGTCCTTGCCATACACGTTACTCATTGGTTAACTGTCTTTCTCCAACCACCTTGCCGACTGCCTTCATTAATAGGGTCGCCCCTTAGATTACGGCCCGGTGTTTCTCCTCAAACCCTTCGGATTCCACTTCACGGTGGACACCCTGTCCTCCACCCCCGAAAATTAGGTTGTGGCCAGTGAGACATTACTCCCGCCTTTGGATACAACGCCCCTTATCCGGGCGCTGGAGGGACTTTAAACCTCCTGATCAATGCGCTGCCCAGCGCACACTACGAGCCTATCCGACTCCCTGTGCTCTATTTGCCCTCCTCCCTCTTCAGTTGTCCGGCATACTCTCGATACTCTGAAAGAACCACAAGGCCTCCCGGGTTCCCGTACAATCATAATGTCAAACATGCCATGGTCACCGACCCTGGGAAGTTAACGGCGACAATTATGTGGGTTATTGATATTCGACACTGGCTCAATGATGAACAATCAGGGCCAGGTGCACCTCAGTTAAGATTAAAAGTCGCGAAACTGGCTGAGATTATCACCTATGCCACTGTTCAAGACCGTGACCTTGTGCCTGGGGATCCGCCAAAGTGCTGGCGACGCCCAAACCGCAAACCATGCACTGGCAGGTTGAATGTCCAATTTACTGAAGACGATCGGATCTACTGGATTTGTCCGACATGCGGCGATGATGGCATTATTGATGGCTGGCATGGTCTTATCTGGGATGTCAGCTTCTACGATGAGGAAGGCCGTGTTGTGCATTGAAACTCACGATTGCCCCGATTGTCAGATCCCGGGAAATCCTGATTGAAAATCCACAATAGCAGGTAAATATAAGTTCGGTGCGGCACGAGTCTGTCTGAGAGACTGGTAACCATCATAAACCCAGCCTCCCACCCCACAGTCACTTTGTCGAGAGCTCATCTTTCTTTCTGTCTGTAATTTGCTGCATCTCCTCT
>CAIQWD010000047.1 GCA_903875445.1 uncultured delta proteobacterium | reverse complement strand
GTCAAGATGATGAACGATCTTCTTGCCCAGACCGATGTCCTTATTCAGGGTGCTGCCAAGGGCGAACTGGAAAAACGGGCCGACGCCTCGCTCTTCGTCGGCGGCTGGAACAAGCTGGTAGCTGGAGTCAACGACACGGTCGTCAATATCGTCAACCCCTTAAGAGTAACCGCCGACTACGTCGACAAGGTTGCCAAAGGTGTTATTCCACCCACCATCACTACCGAATACAAAGGCGAGTACAACGTCATCAAGGGCAACTTGAACAACATGGTCAAGATGATGAACGATCTTCTTGCCCAGACCGATGTCCTTATTCAAGGTGCGGCCGACGGACAACTGGATAAACGCGCCGACGCGTCGCTCTTTGTCGGCGGCTGGAACAAGCTGGTTTCCGGGGTCAACGATACCGTCACCAATATCGTCGGACCACTTATGGTCACTGCCGATTACGTCGACAGGGTATCCAAGGGCGACATGCCGCCGACCATCACCGACACCTATAAAGGGCAGTACAACCAGATCAAGAATAACCTCAACGTCCTCATTGAAGCAACCAACGGAATCACCGCCAATGCCAAACAGGTAGCCCAGGGCAACTTGATGGTGGAATTAAAAAAACGCTGCGAAAAAGATGAACTGATGGAAAGTCTGGCTAATATGGTCGACAAACTGAAAGAGGTGGTAACCGAGGTGCAGAGTGCAGCTGATAATGTCGCCACCGGCGGCCAAGAGATGAGCGCAACCGCCCAGCAGATGTCGCAGGGCGCAACCGAACAGGCGGCCAGCGCTGAAGAGATCAGCTCGAGCATGGAGCAAATGGCCTCGAATATCCGCCAGAATACCGACAACGCCATGCAGACCGAAAAGATCGCGGTGAAGAGTGCCTCCGACGCCAGAGAAGGCGGCAAGGCGGTGACGGAAACCGTTGCGGCCATGAAGGAAATTGCCACGAAGATCTCCATCATTGAGGAAATAGCCCGTCAAACCAACCTCCTGGCACTCAACGCTGCCATCGAGGCGGCAAGGGCCGGCGAACACGGCAAGGGCTTTGCAGTTGTCGCCTCCGAGGTACGGAAACTGGCGGAACGCAGCCAGTCGGCAGCCGGAGAGATCAGCAAGCTCTCCACCTCCAGCGTCGCCATTGCCGAGCAGGCCGGGGAGATGCTCAACAAAATGCTCCCGGATATCCAGAAGACCGCCGAGCTAGTCCAGGAAATTAGTGCCTCCAGCAAGGAACAGGATACCGGCGCCGATCAGATCAACAAGGCGATCCAGCAGCTCGACCAAGTAATCCAGCAAAACGCCGGATCGGCCGAAGAGATGGCCTCGACCACCGAGGAACTTTCCAGCCAGGCAGAGCAACTGAAGGCGACCATTGCCTTCTTCACCTTGGATACCAAGCAGCGTCATGCGGTAAGCGCCCCGCAACATCGGCAACTGGCCATCAGCCATGTTACGGCCCCCAAGGTGCAGGCCATAGCCGCCCCCAAGCCCGCAGCAGCCAAGAAAGGTAAGTCCGTAGCTAGGCCCCAAGGTGCTATACACCTCGACATGGGCGGCAAGGGTGGACCGGATATTCTTGATGAGGAGTTCGAAAAATTCTAATTGGGTCAAGGAGGAAAAACCATGAGTGTAGCAGGAATAACTGAAACTGTGCAGTACTTGACCTTTAAGCTGGCCGATGAGATCTTCGCCTTTGACGTGGCAAAGGTCAGAGAGATACTGGAAATAACATCAATAACCAAGGTACCTCAGACCCCTGATTTTATGCGCGGGGTCATCAACCTGCGCGGTAGCGTCGTGCCGGTCATCGATCTGAAGCTGAATTTTGCCATGACGCGCACCGAACAGACCATCAACACCTGTATCATCGTTGTTGAGGTGAGCCTGCACGGCGAGGCGATTGTCCTAGGCGTCCTTGCCGATTCGGTGCAGGAGGTGGTGGAAATGGAACCCAGCGTCATCGAACCGGCACCGAAACTCGGCACTAAGCTCAATACGGCCTTTATCAAGGGCATGGGCAAGGTGGGAGATATCTTTGTCATGATCCTCGATATCGACAAGGTTTTTTCCGCCGAGGAACTTACCGAGTTGCAGGGAGGTGCGGAGCAATAAGCCGGTGGTGCAGCAGTGATGGTTCCCATGCGCTGCATGGGAACCATCAATAAAACCCATACTCTTCCCCCCACAAGAGGGAATTAGTACCTTCACGAAAATCCTTTCTTAAAAACAAGAAAGGATTTTCTAAGGTACTAAAAGGCAGGAAAGCGAGCAGCCATGACTTTCTCCCAACCAGCAAAGATGAAGGACAAGGTTTTTCAACAGTTCAGTTCCTTTATCTATGATCAAGTCGGCATTCAATTGCCGCCAAGCAAAAAAACCATGCTGGAAGCGCGACTGCAAAAGCGCCTCAAAACCCACGACCTCGCCACCTTTGAGGAGTACGCAGAGTTTGTCTTCAGTCCGCAGGGATTGCTATCGGAGCTCGTCCATCTCATCGATGTGGTAACCACCAACAAGACCGATTTTTTCCGCGAGCCCGGTCATTTTGACTTCCTGACACAAAGAGCTCTACCGACAATCCTCAGCAAGCAGGATAGGTCGCACTCCCACCCGATACGTATATGGAGCGCCGGATGCTCCAGCGGCGAGGAGCCTTACACCCTGGCTATGGTCATTTCCGACTACGCCGCCGAACAGCGCAATTGCCATTTTTCCATCCTTGCCTCGGACATCAGCACGAGGATCCTCGACACCGCCCGCAAGGCCATTTACTCTGAGGAACGGACGGACGACATCGCCATGCATATCAAGAAAAGGTATCTGTTGCGAAGCCGTGACCGGCAGCGCGGCCTCATTCGTATTTGCCCGGAACTTCGCGCCATGATCACCTTTAAGAGAATTAATTTCATGGATAACGACTTCGGTTTATCGGAGAAAATGGATATAATCTTCTGTCGGAATGTAGTAATCTATTTCGATAAACCAACACAACAGAGCCTGATGCAGAAATTTCATCGACAGTTGCGGCCGGGCGGTTACCTTTTCCTCGGCCACTCCGAAACGCTGAACGGTATTGATGTTGATTTTAAGGCAGTGGGATCGACCGTATACCTTAAATCATGAGGGATTGTATCAACGGGCATAGCAGCAATGTGTACCTCAAGCCGGGCGAGGTGATCATTTCCCAAAATCCGATACTGGTGAGCACCATTCTTGGATCATGCATTGCGGTCACCATCTTTTCCCCAAGCAACAAGATCGGGGCGATCTGCCATGCCATGTACCCGTGCAACCCGACAGACGATGTAAATGTCCAGTATGTCGACTCCGCCATTCAATATGTCTTCGGAAAAATGCTGGAATATGCCGGAAAAATAGACCTGATCGTTAAACTCTTCGGCGGCGCCAAGGTGCTGGCCGGTGGCGAATACGGGGAGGACCGCATGGCCATCGGCGAGCAAAATATTTCCCAGGCCAAAAGAACTCTGGCGGAACTCGGTCTGGCGATTGCTAACTCCGATATTGGTGGGGTCCGGGGACGGAAATTGTTATTTTCCATAAAAACTGGCGATGTCTATCTGCGTCGGCTCAAAAATACCGGCAATGCATTGTGCGTTGGAGAATAAATGAGTAAAATCAAAGTGTTGATTGTTGACGATTCGGCGCTGGTGCGACAGACCCTCTGTGAAATGCTGAATTCCGACCCGGAAATTGAGGTCGTCGGCACCGCCGCCGACCCCTTTCTCGCGGCCGAACGGCTGAAAACGGTGGTTCCCGATGTCATTACCCTTGATATTGAGATGCCGCGCATGGACGGCTTGACCTTCCTGCAAAAAATCATGAACCAACATCCCATGCCGGTGGTGATGTGTTCAAGCCTTGCCGAAAGCGGCAGCGAATCGGCGCTCAGAGCCCTGGAATACGGGGCAGTCGATATCATTACCAAACCGCGGATGGGCACCAAGCAGTTTCTCGAAGAATCGCGGGTGACCATCTGCGACGCCATCAAGGCTGCCGCCCAGTCGCGCTCGGGCAGGAGGCGCGCGCCCGCTGAACCCTCCACCCTGAAAGAAATCTCGCCCAAATATTCGGCCGATGTTATTATGGACAAACCGAACTCTAAAGCGATGCTCCAAACCACCGAAAAGGTCGTGGTGGTCGGTGCCTCGACCGGCGGCACAGAGGCTTTGCGGGTCTTTCTTGAGATGCTGCCCGAGGATGCCCCAGGTATAGTGATTGTCCAGCATATGCCGGAGAATTTCACCGCCGCCTTTGCCAGACGCCTCGATTCCCTCTGCCGTATAACAGTCAAGGAGGCGGCCGACAACGACACGGTGGTCCGCGGCCGGGCGCTGATCGCCCCCGGCAATCACCACACCCTGCTGAAACGCAGTGGCGCCAGGTACTATGTTGAGATTAAAGACGGACCCCTGGTGGCGAGGCATCGCCCTTCGGTTGATGTGCTTTTCCGCTCGGCGGCGCGTTACGCCGGTAAAAATCTGGTGGGCGTGATCATGACCGGCATGGGCGATGACGGGGCGCGAAGCATGAAGGAGATGTTTGATGCCGGAGCCTTCACCATCGCCCAGGATGAGGCTTCCTGTGTGGTTTTCGGCATGCCGGCGGAGGCAATAAAACACGGCGGCGTCCATAAAGTCATGGCACTCGAGCTTATCGCCCAGGAGGTTTTGCGTTTGTGTTTATGAGGGGAGAGGAATGAGGTGTGAAGTACAACAGATACAACCCAATTTGGATAAATGAACTTAACCACGAGCCATAGTGAGCTTTTCCGCTCATGTCAGATACTCTTTGGTTCCGAACTTCAAGTTTCCGGCGAATTTCTCGACTACCTGGAGGTCGGCGGGGTAAAGAGCGCCTACCGCAAGCGGGCGATGGAAACCCACCCGGATCGCCAATCCGACAAGGACCCTCTGGTGCAGCGAGAAAACACCGCCCTTTTCTCCTCTGTGCGCGATGCCTATGAAAATCTCCTTGGTTTTTTACGGGATAAAGAGACGCTCCAATCACCGCCGGAATCACGCAGGACCTCAGCAACCACCGCGACGGCTCCTTCCGGGGACAGGCCCGACGTAGACGACCCAGCCCATAGCCGGCAGCGGTCATGCCCAACGCCCAGGCGGCCGATTAAACCTATCATGTTATCCAACGATAACTACCAAGGTTCGGGCTCTTCCAATACCGTAAGGTACTACGAGGGTTCCCTCCCTGGTCGACAACTGCTTTTTGGTCATTTTCTTTATTACTCCGGCCTTGCCAATTGGAGGACAATAGCGCGCGTCCTCACCTGGCAAAGAACCGAACGGCCACGCATAGGTGAACTAGGGCGACGTTTCGGTATATTTGATCAGGACAACATAAGCACCATCATGCATTACAAAAAGCCCTTCTCTCCTTTTGGGGAAACCGCATGCATGTTGGGCCTGTTGAGTGAACAGCAATTGCGGGTGTTGATCTTCCAGCAAAAACGCCTGCAGAAAAAATTCGGCACTATTCTTATTGAGAGGAATCTCTTGAAGGACTATGAATTACAAGAATTGTTGTATCAATTCGAATACCATAACGACAACATCCTCGCTCAGCAACGACAATAAAAAATATTTACTCCCATTCATTTGAATCACCCAATTGCTTGTGATACACTTCCTCTTGGAAAGGTTAAATAGTGTATTCTAGCATTGCTCAGCCGACCGAACCTTGCCCCTTCCAATGAGTTTTCAAGTTGGCACGTATAAAAAAATTCCCAGCTTCGAGAAAAGTTATGGTCCAAGCCGAGTTAAAGCTGTCGGAAGAAAGGCTCGAACACCTCCTGCTACATTTCAAGTATCAGGCTGCCGTGCGACGGGTAGCGCGGGGCGTGGCGCACAGCTATAACAACATCTTTACCGGTCTTGGCGGACAGGTGATAATGCTTCAACAAGAAAGGCATCTGCCTGACGACACCCAGGAGAATCGCAGTGGGTTGATAAACGAGCTGTTGCAGCGCGGCATTGACCAAACCGCCATTCTCTATGGTTTTTCCAGGGACGGCGACATGGATTCTAGCAGCCAATCACCACTGCTTCTGGCCAATAAGGCGGTCGAGCTGTTAAACAGCATCTCCCGGATACATAGGTTTACTCTCAGTTCGGAACTTGACCAGGAAAAGATCGTCTGCAACGCTCGGGGTATAATCCTTATTCTTTTTTATCTTGGGGAAAACTGTGTCGATGCAACCCCGGAAGGCGGTGAGATAACGCTGACTCTTTGCCCGACCGAAAAGCCCGAACCTGGACTGGCCTTCTGCTTCAGAGACCATGGCCCGGGCTTTTCCAAGGAGCAGGCCGCCGCGCTCGGCATGTCCTTTCTGTCAACGAGAAACGATTCGCCGCATCGGGGCCTTGGTCTGTATGCGGCGCGCATTCTTGCTGAACATTTCCAAGGACGGCTGACTGTCACCCGCGAGCGAGACCTGACGACGTTGGTAAGTGCCATTTTCCCCCAGGCGGCAAAAGAAAAAATGGCAAATTCCTGTGGCCCCGACACCGCACCAAGACAGAATGGCAGTGAGCTTACGAAACAGTGTTTTCTCGTTGTCGAGGATGATGAGGCGATGCGTACCCTGCTCCTCAACCGTTTACAGCGCCGCGGCCATATGGTGTTCTGTGTTGACACCTGCGCCGAGGCAGTAGAGGAATACGTCCATCTCCACGACATCATCACCACGGTATTAATGGATGTCGGTCTGCGCGACGCCAGCGGTTATGAATGTAGGCGGAAACTCCTGGCCATCAACCGGCAGGTTCGGGTTATTTTCATGTCCGGGCAGCAGGAAATTGCCCCTAGGGAAATAACTCGAAAATCGGTTTTTCTGCAAAAACCCTTCACTATGGATCAACTGGAAACAGCGGTACAGGATGTCTGTCTATAAAACACGAGCAATAAAGAATACCCAGGTTCTCATTGTCGATGACGAACCGAGCATTGTTGATTTCCTTTCCACCACCCTCAGCGCCAACGGCTATGTGGTCGAGGCCCATTGCAACCCTCTGGAGGCCCTGAAAAACATCAAGGGCAGGGTGTTCGATCTAGCTATGGTGGACATCAATATGCCGGAGATGAACGGCATTGAGTTCTCAAGAAAGCTGATGGAAATCTCCCTCAGCACCGAAGTGGTGATCATTACCGGAGTGCCCGATGAAGAGAATCTCGATCCGTGCCTGCGCATGGGACTCACCCATTTCCTCTTCAAACCGTTCAACGAGTCACAGCTGGTCTATACCGTCTATGCCGCCCTCCATTTCAAGCGGTTACGCAATGCCTTTGTCGCCTCCACCGCATCGGAGAGAAAAGGCAGTGGCTATATCGGCGTCTCGATGTCAACCCGCGATATCCGCGAGGAGATCGCCTCCCTTGCCAATCTTGATATTTCTGTACTGATTCTCGGTAAATCCGGTACCGGCAAGGAGATAATCGCCCGGGATATCCACCGTAACAGTGCCCGCAGCCAGAACGTCTTCATGCCGGTCAACTGCGCTGTTCTCGGTAACTTGGCCGAGACCGAATTATTCGGCCATGTCAGCGGCGCCTTTACCGGCGCGGTGAAAAGCACTAAGGGCTATATCGGCACGGCCGACGGCGGCACGCTGTTTTTTGACGAGGTCGGGGAACTGCCGCTGGAGGTGCAGGCAAAACTCCTGCGTTTTCTCGACGACGGCGAATACTCCAAAGTCGGCGAGGCGAAAATTCAAAAGGTCGATGTCAGGATTCTCGCTGCGACTAATAGAAATCTTCAGGAAATGTGCCAGTCCGGCCGTTTCCGCGAAGACCTTTATTACCGGTTGTCGGCCTCAATTATACAAACTACGCCGCTCAATGAGAGAAGGGCCGATATCCTGCCGCTCATTTGGCACTTTCTTGATCTCTTCGGTACCGCCAAAAATATCACCTACGAGATCTCTGCCGACGCCGCGTCACAGCTCATTGAGAAAGACTGGCCAGGCAATGTCCGCCAGCTGAAGCAGACCCTGTACAAAATCTCCCAGATGGCAAGCAGCAGAAAAATCTCTCTGGCCGATGTGCGCCGGGTGGTGGGCAACAGCAAACCGGATTCGATTGCCACCTACAAAGACGCCAAAGAACAAGCCCTGGAGGAGTTTGACCGGGAGTACCTGATGAAGACCCTTTCCCTCTCCCAGGGCAGCCTGCAACAGGCCCTGAAATTCTCCGGCATGCATAAGAAGAACTTCTACGCCAAGATAAAGGAAATGGGCTTGGCGATGAAGGACTTTTCCAGTCACCAGAACCCTCAAGATTAATCCCTCAGCGTAGGAGGGGAGGCAAACTTGCCTCCTCATCCGTCTCTCCTGCAGTGCTATGGAGTCCTTTCGGCAAGCCTGCCTATCATGAAGGTACAATAGCTGGTAAAGTCCGGTGGGGGAGTTGGTGCTGGATCTCGCTCAACAAGCGGGAGAGGTGAAGTTTTCCTTATAATTCCAGGGCAGCCAACGAGACGGAT
>CAIQWD010000046.1 GCA_903875445.1 uncultured delta proteobacterium | reverse complement strand
TTCGACTGCATTGAAACCACAAAGGTACAGACTGTCATGGGCAGCTATCGATGGTCCACCGAATCAGTGGCCAGAGACACGCTGCTCTTGAAGTACTTGGGAGTGGATACCAAATAGTGTACGCTTTATCCGACTTTCAAGATTATATCTGGCCAGTCGGTGCAAGGTCTTTTGCAGGGTATCGATAGGGGTTAAGAAAAAATCAAACTTAATGATATCGGCTATGGCGATAAGAGGCTCAAGGCTTCGATCATAAACAAAATCGTCAAGGGCGATGGTATAACCATCATCTCGTAGCTTTCGGCAGATCGCCACAATTTCCGGGGTCGGTGGAATATCTTCTAAAACCTCGACGACAAGCAGTGTTTTGGGAAAGGAGGCGGGAAGGTTCTGAAGAAGAAGATCACGGGTGAAATTGATAAAGCAGGGGCGAAGACCGCTTATCTTTTCAATACCTTCCGTCAGAAAGGCACTGGACAGGACACTTGTTGTTGCCTTGTTGCCACTGGTATTACTGAGTCGCGATGTTTTCGTTCCGCGATAAAGCAGTTCGTAGGCAAAGAGTTTTTTATGTGCGGTAAAAATAGGTTGTCGGGCAATAAAAAAATCCATTACACCTCGTAGGATCCTTCAGAAAGACTCTTTGCACGTTTTCACATCTTAAAATGGTTTAATCGAGAGGATCCCGTTTGTCGAGGTTGGGCTCCTTTTGCCGAAACCCGTGTGTCTCCTGGCTTTCGATTGCATTGCCGTCGATTACTCGGCAAGAATCTGGTGGAGTTTCAGCCCCAGTTCTTTTTTCATGAAGGGTTTCTGGAGAAAGTTGATGCCTTCCGGCAAAAAGCCCTGGCGGGCAATGACGTTGGCAGTATAACCGGACACGAACAGACATTTCAATCCCGGATTGGTTTGCCATATGACGTTCGCCAGATCCCGACCGTTCATTTCCGGCATGACCATGTCGGTCAAAAGAAGCCGCAGCTGGTCTTTATGTTCCTGGGCCAGGATAACGGCCTCGGTCGCCGAACTAGTCGCCTGCACCCGGTAGCCGAGGCCTTCCAGCAAGCGAACGTTCAGTTCGAGAATTGCCGTTTCATCTTCTACCAGTAAGATCAACTCCCCTTGTCCCAGTGGAATGACAAGATCTTCGGAGCGTTGGACCTCTTCCGTTTCTCCGGTGTATTGCGGCAGGTAGATGCGGAAGGTGGTGCCTTGACCCGGTTCGCTGTAGACCTTGATAAAGCCGCTATTTTGTTTGACGATGCCATAGATCATCGCCAGGCCGAGACCGGTTCCCTCACCCTGTTTTTTGGTGGTGAAAAACGGTTCAAAGATATGTTTCAGGTGTTCTTTGGGGATGCCGGAGCCGTTGTCGCTGAAGGAGAGCATGGTATATTCCCCCGGCATAAATCCGAGGTTATTTCGGCAGTATTCTTCGGTGAGCGTGACCGTGCCCGTCTCGATGATGATTTTTCCCACCCCTTGGATGGCATCCCGGGCATTCACACAGAGGTTGGCAAGAATTTGATCGACCTGCGACGGGTCGATGAAGATCGAGGCAAGTCCGGTCTGCGGCAGCCAGGCCATTTGAATATCCTCACCGATGAGGCGGCGCAGCATCCGCAGCATGCCCTCAATGGTGTGGTTGAGGTTGATGATTTTCGGAGCGACCGTCTGTTTGCGGGCAAAGGCCAGCAGTTGCCGGGTAAGATCGGCCGAGCGCTGGGCGGCTTTTTTGATCTCCGTAAGTTCGCGGTGCAGTGTCGGTTCTTTCTTGGTCTGTTCGAGGGCCAACTCGGCATTACCGATGATGACGCTCAGCATATTATTGAAATCATGGGCTACGCCACCCGCCAGTTGGCCGATCGACTCCATTTTCTGTGCCTGTTGCAACTGCGACTGGATTTTTTCTTTTTCGGCCTCGGACTGTTTCAGCGCGGTAATGTTTTCAAAGACCACGGCCAGTCGGGTTCCCGGCAGGGTAAAGGCACGGATACGGAAGGCCCCGACCAGGAGGTTGTCGGCATACCGTTGGTTTTCCGTTTCAAACATCTTGCCTGTCTGCATTACCTTGAGGAACTGGTCGGTAATGCCCTCGGCCCTTGCCTCGGGCCAGATTGTATCAAAGTCCAGGCCGATGAGTTCCTCGATATTTTTCCCGGTGTGTCGCGCAGCCTCGGGATTGCCGTGGAGGAGTACCAGGCCTTCCGGCGGAAAATGCTGATAAATGAATAATCCGGAAGGAATGGCCCGGACTAGATCGTCGGAGGTCTGCAGAGACTTGCGCAGCACTTCTTCAACCCGTTTGGCCTCAATGAGGTGATACACCACTTCGGCTAGATAGGAGACGGTTGCTATATCGTTCCCGTCATAATCCGCCGGTTTGTTGCCGACTCCGAGGATTGCCGTCACCCGGTCGTTGTAGAGGACCGGGACCACCAGTTGGCGAATGATCGGCACATGTCCCGCCGGCAAGCCTTTTTTATGGGACAGGGAGGTATAGTCGTTATGCACCACCGGTTTCCGCTGTCGCAGACAGTCGAACCAGATCCCCGCCTCGGTAATATTGTGATGGCAGCCTTTGTCCTCCGCCCGGCAAAACTCTCCAGTTCCCGTTGACCAATGTTGCAGGGTCACGGTCTCTTGGTCGGATGCGACAAAATGAAAAAAGCCGACCGAACTGTCGACCAGTTCACAAATTTCATCAAGAACCTTGGTCAGGAGATGATCGAGGGAATGGGTATTGGCATAGAGGGTAATGCGCAGGCGAGCCTCCGCCAGACGTTCCATAAAATGCGTTTTGCGTTGATCACGAAGGACCAGGACAACACCGCTGATATTGTCCCGGCCATCGTGCAGAGGTGCTCCGCTTACGGAAATAGGTACCTTGCGGTCATCTTTTCTGACAAGAAGAGGGTAACTGTCGAGCACTACGTTTTTGCCATCGCGTCGAACCGTGATGGTAGGATTTTCCACCTCTTTCCCGCTTGTTTCATCGAGGAGGGTGAAGACCTCTTCGAGTGATTTGCCTAATGCATCATCATTGTTCCGACCGGTCAGCTCTTCGGCAGCCTGGTTGAGGAGTTCAATGCGACCGAAGGAATCGGTAACAATAATACCGTCGGCGATGCTTCGCAGAATGACACCGCTCCTTTCAGCGGTTTGTCGAAGCTGGTGTTCCGCAGTGAACAGTTGGAGATAGTGTTTTTTCTTGTTGCGTTGGAGAACCGCCAAGCCCAAGGCGAGAAGGAGGGCAGCGATAACGGAGAACGCGAGAATCAGCAGGAGCGATTGGTTGCGCCAGAGTGCAAAGGCCTCGCCTTCATCGATCTTGCTTTGCAGAAACCAGGGAGAACCGGGAACCGCCTGGACATGGGATATGACCTTTGCACCCCGGTAGTCTATCCCCCTGACTATTCCTGCCTTGCCACTAACGGCAGCGGCGGACGGCACTTCAAGGTTATTTTTCGGAATGCGCAGTTGCATAGCACTGCCTGGCCGGTGCCGCAGTTCGCTGAGATAAAGAATATCATCGCCATCGGCTCGGCTAAGCAAGGATTCTGCGGTTTCGCTGGGGATCGGCCAGTTGCGGATCAAAGGGAAGAGGAACCTTTCGGGATCGCAAACAAGGATGACAGCCCCGAGCAGTTCCTCGCCGGCTTGCCCATGTCGAAAAAGGGGGGTGACAACCGCCAGGAAAATCCCGTCCACCCGCTCATCGGTATACAGATCGCTTAACACCGTCAGCCGCTCCTCTATGGCGCGGGCAACAAGATGTTCGAGGCCGCTCTTTTTGCTTAGCCCGGCAAAGGGCCCGCAGCTCACCACCGCCTTTCCCTGGAGATTGATCACCGACACCCCCGGGTAATGATAATGGGTGGTGATGCTGCGGATACGATTGAGGAGGGCCTGGGCGTTTTCGACTTGCGAGTCCTGCAGGTACAGTTCCACGCCCCTGGCGAAAAACGGGCTTTCCGTCAGCAAAGCTGCCTCGTCCAGCATCCTTTGCCGCCAATCGGTTATCTCCCTCACCTTCAGGTTGCCGATCGCCGTCAACTGGTTCTCGACGAGACGCTCCTGTTGTTGTTGGTGCGCCTTAAAAAACCGGAAACCGACAAACAGATCGAGGCAGAGCAGGGCCAGCAACAGAAGCAGCATGTTGGCAAAGGGCGCCATTTTAATCTTTGTTTCGGGCATAGGTCAAGTTGCTCAGTCAGGTACGGCCCCTATGAACGCAAATGAGGGGCCGGGAAATGGCCATCACACCTTGAACTTTTTCATCAACTCCTGCAGCTGGGCGGCCAGGTCGGACAGGCCCTGGGCGCTTGCCTGCACCTGGCTGCTGCTTGCCCCCACCTGGGTGGCTTCCTGGTTGATCTCGGCAATATTTTTGGTAATTTCGGCTATGACCACGGTGCTTTGGGCGACATTTTCATTGACCTCGACAATACCCTGCGAGGCCTGCGAGATATTACCGGCAATCTCATTGGTGGCGGCCGACTGCTCGACCACAGCGGTGGCAATACCATTTATGACGCTGTTGATTTCGACTATGACCGCTGTGATACTTTCAATATCACCTATGGTCGAGCTGGTGTTGCTTTGCATGTCGCTGATCTGGTTTTTAATATCAACCGTTGCCGCCGCCGTCTGGCGAGCCAGTTCCTTGATCTCGTTGGCGACTACGGCAAAACCCTTGCCCGCCTCGCCGGCCCTGGCCGCCTCGATGGTGGCGTTGAGAGCGAGGAGATTGGTCTGCTCGGAGATCTCGGTGATCGTTTCCGTTACTTTGCCGACCTTCCGTGCCGACTCGCCAAGGGCGGTGATTTTCTCGGAGGTGGCTTGGCTCTGTTTAACAGCTTTTTCCGACACCTCTCTTGCCTTTTCGGCACTATGGCTGATCTCATTGACCGTGGCGGTCATCTCTTCGGTGGCGGTGGCGACCAAGCCGACGTTGCTGGAACTTTGTTCCATGGCGGCGGAAACCGAATGGATGTTGGCACTCATTTCCTCGGCGGCGGTGGCTACCGTCCCTGATTTATTGGCCGTTTCATGGGCCGAGGAGGAGAGCTGCCGGGAAACGGCGGCCAGATCCGTAGACGAGGTGGAGAGGGTATTGATGCCGGTGATGATCTCGCCGATCATCGAGCGCAATTGCCCTAAGGTGCCGTTCATCGCCTTGGCCATAACGCCGATTTCATCTTTTTGGTCGATGTCAAGTGTCGTCGTTAAATCGCCTTTAGCCATGGTTTCGGCCAAGTGCACCGTCTGAGCCACCGGACCGGTGATGGAGCGGATGATGAGGATTGCCGCGGCCACACTCACCGCCATTGCCACGATCAACAAGATAATGATCAGGGTTTCTGCGCGCGAGGCACTGGCGCTTGCCTCTTTGGCTGCGTCCTTTGCCTGTTGCCCCTGGTAAGCGATCAACTCTTCACAGGCGGTAAAATACTTGCTCTGTATCGCCCGAAGGGTGGTGAGCAGCATACCCTTAGCCTTGTCGAGATCGCCTGCCTTTACCAGCTCCATATATTGCTTAGTGACCTCGATATAGGCGACCCGGGCCTCAGAAAGGACTTGAACCTTGGCCATGCCCTCCTTGCTTTTAGTGGTTTTCTGCAGGGTTTCTACGTCCTTACCGATGGTCGCACGAGCCTTTTCGACGCGCAACAGTTCAGCCTGCAGGGTCTCTTTGCTGGTGTCGATGACGATATTGCGGAGAGCCCGGGCAATGATATTAATGTTATCGATGATGTCATTAGCCAGTTCAACCTTCGGCATGCGATCTTCAGCCAGGGTGCTGAGATCGTCACTCAACTGTCCGATTATTCTGAATGACGTTCCGCTGTTGATCAACAGGAACAAGAGAATCAGGCCAAAAGCCAGAATCAGTCGGGTTCCGATTTTCATGTTTTTGAGCATTGGTTTTCTCCTTGCAGTTGTGTCGTGATTTTTATCTTCATCTGGTGTCACGCCAAGCCTTGTAGCTATTGCAGTCACATAAAGCAATAATTATGCCATTATCACTAACTATGTCTTGGAGTCTCCTCCCGACCGCATGGGGATTGAAAATGCTGGGGTGTAGAGGAGTCGGGAAAAATCGGCTGCGGCACTACCCTGGCCACCAGGAAAGAGAGGAGGCAAATTTACCTCCCGGTTTTTAGCGGAGACCGCCATGAATGGCTTGTTGCGACAAGCGGTTATGTGTGAGATTCTCTTTGTAGTTCGGATAGATATTCGTTGATTGAGGGCACTATTGTTGTCGGGGGCAAATTTACCACCATTTTTTTTGGCCTGCTGCCGACTGTGCCGACCGGACAGGAATGGCGCTTGCCCCCCACGGGAAGGGGTCTCAGACAGCTGTCGGGTGTTTGAGGGATTGCCGTATCGCGGCTATAAGCTCCGTTTCGGCAAGGGGTTTGACTAAAAAGAAGTTGACTTTGGCGGTGCGAAGGGACTGTTCAATAATCCCGAAGTCCTGCTCGGTTACGACAATGACCGGCGGATGGTCGATGCCGGAGGTTGTCGCCAGTTTCTCAAGTTGTTGTAGGATGGCGATACATGAGCGATTTTCGCCAAACAACTCGAAGATAATCAAGTCGAACATCTCCGCCAGAAGGAATTCTGCAGCGAACTCCTCAAGAACCAGGTGGACGGGGGAAATGTCCAGGCTTGACAGAACCTGCTCGACGGACAGCTTGGCCTTTCGGTCATCGTAAATCAGTAAAACATTCGCCATTATCATCCTGAACAAAGAGGTGGGGAGCGTACTTTAGCCGCCGGTTGAGGGGGGTTTTGCAACTTTCACACCAAGAAATAAGATAAAACAGGTCAATGGCGTAAGATTCCGATATTGAAAATAATTATTGAGAATTTCCGTGGCGATCAGGTACATGCGGCAGCATGGGGCGGCAGAGAAGGTGGGGAAGGAGGCAGATTTGCCTCCTCTTGGCTCTCCTTAAGATTATGTCTTGCGATTCTGAAGATTGGCAAAATCCTTCATCGCCAGACCGAGTTCCTTGATCTTGGCGTAGAAATTCTTCTTATGCATGCCGGAGAGTTTCAGGGCATGCTGGAGGCTGCCCTGGGACAGGGAGAGGGTCTTCATCAGGTACTCCCGGTCAAATTCCTCAAGAGCCTGTTCCTTGGCATCTTTATAGCTGACAACCGCCTCCGGTTTGCTGTCGCCCACCACCCGGCGAACATCGGCCAGGGAGATTTTTCGGCTGGTCGCCATCTGGGAGATTTTATACAGGGTCTGTTTCAGCTGGCGGACATTGCCGGGCCAATCCCTTTCAATGAGCTGCGACACGGCGTCGGCGGAGATCTCGTAGGTGATATTCTTGGCGGTACCGAAGAGATCGAGAAAATGCCAAATGAGCGGCAGGATATCTCCCTTTCTCTCGTCGAGCGGGGTGGTCTCGATGATAGAGGCCGACAAGCGGTAATAGAGATCCTCGCGAAAACGCCCGGACCGGCACATTTCTTCAAGGTTTCTGTTGGTTGCCGCGACAATCCGGACATCGACCTTGTGGATTTTCGCCTCACCGACCCTTGAGTACTCACCTTCGTCGAGAAAACGCAGCAGTTTGGCCTGCACCTCCAGCGGCAACTCCCCGACTTCATCAAAAAACAGCGTGCCACCGTCGGCCGTGCCGATGTAGCCCTTGGTGCTTTTAACCGCGCCGGTAAAGGCGCCGCTGACATGGCCGAACAGTTCGGTCTCGGCGAGCGTCCCGAGAACGGCGCAGTTGACCGGCATGAAGACACTCCGGCTGCGGCTGCTGTTGCGATGAATATCCCTGGCGATGATTTCCTTGCCGGTTCCCGATTTGCCGAGGACCAGCACCGGGATGTCGAGACCGGCAAGGGAAGCGATCTCGTCGCGGATATCGCGGGTGGACATAGAGACGCCGATATAGCCGCTGCCTTTTCTCTCCGAGGAGGTGGAGGCGACAAAGGCATTGCGCAGGCGCTTGAAATGGAGGGCGGCGTAGACGGTATAGACCAGCTGCGACTCATTGAACGGTTTAAAGAGAAAATGAGTCAGCCCCATGCGCAGGCAAGGGTCGAGATTTTCTTCATCGGGCAGGCCGGTGATGATTACCACTTCGGTACTGATTGAGGTTTCCAGCAGTTTTCTTGAGAATTCGATGCCGTTCATCTCCGGCATATTGATGTCAACTATCGCCAGATCGAACACCTTGCGTTTGGTGTTTTTCAGGGCTTCCAGAGGATCGGAATGGGCTTCGATCGCATAGCCGTTGGCGCTCAGGGTGGTGGCGATGAAATCGACGATGCTCGGTTCGTCATCGACAATGAGAACCTGGGCATTTTTTACCGCTCGGGCTTTATAGGTGGACATCGTGCACCGCTATTTCCAATTGATTCATGGTGAACGGTTTTGGCAGAAAAACAGATTTTCCGGCTCTTTCCCCGGAGGCCGTGTCGTCTTCCCCGGACATGAAAATGATCCGTGCCTGCGGATTGACGGCCAATAATTTGCGGTGGCATTCATAGCCGCTGGTGTCGCGCAGGCCGACGTCCATGAGCACTGTGGTGATGATGTCGTGCAGATGGTCGTATTCTTCCAATGCCTCGGCGCAGGTGTCGACGCAAAACACCATATGGCCGCGTTGCTGCAATCGGTTGAGCAGCAGGGTGCGCATGGCTTCATCATCTTCGACGACGAGAAAACACTGTTTTGCCGGGGCATTACCGTTCAGCCTTGGCGGGGCGTCTGCGAGGTCTGGGTGGTGGGCCTTTTTTTCGTCGGCTGCCAGGGGGAAAACAGCGCTGACCAGGGTCGTTTGCTCATGGTCACGGGTAAAGGTCAGCTGCCCCTGGTAACGTTCGGCGAGGATCCGTGCCGCATACAGGCCAAGTCCCCGGTGCGGCGAGTCGCTTCTCGACGATAGAAAAGGAGTGCCTAGGGCGGCGGCCTGCTCTGCGGTAAAGCCCGGGCCATGGTCCCTGAAAGAAAAAGCCAGTCCCGGATCGGGAGCTTTTGTACGGTAGATGGTAAAGACAATCTCGCCGCCTTCCGGGGTGGCATCGACACAATTTTCTCCGAGATAAAAGAGAATCAAAACCATGTCGCGGACATTACAGAGGATTTTTTCCTGACTGATGTCCGAATGCAAGACAAAGCGATGTACGCGGGAGATGCTGTTTAACAGCTCGACCGCCTTATTTGCCAGGAGGAAAGGTGACTGGCTGCAGCTGTCCTCGTCGCCGTCACGGGCAAAACCGTAGAGAATGGCGGTCTGGTCGATGCCCCGCTGCAGCAGCTCGCCGATCAAGCCGCTGCGTCTGTTGCCGGCGTCGCACGGGAGATGCGATTCCTGCCGGAGTATCGCCGTTTGCCCGCTCAGGCCGGTAAAGATGTTGTTATAGCTGTGGGCAACCCCTCGCGCCACCCGCCGCACGGCAGCCTGGTATTTAAACTGCAGCAGGAGGTGTTCGAGTTTATCTTCCGACAGCTTTAACCCGGATCTGGGCATAGAAGCTTCTCTGGAAGAGTCAGGCGAGGAGTTTGGCAACAAGGGCCAGAAGATCTGCCGGACGAAACGGTTTTTCGATAATTTCGTCGGCCCCGAGTTTCTCGGCAAGCGAAAGATAGGTGCGTGGTTCCATTATCCCGCCGCCGGACATGGCGATGATTTTTAACCGGGGGGTCTCTTTTACCAGATCCATGATCACCTCCAGACCTTCCTTGTTCGGCATGATGATGTCGGTAATGACCAGATCGGGTTTGGCGGTGCGATAGGCCTTCAGTCCGGCAACGCCATCAGTCGCCGAGATAACATGGTACTCGGATCGACTGAGAAGATCGTTCATCATAGAAAGCATGTTCTCATTGTCTTCAATGACCAGGATGTTTTTCATTACCGTCCCCGAGCGAGTATGTTGTCGATGGCATCCAAATTGATACAACAGATAATTCATAGCCCTTCAGGAGATTTTTCTCAAGGAGAATAGTGCCGAAAGTAACAAGCGACAGAGATGATTGCGTCTGATCGGCGATTATTTAACGCTGTCAGGTTTGCCCAGTACCTTCCTGATAAGTCCGGCGATATTTTTTTTTGCCAGGGGTTTTAAGGCAAAGCCCTTTATTCCCGCCGCCTTGGTCTTGTCCTCGGTGATGAGGCTGCTATAGCCGGTGCAGAGAATAATCGGCAGGTTCGGCCTGATTTGCAGCATTCGCCGAGCGAGATCGATGCCGGTCATGCCCGGCATGGTTTGATCGGTGATGACCAGATCGTAGGCATCCGGCTGGTTTTGAAAAACGGTAAGGGCCTCAAGGCTGCTGTTCCGCACGGTCACATGGTAGCCGAGCCTTTCCAGCATGGTTCGGGTCATGTCGACGAGGATCTCCTCGTCGTCGATAAAAAGAATATGTTCGCCGCCTCGGGGAATTTTTGTCTCTTGGTCGGCAGCGGTGTCGGCGGCCAGTTTTTCCAATTCGGTCAAGGCCGGCAGGGTAATATGGAAGGTCGTGCCCTGGTCCGGTTGGCTGTCATAGGTGAGTGTTCCGCCATAACTCGATACTATGCCATGAACGATGGCCAGGCCCATGCCGGTGCCTTTGCCGATTTCCTTAGTGGTGAAGTAGGGATCGAAAATTTTTTCACGAATCTCCGGGGGAATGCCGGTCCCGGTATCCTTAATTGACAGGCGGATAAATTTTTCCGCCGGCCCTCCGAATCTCCCGAGCTGTTCCTGCCTTGGCGTATCGACGTTGGTAAGCGAAATGGACAGCGTGCCGCCGCGCTCCTCCATGGCGTGGAAGGCATTGGTGCAGAGGTTCATGGTGAGCTGGTGGATCTGGATCGGATCGGCGAGAATAGGGGCGGTCGCCGGGTCTATTGCCGGCAGGATGGTGATCGTCGTCGGCAGGGAGGCGCGGAGGAGTTTGATGGTTTCCTTGATAATACTTGCCGGCTGCAGGGGGATTCTCTCGGCAATCGCCTGCCGGCTGAAGGTGAGAATCTGCTTGACCAGATCTTTCGCCCTGTTGCCGGCCTGGAGGATTTGATCAAGGTCCCGGGCGGTTGTCGAGCCGACCGGGCTGTCTTCCCGGACCATCTCTGCATATCCGAGGATGGCCCCGAGGATGTTATTGAAATCGTGGGCGATGCCCCCGGCCAGGGTGCCGATGGCCTCCATCTTCTGGGCCTGCATGAGCTGGAACTGGAGTTTTTTCTTGTCTTCTGCGGCCCTGTTACGTTCGCTGATGTCGAGGATTGCCCCGACCAGTCCGGTGGTAATGCCGTCGGTGTCGGTCAGGAGAGCCGTATGGGCAATGCCGTCGCAGAGTTCGCCGCGGAAATTGAGAAATTTGGTTTCATAGACTTGCGGCCGGCCTGTTCGGAAAAGTTCGTCGTCCTTGTTGTGGTAGAATTGCGCCAGTTCCGGAGGGTGCAGGGCGAAGGTGTCGGCGCCGAGGATCTGTTCGGTGGTTTTGCCGTAAAAATTCTTGTAGGCGCTATTGCATACCAGATACCGTCCGGCGGTGTCCTTGGAAAATACCGGAATCGGGATGTTTTCCAAAAGCGATGTCTGGAAGGATTTGTTTTCTTCCAGTTGTTGCAGGGCGGTATCTTTTTCGATAAGTGTCCGGGACAGCTTGACGGTGTTATAGCTGAGGGTTGAAATAAGTCGTGATAGACCGGTGTAAAAAGCCATGGCTGCTGCGACCTTGTCACGGCTCCAGCGGGGCACCCGGTCAAGGGCCGCAAGATAGGCGGCCTCGTCAAAGCCATATTTTTTGGCCTGGCTACGGAAAAAATCATAATCAACGGTCTCGTCGTCATAAAAAAACTGCCCGAGACAGACATTGCCTACGTGGTGTCCGCCTATCTCTATGGGGGTCATGAGGTCCCACAGGTTATTCTTGCAGCGATAGGCCTTGACGGTGCCGATGGGTATATCGCTATTCAGCGTGACATCGTTTACAAGGCAGTTTTGCAGGGTGTCGGGATGACGGCGATGAAACTCTGTGCAGATCTCCTGCCAGCCGACACCCACCAGGATTTTGCCCTCGGTATCAAGGATACCTATGCCGAACCCGGTCAGCCGGTGGAAATCCTCCATCATGGTTTGCAGCGCCGGGGCGTCGATGATGTCACCCAGTTGCAAGGTCTCGATGTCGCCATCGGGTTCGACAACCAGGATTGTTGCTTTACTCATCTGGGTTTTCTCTCACCCCTAAAAGATAATGAAAAGAGGAGCGTTTCGAGCAGTTCTCCGGCCCATTTTTTTGCCGACGACTAGACAACATCGACAGGGGACGCGGGCATGTTCCTTTATTTCTATCAAAACGGGGGATGTAAAGTCAAGGAGAAGAACGACGACCTATCAATCTGTAGGCGGATGCCATGCTCGGAACCCTGGTGGTGGAATGCCGCGACTTGTACCGCAGTAAAGGAAACAGAACACGACGGAGAAGCCTGTATACACGGGTGTCTTTCGCTGTTAGCCAACAGTAGACCAACCAACCCAAGGTCACATAGACGTTGTGCAGGTCCTCCACCGCCACAACAGTGAAACCGGCCCTCTCCGCCAGTAGCCTCAAGCCATCACGGATATAGCGCTGGTAGTCGGATGGGTTCAGGTGCTCGGGTTGCATGAACGGCACGGTCAGGTACAGATGCCCGCCGAGCGACAGCACACGATGTAACTCCCGCAAGACGACGGCTGGATCGTTTACATGTTCCAGTACCGCATTGCACACAACACAGTGGAGGTAGCCGTCCGGTCGCGGGACAGTCGACAGCGGAGACAGGATATGGATGTTCCGGTTGTGCAGCCCCTCGGAGATATCCTGATTTGTCAGCTCCCCGTCAACCAGAGGAGAGAGGTCTCGATCTCCGCCTCCGGCATTAAGAACTCTGCCCTGCAAAAGGTGTTTCCAGGGCCGCATTTCGTCTTCAAGAAACGGTCAGGCAAACGGAGTGACCAAATACTCTTTTTTCACTGTCTGTGACCTTCTTCCGGTGATTCAACCAGAGCGCCCCATTGTATTTCCCCGTCCAGATCGGCTATGCCCCAATGCATCGACTGCACGCCGCTGTAATTCGTTCTGCCGGTAACCTGGAAGCGACCTAGGTTGTGGGTCTCCACAAGTCGTATCTGCTGCTGGAAAAGATCGGACTCCGGGATCTGTATCCCTTCCTGCAGCGTCGGCGGCAGGGTGATCACGCCAACGTGATAGGTGTATTCGCCGGGACTGAGGCGTAGAACCATATCCTGCTTGTAACAGAGCCTCGTCCCCGCGATCACGGAGGTCGGCCGCTCCACGCGATATTGGAGCAGGTGTTTGGCATGTACCAACATCCCCGTCCGGTCATTGATGGCGATTCCGGCGCTCGGTATATTTATGTCGCGTAAGACTTCGATTTCATAATAGAACCGAGCCGTACTACCCTGCTCGAAAAAGCCTTGTTGTTGATCGTCGGTATTGCAGAGAAGCACCCGCGTGCACCGTGCCCAACCGTTCGATTCCTGCTGAGCATCGGCGACAACGCTTCCCGGGGCGGCAGGCCATGTCAAGGGCGGCACGTCAAAGGCGGAAAGAGACGGGGATTTCACCTCAGATCCAGTTGCACCGCGACTCCGTTCCGCCGTCTGTGCTTGATTCTGCTGCATTAAATAGCACCGGGCGACCTGTTCCGCGGGACCCAGCATGACCACGTTGCCTGCCTCCAGAAGGATAGCCCGACGGCACAATCGAAGAACGGCATCGATATCGTGGGTCACCAGTATCACCCCCACCCCGCGCTTCAGTTGCTCTTGAAGATGCCGGTAGCATTTTTGCTGAAAGAAAATGTCGCCGACAGCCAGGGCCTCATCCACGAGCAGGATGTCTGGTTCAAAGAGAACCTGGACGGCAAAGGCCAGACGCACCGTCATCCCGGAGGAATAGGTGCGGATCGGACGATCCATGAAGGAACCGATATCTGCGAACTCGGCAACACAACCGAATCGCGACGCAACCTCCTTCCGGGACATCCCCATCACGGCCGCGCTCATGAAGACGTTTTCGCGGCCGGTGAAATCGGGATGGAAGCCCATACCCAGCTCCAGCAGGGCACTGACTTTGCCGTGCATCTCGATTTCCCCCTCGGTTGGCGGGAGTGCTCCGGCGAGTATCTGCAAAAGTGTACTTTTCCCCGAACCATTTTGTCCCAGAACGCCCAGGACCTCGCCCCGGTGCAAATCAAACGACACGCCCTTCAAGGCCGGGACCGCCGTGAAGCAGGCCTGGGAGCCCCGGACCAGGTGTCTTGCAATGCCGCTCGCCGGCCACATCGCCGCGGCGCGTGCCAGCAGATGCCCCTTGAGACACGATGCCGACGTGCGCCAGATGCGGTAGGTCCGGCCCACATCCTTCACTTCCGCGAGGACCGACCTGTCTCGCATAGCGCCGGACGGTAAATCAGTCCTAGGAGTCTCAGCGGTTTCACAGGACATCGGCAAACCCCCTGCGCATCCCGAGAAACGCCGCATACCCCAGCATAAGGGAAAGCACGCCGACCAGTGTCCAGACGCCCCATGCGAACCAATCCGGCTGCATGCCCCAAAGCAGAACCCGCCGCATATTCTCGACCGTCATAGCAAGCGGATTGGCATCCACCAGGAAGCGCCATTTGGGCGGAACCTGGGATGCATCGTAGAGGATGGGCGTGGCGAAGAACAACAGATTGAAGGCCGGTACCAGCAGGTGATTACAGCTCCTGAAGTACACACCCAGGCCCGCCAGAAACCAGCAGGCGCCGAGGAGACCGGCCAGTAAAGGCAACAGAACCACCAGCGCAAGCCATGCCGTCGCCGGCACGGACCCGGTCATGACGGCCGTCGCGGCCACGACGATTCCGACGCCCGCTGCAAGGCTGGGCACCGCCCCAAGCACCGTCGCCAGCGGGATGATTTCCAAGGGGATGGTCGACTTCCTGGCCATTCCGGCATAGGCACTCATCAGAAGCGGGGCGCGTTGGACGCAATCGGCGACAAAGAAAAAGATGACCATTCCGCAGAAGGCCGTTACCGCAAACCCGACGACACCTCCGCCGACATCGCGCGACCACTTCACGCCAAGAAATTCATTAAACACCAAGGTATACACAGCCAGAAGAATCAGCGGACCGCCGACGGCCCAGAGGATGCCGCCAACGCTTGAACGGCAGCGGCATGCCAGATCGCGCAACGCCAATTGCCGCGCGAGATCCCTGTGTTTCCACAAGGACGTTATCATCCGTGCCGGATTGAGTTCTTGTCGCAATAGGGTTGGCTTGCTGTCGATCTTCATCTTCGTCCGAGCACCTTGGCGATCACCCTGTTAAGACGCGAGAGCATGGTCGCACGTTCTTCCGCCAGGTCGGTGCGAAGTCTCGACAATTCAGCCTGCAGGGCAAGCCTTTTCTTTCGTTCCTCGTCGGCCAACCCCTTCTCCCGCGCGGCTTCCGATTGAAGAAACGAAAAACCGCCCAGCAATTCGCGAAACGCCCTATGCGAATAGCCGATAACGCGGCCGAGTTCGGTTTCGTTCGCCCCGATTATCGCCAGGTATCCATCGGCGTCATCCAACGCCGGCAGCGCTGTCGCATACTCTCGTGCAAAGTGGCCGACCGTCAACGGGCGCCGGAAATCTTCGTCTGGATGAGTCGGTTCCGGGTCCTTTGTTTCCTCTGTCAGGCAACTTCCCAGGAGATGGTGTTGCCCAAGGAATCGCGCCTGTTCAAAAACCCGCAGCACCATGTCGCGGAATTCATCGAAGCGGAAGGGCCTCCTGTGAAACTTGCTCTGCCAGATCGGTATGGCGCGGTCGTTGGGACATGAAAGCAGAAGCGTGCCGCCGGGCTTCAAGAGACGCCGCAGTTCCACCAGAAAATCCATTGGTGACTCCAGGTGCTCGAAGGTCTCGAACGAGACGATCATGTCGAAGGTGGCATCGGCCATGGTCGGGAGGGCATGGGCGTCACCCTCGACATAGCGAATGGTGGGTGAAGCGTGATGAGTGCGGGCGTATTCGATCGCCTCGGTGGCATTGTCCACACCAACGACGCTCACCGCACCCTGTGCCGCGAGGAACTGGCTGCCGTATCCGCTGCCGCATGCGATATCAAGAACGGTGCGGCCTCGAACCAGCGGTGCGGCATAGGCATACCGCAGCATATGAATGAGGTCGCCGCACGCCTGCCCGCTTAATCCACGAATATGCCGTTCTCCGGTGTAATCACTCTCTTTGGCGAAAGACGCCGGCGAGTCGTGAATTGAGTCGAGGCAGGCACATGATTCGTTGGTCGAGAGGACGGATTTTGCCGGTGTGTTGTTTTCTGGTACAGACTTGTGTCCCCGATGAATCCCAAAAAGGTTCCTGAGGTTCTCCATCCATTCGTTCATAAAAAGCACCGCAGCCTATCGGTCCCGCAAATCCATGGCCACACGCGAGGAGGCTCGTCGTCCAGCCCAACATTCATGGTTTGCCTCGCTCCACAACCGAAGCAAACCCAACAACTGCCTGGTATACGCGAAGTGCCCGGGCGGTCATCCTGGCAACGCATGGAAAGGCCATGAACTGACGGAATGTAGTCGAGCGCCTGAGAAACCGGCGCAGGCGGAGGATAGGCCTCATGCCTGGGCCACCCAAGTCGAGTTGGAGCAGCGGTAGGTTGGGCGGTGCCTGTATGGGTTCGCGCAAACGCCCAAACCCGTTTCCAGTTATGTCCTGGAGCATTTCGTCAAACATCTTCCCATAAATCCCGGCGACGGTATCGATCTCGTATGGTCCGTTCGACACGGCGTCAAAACTGGCTCGGGACATTTTCTGCAGAAGCGACCGATCACCAGCGAGTGCTGCCAAGGCGTCAACAAATCCGGTGATGTTGCCTTGTTTCACGGAGAAGCCAGTCTCTCCGCTACGAATCAGTTCCGGGATGCCACTCTCGGTCTGACTGACAACAGGAACACAGCCGGCCCCCATTGCCTCCAGCAAGGCGAGAGGTAATCCCTCGAATGCCGAGGTCAGAATGACGACATCGTTTTGGAGGAAGCTCTCCTGCGTTTGCGCATTGGACAGGGTTCCCGTCATAAGCACATTGCCGCCGGCAATATCGCTTTTCCAGGCCTTAGCCAGAACAGCCCGCTCCGGGCCATCGCCGACTACCGTCAACACATAGCGAACGCCCCTGGCATTCAGTCCGCGCGTCACGTCGATCAAGTCGAGGATCCTTTTCTGGTACTGGATCAGCCGTCCGGCATAGACGATGCGGAGCGGCTCTTCCGCACGCCCGTCCCGCACGGCACGGCCGCAGGCCGGCACACCATACGGTACGGTCACAAGACGATCGGCAACCTGCGGACAACGTTGCGCCGTTTGTTCGGCAATGTGACGACTGACGCAGACGATCCTGTTCCAATACCGGCCGAGGCGAACCGCATGGTCGTAATGCACTTCTTCATCGCTGTGCAAGACGCCGAGAATGCCGACTTTGTCGGACAATAGCGAACTCACGCAGGAGTAGTAGAAATCGTAGCCGGGCACATAGAGGCAGGGCGCATGGGCCTCCAGATAATCCGTCAGGCGACGCCACCGGGCGGGCCAATCGGTTTCGTCACCTTGCAGTAGATTGCTCGTCGGAACATGCGGATCAGGAGGCATGGCAATCCGCCACGGCGCATCCTTCTGGGTGATCAGCAATTCCGCCTCCCATCCTTGCCGGCGCAAAGCGCGGATGAGGTTGGCATGGAAGGTGTTGACGCCGCTGAGTTCGTAATGCGGTGTGGTAAAAATGATTTTTGCAGGCGGGTGCCCGCTCATCTCGCTGCCGCTCCCAAGCCCGGAAGAGCCCCCACCATCTGCATATCGTATTGATTGCAGCCCATGGCCCGCGCCCCGTCCAGTTCGGTGCGCGCCAAATCGATGAAACCCAAGTCGGCCAGACACATGATCTTGGCCGCCTGCACCGCTTCTCGGTTCTCAACTCGAACGAATTCCAGCGAGTAGGCAAACGCCTCCTCCACCTCGGCACTTGAGAAGTCCGCCTTCGCCCATTCCCTGTTCAGCAATTCCGATGGAATCCGGCCAGTGTTCCGGAAGGCCGTGCTGGAGCTTGATGGCACATCCTCCTGGAAGGCAAACCACTTACGAAGACGGAATTGCAGCAGATGAATCCAGTAGGTGTAATAGTGGCAAAAATCCTGATGAAAAACGACGCTCGTACCGGGGATCAAATGGGGATAGAAAAGCCGTAGCGTCGCGCGGGCCAGTTCCCAGGATTTCATCGCATCGACGAGAAGGAACTCGATAGCGCCGCCGCACCAGCCAATGGCGGCGAGATCCCCTGCGTGCACCTCCAGCTCAGAGGCATAGGCTTTTGCTCGCAGCGCAAACTCACATTGAAAACTGTCTCCCGGTTGAAACCGACCGGCAAGTTCGGTCCCGACAACGACCCGATCCATCCAGGACTCCCAGACAAACGAGTCGTATACGTGCACAGGCAACCCCAGTCGCCGGAAATTTGCGTTCCCTCTCAACCCGTCGACCAACGGGATTGTCGTGGAACCAAGCCAACACCCCAGGTCGACCACAGCACCCTTGCCGGTAAATTGGCGGCGCCCGTATCGCCACAGCCAGGCACGCTCCATTGGTGTCGTCATACCAAGAAGGTCGGCGAAATCCGGGTTGGCTGCGGATCGATCCTCACTTTTTTGACGTCGAAAAAACCCTTCCACAGCACCCCATATCCCCATTCTGCTCACCCATATCCTCCGCTCTATTTGCCAGAAGGGCAGTAAACTACCCCTTAAAACCTATCTTCACAATCAAATTATTCCCTGATACCGGACCGATTTCAGGTGGCAAGATCACAGCGTCTCCTTGGCCTGATCCGCCCCTTTTCTGATTGACAAGTCAACGTCTCTTAGGTAATCAAATCTTCTTTAGCTGTAAATCTTCTGCAAGAGGGGTAAATGTGTATATAGTCATATTTGTTTCATTATCGCCATTTCCCTTGTCAAATTTTTGGAAGATGAGATGGTTTTACCTCATCTTCAAGAGATAAGATGGTAAGCCCCTTGCCTTTTTTTTCCATCATCATTCCAACATATAATCGGCAAGACCAGTTGTTCGTCTCTTTGGAAGCTCTTGCCGGTCTGAATTACCCGCGAGATCGCTTTGAGGTTATCGTGGTGGATGACGGCAGCCATACCTCTTTAGAAGGAATTGTCGATTCCGTGCGAGACAGGCTGGATGCGCGTTTGTTGCGTCAGCCGAACAGCGGACCTGCAGCTGCGCGCAACAAGGGTGCGGCGCAGGCTAGAGGAGAGTATCTCGCTTTTATCGACGACGACTGCTATCCAGCCCCGGACTGGCTCAACGAACTTGCCGACGGTTTCGCAAGAAGGCCGGATCATGCCATTGGTGGCCGAACGCTGAATGGACTGGATAGAAACCCCTTCTCGGCCTTCAGCCAGATGATTATCGATGAAACCTACCGATATTATAACGATAATCCCGAGCTGGCAAGTTTTTTCGCCTCCAACAACCTCGCCGTCCCGGCGGAGGCTTTTCGGGCAGTCGGCTGTTTTGACTCGAACTTTCTTGTCTCGGAAGATCGCGAGTTTTGTGACCGCTGGCTTCATCTCGCCCGCCGCATGATCTATGCCCCAAGGGCAATTGTCTACCACGCCAACAACCTCTCTTTTTTCTCTTTTTGCCGGCAACACTTCAACTATGGTCGCGGCGCTTTCCGTTTCTACAGGGCACGGGCTCTCCGCGGTTCAGGAGGTTACAGCCCCGATGCCGGCTTCTACGGCAGAGTGCTCACTTTGTCCTATCACCAGTCCCGCGGTGAAAGGGGTATCAACGGTCCTTTGCGGAAGTTGTTCCTGTTGCTGCTCTGGTTGCTGGTAAACACTCTTGGATTTGCGATAGAAGCCTTGGCACAGATGATGGTGCCGGGCAAAATATCGCCAAAGACCGTTTCAGAATAAGGAGGGGACGGCGATGGAAGAATTCATCCTGGCCTACGGTAAAGAAAAGCTTGCATTCAGCCTTCCCCGTGGAAGGTTTACCGGTTTTTTGGAACCGAAAACAGTTCCGCCTGCAGTCTCTGCCGGGCGGTTGCTCAGCGACAGCCTGGCGCACCCTATCGGTTCGCCGCCGCTGCATGAGATCGCCCGGGGAAAGAAAACGGCGGCAATACTGATCCCGGGCAAGGCGCGCCGCGCCGCCGCCCATGATTACGTACCCGCCTTGGTGGCGGAGTTGAACAGGGCCGGTCTCGCGGATGAAGACATCACTCTGTTCCTTGCCGACGGCACCCATGAACAGCACTTCGAAAGCGATATGCTGGCACTGCTCGGTAGCGAGATTATCTCTCGGATTCGCTGTTGCGGTCATGACTGCCGCGACGACGAAGCCCTTTGCCATCTGGGGACAACCAGCTTCGGCACCCCGGTCTGGATAAATCGCAAGGTGCTGGAGGCCGATGTCCGGGTGTTGACCGGCCGTATCGTACCCCATTATTTTGCCGGTTTCAGCGGTGGGCGAAAGGCCCTCATCCCCGGCGTTGCCGGATTCGCTACAATTACCCAGAACCACCGGCTGACTCTCGGGATGGAGCAAGGCTTACACCCCGAGGCCGGTTTGTGTTCCCTGACGGCAAATCCGGTGCATCTGGACATGCTGGAAGGCACCCGCATGGTGAATCCGGAATTTTGCCTCAACACCATACTCGACACGGACCACCGCCTGGTTGCCGCTGTTGCCGGGGATTTCGTCGCGGCCCATGAAGAGGGATGCCGCAAGGCGGAGGAGATGCTTCGGGTGCGGGTGCCTGAGCCGGTGGATCTGGTAATAACCAGCGCCGGCGGGCGCCCCTACGACTCCAACTTCATGCAGTCGTTAAAAGCAGCCTTTAATATCCAGGAGATCGTCCGCCCCGGCGGGGCGATCCTCTGGCTGGCGGAGTGCGCCGGAGGCATCCACCCCGGCTTTTTGGAGTGGGCCAAAATGAAGTCGGATGAAGAACTTGATAAAGCAGTACGCGCATGTTACAACCTCACCGGACATAACTCCCTGATGCTGCGCCGCCTGGTCGGCAACGCCGATGTGGCCATGCTCAGTGCCCTTCCGGGCGATACGGTCGCGGGGTTGGGCTTGTCTCCGATTGCCTCCATCGAAGAAGGAATCGACTGGATACTGCAGAGGTTTTCCGGAGAGTTCAGTTATGCCGTAGTGCCCCATGCCAACGTAATGTGCGCGGCCCTATCGGATAAAACGTCCTGTATCGCCGCATCCGGCCATTTGGGTGGGGCTTTTATTTGAGCATCATGAGTAGGATAGGGAGAGAGAAGTTTACATGAAATCGCCATCTGGTTCGAAATCGTCGCTACTGCAGTACTGTGTGAAGTGCGGCAAGGTGTTCGGCCACCGCTTCAACACCTTCTGCGATACATGTGGCGGGATGATCGACGTGGAGTACGACCTGGAACGGGTGGTTTTCTACGACTCCCTGAACCCGCTGGAGCGGTTTTTCGATCTTCTGCCCATCGTCGATCCGGCCAACCTCCTGCCGCAGCATATGGAGAGGACGCCCTGCATACACGCCAGGAACCTGGGTGCACGGCTCGGCATGCCGTGGCTGTACCTGAAGGATGAAACATCTCTGCCGACAGGAAGCACCAAGGACAGGATGGCGGCGGTGGCTCTGGCCTTTATGTGGGAATGTGGCATTCGTGAGTTCTGTACCTCCTCGACCGGCAACAGTTCCTCTTCCTATGCCCATGCCATTGCCCGATTCCCAGGCTGCCGGCTCTATCTGTTCACGGCTGAGGATTTCTGGGATCGCGTTGACTATCCAGAGAACGATCAAGTGGTGCCGTTCGTTTTACGGGATGCAAGTTTCGTCGATGCCTTCAAGTGCGCCGGGGCCTTCGCGCAGATGCGCGGTGTGACCTCCGAAAGGGGGTTTTTCAACCCGGCCCGGCGCGAAGGTTTGAAGCTTGCCTTTCTTGAGGCCGCCGAGCAAGTGCCGAGACCTATCGACTGGTATGTGCAGGCGGTTTCCAGCGCCATGGGTGTCTACGGTACCTTCAAGGGTGCCCGGGAACTCCTCAGCCTGGGTCGCATTCCGCGTCTTCCCCGCCTGCTCTGTGTCCAGCAGGATACCTGTTCCCCCATGGTTTGTGCTCATGAAGCGGATTCGCAGCAGATCCGCCCGGAAGACATCGTCCGGAGACCGGGCGGCATCGCCAAGGCAATTCTCCGTGGAGATCCAACCAAGGTCTATCCTTATGTGCGCGAGCTGGTCATCGCCAGTAAAGGGACCTTTACTGCCGTCAGTGAAGGGGAAATACGGGAAGCACGACGTATGGTCGAGGAATTGGAAGGTGTTAAACCCTGTTTCTCCGCCGCCGCGGCCCTTGCCGGTCTAATCAAGCTGGTGCGCAGCGGCAATTTCCCGTGCGAAGAAACGGTAGTGATAAATATTACCGGCCGGGACCGCGCACCGTCCATCATGCCGCGAAGGGCGCATCGCCTCAAGGCCTCGGCCGACGGTTGGATCCCCGAGGACCCGACCGACGAATTGGCGCAGAGCCTCTGGCGGACCAGGGCAAAGGAGTAATGTTGGAGCAACAAACCGGCCTGCCGTTGCCACCCTCCGCCCCTCATGTCCCCGGCACTGGATCGGCCTGTGGGTTTCCTCTTGAACAGCTCAACCAGTCGGTGCCGGCGTGCTTTGAGAAGGTGGCGGCGCTCTACCCGTCGAAAACGGCAGTTCGGGGTCAAGGGCGGGACATTACCTATGACAGCCTGAACAGGACAGCGAACCGCATTGCCGGTTCCGTAAGCACCCTCGCAGGTGCGGATCACGGACGGATCGCGCTTCTCTTTCGCCATCGGCCGCAGGCGCTTGCCGCCATGCTCGGCGTCTTGAAAAGCGGTAAGGCCTACATCCCTCTCGACCCTTCTTACCCCAGGGCCAGAACGGCTTATATCCTGGAAGACTCCCGAGCGGACCTGATCCTTACCGAAAAGGAAACCGTGGGGCTTGCAGCGGACCTTGCCTGTGGGAAATGCCCGGTGCTCGACATCGATGCGATTGATAGCGCTTTCCCGGATGGGAAACCTGGCTTTGCCGTTGCACCCGAGGCTCTCGCCTACATCATCTACACCTCCGGCTCCACCGGGCAACCGAAGGGGGTGATGCAGACGCATTGCAACCTGCTGCACTTCATCCGCAGTTACAGCAGCGGCCTTTCGCTCTCTGCCACCGACCGCCTCTCGCTGCTCCCTTCCTTCAGCTTCAGCGCCTCGCTTATGGACATATACGGTGCCTTGCTCAACGGCGCCGCGGTCTGTCTTTACGATGTTCGGGAAGAGGGGAGTGTTGCTCTGGCCAAATGGCTTAACGAGGAACAAATAACCATCTACCACTCCGTTCCGACCCTGTTCCGCCATCTCGTCGCCGGTCTTTCCGGAGCGGAGCGGTTCCCGCGGCTGCGCGCCATCGATCTGGGAGGGGAGCCGGTGTTCGACCGGGACGTCGAGCTTTTCCAAAGGCATTTTGACCGGGAGTGCATCCTGGTCAACCATCTGGCTTTTACCGAAGCAAGCGTTGTCGCCCGGAACTTTATCCACCAAAACAGCCCGGTCCCGCCCGGTAAGATTCTCGCCGGCTATCCGGGGGATGGGGTGGAGGTAACGATCGTCGATGAGGACGGGCAACAGGCCGAAGTTGGCCAGACAGGCGAAATCGTACTCAGGAGCAGGTATCTGAGCCCCGGCTACTGGGGGCAACCGGACCTGACCAAGGTGGCCTTCGTGCAGGACCCGGACGGCTCGGGACTGCGCCGGTACCGATCCGGCGACCTTGGACGCATCGGCCGGGACGGTCTCCTTGAACACCTGGGGAGAAAGGATTTCCGCGTCAAGATCAGGGGGCTCACCATAGAGGTGGCCGAGATCGAAACCTGCCTGCTCGGACTGGAATCGATCAAGGAGGCAGTGGCCCTGGCACGGGAGGAGAGGGGTGGGGAACAGTTCCTGGTGGCCTATGTGGTAGCAGGTAAGGACGTCCCGCCGTCGGAAGCATCGCTGCGGGACTTTCTTCGGCACAGACTTCCCGATTATATGATTCCAGCGGAATTCGTCTTTGTCGACGCCTTGCCGCTCAACCCCAACGGCAAAGTGGATCGAGGCGCCTTGTCGCTGGCCGATTCCAGTCGGACAAAGCCCACCAGCTCCTTACTCGGCCCGCGAAACCACATGGAACGAAGGCTGGCGGACATCTGGTGTAAGGTACTGGAGCTTGATGAAGTGGGTGTGACGGACAATTTTTTTGACCTCGGTGGGCATTCCCTGCGCGCTTTCCAGCTCTTCGCTGAGATTGGAAAGGTATTCGAAGTAAGAATCTCTCCTTCCGTCCTCCTGCAGGCGCCGACCATAGAACTGCTCGCCCGGACCGTGGAGGCGCAAATACATGACAAAGGAACGGCAACCGCAGTCAGTCTGGTTCCCATCCGGCCGGACGGGTCGCGCCTTCCGCTGTTCTGTATTGCTCCCATAGCAGACAGCGTTCTCTGGTTCAGGGAACTGGTTGATCACATCGACCCGGAATACCCGGTCTTCTGCATCGAGAGTTCTGATGCGGTGCTCAGCATGACCTTGGAGGCGATGGCGACAAGGAGTATCGACATCATGCGAACGGTCTCGCCGTCCGGCCCGTTTATTTTGATAGGTTATTCCTCGGGGGGAGTGGTGGCTTTCGAGGCCGGCAGGCAACTGTTAGACATGGACTTGCCTATCCAGCTGCTGGCCATGATTGACTCCCCCTGTCCCGTTCCTGGCGGTGAAGAAGGAGGCGGGAAACTGGCCGCCATAGCGCGTGCCTGCATGAATTTCCCTTACTGGCTGTATTACTACTGGCGTGGTACCGAGCACAGAGCCGCGCAACTGAACCTCGTCTTGCGCAAAGCTCTCGGACTCCATGTGGAAGAAACCTCCGACCCCTTTTATATAGTTGGCAGGTATCTGCAAAAGATTTCCGCATGGTTGAATGGCTACCGAGTCAAGCCGTACCGGGGACGCATCGCTTTTTATCGGGCCAGGGGTCAGAAACTGTTGCGACCCCTAAAACTGGATGAGGAGTGGCGGAAATTCGCCAAGCATATCGATGTGTATCCGGTTCCCGGGCATCATGCCCAGATCCTGAAAGAGCCGCATGTGCGAGTTTTGGCAGACAAAATAAATAAAGAGCTGCGAGATGTCGGGGTATAGTTTTCCGCCAGGAAATCCGTGTGGCCTGTTCGGTAAAGGGATGATGGATGGGCGGGAGGTCCATGTATGGGAATGTTGCCTTACCGCGGGTGAGGGTGGTTCGTCTCGGTTGCAAGACACTCTTTCGAAGGACGAGAAGCGGCGAGCCTGCCGATTCCATTTCGAGCGTGATCGCAGATGCTATACGGTGGCCCATGGAATGCTCAAAGAGATATTGGCAAGCTATCTGGACAAGGATCCGAGGTGCCTGCAGTTTTCCCCGGGAAGCTTCGGAAAACCGTATCTGGCGGCCTCTCTGAACGATCCGGACATCCGCTTTAGCCTGAGCCGCTCGCAGGACCTGGCACTGGTAGCGATAGCGGACGGCATGGAAATCGGCGTCGATCTTGAATGCATCGAACCGAATCCGGTAGTTTCGGAGATCGCCCGCAGGTATTTCTCCGCGAAGGAAAACGCAAGCCTCTCGACTCTGTTCGGCAGCGCTTACATCGAAACCTTTTTCCGGTGCTGGACGAGAAAAGAGGCGTTCCTCAAAGGCAAGGGTATCGGCCTCTTGCAGGACCCCGCCGGTTTTGAGGTCAGCCTGCTTCCCGGCGAACCGGCCGCCCTGCTGGACTGTTCCGCTTCGCCGGCTGAGGTGAAAAGCTGGGAACTGTTCGATCTTCCTGTGATTCCAGGCTACTCCGCATCCCTGGCAGTGCAGGGGCATGGCTCCCGAATTGTCTATCGAAAATGGGTCGGTGGCAGAAAGACTATGGGCTATCCAAAGACCACCCAGACAGTATTGGAGGACCTTTCATGCCGAACGGAATGAGACGAGTTCTCCTCAAGCTTGCCCGACGATGCCGGTCCTGGATAGTATCTACCATGAGAAGACTCTTTTATTGGAAATGGGTACTGCATGTGCGAAGGTGCCGGGAGGTCACTATTCCCTCGGACTGCAAGGTGACGGTCGTGCTCACGGCATACCGGAAAGAGAGGATAGGCAACCTCGATCCGCTGGTGCGTTCCGTGCTGAAATGTGCTTTTGTCGAGAAGGTGATCGTCTCCAATGACAATCCGCAAGTGCGAATTGCCGACTGGGTGCGGGTCAGGGATGAACGCCTAGTACTGCTTGACCAGCCGGTAAGGCGTGGATGCGGGAATCGCTGGAAGCTTGCTTGGGCGGAGAAAGCAGCCTATTACCTGGCAATCGACGATGACATCCTCGTTTATCCAGGACAGCTGGCGCAGCTCTTCATGCACCTGATAAATATGCCGGAGGTGCCGCATGGCCTGAGCGGCGGCACCGTTCCTTTTCAATTCCACGAAAGGAAGGAAATGGCGGTAGATCAGCTGTTCGAGATCTATGCGCTGACCAGGGAACATCTCAGGGTTTATTTCGACTATCTGCAAGAACTGGCAGCTCAAACTGTATCTCAAGAAGGTCTCTGTATGAGTGGCGATTTCGTACTCATCAGCCATAGCGGCCAGGGCAAACCGGTAATACATGATGTTGGTTTCATCTCACGCTGTGCAACGGCGTACGCCGAAGGGGTGGCGACATTCAAGGAAGCGGATTTCCTCAGGTGTGTTGAGGAATTAAGAAGATTTGTGGGAAAGGCCTAGTTCCCCTATCAAGTGATGTCAGTTCAATTTTTGGTCTGACTACCAGGGCAATGCCCAAGGCCGATAGCAGCCGGAACAGGCTATCCAGCCGACAGTTGGGGTTGCCATTCTCCAAAAGCGATATTCGCTTTTGATCATGATTACAATGAAGTCCGTTTTCTCAAAATCATCACCGTTGACGGGAAGAGACAAGTTCGCCCGAAAAACCTGACGATATCTTCAGAAGAATATATCTTATCTTTGGTTGCTTTTTTTCTTCATTTTAGATACGCCTGAAACATATAATGATGACACGAATGACAATTCGTAGACGAATTACGCCTTGAAGCCTCCCAGACAATGGCAAAAAAATATCATGAAAAACCGAGAAAAATTGATGCATTTTCCGGGGTTATTAATTTTTATCCTGTCTTTGATACTGGTTGGATGTTCCAAAGAGAAACCACGATTTGTTTGTAACGATGCAATTGGCTGTGTGGAAATCGCTGCTAATGAACCGATTAAGATCGGTATTATCCAGGCACTTTCAGGTAAAGTTGCTACCCTTGGCAAAGAGCAGATTTATGGGTTTGAACTCGCCCTTGACTCTTGGCAGGGAAAGGTAGCTGGACATCCAATCGAGCCGCAGACCGAGGATTCCGGTTGTACCAGTGAGGGTGGCGCCAATGCTGCGTTGAAGATTATTGCCGATCCAAAAACTGTGGCTATTTTTGGAACTACTTGTTCCGGTGAGGCAGCGACAGCTGCCAAGGCTATGTCCGATGCCGGACTGACGATGATTTCTGGAAATAACAGTGCTCCTTTTCTCACCTCCATCAATGGGAATCGTGCACCTAATTGGCAACCGGGATACTTCAGAACCGCCAATAACGAAGAAATTTCCGGGAAAGCGGCAGCCACCTATGCCTACAATATTCTTGGAGTACGAAATGCAGCTACCATCAATGATGGGGACATTTACACCAGAGGGTTGACAGACGGTTTCAAAAAAACTTTCACCGCGCTCGGTGGTGTTGTCGTTCTTGATACCTCCATTAATAAGGGCGATACGGAAATGCTGCCGGTGTTAGCCGCAGTTGCCAATACCGAGGCGCAATTGCTCTTCTTCCCTCTGTTTCAACCCGAAGGCAATCACATGCTCCGTAACGCCAGAAACAATAAGTTCTTCAACAATATATTTTTAATGAGTGATGGAGCCTTGATCGAAAACTCGTTTATTACCGAGATGGGGGATTTGACCAAAGGCATGTATTTTATCGGTCCCAGCTCAGTGGAATCGGAGGCCGTAAGATTACTTGATGGTCGTTATCAAGAGAAATATAACACCACCCCTTCAGTCAATTACTACCTGCGTGCGTACGATGCCGCAAACCTTCTTTTCCAGGCAATCAACAAGGTGGCTATCAAAGAACCTGATGGCACTCTGCACATTGGTAGACAGAGCCTGCGAGAAGTACTCTATGCCACAAAAGCCTTTGATGGGGTAACAGGGCGTCTGACCTGTGATCAATTCGGAGATTGCGCTTTTCCGGTATTTAATGTCCTGCGGCTGGACGATCCCAGCAAAGGAGTCACAGCTTTACAAAAAAATATCCAATTTACCTACTCTCCGTCACAATAAAACCTCTGCTTTCAGAAACGAAATTCTGTCATGATAAGGTGGTTCCACCTTTATAATAGACGCACAATTTTAGCAAAACTCAAGTTGAGTTTTTTTGGATTTTTTTTCCTGATTGCCATGATACTGGCTACCTGGCTTCTATCACTTAACCGGGAAAATCGTATCGAAACTGAAATTGATCTGTGCCGCGAGATTGAAAATAGTGTCCTGGATATGGACCGCAAGATGGAGAAAGCTAAGCGCCTGCATCGCGACTTTTTTCTCTACCAAGCCAAGCTTGGACTGAACGAAGCACATGTTCAATATGCACAACCATCGGTCAGACTGATTTCTCAGGCTGTGGGCATAAGTTCCGACCTGAAAAAAAAGATTTCACAAATAGGAATAGACCATTCCCTCAGATACCGCAATGTTGACCTGAACCTCTATCTTTCCTCAGCCAAACGTTTCGCAGACACTTCGATCCAATCCATAGAACTATTAACGCGACTGGTCGCACCTAACGATGGTCTGGAACCACGGTTTGAAAATCTTGCTGCAACATTGTCAAGAGAAACGATCAATTCACCGGAGATTAAGGAACGGTTGCATGAGGTTGTGGCTTTCTATCAACAATACAAGGTTGCCCGGCAAAGGCATATTCTGCAATCGGCTTTTAATGTCATCTACGCTCTTCGTCAACAAATTGGAGGGCCAGAATTCGACTCTTCTTCGGCCGAGCCAAAGAATATAGATAAAATGCTGGCTTCTCTGGAGCAGCTTGGTCATGAAATTCTCGATACGGATAGTACCCTCAAACAAATTTTCAACGATTTTTCCCTGCAGGAACAAAATGTCATTCCCATTTCCCGAGCCCTGGTTGAATTTTCTCATGAAGAAGTAGGGTTCGCCAAAGAGAGGGTGCGGCGTTCGCATCAAGTAACCTTTCTCCTTATTACAATCTTAACCTGTATAGCTCTCATATGGAGTGTTCTCATTTCCAGGACGACCAATCGTAGTGTCACCAGGAGAATAATTGCTCTGACTGAGTTTGCCCAGCAGTTACGGCAGGGTCATCTCGACGTTTCCGTCGTCGATGGTTCAGTGGATGAGCTTGGACAATTGAGCAGAACCTTTAGCATCATGGTTGGCAGAATAAGGGAACTGGTCGATGATCTCGAATCGAAAATTATGCAGCGTACTCAGCAGCTGGCTGAAAGCGAACGATGGTTTCGCCATCTTTTCGAGAATTCGCCTCTCGGCATCTTTCGAACAAGCCTGGATGGCAAAGTTTTGCTAGTGAACAAGGATGGGGCGAACATACTCGGTTGTGACTCACCGGATGAGGTCATAAACAACTATTCAAACATGGCCGAGCAGGTGTATGTCGATCACACCAGGCGAGTCGAGGTAGTTCATTTATTACAGACCCACGGCGAAATAAAACATTTTGAATGTCGGTGGAAAAAAAAGAATGGTGAAATCATCTGGGTATCGATCAACGCTCGATTGACTACCAAAGATGGGACAGAAAAACATGGTGGAGAACAGGTAATTGATGGATTCGTACTGGATATCACAAAGCGAAAGAGGGCTGAAGTAGAAAATGCCAAACTTGAAATACTCAATCGGCAGCTCCACAAAAATCAAAGTTTGGCTCGGATGGCTGGATCAATTGCCCATCATTTCAATAATCAACTTACTGTTGTTATAGGGAATATTGGATTGGCGATGGAAGCTATCCCTGGCGATGCGAATATAGCCGGATACATGGCCCAAGCCTTACAAGGAGCACATAAGGCAGCCGAGGTGAGTAGCCAGATGCTCACTTATCTTGGGTTAACATCGTGCAGATATACGCAGCTCGACCTGTCGGAGACTTGTCGACAAATCCTCTCTCTGTTACAAGCCTCAGCCCCAAAAAAATTAATGTTTAAAGCGGACTTGCCAACACCTGGCCCGAAGATCGAAGCAAATGCCAACCAGATGCAGCAGGTCGTGATTAATTTGGTCACAAACGCCTTTGAGGCAGTGGGCAATAACCAAGGAGTTGTTAACTTCTGCATCAAAACGGTTTCATCTGAGGATATCACAATGGCGCACCGATTTCCTACCGACTGGCAGCCTCGGAACAGGACCTATGCTTGCATTGAAGTAACGGATACCGGTTGTGGACTTGCGGCGGAAGTTATTGACAACCTCTTTGATCCATTTTATTCCAGCAAGTTTCCAGGACGAGGACTCGGCCTGTCAGTGGTTTGGGGTGTCGCTATGGCACAAAAAGGTGTTTTTTCGGTTGAGAGTGAAATTGGCAGTGGCAGCACTTTTCGAGTATTCTTTCCGGTGTCGGTTGCCGAAGACATCCTGCAACCGCCAAAAAAAATTACTAAAACTACCGCAATTGAAGCCGGTGGTACGGTGTTGCTCGTTGATGACGAGGAAATGGTGCGCAACTTGACAAAGAATATTCTCAGAGGCCTCGGTTACACTGCAATTACGGCAAAAAATGGAATGGAAGCTGCTGAAATATTACAGAACAATCCAGCCAAAATCCATGTTGTTTTGCTGGATTTGAACATGCCGGACATGAATGGTTGGGAGACCCTGGCAGCACTTCGAAGGATTCGTCCAGACCTCCCTGTGGTAATCGCCAGCGGCCATGACGAATCCGAGGTTTTTGCTGGAGACCATCTCGAACACTCCCAAGCATTTCTGCACAAGCCATTTCAAAGAGCAGACCTGAAGGAAGCGCTGGCTAAAGCTATGGCGAGGTGAAATAGCCAGGCAGAGACGTGAACTGGCAGAAGTCAAGATGGAGCCGGATATCATAAAAAAGGCAGCGTGCTTTGCAAAGGATTCCAAGCGAGGTACGCGATGATCGATAAATTACGGCTGCAATACATACCCGGTGGGGTTCAGATGGCAGGTTGTCACCCCTTGCACCTGGCAGAAAGAGGAAGAACGCCTAGGAGTCTGTCGGATTTAGAGTCATTGAACGATAGCGGAAAAGATGTATTTAATTAACGTATCATATTGATTTAACAATATAAATATTGACATTTTCCGATCTTTGTGGTTGATTTCTTTGTAAATTCAGCAAACCACATAGCGAGAAAGATATGATTCAAAAATTCATTCCTACCAATAGAGATCAACAGTACCTCTTCCCGCCGGCAATTCAAGATTGGCTACCGGAAAGGCATCTGGCCCGGTTTATTGTCGATATCGTCTCGCAACTCAATCTGCGGCCTCTTGCGGAAACCTATGCAGGAAAAGGATTAAAAGCATATCATCCTGAAATTCTTCTATCTTTATTGTTTTATGGCTATGCAACCGGAGTTTTCTCTAGTCGAAAGATCGAAAAAGCAACCTATGATTCCGTTGCCTTTCGTTTTATCTCTGCCAATACCCATCCTGATCACGATACCATCGCCTCTTTCCGCAAGCGATTTCTTAAACAACTGAAACCACTTTTTGTACAGATCCTGATGCTTGCCCGTGAAATGGGCCTGTTGAAATTGGGCAAAGTCAGCCTTGATGGCACCAAGATAAAAGCCAATGCCTCCAAACATCATGCCTTGAGCTGGGATCATGCCTGTAAACTTGAGCAACAATTACAGACTGAAGTCAACGAACTTATGCGTCTTGCCGAACAGGCTGATTCCGAAGAAATACCTGATGGAATGGATATTCCGGAAGAACTCTGTCGTCGTCAAGACCGGTTGGAGGCCATAGCCCAGGCAAAGGCAACAATTGAGGAGCGGGCAGCACAAAGATACGCACAGGAACAAAAAGAATACGAAGACAAGGTCGCCGAACGTCGGGCAAAAGCAGAAGCTAGCCGCAAGAAGCCTCGCGGTCGTGAGCCAAAACCGCCTGAACCTGGACCTCGCAAAAAGGATCAAGTTAATTTAACTGACGAAGAATCCCGTATCATGCCTTCCTCGGACAAAGGCTTTGTCCAAGCTTATAACGCTCAGGCAGGTGTTGACGCTGATACGATACTCATTGTCGAATCTCATATAAGCCAAGCAACAAACGACAAGCAGGAGATGGACCCAACCCTTGCATCCCTGAATGAGTTGCCGGAGAAATTGGGCAAGGTTGACATCATGCTGGCTGATGCCGGTTATTACAGCGACGATAACTCGGCATCCTGCAAACGGTCTGGAATTGAACCGTACATTCCCCCAAATCGGGATAAGCATAACCAACCCCTTGCCGCACGATTCATCGACCCTCCGCCGTTACCTGAAGATGCAGAGCCGATTGATAAAATGAGGAACAAGCTGAAAACTGTCGAGGGCCGCAAGGTTTACGCGCAACGCAAAAGTACGGTTGAGCCGGTATTTGGCATTATCAAACATGTCTTGGGCTTCCGACAATTTTTCTTGCGTGGCCTTGAGGCAGTTACCGGCGAGTGGACACTTGTGTCCATGGCATGGAATATGAAAAGGATGTTTGCTCTGAATGGCTAAGATATATCAAAGAACAAGGCAACCTGAACATATTTCAACTCAGGTTGGCGGCTAAAAGCCACGTAAGTAATAAACTTTATCAACTAAATGAAATACTTAACTGCACATGTTAGGGTTTGCCCCGAAGTGGAACCTCATAATCCGACAGACTCCTAGCCAGCTATCTACTCAGGAAGTCTTAAGGGTCGGCGTAATTGGTTCGGCTGAGATTGCCATGACAAAGATATATTTGCCATAATATTGATTGATCCAAAATCCATCGACAGAACAGATTGATACCAACCGTGCTCCCTTTGATCGCTCATCAAAATACTGAAGACAAGACTCGGAACAAAACAAAATACATACTACAGCGAAGGTGATATCCCCATACCAGGCGAGCTGATATGGATGTAGCTAATAATGAGGTGCTCATGAAACGTATTAAATTGGAACATAAAAACTCTCAACTGCTATCACGGCAAGACTTCTTTGTTCGCATGGGATGGTATGTATTTTTCGGCTGTCTGTTTTTGGTGTTTTCGTTGGGAGTTGGCACCGTTGGTTATCACATCACGGCGAATCTAGGTTGGGTTGATGCTTTTTTGAACGCTTCAATGATTCTAACCGGCATGGGACCTGTTGATAAACTCGAAACCGAAACGGCCAAGGTATTTGCATCACTTTATGCGATCTTCAGCGGGGTGGCTTTCCTGACTTTTTGCGGAGTTCTATTTACCCCGATCTATCATCGGTTTATACACAAATTTCATCTCGATTTGGGTGAAAAGAACCTTTGAATTGATCTTTAGCAATATTGATGACCGACCTCAAAGTGAAAGCAGATGAGAGCGTTGAGGAAATTCCATGTCAGGGATAAAAATCCTCACCGGGGACAGAGTCCACATACAGGTGGTGATCTCACGTTGGATGCCAGGAGAGTTGTGACGTTTAAGCCATCGGGAATTTTGCGAAGCATGGTTAATGCTGGCAGATGAGAGCGCCGGAAAGTTGGTATACAATTCGCCGCATTTTTTAGGATAATACAACTATTCGTCCTCGTGGGGTAACGACTACAAATCCTTGCATCCGGAATCTTTCCACTGATCCTGTAAAAATTTTAATTCACTTATGTTATGGTCGCGGCGGCGGTCGGCATATTCGGGATCATTACGGCGG
>CAIQWD010000045.1 GCA_903875445.1 uncultured delta proteobacterium | reverse complement strand
TGTACATGGCCAAAGGGTCGGGCGCATACATGACCGACGTTGATGGCAACAGCTACCTTGACTATGTCGGTTCGTGGGGACCGTTTATTCTCGGCAGCATGCACCCCAAAATCACGGCCGCGCTTGAGTATACTCTGAAAAAAATCGGCACCAGTTTTGGTACCCCGATTGAGATGGAAATTGAAATTGCCGAGCTTCTCTGCAAAATTGTTCCTTCGCTTGAAATGGTGCGCATGGTCAACAGCGGTACCGAAGCCACCATGTCGGCTGTTCGTCTGGCTCGCGGCTACACGGGGCGCGATAAAATCATCAAATTTGAAGGCTGCTACCATGGCCATGGCGACAGCTTCCTCATCAAGGCAGGTTCTGGCGCCCTGACCCTCGGCGCTCCCGACAGCCCCGGCGTCACCAGGGGGACTGCAATGGATACGCTCAATGCAACCTATAACGATATTGACTCGGTAAAATTGCTTGTCAATGAGAACAAGGGCAATATTGCCGCTATTATCATTGAGCCTGTTGCTGGAAACACCGGCGTTATTCCGGCAAAACCTGGATTTCTTGCTGATCTTCGCACCCTTTGTGACCAGGAAGACATTGTACTGATTTTTGATGAAGTGATGTGCGGTTTCCGCGTGGCACTTGGCGGAGCACAGAGCCTCTACGGTGTCACGCCTGATTTGACCACCATGGGCAAGATTATCGGCGGCGGTCTTCCCGTTGGAGCATTCGGCGGCAAACGCCAGATCATGGAGCGCGTTGCTCCGCTCGGCGATGTCTACCAGGCAGGCACGCTTTCAGGCAACCCGCTGGCGCTGACCGCTGGTCTTGCGACCCTGAAAATCCTGATTGAAGAAAATCCCTATCCTGAGCTTGAAAGAAAAGCCGTGATTATTGAAGAGGGCTTCAGTGACAACCTGAAGAAACTCGGCCTGAACTACGTACAGAACCGTGTCGGCTCCATGTCCTGCCTTTTCTTTACCGGGACTCCAGTGGTTGACTACTCGACAGCAATCACTGCCGATGTTAAAAGACACGGCAAATACTTCCACTCCATGCTTGACCAGGGCATTTACCTCGCACCTTCACAGTTCGAAGCGATGTTCATCAGCTCGATGCACACCGACGCAGATCTGGAAAAAACCATCAAGGCAAACTACTACGCTCTTGTAGAGTCCGGTAAATAACCCGCCGGGATACGGAACAATGCGAAAAAGGGAAGCTTCGGGGCTTCCCTTTTTCGTTATTCAATAATTCCCGTGCGTACCAGCTCCCTGGTAATCATCGCGCGTGCTGAAGCATCCCTGACCATCTGCTCAACCATCGGCAGAAATCCGTCTATCTTCTCCGCAGAATCGACAAGCTCAATAACCATAGGAAGGTTCGTCCCCAACTCCATGATTTTTGAGGTCTTGATGTGCATGTCGTGACCGTAGGAGAGCACTCCTTTCAGTACCGTGGCGCCAGCCATCTCCTGTGTCCGGGCTTCACGGACAATCTCTTCATAAAGTGGCCGATGACCGTACCGGGCCTGTTCCCCAACAAAAATCCGCAGCATTTCTGAACTCTGTAGTTCCATAATTCACTCCGTTATGTCCAAAGTTTAGCAAAAAGCGTTCCTGTATAGAGTGCGATAAATCCCCCGGCGATACTGCCAGCAAGATATATTCCTGCATAAAAAAGCTGACCATCCCTGAGGAGTGCGGTATCCTCAAACATATAGGAAGAAAAGGTGGTAAAGCCCCCGCAGACCCCGGTAACCAGAAAAAGCCTTGCTTCGGGAGAAACAAGGGTCGTCGATATTGCCAGCTCACCCAAGAATCCGATCAGAAAACAGCCAAGGATATTGACCGTCAAGGTGGCAAAGGGAAACCAGGGCACCACAGGAGAGAGCAGCAACGACACCACATAGCGCGCCACAGAACCGAGAAACCCACCCACGCCAACAAGCGCTATGGCTCCGGCATGTTTCATAATGCGGCTCTGCCGAAACCGCCAGTCACGGAAGGGAAAAGCCTAACGATCATGTCCACAGGTTGCATCCTCAATACGCTTGTGTGCACAACACATTTCATCAAGAATACCGAGCAAGGTGTTAAAAATACCAATACAGATAATTGTCGGCGCCCATAACCCGACAAAAATTGCAATCAGCTCATGGTTTACTCCCGTACCGAAAAGAAAGAGGTAAATAGAAAGGAGTATCGAAAAGGTTGCCCCGATAAAGTAATAGTGCGGCTTCATACCATCAGCATTTGGTTGAGTGATTCATCTCATTTCAAAATGTAAGAATAATAACTCCACTAAAAAATCTGCTTCCCGCCACCTTGACTCTCAATCTTTACTCAATATCGATATGCACTTCGTTTCGCCGTAAAAACGGAATGGTCCAGGGAGGATCGTAACTTGCAACACGCGGTTGTGAGCAAACACGGTACCCTTTCTTTTCAAGCCATACGGCCAACTTCTCCGCATAGTTCCGTAAGTTGCTTTCGGAATGCAGGCCCGAATAGCGGATAACGGCAACCTTTT
>CAIQWD010000044.1 GCA_903875445.1 uncultured delta proteobacterium | reverse complement strand
CCTGCCGCCGGACTGGTGGACAGTTTATGGAAACAGACCGAGCGGTATCATCCTGAAGTTATTCTTGGAGATATGGTTACCCGTTATCGCAAGCTTGAGGATGGATCATTTGAAGTTACGGTAAGTTCAGGTCGGGTATTCCTTTCGAGAGCACTTCTGATTGCTGCCGGTCTGGGCGCTTTTTCTCCCAGAAAGCTGCCCCAGTTGACCAATATCGAACATCTGGAAGGGCGCAGTATTTTATATGCAGTCAAAAATGTCAGTGATTTTGCTGGTCAACGGGTGGTTGTTGTCGGTGGGGGAGATTCCGCACTTGATTGGACCGTGGGCCTGCTGAACACAGCAAATCATGTTACACTTGTTCACCGGATGCATGAGTTTCAGGGTCATGGCAAAACAGCACGAGAGGTACTTGAGGCGCAGGAAAGTGGCAGACTTGATGTGTTTTTGAGTACCGAAGTCAAGTCTGTTGATACCGAAGGAGATCGACTGACGGCAGTTCATCTCGTGTCGAAAAATCGCAAAAATTATCGGATAGAAGCCGATCGTCTTCTTTTACTGATCGGGTTTAAGTCCAACCTTGGTCCTCTCGCAGGGTGGGATCTCGAATTGGCCGACAATGCGCTTGTTGTCGACAGTCACATGAAAACATCGGTTGATGGTCTCTATGCTGCCGGTGATATTGCCTATTATCCCGGCAAACTCAAGATTATCCAGACAGGGTTAAGTGATGCCGCCATGGCAGTGCGTCACAGTTTGACCTATATCAAACCGGGAGAGAAAATCAATAATACCTTCAGTAGTCTGAAAGGGGCAAAAGAAAAAAGGCATGCACCAAAAAAAGACTGATTTGAGCTTGCCACCGCCAACGTTATTGCAGGCGTGGATGCTTGCTATTCGCCCGAAAACTCTGCCTGCAGGTGCTGTGCCGGTCATCCTCGGTTCTGCTCTTGCCGCTTCTGATGGCCGGTTTAGTATGTTTCCGGCACTTGTGGCACTGATCTGTGCGCTCGGTATTCAGGTCGCGACCAATTTCATTAACGAGATTTACGATTTTCGAAAGGGAGCCGATACGGCAGAAAGGCTCGGTCCGACGAGAACTGTAGCCGCAGGGATTATCAGTGAAAAAACCATGATCAAAGTATCGGCGGCGCTGGTTGGCACTGTTTTTCTGTTAGGACTTTATCTCGTCTATACGTCTGGCTGGCCGATTTTCATCATCGGCCTCCTCTCTCTCCTTTTTGCGTGGGCCTATACCGGAGGTCCTTATCCAATTGCCTATTCTGGATTGGGTGACATCTTTGTGTTTGTTTTTTTCGGTCTTGTCGCTGTGGGTGGTACCTACTATGTGCAGGCTCATACATTGTCGCGACTAATACTTTTTGCGGCTGTAGCGCCCGGTGCCTTTTCGGTCAATATCCTGTTGGTCAACAATATCCGGGACATTGCTACCGACCGCATCGTTGGCAAAATGACACTTCCGGCTCGTATTGGCGGTGAGTGGGCACGCAAACTCTATATTGTT
>CAIQWD010000043.1 GCA_903875445.1 uncultured delta proteobacterium | reverse complement strand
GTGTACGACAGCTCCGCAATCAAATTCGAAATGAAGCAACGCAACAAGCTCTGGATAAAACAGCGGTGCAAAATCGGAAACAAAGAAAGCACCTTAAACGATTAAAGAAACCACATGCAATTTCCTGACCGGATATTACTGAAAACAAAAAAGTTCTTAAAAACAATCTGCTTTGCATTGATCAGATGTTAAGATTATTGCCGAATAAATTTCAAGATGTTCCTCCAGAAATTGCAAAATATTTTAGAACTCCATATCCTCTTAGAACAGATCAAATCCCTAAAAACATTAAATTGTATGAATCAGGAGGTAATCACAGAAATTATTTTTCCGAATACTCCCAAATTTTTATTGAAGATTTATAACAATTCAATTGTGATAATTTGTAACAACCAACCATTAACAAGGGCTCGCTGAAACTCGCCGGTTAATTAAACCTTGGGCCGCAGCGGCGTATCCACGGTGATACAGGGACTCTTACTCTTCGATGAATGAACTATCATGAACGATCAGCCGTCGCAAATTTGGTTTGAGATGTCTGAGGTACGGCTGAGGCGACTAGCTATGTAATTGATAGGGACGTTGTTTAAGTGCGGCCGGGCAAGGTCGTGTAGTCCAGCGGTTGGGAAGCCCGCCCCGGAAGGCAGGCCAGCCACCGGGTAGCGAGTCCTTGGAGGTTGTGTGGTAACACCCAACTTTAAGCGTAGGACAGCGAGCAGATAGGCCGTAAGCCGTAAGGTTGAAGGGATTGAGCCTCGTAATCGTCGCGATGGGAAGGACGACACTTTTTAAACAGTGGAAGTCAACACAGGTATCACCGCTAAGGCAAGGTGGTGTCTGCTTCCTCGGGGTCAGAGACCATGGCATGTCAGACATTATGATTACACGGCAACCCGGGAGACCCTGCGCCTCTCTCATGTGTAACAGGGATGTTGTTTAATTGTTGAATATAAGAAGTGAATATTGCCAACCAACCGTTTTAGCGATCAAGTGGCTGAACTCAGCTTTATACTCTAGAGTATGATGAAAAACGATTTTACTAAATATGTGCTTGCTTTAGAAACGCACAATGCAGGTGATATAGCATTTATAAAATCTTTATTAGATGCGGAAGGAATCATTTATTTTATACAAGGCGAAAATGTTTCTCCTTATTTGTTTAATGCTTTGTCCATGAGGGTAATGGTTGATAAAGATCAAGCTGAAGAAGTAAAAATCATTTTAAAAGACATTAAATTATCTTACTCGTATAATATTGAGGAAGACTCAAATAATAATGAATAATATCAGAGTATAACTACGCAGTCGAGACGGACTCGCCGAAGCTCTCCGCACAACGCCACGTTTGTCTTGCAGCCCGAGATCATTGAAAGTCGAAGCAATAACTCATCTGTCGTTCAACTTCAGTAGGTTCAATTTTACATCAGCAGAGACCTTCCATCGTGAAAAATCCTTTTCCAATCCGAATTGGTACCTGCTCATGGAAATATGATTCCTGGAGGGGAATCGTGTATTCGGAAGAATGCAAGGGCAATAGGAGACCTTAAGGGGACGTATTTGATTTGTTGATTAGAATTCGGGTTTAGTCAACTAATCAACTACGCCCTCCTTGGCGTCCCGTTCTATGAACGCCCCAGGGGCAGGGGTCGCTACAAGGTGGCGGTGAAGGTGGTCGATATCTTCGACAACGACACATGAAGATTGGCGGGATGACGGTATGAGCGGAACCGGAAAGGAAGTTTTTATTTAATCCGTCGAATTCGATGGATTTGATTCGAGGTGAAATTATGAGAGAGAACCTGTTAAGTCTTGATGACCTCCTTGCAATTCTGAGGAAACGGAAGGCGGATTTTGCGGTTGCTTATGGCGTTACCGAGATTGGCATTTTCGGTTCTTTTGCCAGGGGTGAGGCGAAACCGGATAGTGATGTCGATGTTGTCGTGAAAATGGAAAAGCCGGACCTTTTCTCCATGGTTCATATCAAGGAATCCTTGGAAGAGGATCTTCATTGTCCTGTGGACATTATACGATTTCGTGAACGAATGAACCCGTTTTTGAAATCACGGATAGAAAAGGAAGCAGTATATGCTTGATATCAGCCACCTCAAAGACATCATTAAGCAGATTCTCGATGCCCTGGAAAAAATACAGTGGCGTTTTGTCCCGGTGCATTCAGTGGGCGACCTTACCGACACGCCGCAGGGAATGGAAAAATTAGACAGCATCTGCATGCTGCTTGTCGCTATCGGTGAAAGCTGCAAAAAAATTGATCGCCTCACGGACGGAAAGCTGCTGCCCAGATATCCGGAAATCGACTGGAAAGGTGTTAAGGGGGTGCGTGATATCATCTCCCATCACTATTTTGACGTGGATGCGGAGGTAATATATGGAATTTGTACAAAGCAGGTGCCAATCCTGACGAAAATGTTCCGTCACATGCTAGAGGAGCTGGACTAAAGCGGTACAGTAGAGAACTTGATTGTTCCCACGCTCCAGCGTGGGAACGCAGCCAAGGACGCTCCTGCGTCCCGAGGTAACGGAGAAAGCGTATGGCCAGAAACCGCTATGTCATCCTGGAGCCGGACAAGCCCCATTTTCTGACCTGCACAGTCGTCGAATGGCTTCCCGTTTTCACCCGTCCGGATTCGGTTCAGATCCTCCTTGATAGTTGGTCCCATCAACGCGAAAAAGACGGGTTGCGGCTCTTCGGCTACGTGATTTTGGAAAACCACCTGCACTTCGTGGCTCAGGCCCCGCGTCTCGATAAGTGCTTGAACAATTTCAAGTCGTTCACGGCCGCCCGGCTTTTCGAACTGCTGGAGGCGCGCCAGGCGGAGAGCCTGCTGGCTCGCTTGCGATTTGCGAAAAAAGCACATAAACACGACCGAGAATATCAGTTCTGGCAGGAAGGTTCTCATGCCGAAATGATCTTCAGCGAACCTGTGATGCGGGAAAAGCTGGAATATATACATCAAAACCCGGTGAAACGCGGATACGTAGACCTGCCGGAGCATTGGCGGTATTCGAGCGCACGGAATTATCTTGGGCAGCCGGGGCTGATCGGGATTGACGCATGATTTTGAATGACATGGGACGCGGGAGCGTCCCTGGTGTGTTCCCACGCTGGAGCGTGGGAACGAGCAATTGACAAAACAAATTTATGTCCAAAAGAGAAATCGCCACTGGTGTTGTACATGGTGTCCCTGCGGATTTGCAAAAAACCCTTACTGCTGACAGAGCTGCATTGGCACTATGGGAAGACCTTACGCCGCTCGCGCGTAATGAGTGGATTTGCTGGGTTGAGGCCGCCAAGAAACCGGACACAAGGCGCAACCGGATCGAGAGAGTGCGCACGGAACTTAAAGAGGGAAAGCGCCGGCCTTGTTGTTGGGCCGGTTGCCCCCACCGAGGAAAAAACGGCGAGCGCGCTTGATCCGTCGAACCGGTTGTACACGCAGACGCGGCGGGGCAATTGTGGATACCGGGATTAAAAAAAACAGGGAATCAGATCTTTCAATATCAACAGAGGGAGGCATCTTGGATTATGAGCACCCTACATAAAATCGTACCGAGAGAAGTTTTTTCTGCACTGATATGCATTGTATTGATAGCGGGTTGCGCCAGTTTTGAAAAGGAAAGCAATTCCAAACCGATGCCGGAGATAAGGTCTGGTATTTTGCAAGGCTATCTGCCGACCGAGGCGCTTCCCAATAGCCTGGCACTCCTGCCTCCTCCGCCCGCTGAAGGTTCGACAGCTCTCGCACTTGACAGGGACGTGAGTCAAAACAGCCTTACTTTGCGCGGTACCCCACGGTGGGATTTGGCGGCTGAGGATGCAAACCTCAAGTTTCCGCAGGCTGCCGGCACCTTTTCCTGCGCATTAAATGCGTTAGTTTCGGAACAGGATACACCGCATCTCTACACTCTTCTTAAGCGTACCCTTGAAGATGCGCTCCTTGCAACCAACATGGCCAAGAACCATTACATGCGCCCTCGCCCTTTTCTTGTTAACAAAGAACCAACCTGTACACCGGATTGGGAAAATAGCATGATAAAGAGCGGATCTTATCCTTCCGGGCATACTGCTACCGGATGGGCATGGGCGCTGATTCTCAGCGAGATAGCACCCGAACAGGCCGATGCAATCCTCTCACGAGGACGAGCTTATGGACAAAGCCGGGTAATATGTAATGCGCATTGGCAGAGTGATGTTATTGAAGGACGGACTGTGGGTGCGGCTGCAGTTGCACGACTGCACTCCGATCCGGAGTTTCGGGCCGCAATAGAAGCAGCAAAGTCCGAACTTGCGACCGTTCGGGCCAAAGGCATACAACCTCAACGGGACTGTGATGCCGAGGCTAAAGCTCTATCCATGTACCCGCCGTCGGCGCCCTGGCCTGCTAATAAATAAATGAGATTCATATAGCGAGTTTTGATGATGACTACCTTAAATCCTGTTCAACTTGTTTGCCCTCATTGCGGTGTTGTTAATCGAATTCCTTCACAAAAGCTTGTCGATCACCCAATGTGCGGCAAATGCCACGATAAACTGCTTGCAGGCAAACCAATCGTTACCCATGACAAGAATTTTCAACGTTTCATCGAGAAGAATGATTTACCTGTCGTTGTCGATTTTTGGGCTCCCTGGTGTGGGCCTTGTAAGCAATTTGCACCTGTTTTTACCCAGGCTGCTTTGGAGATGGAAACACAAGCTTGTTTCATCAAATTAGACACGCAAGATAATCAGCAGACTGCATCACGTTATCAGATTCGCTCAATACCAACCTTGGCCCTATTCTATAAAGGAATCGAAGTGACAAGGGTATCTGGTGCGTTGACCAAAGGTCAGTTCCAAAACTGGTTACAACAAAACCTGAGCCATTTAAAACCATAGCGACACCATGTAAGCGTCTGGATATAGTTTTTTACTTTGGGGAACTAGGGGATAGTATACAAAACAGCCGCGCCGCACAGCTCTGCCGTTGGGTGCAACAACAAAGGAAGTTGACAGCAATGTTTAGATTATCCATGTGGAACGCCTGGGTCATGTCACTGCCTTTCTTCGTTATCGGTCTCTTCTTCTTGGGCCTGAAGAAAGATGTTGCCAAACGGATGTCGGATATGACCGGATATAGCGCTAGGGAAAGAGCTTTCACTATTCTGGCGTCTGTAGCGCCCTATCCCTTTATGATTGTAACTGTATGGATTCCATTTACCACAACCCTTCCTCTTCTCTACCTGGGGATTTCGCTCTATGTTATCGGAATGGTCCTTTACACGGCGTCACTTAATGCAATCATTCGAACATCGTCCGGTGAGCTATTTGCCCGCGGTCCATATCGTTATACCAGAAACCCGCTCTATGTAGCGGCAACGATTGTCTTCATGGGGATTTGTTTTGCCACCGGCAACATTCTGCTTGCTGGGTACCTGGCCGTTGCCGTCGTGCCGCAACATTTCATGATTTCGGCAGAGGAGAGAATATGTAAACACAGATATGGCTTGGTTTTTGAGGACTACCTGAAAAAGGTGCCCCGATATCTGTTTACAATACGTTACCCAACCAGAGAACTGTAGTACCACCCACCAGGATCAAGGCTATAGAAAAGGAGTATGGAGATAATTCCAACAGCATTCCAGCCGACACCGGGAAATCAGCGGTTTGCAATTTTAGTCCAATCGCCCGGTGCGGCTGCCCAACATGTTAACAAAGACTCGAAACGGATAACTCAAATTCATCAAGGGGGATGGCTATGGGAAATACCGAACAGCAGCAGGAGTTTCAGAAGGTTCTGTTTGCCGAGCATATTCGCATAAAAAATCGCCGGCTTCAAGCAGCGATTCCGGAAGGCGATCCGCAGGAAGACAGCGTAGGGCTGGCCTTATCAGGCGGTGGGATTCGCTCCGCCACCTTCAATCTTGGGTTACTGCAGGCAATGCATCATTACAATGTCTTACCCAATATTGACTATCTGTCGACGGTCTCGGGTGGTGGATATATCGGTTCTTCCCTGACCTGGTTTATGTCCCAGTTGAAAAAGCCTTTTCCTTTTCTTACCACCTGCAAAGACGATGGTGCCGCGAGAATGTTGCAATGGTTGCGCTGCCATTCTTCCTATCTGCTGCCTGGCCACGGTCTGGGTCTGGCTGCCCTGGCGACAGCTGTGCTGCGCGGCATGTTTATCAATCTACTGGTTTTTATTCCTCTGTTTATCGCGGTTTTCTATTGCCTTACGACGGAATACTCTTCTCGATGCCCCTGGTTTGCGGTCTGGCAACGATTGGATACCTTTCCATGTGTTTTCGCTGCCGGGGCCTTCCTGTTGGCCATCCTTTTCGGTTCATTCGTGATCAATGCACTCAAATCGGGGAGAATTCGGGAACAGGATTTTGCTCTACGCCGCAAGGCCCATGTATGGATGGGCCGCTTCCTGGCTATTGCCATAACACTCATGGCTGTAGGACTGGTACCGGTAGTGTATTTCTGGCTGCTTAACAACTTTCCCAACTGGTGGCATCAGGCCTTGTCTTCCATTACCTTCTCCGGGGTCGTTACTCTTCTTGTCGGCTGGATAGGCCGTTCACGCAAAAACGAGACCCAGGGCTGGGTGGCATGGTTGCTACGTATCGGCCTGGTGTTGATCCTCTTTGGCCTGTTGATATGGTTGTATGATTTTGCGCTGTATCTGCATGAACTAGAATCCTCGTTTTCCGGAATCCTCGTGTTCGTAGGACTGGTGGTCAGTTTGTGTACGGGATGGCTGTCGAACATCAACATGGTGTCGATGCATCGCTATTACCGGGATCGTTTGTTAGAGGCGTATATGCCTGAATTTGCGCCACCACCCGACCCAAAGCCATCCTTTACTCGGTCTGATAAATGCTATTTGCACGAGATAGTTCAGACTGACGCTCCTTACCACATACTCAATACCAATATGGTAACGGTGGGGTCGGATGACCCGAAACTCCGCGGACGAGGCGGTGAAAACTTCATTTTCTCATCCGAGTTTATTGGTTCCGATGCCACCGGCTATGTGCCCACTAAAGACTTCAATTTCGGCACAACGAACCTGGCGACGGCCATGGCCATTTCAGGTGCCGCGGTCGATCCCAATACCGGGGCTACCCGTTCGCGCCCGTTGGCCTTTATCATGACCCTCCTCAACATTCGCCTGGGCTACTGGATACGTAATCCAAAATCACCAAAAACCTTATCGAAGGAGGTTTGCTGGAAATTCTCCAAACCCTTCTGGCATCTTTATATGTTGCGCGAGATGTTCGGATGGGAGATGGATGAGAAAGGCTACTACCTGCATCTCTCGGATGGCGGACATTTCGAGAACCTCGGCCTGTACGAGCTGGTAAGGCGCAAGTGCCGTTATATTATCGTGGCTGATGCCGGTGCCGATCCAAAGTGGACTTTTAGCGATCTGGCCAGGGTATGTGAGCGCATTCGTGCCGATTTTTGTGCACACACCTATATCAACACCCAACCGCTGCACCCCGATCCGAAGAATCATTTGTCGAAACAGGCCAATGTGATCGGGACGATCTACTACGAAGATGGCCGCAAAAGTACCGTGCTTTTTATGAAGGCCACAGTGTTTCCCGGTCTTCCCGAAGATATCTACGGATACCAACGCGCCAACCCCGCCTTTCCGGATCAAACCACTGCCGATCAGTTTTTCGATGAAGCGCAATTTGAGGCATACCGGGAGCTGGGTTTCAGCACCGGGCGGGCTGTTTTCGAGCATAAAGCGACATTTGCAGATATCTTCACGACTGAAGAAGTAACCTGAAGTTCTGAGGTGAGGGTTTGACTTATTGACATCCCAATCAGAGTCGAATTTCCAGAAATTGTTTTTGAAAAACTTCAACAGTTTCTTGATAGCAAGTTGTCCAACTATTTTCGTTTCGATGTGACGCTTCAGAAAAAATCAGGACTTGGATAATCCCAATGATCCTCTGAGGGCTTGGATGGTCAAAGAAGGTATCGTGATGACCAATAGTGAAAGAATGCCGAAAAAGAATTTAATTGTCTTATGGTCCAGCAAGGAAAATCTGCAAAGATAACTTCATAATATTTAAAAAAAAATGTGGAGTTACGTATTGAAAATATCGAAAACCAATGATAAAGGAGGAAATGAGATGCCGAAGAACATTATCTTTTGTGCCGACGGAACATGGAATAATGCCAATCAGGACGACAACAACGACAATATCCCCGACTGGACGAACGTGTTCAAACTGTTCCTTTTCCTCGATGGGAAGGTCACGGACGACTCGCTGAAGGATGCGGACGAGCAGGAAAAGAGTCTTATGGTTGGTGACGTCGCCAACCAAGTGGCAAAATATATCCACGGTGTCGGGGATTCGCGGAATCCCATCGTCAAGCTTATGGGCGGCGCATTCGGCTCCGGGATCATTACTCGCATAGTTCGCGGATATACGTTCATTTCCCGGAACTACGACCCGGGTGACGATATCTTCATCGTCGGGTTCAGCCGCGGCGCCTACACCGCCAGGGCGTTGGCCGGGTTCATCGGCAAGCAAGGCTTGCTGGCCAAGGATCTGACCAACGACAAGGAACAGGCCTACCGCAAAGGTGCCGAGGCGTGGTACCGCTACAGAAAATCTACGTCCGATGCCGGGCTGCTCCAGCGTCTTACAGAATACGCCGCCGATCTGCCGGCATTCCTTTCCGCTAACTCTCTCAAGGATTCGGATTTCGTCCCAGTGGAGAATAAAATAAAGGCCGTCGGTGTTTGGGATACCGTTGGTGCCATGGGAATCCCGGACTTTGAAGGCGACAAGCGTCTCGATGCATTCAGGTTTGCCGATACGCGACTGAGCGATAACGTCCGCTTTGGTCTCCATGCGGTGTCCCTCGACGAACAGCGGGTGGACTTCACTCCGACGCCTTGGGAGCAAAGGGAGGGAATAAAACAGGTCCTCTTCCCCGGTGACCACGCCGATGTCGGGGGCGGTTATCCGACCACGAACCAGGAAAGTGAACTATCGGATGGGGCGTTGAAATGGATGGTGGACGAGTTGAAGGCTTTGGACGTTAAATTTTCCACTGAGCCTACCTATGATCCTGTGACTTATCCCGGCGGAAAGGCGCACGAGCCATGGAGGAATAAGCCTTACAAAACGAAAAAGAGGGAATTCCCAAGCAATTGGATCGGCCACTGTTCCCTGGGGGTTCGCGCCGCTGGGCCGGCAGTCTGCCCGGATCCGCAGGCAGCACCGGAAAAGTACAATCCGCCGAATATGCCTACGATGATTGGCAGTGGTGGCCCGGAAAAGCTTTGTGCGTCTTGCGTGAAGTGCTGATTAGGAAAAAGATGAACCCGACGATTTACCCTTTTGACATTGCAGTTTACGAAGAAGTCTTTGCGCTATGGAAACGTTGCGAAGGTGTCGGTCTGAGCGATGCAGACTCCAAAGAGTCAATCGTGACATACCTAAAGCGAAATCCGGGGATGAGTTTCGTGGCGATTGCCGGTGAAAGAATCATTGGTGTGTTACTTGCCGGTCATGACGGCAGGCGCGGCTATATGCATCATCTTGCCGTTGATGCCGATTGGCGGAGGCAAGGAATAGCTCGCCTTCTGGTTGGGAATTGCCTGCGGGCATTGAAGGCGACGGGAATCCAGAAAACTCATATCTTTATTTTCGCAGACAATGAAAGCGGGATTGCGTTTTGGAAATCGGTAGGGTGGACCTTTAGAACCGACCTGAGGATCATATCAAAAACCATATGAGAAGACACCAGAAGTACTGAAACATGCGAACCGGCAATCTCTTTACTGATGCAGAGCCTCCTCTTGAGGGCGAGCGCTTTGACACACTCTTGAGCCACAAAAACCTGGTCATCGAGCGCATCGTCAGTTCTGCAGCCATCACTGCGCAAGAGTATGTGCAACCCCAAGACGAATGGGTTATTCTCGTTCAAGGCGAGGCCATTCTGCAAGTGGCTGAAGAATTGGTTGCACTAAAATCGGGCGACCACCTGTTCTTGCCGGCCGGCATGTCGCATAGTGTTAAGCACGTTTCAGAAGGAGCAATGTGGCTCGCAGTACATCTGCACCCTGAGCAGGCGGCAACCCCTAACCTTGAGCCGTCGGTGAACTCTCATGGACGACCAAAATGAAGGAGGAACTTAAGTGAAAGTCATAGCCATAAACGGGAGCCCTCGAAAGAATGGCAATACCGCAATGCTGATCGATAGGGTATTGGCGGAATTGAACAAGGAAGGCATTGAGACCGAGCGTATTCAACTTGGCGGCAAAAAGATTCACGGCTGCACGGCATGCATGAAGTGTTTCGAGAAGCAGAATAAGCTCTGTTCAATTGACAATGACATTCTCAATAAGATTGTAGAGAAAATGATCGAGGCGGATGGAATTATTATCGGTTCGCCAACCTACTTTGCCAACGTCAGCACGGAGGTCAAAGCCCTGATCGATAGAGCCGGGCTCGTCGCCATTACCAACGGGCATATGCTGCAACGAAAGGTTGGAGCGGCAGTAGTCGCAGTACGCAGGGCTGGGGCAACAGATACGTTTGATGCAATCAACAAATTCTTTTTCATCAACCAGTTCATCGTTCCGGGCTCGATCTATTGGAACATGGGCTTTGGGCTTGGCGAACAAGAAGTAAAGGGCGATGAAGAAGGTATGAACACCATGCGGGTTCTTGGCGAGAACATGGCGTGGTTATTGAAAAAAATAAGTGCATAAACCTGTTCTTCATGTACTCATGAGTCGTTCCTGAGATGCCTCCTCACAGGAGGAGGCATCACCTCCGGTATCGAAATTGGCTTTCATCTCCTCAAACGTTTTGGCTATAATACTGATTATATCCAAAAGGTTGCGCACATCATGGGATATGAACAGCAATGGAAATTAATGAAAGAAGACATTCTCGAGATCGCGTCATTGTCTTGTAATAGAAACATTTCTTGAGTATTGAGCCGATTACCTGTAAGAAAGTCATTGTTATCCAATGAAAGCAGATTGGTGCACGTATACATGCACCAATCATTACAGGGATCGGATCTCCACCAAAAGCCCCTTGATGAATACGGCGTGATCAATCCCGGTCGTTCAGGTTCTTTAGTTCGTTGTTAGGGCGCCGCGAATATTCGCGGCACCCTAACCAGGAGAAAATCATGCGCTACACAGGAGTCTTTCTTTTTGTGCTTTTCCTTGTCATGTTGCCAAGGATAGACAGAGCTGCAGATATTATCGGAGTCACCAATTCTCTACCAAACAGCTCTGGAGGATCTGTCTCTATTACCAATTCCGGGACGGTAAATAATATCTATGGCAGCTATAACTCCGGCCAATACAGTTCGGGCGGTTCCAACACCATCACCAACTTGGGGACGGTTGGGTCGAGTGGGGGCATTCTCTATGGCAGCTATAACACCGGCTCGAACAGCAGCGGCGGATCGAATTCCATCACAAATTTCGGTACAGTTAATTGGTGGATTTTTGGCAGTGAAAATACCGGCCTCAATAGTAGCGGCGGATCGAACACAATTATCGAAAAGGGAACTACTGTAATCGGTGCTCTCGGGAGCGATAATGTGGGAGACCATAGTAGCGGCGGATCGAATGTTATCATAAATTATTCAACCGCAACCGATACGGGATATTTTATTGTTGGAAGTTTTAGTGCAGGGTCATACAGTAGCGGTGGATCAAATACCGTTATAAATTACGGAGTTGCGCCTAGCGGTCTCCAAGGAAGCCAAAACAACCTTGCGTGGTATGCTCATGGAGGCTCAAACGTCATCTACAACATCGGTTTGACTGATTCAATTCTTGGTACGTGGAATATATATGCTAGGACAAGCGGCGGCTCCAATGTAATAATCAACTCCGGAACAGTTGGACCAATCGGAATCTACCCGAGTTATGGAATTATTGGTAGCCAGAACGATGGCAACAACAGCAGCGGCGGAGCCAATACGATTACCAATTCCGGTACGGTCACCGGGGATATCATCGGCAGCTTGAATAATGGCGCTGGGTCAATTTCAGCGGGCAATACGATAACTAATTCCGGCACGGTGAACGGGGATATCTGGGGAAGCAAAAACGTGGGCGCAGGTTCAGTGGGCGGAAACGACACCATTACCAACTTCGGCAGAGTAACCGGCTCAATCTATGGTGGGGATGGGAACGACACCATAATCCTGGTTGGTGGTTCGTTTCTCGGTGGTGTTGCCGACGGAGGCAGCGGCAACAACACCTTAGGGTTCAATAATATGGGCACGGTGAACGGCAGCCTGTTTGGCGTCAAGTACCTCAATTTTCAGAATCTCGGGATTTTTGGCGGCAGCACCACCCTTACCGGGTCCTGGAATTTAGGAGCCGGCACTTTGGACGTTTACCAAGGGAATCTGTATATCAATGGGATTCTAACAACGTCGCTGTTTACGGTGGGAAGCGGTGGCGCGGCCGATATCAACGGCACAGCCACGGTGAGTGGGGCGACCACGGTGGGCGGGGTTCTCAACGTCAATTCCGGCGGCCTGTTGACGACCGGCACCTTGGTGGTGAACTCCGGCGGGACGGCCTCGATCTGGGGGACGGCAAACGTTTATGGCCCCACCGACATCTTCGGCAACCTCTATGTCGACGGCGCCCTGATGACCTCGCTGTTGACGGTCGAACAAGGCGGACTGCTGGGCGGCAACGGCAGCATCTTCAGCAATGTGTCGGTCTTTGGCACCGTCTCACCGGGACATTCTCTCGGCACCTTGAATGTTAACGGTGCGGTCAGCTTTATGCCGGGAAGCACCTATATCGCACAGCTGGCAGCCGACGGCAAGAGTGACCTGATACGCGTCAACGGCCCGGTCTCGATCGCCGGGGGAACGATTGCCGCCTCTCTGCCACCGGCGCTCTACACCAACGGTCGCAACTGGAATATCATCAGCGCAACCGACGGCATAAGCGGCAGCTTCTCTTCGATCGAGACCAACTTCACCTCCTCTACCATCAATTTGGAACAGTCTGTCCAAGGCGGCTCCCTGGATCTTGTCATTGCCCGCACACCCTATGCCAGTTTCGGAGACAGCAAAAACCAATCAGCCGTGGGCGCGGGTCTCGACACCCTCCTCCCTTCCGCCACGGGCTCCATGGCCAACCTTCTCATCGATATGGACTTCGCCATGAACCCGACCCAGCTCACCGCTACCTTGAAGGGTCTGAACCCGGAGATGTATACCGCGTTTCCCGCCTCCGGCCTGGAGATTGCCGGAATCTTCAACCGGATGGTCAACATGCGGCAGCAGGAGGTGGAGATGCCGGCAACAACGGAAAATGGCCAACAATGGAACGTCTGGGGCCAGATGCTGGGCGATTGGCTTGATCGCGATACCCAGGACGGGGTCTCCGGCTATACGCTCAATACCGGCGGCGCGGTCTTTGGCACGGATCGGGCCTTCGGCCAAGGGACACGAGCCGGTGTGGTGCTGGGCTACAGCAGCAGCGATCTTTCCTGGAGTGATCCCGGCAACAGCGGCCAAATCAGCGGCAAACATGTCGGTGTCTACGGCGGCACCCACCTTTCCGGTTTCTCTCTCAACGGTTCAGCAGGGTATACCGGTCTTGATAACAGCGCCGGCCGGACCATCACAACACCTCTCTTCACCGGCAAGGCCACAACCAGCTTCGACTCAAGCGTTTGGGAAGGAAAACTGTCCGGCGGTTACGACTTCATCTTTGGCAATATCCAGGTCGGCCCCACGGCCTCTCTTGACTACCAGCGTCTTAACCAGGATGACTTCAGCGAGACAGGTGTGCAGAATTTTGAGGTGCAGATCAAAAAGGGCTCCACCGAGTCGCTGACTTCATCCTTCGGTATCCGGCTGACCGACGTAATCGAGAAAGACAACTGGCGCTTCCTCCCCCGTGCCGAAGTCGATCTGGTGCATCAGTTTAAAGACAATGCCGTGACCTTGACCGCCAACTTCGTCAACTATCCGGAGGCAACCTTCACTGTTGCCGGTGCAAAGCCCGACGCCAATGAGGCCGTGGCAAACGTCGGACTGTCGGCTGAATACAATAAGGCCCTGTCTGTCTTCCTTGACCTTTCCGCTTCCCTGGCCGACCGCCAGAACTCCAGATTACTGTCAGGCGGACTGACCTGGGCATTCTAGCAAAATCCGGGATAGAGCCTAATGTAAAGGAACCTGAGGAGTCCATACCATCTCCCCTGAATCTTGACTGTGATCAAAATAAAGATTTCCGCCTTATTCGGCTGCACTGCCAACCGGCGTTAATATTGCCTTGAGATCGACCTCCATGGGCAGCTGCTTCTGGGCCCGCATGATCCGCGGTGCCGCTCATCCCGTCGAATTCAACGGGATTGGAGCGCGACTTCGAAACGCTACCCAAGTCTTCGAAAAGGGCGATTCCAGCCGAGTGTGGCGAGATAGATTCCGCGCAGGCGAGAGTCCACAACTTCCCGAAAACACATGATTCCTGCCTTCGTGGAAATGACAAAAGCCCACCTTTTGGGGGTCTTTGCGAAACTATCTCAGTTCATTTGTTTTCAATTCGGCCAAGGGTGGTGTAAAAAATAGCTGGGTGGAAATCGGTTGGAATTATCTCGACCTTGGCCTAGGCCGATGGGCATTTGTTACGTATACTGGCCAGCAATCTTATCAGGAAATCTAAAATCCTGAGATCGCATCTCAGTTCAAACTTGCCAGTAGCAATCTCTCATTTTCTTTCAAAATTCTGATGTTGACAAAGGTATCTCTGAAGTTCTTCGTCTTCCAATATACGAAAATTCTCACCTTTCAGCCATACTACCATGGCACTCGCCGGAATCGGTGCGGGCTCCTTCGGCGCTAACAGGAATTGAGCCACTTTTGCTAATGAAAACTGAGCCAGTGAGTGCGCAGCAGGGAGTGTCTTGAGGGAGAGGAAAGAGCGATACGGGTGGGTCAGGTGAGATGAGATTTGCTGAGTGGCCTACGTCCG
>CAIQWD010000042.1 GCA_903875445.1 uncultured delta proteobacterium | reverse complement strand
GAGCGCCTGCAGCTTCCAGCCAGGCTGATTTACAAGACCCTGGAGGAATTACACGAGAAGCGTGGCGCTTGGGAGCAGCTTATCGCCGACAGCTTTCTCTCTGATAAGGCCAAGGAGCGATATCGGGACCTACTCAATGCTTGCCTTGCACGCATCTATTCCTGATGTTGCCGGGCACCGCAAGAGACCACGCATGAAAGCAATCGTCTATGAAACCTATGGGCCGCCCGAGGTTCTTCACTTGCAAGACGTTCTAAAGCCATCGCCCAAAGACAACGAAGTACTGGTAAGAGTCCATGCGGCATCCGTAAATGCTGCTGACTGGCGTTTGCTGCGAGCTGACCCGTTTCTGGTTCGTTTTCACGCCGGTTTTCTAAAGCCGACCAAGTTCCAAATTCTCGGAGCCGACATAGCCGGGCGCGTTGAGGCGGTGGGCAGGAATGTCGGTCGGTTCAGGCCAGGTGATGAGGTGTTCGGGGATGTATTTGCCAGTGGCTTGGGCAGGTTTGCCGAATATAAATGCGCCCGCGAAAGTGAATTGGTTTTGAAGCTCAATAGTTGAAAATAGATACTTCGTCGACTTTACTCTTGGGAATGATCTTCCGATCAATAGGCTTGGGATTTTTGTTTATGACAAAAACAAAAAGCTGGGGTTCCACCCAGTTCACAGGTGCAGCATTTTCGAAAAGGTCTCCTCCGAAAGAATATTTTTCCCGAGTTCGGTCGCTTTAACAAGGATTTCTCACTCCCCTTCTTGTTGCCGGTTCCCAGTTGTCATATGTTTTCAACTGGGACTTTAATTATTTTTGGAGGAAGAAGATGGGGATTAAAAAAACGCTCGACTGCAGTCTCGATGAACATAGGATAACCGAAGAGCCCTTTTTTCTTGCCAGGGGAAATGAAATCGAGATAGCCTTGGCTGCAAGTGACAATAAACTCCCCTTGTTGCTTAAAGGACCGACGGGTTGCGGCAAGACGAGGTTTATGCAATACCTGGCATGGCGGTTACGCAGACCTCTTATTACCGTATCATGCCATGATGATTTGTCCGCCGCCGACCTGGTTGGCAGATATCTGGTGAAAGGCAATGAAGCGGTATGGCAGGACGGACCTCTCACCCTTGCAGTTCGGGTCGGGGCAATTTGTTATCTTGATGAAATTGTCGAGGCCCGTAAGGACACCACGGTGGTCATCCATCCACTGACCGATGACCGGCGGGAGCTGCCGGTTGAAAAGCTTGGCAGGTTGTATACTGCTCCGCCTGAATTTATGCTGGCGGTTTCGTACAACCCCGGCTACCAAAATATTTTGAAAGATCTCAAACCTTCTACTCGGCAGAGATTTGTTTCCATCAATTTTGATTATCCGGAAAGTGCATTAGAAAAAGAAATCACCATACGAGAGAGTGGCGCTTCCCCGGAACTGGCGGAGAAGCTGGTGCAACTGGCGGTCATGACACGAAGCCTGAAGGAATCCGGCCTGGCGGAGGGAGCGTCAACAAGGTTGATAATTCAGACGGTACGCCTTATCCGGTCGGGGATCGATACGGTACAGGCCTGTAAGGCCGGGATGATTCAGAGCCTCACCGATGACCCGGAACTGCTGGCGGCGATGGATGAGATGATTTTCGCCCTCTTTTAAAATATCCATGGATCTCCGTGTTCAAAAAAAGCGTTTTTACCAGCAGGTATCGCCCTCTAAGCCAAACGAATGGGAGGTGGATGCAACATTTGAGCGTCTGGCCGAGATGGAGCCTGTTTCCCTCGATGCTTTATTGAATTATGTGCCGGCCATCTGGCCGGTGAGCCACAGTCTTTGCTTTGCCTATCTTTCCGAAGGTGTTCACGCCCTTCGCTTGTTTCCCCTCAATCTTCTCGACGAATGGGTGCGCGGAATTCTTGGTTTGTACGAAAGGAAAGGACTGGTGGGTGCCCGCGAATTCATGGCCGGAGTCGACAAATTTTTTCTTGGACCCAAACGAGGGGAAGCGGGAGTACACCTTGCCGATATTTCTTCAACGATGCTTCTTTATATCCAAGGAGTTTCCGACCTGCACCTGAAAATAGAAGCCGGTACCCTGCCCTCCACCGACACCAGGGTTATTTATCTTCCTTCCTACCTTGATCTCTTTCCCGAAAAAGAAAAAAATCTTCTATTTTTTAAAATGCTTGTGACTTTGCAGTGGGGGCAGATTGTCTCACGAATTTACACCGATATCTCTGATCGCGGCACGGCTGTACAACTCTTTTCGGCGTATCCCGACCGACAACTCACCATCGATCTCCTGGCAGTTTTACAATTTATTAAGGTGTATAGGTTTATTGCCAAAAAACTGCCGGGAATCATCCATCGCGGAGGCAATCTGTGCCGTCGGCTGATTCGGGAGATCCAACCGACGAGTGATGTATCGAGACGTAGCCTGGCTCTGCAACATCTATTGCTGCATGGTACTCGCTCTCTTGATGACAGGGAAGAGTTGCTAAGCGATACCGATAAAATCGCCCTGCAGCCGCTAGTGGAGTCACCCTGGTCCACCTGTTGTCTGGATATGCTTCCCAAGCTGTATGCCCATTTTGCCGACCTTCCCGGCGGGTATCAGTTAGGACCAATGGCAATACTCCTTGGTGAGTTTGATTTTATTCGAGCCGGCGAGGCAATCAGGCTGCGGCGAAAGGCTGAAGAAAAGAAATTCGTTGGCCTGCTTTCGCTCTTTCTCCAGCAACAGAATGACGGTGATGGCCGAACTCAAGATAGGCAAGATGTGGTTGCTGTGGATACCGATCTTTTGCTCTTACGAATTATTGGGGAAGGTGGGAAAAGAAAAGACAAGCCGAGCCTCAGTCGATCAATCGAGGGAAATCCCAAACTGCCGGAAGAATTCACTTCGTTGGCGAATGACATCATCAAGGATCTTGGAAGTATTCCAGAGGCCTATGTACAAACCGCAGCCGGCCTGGCCGGGGGTGGATTGAACCGCCAAGAAGGAATTATCTGCGAAAATACTGTGCTACCGGGAGAAGGACACTTTTTCACATACGATGAATGGGATTATCGGCGAACCGGCTACCGTGACCATTGGTGCTCTCTCTACGAAAAAACGCTGGCCCCGGTCGGTTCGAGTTTTGTTGCCGCAACCTTGGAAAAATATCGATCACAGGTGAAAAGGCTGCGACAGCAATTTGCCATGTTGCGCCCCAGTCGTCGTCTTGTTCGCCGGCGCCGGTATGGTGATGATATAGACCTTGACGCCCTGATTGAGGCTTTGTGTGACAGCCGTGCAGGGCTCGCCCCTTCCGATCGTCTTTTCACGCGGTCGCTGCGGAGACAACGCGATATTACCGTACTGTTTCTGGTCGATATGTCCAATTCTACCGAGGGATGGGTCGGCGTTGCCTTAAAGGAGGCCTTGGTCCTCCTTGCCGAAGCCTTGGAGGTAGTTGGCGATCGGTATGGTATTTACGGCTTTTCGGGCATGAGGCGGTCGAGAAGCGAGCTTTACCACATTAAGCATCCGGAAGAAAGCTATGATGCAAAAGTGCAGCAGAGGATTGCCGCCATAATGCCGAAGGAGTATACACGCATGGGGCCACCCATTCGTCATCTGACCCGCAAGCTGCAGAGTGCGCCGAGCAAGATCCGTCTGCTTATGGTCATTTCCGACGGTAAACCGGAAGATTATGACGACTATAAAGGCCAATATGCCATAGAGGATACTCGCAAGGCTCTGCTGGAGGCTAAGGGCCAAGGCATCCATCCGTTTTGTATTACCATTGACAAAGCAGCGCATGAATATCTGGCGCATATGTTCGGTAGAGGAAACTATATTTTTGTCGACAATGTGGCTTTATTGCCGTCTAAAATGACTGAAATGTATCGTCTCCTCACCGGGTGAGGAGACGATGCTTCGATTCCGGAAGAATGAACCTGAGAACTTTTTCTCTGCATAACTATTTGTCGATGGGCGGAACGAAAAAAGAGTGCTTACTCTCTTTTTGTCTTGGGATGATACCGAATCGATGGGAAAACCGCCGATGCAATCTATTTGACCAACAAGGAGGATACGTAAATGTCAGAACTCAATCAACGGATACTCGAGATCATTCATAAGCCTCAGCTCGCCTCCCTGGCAACAGTAACCGAACAGAATAACCCTTGGGTTCGTTACGTGGTGACGGTTGGAGATGGCAACTTTATTCTCCGCTGTGCTACCTTCGCCGAGTCCCGCAAGGTTATGCAGATCCAGAACAACCCAAATGTTCATCTGACCTGCGGCGTCAGCTCCTTTTTGGCAATGCAGCCCTATCTGCAAATCCAGGCAAAGGCACGGGTCACCATGGACAAGGAGGACCGTCACAATTTCTGGAATGATATGCTGACTCCAATCTTCACCGGTCCGGACGATCCAAAATATGTGGTCATTATTATAGAGCCGTACCGCATTGAGTACTGCACGCCGGGATCTTATCTGCCTGAAATTTGGACAAGATGAAACTTAGCAGTCGCATCCTCCACAATCGCAAGCCCCGCAGTCGCAGCAATCACAGCCATCGCAGCAATCCCCACAGCTGTTGCCTGATTCCTTGCCATTTTTGAGGTGATTCTCCGGATTAATATTGGGCCCACCGGCATGACGCCCGGCTCCGAACAGCAGTAACTGCCCGCCAGTAAGGGCAGTGAGGCTTTGCATTGCCAGGCCAACAGGCCGTGTCACCAGCCTTGCAAGTGTGCCGGCAGCAGTACCCAGAAAAATCATATTCAGCAACAGGCTCATACATTCGCGATAGGTTGCTGCATCCGACGCCTGATAGGGCGCAAGGAAAGCGATCGGCACAACAGAGGAGAAAACAAAGGTCCTGCGGACGTAAGATCCGCAGCGGGGAAAAATGCCAGACGGCACACCGTTGTTCTGCTCCAGCACTATTTTTTCCGCTTGCGCAACCGCATTTTTCCATCGCTCAGAGAGGGACAACCTGACTCTACAGGCGTGCTGCGTTATGCTACACTCTGTTTGGGACAGCTTCGCCATGTCGGCCCTATCTCCCGGCAGCCGGCCGGTTTTTCGGGACAGATTCTCCTGCAGGCGCATTGTAAATAGCGCTTTCATCTCTTCGGACATCGGCAACCGACCGAGCGCCGTTTCCATCTCTCCCCGAAGGACGCCGATCTTTTCTGCGAGAGCATGGCGAATCTCGGCAGGGATTGATCTAATATCGGATTTGAGACGAAACGCTGCTTGTATTGCATTGAAGTCTCCCCTTTTAAGATCTTTGCCGTAGTCATCGAGTGCATCTATCAAGTAGGCCATTGCCCCGAAAGAGCGGCCGAGCGATGCCATATCCGGTTCGTGCGCGGATTGACCGGTAAGACGCGCTCCATGTCTGAAAAATAGCGCAGTTGCAGCAGCAGTCGGTTCCGCCAGGTCGGCAAGGAGGGCATCGGCGGTTAGCTTTGATATCCGAGCTTCTGCCTCCCTGGGTTCCTGCGAGAGAAGTGCCAACCGAAGCTCGTCAAGTGGAAAGCACCACTCATGCAGCTGTGCCGATGCTTTGGCAAAACTGCTGGAGAAGAACTGTCCCGCTGCTTTCCAGGCAATTTTATTTGAATCGGTTATATGGTCGGCAATTTTGAACTCGGTAATGATCACTGCAGTTGTAGCGGCAAATTGTAGGGGAAGAGGTATCTGCTCTTTTTCACGAGGTGACGACAGACAATTAAAGGTATGATAGGAGAAGTGCCACTTTTGGGGGAATTTGTGGCCTGACGAGATCGCCGACATGATTTCAGCCAGGAAGACCGTATCGTGGTTGAGCATAATGCGGCTCTTCCGTCCATACATGCTCTCCAAGGTTTTACAAGTGCCGCAATAATGGAGTCGGCGGTGCAGCTTCAGCTCATTTGTCTGCGAACAGACGCGAGATCTCATCAATCCGAACATGAAGTCCTCCATAAGTGATTAATGTCCCCACACGCAACAACCGGCACTCCTATGATTTAAACGAAGGTGGGGTCACACAATAATACAATTCTTTGTCACCCGCCAAAAGGCCTCTTGTCAATGAATAAACTCCCCTGTTCAAGAAAAATGCAATTTTTGCTGGAAAAGGGGATGGATATTTCTTACAAGATAGTTCCGAGTTACCAATGTTTTTAAAGTAAAAAATGAGGAGATCTCATGTCATTGCCAAAATGGCAACAGAAACTGCCTGGAGATAAAATTGTCACCGCACAAGCGGCACTTGCTGCAATTCACAATGGCTGCCGCGTTTTTATCGGTACCGGCTGCGGGGAGCCTCAGCATCTGATCCACGCCATGGTGGCCAACAGTGACACCCAGGATATCATCATCTATCAGATGTTTTCTCACACCTTGGCGCAATATGTTAACGATCCGGATTTTGTGGAGCGCTTTTCCCTAAAACTGTTTTTTATCAGCGAACCCATGCGGAAAGCGGTGTTTGAAGGAAAAATCGATTATCTACCCACCTATCTTTCGCAAATTCCAAAACTATTCAAGAGCCATCGTATTGGACTAGACGTTGCTTTGGTCCAGGTCAGTCCCCCCGATGAGTTTGGTTATTGCAGTTTAGGCGTTTCTGTTGATATTACCCGTTCCGCCGTGGAGAATGCCGAGATGGTGATTGCCCAGGTTAATCCGTCTATGCCGCGTGCCTGGGGCGATAGCTTGCTACATATAGATGCCATCGATTTTTTTGTGCCCTATGAAGAACCGCTTGTAACCTATCACCTCAATTTCCTGGGAGATCATATCACTCGCCGCATCGGTCATTTTATCTCCCAGTTGGTTCGCGATGGGGATACCCTGCAGATCGGCTTCGGAACGCTGCCCAATGCAATTCTGAAGCACCTCGTCGATAAAAAGGATCTGGGGCTGCACACGCAACTCATTACCGATGCCATGCTTCCCCTTTTTGAAAAGAAGGTCATCACCAACAAACTCAAAACCTTGCTGCCAAGGCGAGTTGTCGCCTCCCTCTGCATGGGGTCGGAAAAGCTTTATCGCTACATCGACGACAACCCATTTTTTGATTTTCGTTCCTCGGAGTTCGTCAGTGATCCTTTGGTGATTGCCCGAAACGACAACCTGGTTTCCATCAGCTCGGCCTTGGAAATTGATCTTACAGGCCAGGTTTGCTCGGATTCCTTGGGTTATCGGTTTTACAGCGGCATCGGTGACCAGGTGGATTTTTTAAGAGGGGCAGCTATGTCAAAAGGGGGGTTTTCTATCATCGCCCTCCCGTCCACCGCACAAAACGGAACGGTTTCACGAATAGTCTCGCATCTGTCGGAGGGTGCAGGGGTGGCCACTACCAGGGGCGACGTCAATTTTGTGGTCACCGAATACGGGTATGCTGAGTTACAGGGCAAAGGCATATACCAACGGGTCATGGAATTGGCGCAAATCGCCCACCCGAAATTTCGTGCAGAATTGATCGATGCCGCCAAAAAACATCATTATATTTTCGCCGATCAACTGCCACCGATAGAGCGGGACCTCATTTTTCTCGAAAAATATAACTGGCGGGTTAACTTAAAAAATGGCAAAACAGCATCCATACGACCGCTCTATCCTTCCGACGAATTTGAATCCCGCAATTTTTTCTATTCTTTGAAAGAAGAGACCATCTTCCGAAGGTTTTTCTATAAAATGCGAGTCTTTTCCCATGAGGTTGTGCAGCAGCAATGGGCTGCGGTAGACTATCAAGACAATATGTCACTCATCGGTCGGATACAGAAAGACGATCAACACGAGGTGGTTGCGATTGGCTCGTACTACCAGGAAGAAGACGGCTATGCCGAGGTAGCCTTTGTGGTGCACGATGATTACCAAGGACAAGGGTTAGCCAGCCAAATGTTGGCGTTTTTGGAGCAGATCGCCAAGGAAAATAGCTTCATCGGCTTTGTAGCTACGGTTTTGTATGAGAATCAGGCGATGCTGAATGTTTTCGCAAAACGGTATCCCCATGCGAAATTAACCCCTAATCTAAGCGGAGGATTTTTTATTACCATGGCCTTCGAGCCGTCTTCCGATGAAGAAACTATTGTTTAACCCTATTAAGGAATAGAGTGATGAAAACTGCTGACAAAATGAAACTGCTCACCATGGCCGGGGTGCTGGCAGGTCTACTTGCGATGACCGGCTGCAAACAACAGGACTCAACCGGTGGCTCGCCGCCTGCCAAAAGCACCCCGGAAGTAGGAGTTGTGGTCATGAGTTCCGAACCGGTTACCTTGACCATGGAGCTGTCCGGTCGGATCTCGCCGCAGATGGTGGCCGAGGTGCGACCGCAGGTGGGGGGTATCATTCAAAAACGGCTTTTCACCGAGGGTGGCGATGTAATAGCCGGCGAGGCACTCTATCAGATTGATCCTGCTACCTACCAGGCCGCCTACGCCAGTGCCAAGGCCGTATTGGTCAAATCAGAGGCCAATGTGTTTACCCTCCGGCAGAAGGCCAAACGATACAAGGAGCTGGTGACCATCAATGCGGTCAGCCGCCAGGAATACGACGATGCCGCAGCCGCCCTCAAACAGGCCGAGGCGGATATTGAGGCCGGTAAAGCTGCGATGGACACCGCTCGGATCAATCTGGCCTACACCAGGATCTCAGCTCCAATTTCCGGAAGAATCGGCCGTTCTTCCGTGACTCCCGGCGCGTTGGTGACGGCCAATCAGGCATCTGCGCTGGCCACAATCCAACAGCTCGATTCCGTTTATGTCGATGTAACCCAAACCAGCGCCGATCTGCTCCGCCTGAAGCGGAATCTTACCAGTGGTGAACTGAAAAATAAGAATGCCGACCAGGCTAAGGTCAAGCTGCTGCTGGAAGACGGAACTGCCTATCCCTTGGAGGGGGCCATGAAATTCAGCGAGGTGACGGTGGATCCGAGCACCGGTTCCATCACCCTGCGGGCCCAGTTCCCCAATCCGGACCAACTGCTGCTGCCCGGTATGTTTGTCCGCGGCATTGTCCAGGAAGGGGTCCAGGAACAGGCACTGCTGGTACCCCAGAGGGGGGTCAGCCGTGATTCCGCCGGCAACGCCGTGGCCTTGGTGGTTGGTGAGAATGATGTTGTCGAGAGACGGGTTTTAAAGACCGACCGGGCGATAGGCGATGTCTGGCTGGTCACGGATGGACTGAAGATCGGAGAACGAGTCATCGTCGAAGGACTCCAGCGGGTCCGTCCGGGTATAACGGTGAAGGTAGCACCCTTTGGGGAGAAGGCGGCAGAGGCCGGCAGCCAACCAGCAGTCAACAAACCGTAAGGAGCCGACCATGCCCCGTTTTTTCATCAATCGTCCGATCTTTGCCTGCGTGCTCGCCATCATGGTAGTTCTGGCGGGCCTGCTGTCGATAAAAACGCTGCCGGTGTCCCAGTATCCGGCGATCGCGCCGCCGCAGATCGCCATCAACGCCACCTATCCTGGCGCATCGGCCCAGACCGTGCAGGATACGGTCACTCAGGTAATCGAGCAAAAGCTGAACGGCATCGACAACCTGATCTACATGTCGTCCACCAGTGACTCGTCCGGCTCTGTGTCCATCACCCTCACCTTCAAGGCGGGAACCGACCCGAACATTGCCCAGGTGCAGGTGCAGAATAAGCTGCAGCTGGCCGTTCCGCTCCTGCCCCAGGTCGTGCAACGACAAGGTATAGCGGTCGTAAAATCCACCAGAAACTTCTTGTTGATTATCGGTCTCGTATCCGAAGACGGGTCCATGGACCGCAACGGCCTGACCGATTATATGGTCACCAACCTCCAGGATATCATCAGCCGCCTGGACGGGGTAGGTGAGCTTTTGCTGTTCGGCACCCAGAACGCCATGCGAATCTGGTTGAACCCGACCAAACTGAATAGCTACCGCCTGACCACCAACGATGTGATTGCCGCGTTGCAGGCCCAGAACGCTCAGGTATCCGCCGGTCAATTCGGCGGCCTCCCGGCAGGTCGTGGGCAGCAGTTGAACGCCACCATCACCGCCCGCACCCTTCTCCAGACCCCTGATCAGTTCGACGCCATCCTCCTGCGCACCAACAGCGACGGTTCCACGGTCAGGCTTAAGGATGTGGCCGAAAGCAAGATCGGCACCGAGAACTATGATCTCCAGTCGTTCTACAACGAGAAACCCTTGGGCGGCATGGCAATCCGACTGGCCTCCGGTGCCAACGCTCTCGAAACCGGCGATCGGGTCAAGGCCAAGATGGAGGAGCTGGCGAAATACTTTCCTGCCGGCATGAAGGTGGTCTACCCCTACGACACCACTCCCTTTGTCAGGATTTCCATCGAAGAGGTGGTCCAGACCCTGATTGAGGCAGTCTGTCTGGTCTTCATCATCATGTTCCTCTTCCTGCAGAACATCCGGGCCACTTTAATTCCTACCATCGCTGTGCCGGTGGTGTTGCTCGGCACCATGGGTATACTGGCAGCCGCCGGATTTTCGATCAACACCCTGACCATGTTTGCCCTGGTGATTGTCATCGGTCTTCTGGTGGATGATGCCATCGTGGTGGTGGAGAACGTCGAACGGATCATGTCCGAGGAGGGGCTGTCGCCCCGTGATGCCACCATCAAATCCATGGGACAGATCACCAGTGCCCTGTGGGGCATTGCCACCGTACTGACTGCGGTCTTCCTGCCCATGGCCTTCTTCGGCGGTTCAACAGGTGTCATCTACCGCCAGTTTTCCATCACTATCATCTCCGCCATGATCCTCTCGGTAATGGTGGCCATGATCCTGACCCCCGCTCTCTGTGCCACCCTGCTCAAACCGGTCGCCAAGGGACATCATGCCGGCGAGTCCGGCTGGTTTGCATGGTTCTTCCACCGGTTCAACAAGGTATTCGACTGGAACAGGTCAAAATATGAAGGAATCGTCGGTCGCTCCTTCGGCAAGCCGCTGCGCTACTTAGTGCTATACGGTGCCATTGTTACCGCCATGGTGTTCTTTTTTCTCCGTCTCCCCACATCATTTTTGCCCGATGAGGATCAAGGATTTCTCATCTGTCAGGTCCAGCTGCCGGCCGGGGCAACCCAGGAGCGGACCATCCAGGTAATAAATCAGGTGGAACAGCATTTTCGCGAGAACGAGCCCAAGACAGTGGAAGGAGTAATCACCGTTGCCGGCTTCAGTTTTGCCGGTCATGGCCAGAACATGGGGCTGGCCTTTGTAAAACTTAAAGACTGGAAAGTGCGCAAGACACCGGACTTGAAGGCACCAGCCATCGCCGGTCGGGCGATGAAGGCGTTCTCGCAGTTCCGTGACGGTCTGGCATTCGCCTTCGCTCCACCGGCGGTACTTGAACTGGGGGTAGCGAACGGTTTTGACCTCCAGCTGCAGGATCGCGGTGGCCTGGGGCATGACAAATTGATGGAGGCCCGCAACCAGCTACTGGGCATGGCCATGAAAAATAAGGCACTGGTCGCAGTGCGCCCCAATGGCCAGGATGACTCCCCCCAGTTCAAGCTGGATATCGATGATGTGCGGGCCGGTGCCCAGGGAGTGGCGCTGACGGATATCAACAGTATCCTTTCCAGTGCCTGGGGAGGATCGTACGTCAACGACTTTATCCAGAATGGCCGGATCAAGAAGGTCTATCTGCAATCGGACCCCATGCACCGAATGTTGCCGGAGGATATCGGCAGCTGGTACGTCAGCAATAAAAGCGGCGAAATGGTGTCGTTTTCCGCCTTTGCCACCGCCCACTGGCAGTACGGCTCACCCCGTCTGGAACGATACAATGGCATTCCAGCCATGGAGATCCTGGGGCAGGCGGCTCCGGGGATAAGCACCGGTGAAGCGATGGCCGAGGTCGAAAAAATGGTGGCGCAGTTGCCGACCGGAATCGGCTACGAATGGACCGGCCTCTCCTACGAGGAACAGCATGCCGGCGCTCAGGCGCCGGCCCTCTATGCCATCTCGCTCCTGGTCGTGTTCCTCAGTGTAGCTGCATTGTATGAAAGCTGGACCATCCCTTTTGTCAACCTCCTGATGCTGCCGCTTGGTCTGGTGGGTGCAGTGACGGCAGTGACTCTGAGGGTACTGCCCAACGATGTCTATCTGCAGATCGGACTGCTCACCACGGTAGGGCTTTCCACCAAGAACGCCATCCTGATCATCCAGTTCATTAAGGCACAGATGTATCAGGGCCATGAGTTGATCGCGGCGACCCTGGCGGCGATCAAAATCCGGCTCCGTCCCGTTATCATGACCTCGCTGGCGTTTTTCTTCGGTACCCTGCCGCTGGCGCTCACCAAGGGAGCAGGTGCTGCGGCCCAGAACGCCATCGGCACCGCCGTCACCGGCGGACTACTTTCCGCCACCTTCATCGACCTGCTCTTTATCCCATTTTTCTTTGTCCTGATTTCACGGCTGTTCGGAAGGAAGTCGAAGAAACCAGTCGCGCCTCCATCAGCAACCGTACATGTTTCGGAGAAATATTGATATGAAACACATGAAAGAGATGACGGCCACTTTCTGTCTCGCTCTTGGCACAATTATCAGTCTAGTCGGTTGCACTACCATGGCCCCGACATACTCCCGACCAACTGTTCCCGTTCCGGCCAGCTGGCCAAATGGACCATCCTATCAGACAGAAATCGTCAAGCCATTGGAAAAACCGTTGGCCGATATAACCTGGCAGGAGTTCTTTGTTGATCGGCAATTGCAGGGGTTGATTAAGCTTGCTCTGGAAAATAACCGCAACCTGCGAATCGCCGCCCTCAACATCGAAAGGTCACAGGCCCAGTACCGGATTCAACGGGCTACGCTTCTGCCGGAGATTGATGCAGGCGCCATCGCAAACAACCAGGCGGCTGCCAATCACCGATACAGCGTCGGCATCGGCGTCAGTTCGTATGAACTTGACTTTTTCGGTCGGGTGCGGAGCCTGAAGGACCAGGCCTTGGAGCAGTATCTGGCTACCGAACAGGCGCAACTGACCGTCAAGATCAGCCTGATTGCCGAGGTGGCCGCGACCTACCTAAACCTGGCGGCCGACCGTGAACGGTTAAAGCTGGGGCAAGAGACCCTCAAAACCCAACAGACTACCTTCGAATTGATACAACGCCGCTTTGCAGTTGGCGTCTCGTCCGAGTTGGATCTTCGACAGGCTGAGACCCAGGTGGACTCGGCGAGGGTGGATGTTGCCCGTTTCACGACCCTGGTTGCTCAGGATGAAAACTATCTCAATCTCGTGGTCGGCTCCACCGTCCAAGCCGAATTACTGCCGCAAGCGCTCACCGACACGCTTACCCTGGTAAAGGATATTGGCCCCGGTCTGCCTTCCGATGTTCTGCTCCAGCGTCCCGATGTCCTTCAGGCCGAGAATCTGCTCAAAGGTTTCAATGCCAATATCGGTGCTGCGCGAGCTGCCTTTTTCCCGCGGATCACCCTGACTGCCTCTCTTGGTGCCGCCAACGACGAACTGTCCGGCCTCTTCAAATCCGGGGCCGGCATCTGGACCTTTTCGCCGCAAATCACTCTGCCGATCTTCGATGCCGGCTCCCGGTCGGCACAGCTGAAAGTGGCTGAAGTGGATAGGGACATCGCCGTTGCCCAGTATGAAAAGGCGATACAAACGGCCTTCCGGGAAGTGGCCGACGCCCTTGCCCAGCGAGGAACAATCGACGAGCAGGTGGCGGCACAGGAATCGCTGATCACTGCCACCGATAAAAGACACATCCTTTCCCAGGCACGCTATGAAAGGGGAATAGATAGCTCTCTTAATGTTCTTGATGCCCAACGTTCACTCTACAGTGCTCAGCAGGGACTGATCGGTACGCGATTGACTCGACTCGTCAATCTGGTCACCTTATACAAGGTGCTGGGTGGAGGCTGGAAGGAACCTACCTGAATTACGGGTTACCTTATTTCCAGGCTGATCTTTGCCGATCTCAGGAACGACCGGTACTGGAGTCTGGTTACTTCGACAGCGCCGCAGAGTTGAAACCACTGCTGCATCTTTGGTCGCTGGGAATTGAGGAGCAGTTTTATTTTGTCTGGCCCTTATTGCTCTATATTAAGTGACGGTGCTTACCTTATTGCGCCCCGTTCGTTTCGACTGGTAAAGCGCGTCGTCCGCACGTTTGAAAAGCGAAACTATGGTGTCGTCTATTTTTATCTCGCTGACACCGATACTGACAGTGGGGTGGAGGATAATACCTGCCATCTCAAAAAGATGGCACTCGACCTGTTGACGAATCGTTTCTGCGATCTGCTGGGCAACTTCAAGATTGATATTGGGAATAAAAACCATAAATTCATCACCACCAAAACGGCTTGCCAACCCCTTGTGTTCTATAACTGCTTTGATCAGCTTGCCGGTTTGCGCAATCGTATAAGCACCAAAGGAGTGTCCGTAAGTATCATTGATCTGCTTGACTCCATCGATATCTATCATGATCATCGCTAGGTCCGCACCTTTAGATAAGGCCACCGCTAAATATCTATTCAATTCTTCATCAAATCGGCGTTTGACGATTAGTCCAGTAAGTTCATCGATATTCAGAAGGTTATCGATTTCTGCCTGGTACTGGAGATCGAATATATCAGACCATCCAAAGCGGAGCATAGTGTTGCCAAGCAGAATCTTATCCAAATCTTTAAGCGTTGCCTCGGTAATCCGGATGCCATTTAAAAAAGTCCCATTGGAACTTCCTAAATCGCTGATAAAATAATGGCAGTGGACCCGGTTGAAATCAACGGCCAAATGCAAACGTGAGACAAGAGAATCTCTTAACAAAATGGTTGCCTCGGGAGCACGGCCAAAAGTAATGCGATCTTCGGCGAGCATGATCCGGCGACCAACTTGATTCCCAGACAGGTAGGTCAAGACGGGAACTTTTTTTTCAAAGTCCTTGCCGCTGAATTTATTTACTTCGAAAATAATGGTACCGAAGTCTTTCGGCATTTCGGGCATCCTCTTTTAACCAAAATAAGGTGTCGTAATAAAAATGAAAAACTGGCCAAACCATTCTACAGAATTCGGGCGAGCTACATTTTGCCGCAATCCAAAACCTTAAATTCAACCCGCCGATCTATGGCATCGCGAATGTCGTCGGAACCGGTACCTACAATGTTTTCTTCGAAGCCACGGCCAACGGCAACGGTTTTCTTGGCAATGGCCGGTGATACCTCCTGGAGCCGTTTGCGTATTTTCTGTGCACGTCTTTCCGATAATTTCTTGTTGTATTCAGCTTTTCCAGACCGGCTGGCGTGGCCGGAGATTTCCACACATACCTGGGTAGCAATGATCTTTTTGGCGAGCTGGCGAATCCAGATGTCATATTCCGCTATCTCTTCCGGTTGACCGAAGAAATTCACATCGTTGACCTGAAACAGAAACTTGACACTGAGTGTTCCATTTTTGATTCCCAGTTCAGCCAGTTTACCGAATGCTTCTTCGGCTGCAGGCAGGTGGCGAAGTTTAAGATGTGCCTGATATAAGCCCGCATAGGTCTTCATTACCTGACCATCCTCACGCTCCGCTATTTTGCCGAACAATTCAACAGCTAAAGAATAATTACCACCGTCATAAGCCTTGCTTGCCTCGGCAAGAATTGCATTGGTGGCAAGTGTCGCAAAATATTCCTGATCGACATTTTCCCCTGACACAGCCGTAGCGGTGGCAATGACTTTTTCTGCCCGCGCATCTTTAATAAACATCGGACTGTCCGAATACAGGGGAGTTGGCTGAAACTTCATCTCCTGATTGGCTATCCACACCTCGGAATGAGCCATGATCTTACTGCTTTTTAACTCGACAGCGGACAGGTAAAGACGGGGAAATTTTGTCGGTTGGTTATTGTATATCTCCTGTTTGATAACGCCGATGATTGCATAATCGCAGTGATCGATAGTTCCGGAATTCATTTCGACGAGAGAATAATTGGGAAATCCGTTTGTTGCGGTTATCTTTATAATCTCATGTATTTTAGTTGATAACTCGATCTCCTCGCCAGTATCCGCGTTCATAACCGCATCCGTTGCAAATGTTAAGGGGATGGGCTGTTTTTTGTTTACTGGTTTTTGCTGATTGCTGATCTGTGCGAACAGGTCGAATGCAATCATCCGGACGGCAACCTCAAAATTCAAGGGGGTGTCGAGGGCTGGACGATCCAACGGTTTGGGCGGCTGTTTTCTTGCACAGCTGCCTCCCGCCAGACTGATAACCATTATAATGACTACAAGAGTATAGAATCGATTGCCAAATCCATAGCGAGAATTCTTGCCATCTATCATTTTGTGCACTCCTTAAGGTATCGTTGCATAACGGAGGAGTCGCCCAGTTGCCAGGTTTTTAATAATGCCTGGCAGTCTGAAGGCGAAGCCGCCCTATTGTCTTTCTGGCTGAACATATTGCTTGCCTGTTGTGAAGAAGGGTTGTTCATTTGGGTGTATTGAGCGTTTCGCACCTTTTCCTCGCGATACGAGGCCGTGTCGGCAAGGGCACGATCGGGATCAAAACCACCCTGCTGTCCGCTCCCGGCAGCGGCTGTAGAAGTGATGCCTTTGCTTTTGTCAATCTCGACCACACATTTTTGCACAAGTCGCTGCACCATGGAGTCGAGCGTTTCCCCACTTTTCTCGGATTGACTGATGCCCATGAAAGTCGTACTGGAACCTCCGACTTCCATTTTTTCTTCGATATATTTGCTGCTGAGGTTCGCACTTGTCGAGGCGTCGATAATTTTATACCTGAGCCCTATTATCCAAATCCTCGCTTCTTCACTTGTCCCGGCTGAAGAGACAACACCGCCGACCACCCGACCGCCGAGTTTATCGCCGGCGACCGTGGAGATGAGACTCCCCAGAGCCTTGCCATCGAAACCATTGGCGGCTTCGGCCACGGGCTCGGCTTTGAGAACATCGAATTGGACAAACCACCGGGTGGAAATGAATTTCCCTTTTCGGAACCTGCCAAGCCCATTCGGATCGCCCATATTGACGGCCAAGGTCACCTCATCGAGAAGAGGCCCGAGATCGGTTCGCTCCAAGACTTTGAAGTTTGCCCGGGATAATTCAATTTCTGCGAAGTCGGCGATATTGTTGGTTGTATACTTTTTGGTGAATGCTGCATTGGTGGTTTTGAAATGTCCTGGAAGAACTACGAGTGGCGGACCGGGTTGCGAGGCGTTTTGGTAAATGATCGGTTCGGTTATCGTCGTTTCGGTGAAAGCAGTCCCTGACATCACCGGGAGACAAAAACACATCGCCGCGATCCACAGAAAAAAGCGCCAATATGGCCGGGCGATAGATCCGATGGGAAGATTCAGAGTGCCTCCCGTTTGGCCGGAATTCCTCATAACAATGAATTATTATTGAATAAATTTAGATACAACCATATGATATCTCAGGCCCGTGCAATGGTACCAAAACGGTTAGGTATTTGCAAGTTCATAAGTGGTAACACTTCTGTCTGATTTGTACCAGGAAATCCAGGGCAACATTTCAGTTTTGGATGATTTGTTTTTCGCGGCCCTGTATACAACTAACGAGGAAGGCGAGTTTTCAGATCTACTGGAATAGTGGACGATGTCGGCTGCGTTTGCTTTTAACCACCGAAGCATTACCATCGTCGAACCCATATTGAAAAGGATTCAATGTCATTCACACAACTTGAAGCTGCAGTGATGCCGGACGGTACAATCCAGCTTGAATGGGAAGATGTAGCCGTAAGGCTCGACCAGCAAGGCGAAGAGCTGCAAAACCAAATATTTGCACATTATTCCACCGACCCAACCAGTTGGTTTTTTCATCTCGGGTTTTGCAATAAACATAAACCATTATCACCCTCGCTCGGTTTTTGGCGCGACTTTGCCGGTTACTTTATCGAGAGGCTCCGTCTCACCCCCGATATCGAAAAGTATCGTGGTAAGTTGGTGCTCCCCTTGTCCGAGGAAGATCTCATCCGCTTCCGGGAAACGGCACCGCTGATGTCCGGCGGGGAGTACCTCAAAGATGAGGTGCTCCTTGACCTGTGGGCCTGGCTGCACCAGATATTTGCCGAAAAAATAGCAATTTATGACGGCTCGGTCGCGGAGTTTATTAAACAATACAGCCCTGACATCCACCTGGTCGGGCGGATTTATTTCCATCTGGTCGAAAATAAAAAGAGTGAAACGCCTTTTGCCTTTCTTGCCACCTATTCGACACGCTTAAATGATCAGGGCGAATCACGGCATCTGCCGCTAAAATACGCCCTGGAAGAATACCGGAGCGATCAGGAAAAACTGCTCCAGCTCCTGGTGACCGTCCACGAAGCTGCAAGCCGGAGTGACTTGCTGGCGAACCTCCTTAACTCCGGTGAATTGTTTCATCCGCTCTCCTGGTCGGCGAAAGAGGCGTTTGCCTTTTTGCAAGAGATACCGCTTTACCAAGAAACCGGTATCCTCTGCCGCATCCCGAACTGGTGGAAGGATAAGGCCGCGGGTATTGGTATCCACATCAGCATCGGCGAGAAACCGCCGGCTATGGTCGGCATGGCCGCGCTGCTTGATTTTCGTCCCCGGCTTATGCTTGGCGATACAGAAATCTCCGAGGGGGAAGCCCGTCTTCTTCTCCAGCAATCGGAGGGTCTGGCATTCCTGAAAAACAAGTGGGTGGCAGTCGATTCGGAAAAACTGCAGCAGACGCTTGCCGCCTATGAAAAGGCCCGAGAACTGAACACGGAAGAGGGGATCAGTTTTCTCGATGCCATGCGTTTCTCCATGAACCCGCAGGCACTGCTCGGCCCCGGTGACGGCGACATGCTTGCCGGGGTCTCCAATGGCCAGTGGCTGCAAACGGTTCTTGCCAAACTCCACCATCCCACGAGAATCAGCACCGTCAAAACCGACAAGTCATTTACTGCCAAACTTCGGGGCTATCAGCAGGATGGCCTGCAATGGCTGCATTACCTGCATACCTTGCAGTTCGGCGCCTGTCTGGCCGACGACATGGGGCTCGGCAAGACCGTGCAGCTTCTCGCCTTTCTCAGTGCCCTGAAAAAGGAAAAGAAGAAAACCGGGAATTCGTCCGGTGCCTCGCTTCTGGTCATTCCGGCATCGCTTTTGTCGAACTGGATGAATGAAATACAGGCGTTTTTTCCGGATCTTAAATATCTTGCCGTCCACCCAGACCTCCATAAACCAGGCAAGGTTCCTGAACTTGGCCCGGACCAACTAGCCAACCTCGATCTCGTCATCACCACCTACGCCCTCACCCAACGCTATATTTGGATTCAAGAGACTTCCTGGCATTATATTATTCTCGATGAAGCGCAGGCCATCAAGAATCCTGGAACCAAGCAGACCAAGGCTATCAAAAAACTGACCGCCGTCAATAGAATTGCCATGACCGGCACACCGGTCGAAAACAGGTTGTCGGACCTGTGGAGTCTTTTCGACTTCCTCAATCCCGGACTACTCGGCAATGCCAAGGAATTCAGCACCTTCACAAAAGGCTTGGCCGATGATCCGAATGGCTACGCCGGGCTAAGAAAAGTGGTAAGCCCTTTCATTCTCAGGCGATTGAAGACCGATAAGTCGATTATTTCCGATCTTCCCGACAAGGTAGAGGTAAAGACCTGGGCGGCCATGAGCAAAAAGCAAACCGTGCTCTATGGTGAAATGGTGGCGGAACTGAGAAAGATCATTGAAAATGCCGAGGGGATACAGAGAAAAGGTGTCATCCTCTCAGCACTGATGAAGTTCAAGCAGCTCTGCAACCATCCGGCCCAATATCTTGGCCAGGAGCTGTTTGCGGAAACCGACAGCGGCAAGTTTGCCAGGCTACGGGAAATCTGCGAGATCATCCACGAAAAAAGAGAAAAAGTCCTGGTCTTCACCCAATTTAAAGAGATGACCGAGCCCTTGTCCCGGTTCCTGGCAACTATTTTCAGACGACAAGGCTTGGTTCTGCATGGCAGCATCCCGGTCGGCAAGAGAAAAGAACTCATTGAAAAATTTCAGGGACATGAATATGTTCCATACTTTGTTTTATCACTCAAGGCCGGGGGGGTCGGACTCAACCTGACCGCCGCCAACCATGTCATTCATTTTGACCGGTGGTGGAACCCGGCGGTGGAGAATCAGGCCACCGATAGAGCCTTTCGTATCGGCCAGAAAAAAAATGTCATGGTCCATAAGTTCCTGACCAAGGGCACGGTGGAAGAAAAAATCGATGAGATGCTGACCGCCAAATCACAGCTCGCAGGGGAGGTTGTCGCCGCGTCCGGCGAGAACTGGATAACCGAAATGAGCAACGACCAGCTGTTTGATCTCTTTTCCTTGCAACCATAATAAAGTGGGGCGATGGGCATGAGCTACTGGGGGTATCCAAAATATGTGTCTGTTGGCCAAAAAATGGCCAAAGCGGAGAAAAAACTGAAGCAGTTGAGAAAAAAGATGCCGGACATCAGACCGGTTATTCTTACCGGCAGCAGCCTGGCACGGACTTGGTGGGCTAAGAGTTGGAATGATAATTTGGAACGATATGCCGATTATGACAACCGCATCGGTCGAGGCAGAAGCTATCTCCGGCACGGGGCGGTACTCGACCTGAAAATTACCCCCGGCAAGGTGACTGCCCTGGTCATGGGCTCGGCCGCCAATCCCTATGAGATAACAATTACCATCCAGCCGGTTGCCGCAAGCCAATGGAAAACAATTAAAAAACAGTGCCAAGGCCACTTAAAGTCATTGCAGGACTTGCTCGCCGGCAAATTTCCCAAGACCCTGGCGGAAATCTTTTTCACCCAGGATCAAGGGCTCTTTCCAACTCCGAAGGCAATCGGTTTCCAATGCAGTTGCCCTGACAGCGCCTCAATGTGCAAACATGTGGCAGCCGCGTTGTACGGCATCGGTGCCAGGTTTGATGAAGATCCCTCATTATTCTTTACGTTGCGGGGGGTGGATACCGGAGATCTGATTGCCGATGCGGTAAAAGGTTCAACGGATGAGTTGTTGAACAAGACCAGAAAAAAAACCGCCAAGGTTATTGACGATGCCGATCTGGCGAACCTCTTCGGCATCGATATGGATCTCAAGGTGGACTTTACCGGCAAAGAGCCAAAGGTATTGAAGAAAGAAACATCGACAAGAAAAACCACCCTGCCCGACCCTGCACCCACCGCCAAGCATAAAAATATTCCCAAATTGCCACAAACAGCCACCGCCCGTGTTGCGGCTATCATTGCCGCCGAGACCTCCTCCGGAGTCACCATCGCCGACTTAGTAACAAAGACCGGCTATCCGAGGAGTAAACTGTACGGTATCGTGCATAGGTTGAAACAGGAGGGAAAGATAAAGAAAGCGTCGCACGGGGTGTATATACCTGCGTGATTAAGGGCCTGGGAAGAAGGCTCTCGGAAAAAACAGTGCATAACGTCGATCATTTATCGACAACTGCAGAAGGTAACCAAAATGAGTAACCCACCGGCAAAACCGGTGGGTTACCTAAAGGAAAGTCGGTTTTTGATTAATAGGTTAAGGTTGGCAGTGAAAGTTGAAGCTAGAGCACTTTGCTAATATCAAGTTTATTGATAACATAATGGGATGAATATTATCAGGTTCGAAGAGCAGCTAACTGCCTGATCTTTCGTTGACTCATATTTGAAGTCGATGTAGTATCAAGAAACCAGATACCAACTTGTTACGTGTATGAATTACTCAAATTTCAATCCATTTCCCCGGAGGACAGCATGCAAGCACTGTACAACATGGTAATAGGCTTCGGACCATTCATTCTTGTCGCATTTCTCTGGCTTGTGAGCTGCCTCAAGGTAGTGAACGAGTATGAACGGCTGGTGGTGTTCACCCTCGGCAAAGTGAACAGGGATCCCAAAGGCCCCGGCCTTGTCTTCGTCTTCCGCCCCTTTCAGACAGCCGTACGCATCAGCCTCCGCACCTTGGTTCTGGATGTGCCAAGCCAGGACATAATCACTCGCGATAACGTGAGTCTGAAGGTTAGTGCTGTTGTCTACTTCAAGGTGATGGACGCCAAACAGGCTATCCTCGGCGTGGAGAACTACAACTATGCCACCAGTCAGATTGCCCAGACCACTCTGCGATCCATTCTCGGTGAGGTGACACTGGATGAACTGCTGGCGGACCGCGAGAAGCTGAGCCTGAGACTCCGGGAGATCATCGATTCCTCCACCGAACCATGGGGCATCCAGGTCTCCGCCGTCGAACTGAAGAGTGTAGATCTTCCAGAACAGATCCAGCGCGCCATGGGAAAGCAGGCCGAAGCCGAGCGGGAAAAGCGTGCCAAGGTTATTGCTGCAGAAGGTGAACTTCTGGCCAGCCGACAGCTACTGGAAGCCGCCAACACCCTCAGTCAGAACCCTGCCGCCATGCAGATGCGCTACCTGCAGACGCTTACCGAGATCGCCGTGGAGAAGAACAGCACCATCGTTTTCCCCCTCCCAATTGAGCTGATGAAAGTGTTTGAAAAGCTTGGGGAAAAGCACTAAATCAGAGAAGATAAGAATGCTGGGGTTACCCCATTTAACGACAATTGCAAAGGAAGACGATCATGAAACAGGCCTTTTTTACTCTCGTTGCGCTGTTCCTATTTACTGTGACCACTGTCGCCCAGGCGGCCGATACTGTGCGTCTCGGCAACCTGAAGTTTGCCCATTATGGCGCGGTTTCCTATATGAAAGAAATTTGCGGCAAATACAACCTGAAGATCGAGGAGCGGGTCTTCCCGAAGGGGATCGACATCATACCGGCGATCATCGCCGGAGAGATTGATATAGCTGCCTCCGCGGCCGATGCGGCCATTGCCGGGCGGGCAAGTGGCGCTCCGGTCTATGTGGTGGCCGGCTTTGCCAAGGGTGGAGCCAGACTGGTTGCCGGCGTCCAATCCGGGATCAAATCGCTGCAGGATTTGAAGGGGAAAAAGGTGGGGGTCGCCCGCGGTGGAGCCCAGGAGCTTCTTCTGCTCGCCGAGCTGGAAAAAGTAGGTCTCACCTGGTCCGATACTCCAGGGAAAGATGTGCAGTTGGTCTATCTGGCCTTTGCCGATCTAAACCAGGCGATGGCGGCCAACCAGATTGACGCGATGTGCCAGTCCGAACCGCAGGCCTCGCAGGCAATCAACAAGAAATTCGGCGTTGAGATTATGAAACCCTATGATACCCCGCTGGGCGAACCGGTCCGTGTGCTGGTCATGACCGAAAAGATGTATCTGGAAAAGCGGGATGTGGCTGAGCGGGTGATGATGTGCTTTGTCGAGGCGACCTCCCTGTTCCGCAAGGACAGCGCCCTTGCCGAGAAATATGTCCGCGAGACCATGTTCAAAGGGCAGATAAGCTCCGAAGATTTCCGGGACGCCATGGACAATGCCGAATATACCTTCGACATTTCCCAGGAGCATATCGACATCACTACCGAATTGATGCAGAAGTATGGCGTGGGGAGGATGGTAAGGCCCCCCAAGGCTGCGGACTGGGTCAAGCTGGACCTGCTGCAGAAAGCAAAATCTGCACTGAATGTCGAATAGCCGAAGTATGTTTCAGGTTCGAGTTATCGTGCGGGGAACGGCCGTCCCGCTGCTGACGCTGCTACTGTGGGAGGGGATCTGCCGGGCTGGGCTGGTTTCAGCGATCATCCTGCCCGCTCCGAGCGCCGTTGTGCTGCGGTGGGTTGAATGGCTCTTGTCGGGGGAATTGCTGGTGGATACCCTGGGGAGCTTGACCAGGGTCAGCCTCGGTTTCCTGCTGGGTGCGGGATTGGCGCTGCCGCTAGGGCTGTTTATGGGGGCATCGCCGAAGGTGTACGAATATTTCAATCCCCTTGTCCAGGTCTTACGGCCGATACCTCCCATTGCCTGGATTCCGATGTCGATACTCTGGTTCGGGCTCGGCAATCCGCCCGCCATCTTCCTGATCGCCATCGGCGCATTCTTCCCGGTACTGATGAATACCATCGCCGGCGTCCGCAATGTCGACGGCATTTACCTGCGCGCCGCCAGGAACCTTGGCGCGGGGAATACCGTGATATTTCGCCGTGTCATTCTACCTGCCGCCACTCCCTACATCTTTGCCGGGATGCGGATCGGCATCGGTACCGCCTTTATCGTCGTGATCGTCTCGGAGATGATCGCCGTCAACAACGGACTGGGCTACCGCATCCTGGAAGCGCGTGAATACATGTGGTCGGATAAGATCATCGCCGGAATGATCACCATTGGTCTGCTGGGGCTTGCCATCGACATCGGCATGAACGCGATCAACAACCATCTGCTCCGCTGGCACCGCGGCATGGACAGTTAGGCCGACTTATGGAAAAGATACGCATCACCGGCCTGCAGAAGACCTTTCAGTCCGCGAGCCAGGAAATTCACGCCCTGCAGGAAATAAATCTTACCATCGCCGAGGTGGAATTCGTCTGTCTGCTTGGGCCGTCCGGCTGCGGCAAATCGACCCTGCTGAACGCTATCGCCGGGTTTATCGAGGCAAGCGCCGGAGAGGTTGTGGTGGACGGCCGGATGGTCGACGCACCAGGGCCCGACCGGGGGGTCGTCTTTCAGGAGTACGCGCTGTTCCCGTGGATGACCGTTAGCCGGAATGTCGCGTTCGGCCTGGAGATTAAGGGCCTTACCCGCGGCGACATCGAGGAACGGGTGGGTGCCCTGCTGCATACACTCAATCTCTGGGAGTTCCGGGACCGTTTCCCGAAGGACCTGTCGGGGGGGATGAAACAGCGGGTGGCCATTGCCCGAGTTCTGGCAATCGACTCGCCCATCATGCTGATGGATGAGCCGTTCGGCGCCCTTGACGCACTGACCAGGCGAAGCCTGCAGGATGAGCTGCTCAGAATCCGGCGGGAGTTTTGCAAGACCATCGTTTTCGTCACTCACAGTATCGAAGAGGCGATCTATCTGGCCGACCGTATCGTCGTGATGACCTATCGCCCCGGCACGATAAAATTCGAGCAACAAGTTGCGCTGCCGCATCCTCGAGACCCGGCCGGAGCCGAGTTCAACGAGCTGAAAAGGACATTGGGCGGTCTGGTCATGGAAGAGCATGATCGCCATGCCAGAGATGAGATAAGGGGAGAAGGTTGAGATCGTACGCACTGCATGGGATTCTCAGGTGGCGCAGGGGAACCTCCCTCCTGCGCCATAGTCAGGAAAAAGGCCAACCTCTTACATAGCATGACAACTGGAGACTGGAATCACATTGCATTGGACAGATAATCGCGCGCGAAATTTTCGCGTGTTTGGGCCTACAACCTCAAAAATTGACTTTGCATCATTCTTGACACAGCCTTGGCCTTTCTTATACCCTATTTAAAGACAACAAATCGTTATCCCCTCATCTCTCAATGGAAAGTTCGCGTATGTGAAAGAAAACACCGCATAGAATTGCAAAGGAGGCAAGGGAAACGTAATGAAAAGGAGTTTCTACTACTTCATCCCATGGTCGGTTTTATTGTTTTGGTTGCTGCTGCCTTCTCCGCTCTATACCGCTGATAGTGTTAAAATTGCAGCTATTTTTCCTGTGACAGGGCAGTCGGTAGTGGTTCCCAGTCTGCGGCCGCATTTTTCGGCGATTCGGTTGGCAGTTAAACAGTTGAACGATGCGGGCGGCCTCCTCGGGCATCCAATTGAATTGCTTGAATTTGGTGACCAAAGCACAGCTCTGGGTGCTAGGCAGGCAGCCCTGGAGGCAATCGAGGCAAAAGTCGTTGCCGTTATCGGCGCAACGCGGAGTTCTCATTCTTTGGGGATGGCTCCAGCCCTCCAAGCTGCCGGCATTCCCATGCTCTCTCCTGTTTCCACCAATCCCGAGGTCACGCTTGTCGGCAACTACATATTTCGAGTCTGTTTCATTGATGATTTTCAAGGCGAGGTCATGGCGACATTCGCCACCAAGGAACTGCAAGCGAAAACCGCAGTCGTTCTCACCAATACTAGTCAAAAATTCAGTCTCGGTCTGGCCAGGCTCTTCATTGAAAAATTTAAGAAATTGGGTGGAAAGATTCTCTGGGAAGGGGATTATCTGGGTGAAGCCGTCAATTTTGAAGAACAGCTTGTGAAGGTGAAGGAATTGAAACCTGATGTCTGCTTTGTGCCCGGGTATGATGCCGATACCGGCTTTATTATCAAGCAATCCCGGGAATTGGGTATAGAATCGATCTTTTTAAGTGGAGACGGATTGCAGGAGCTTTACAAATATGCCGGAAATGCCGCAATTGGAACGTACTGTATAAGCCATTGGCACCAGGAAAACCCAGATTCCCAGAGCCGGCAATTTTTGCAGGTTTATGAAAAAGCCTATCCCTCAATCAAAATAGATCCGATAGCAGCCTTAAGCTATGATGCGGTCATGCTTCTGGCTGATGCAATCAAACGGGCTGATTCTATAGAACCCAGAGACATTCGAGCCGCCTTGGCGGAAACACAAGAATTTAAAGGCGTCACCGGAGAAATCACCTTTGATGCAAATCGCAACCCGGTTAATAAATCGGCAGTCATACAGAAATTCGAAAAAGACTCTTGGGAATATGTGAAAACAATTACCGAGTAAGGTTAATAAATGAGCTTCAGGAAACTGTATGAATAGAAAAAAACAGCTTTTTGTCGGTTGCTTCATTCTTGTATTTTCCTTGCTGTTTTCGCGGATATTGTTCGCCTCCGAGACCATCAAAGTGGCGGCCATCTTCGCCAAGAGCGGGGAGGCAGCAACGGGGAACACCATGATTTTCGATGGACTCCGATTTGCCATGGCGGAAATCAACAACAAAGGCGGCCTGCTGGGCAAAACAGTGGAGTTGATCGAAATCGATAACCAAAGCACCGCCATTGGCTCGAAAGCTGCGGCGGAAAAAGCCGTCAAGGAGGGGGTAAAGGCGGTGCTCGGTGGGGCAGGAAGTTCCCATGCCATGGCCATGGCCCGGGTGCTCCAGGCCGCACATATTCCCATGATATCTCCCAGCGCAACAACACCCGAACTCACTGCAGTGGGGGATTATATTTTCAGAACCTGTTTTATCGACGATTTTCAGGGTAAAATTATGGCGACATTCGCCTTTCACGACCAAAATGCCGGGACTGCCGTGGTTCTGACCAATGCCGGAAACAAATACAGCATCGGACTAGCCAAAGTGTTCATAGAACAGTACCGAAAAGCCGGCGGCGAAATTCTCATGGAAGGAGAGTATCTCGGAGACGTTACCGATTTCCCTGCCTTGCTCAAAAAGGTGCAGGTGTTCGCCCCCAAGGTCGTATTTGTTCCCGGTTATAGCAAGGACACTGGATTAATAATGAAAACGGCCAGAGATTTGGGCATCAAGTTGCAATATATGGGCGGCGATGGTTGGAGTGAAGATCTGCTGTATCAATATGCCGGCGATGCCGCTGAGGGAAGCTATACCTGTTCTCTTTGGAATAAAGGCAGCTCTGATGTCTTGAGCCGTCGGTTCATCGAAACCTTTGAAAAATCTTATTACCGGATTACCGCTTATACCGTTCCATTAGCTTATGATGCCGTTACCCTTCTTGCCGATGCCATAACCCGAGCGCATTCTGACGATCCGCCGAAAATTCGCGATGCCCTGGCCGCCACCCGAGGATTCAAGGGCATAACCGGCGATATCACCTTTGATGAAAACCGCAATCCGCTGAACAAAGCGGCGGTGATCCTGAAATATGAGAAAGACGCCACGGTTTATTTTAAGACCTTCAAACCCTCATAGGGGGGAAAACTATGAAAACAGAAATCATTAGCGTATGAAATGGGCATTGCGACAGAAAGTAAATGTTGCGATTCTGGGCACTTTTCTCCTTATTGCTGCTATTTTTATCGCCATCGAGCTGCCCTTCCAACAGCGCAGTATGCAATCGGCCATGAAGCAGAAGGAGATGCTTCTGAAGTCGATCGTGGATCGTGACCAGGAACCTCTTGCCAACGAGATATTCGAGGACCGCAAGCGGGCCATGGCCCTTCGCCTCGTCCAAATGCGCAAGGTCGAAGGTATAGTGAACATCGCTGTCTATGACAAGGCTGGGACACTCCTGCTCAACGAAGGAGAGAATCCCGACAGACCAAATCTCATCCCGGCAAATCTGCCGCAGCCACCGGCAACCAGTCTGATCCGCCAAGACCAAATTGCCGACATGAAAATCCTGATATTTGTGCAAGCCATCGAAGTCGTACATGAGTGCATCGGCTTTATCCGCATCGACTATTCCTTGGCTGAAATAGAGCGGCAACAGCGGCAATCCTACCTCATCTTCGGCGGTCTTCTCGGCTCCATCTTTGTCATTCTGCTGGTGGTACTGAATTACATCCTGTCCCGGGTGGTCATTCATCCTATCTCTTCGCTGAGAGATGCCATGTTGCGCATGAAGAGCGGTGCGCTGGGGGATCAGGTGGAGGTAAAGAGTGAAGACGAAATCGGCGACCTTACCACAGCCTTCAACCGCATGTCCGTCGATCTTGCTGATTCCTACTTGCAGATCGAGAGCCAAAACCGCGATCTACGAGAAAGTGAGGACAAATTTCGCCTGACGTTTAATTTTAGTCCGGATGCGGTGAATATTTCCCGTATGGACGACGGTCTCTATGTGGATATCAGCGAAGGATTCATCAGGGCGACCGGCTTTACCCGTGAAGATGTTATTGGAAGAACGCCCTTGGAACTCGACATATGGCATGATCCTGCTGACTTGAAACAACTGGTCCTAGGGCTTCAGGAAAATGGTTTTGTCGAAAACCTCGAAGCACAATTTAGGAGGAAAGATGGCAGTCTCGTAACCGGATTGTTGTCCGCTAGAGTCATCTCCCTGAAAGGCGTAGCGCATATTATCTCCATCACGCGCGACATAACAGAACGTAAAGAACGAGAAAAAGAACTTCTGAAGATCGAAAAGCTGGAATCCCTGGGTGTCCTGGCAGGAGGAATTGCTCACGATTTCAACAACATTTTGACAGGGATCAAGGGCAACATCTCCATTGCGAAGGTCTTTCTCGATATCGCCGACAAATCATATAAACCCTTGGCTGAAGCCGAAAAAGCATCGGTGCGAGCCGGAGAACTTGCCCATCAACTGCTTACCTTTGCACGTGGTGGTGATCCGATCAAAAAGGTTGTTTCACCACAGCACCTTATAAAGGAAGCCCTTTCTTTTACACTTCGTGGATCAAAAATCAAGGCAATCGTCGATATACCTGATTCAATCCATGCTTTGGAGGCTGACGAAGGGCAGATAAGCCAGGTCTTCTATAACCTCATCATCAACGCCACACAAGCGATGCCGGGAGGCGGAGAATTGACGGTCACTGCCCAGAATGAGATTCTTGCTGACAAGAATTCATTATCACTGCCACCAGGCGAATATATCCGTCTGACATTTGCCGATCAGGGGTGTGGAATATCGGCAGACGATTTGAAAAGAATCTTCGACCCCTACTTCACAACCAAGTCAACCGGCAACGGTCTGGGACTTGCTTCGGTCCACTCGATTATAAAGCGGCATGACGGTTATATTGGCGTAAATTCCACTGTCGGAAAAGGAACAACCTTCATCATCTATCTTCCATCACTTGGCGAGGTTGATAAAATATTTCAAACCGACATCACTCCACAAGAGACTGGTGGACACAAGGGTGGCTCTATTCTTGTCATGGATGACGAGGAAATGATCAGAGATATAGCAGCGGCAATGCTCACCCATCTTGGTTATGAGGTTACAACATGCGCGAGCGGGGAAAAAGCAATTGAGCTCTACAAAGCCTCTGTGGAATCCGGGACACCCTTTTTAACGGTTATCATGGATTTGACCATTCCTGGCGGGCTTGGCGGAAAGGAAGCCGCAGAGCAGATCCTCTCTTTTTTCCCCAAAGCCTGTCTCCTCGTATCAAGCGGGTACTCGAATGACCCGATCATGTCCAACTTCCAGGAATACGGCTTTAGCGGCGCGATTGCCAAACCTTACAATATACATGAATTCGAGGAGGTACTTGGTTCGTTGCCTGCTCATTGATGAAATACTGATTCCTCCTATTTTTCGAGCCGCAGATGAACGGCATCTGCCGGCCCGTAAATAAATTTTTGCTAATGGCTCCTTCTTCTCAATTTTAAAATAGCTCACTGACCATAAAAATCCACGATGGTCAGGAAACATCTGTCTTGCTGCTTGCAGGCAAGGACTTGCGGCTACCGGTGCAAAACTGTGCAACTTCAACAACGGGGTAGGTGGTTTTCACTTGCAGTTCGAGCGCGCCGCTCAAGCCTTGCTTGATCCCCTGAAGTTCGTAGTGTTCGTACTCGCCCTTGAGTACCGGCGGCAGACAGGAAGGTCAGGGTTGCGTGGATTCTTGACTTCAGATTGTGTGTTTTGAAAGGTGGGCGTTCCCACCATTTTTGACTCGGAAAGGATCCATTTCAAGTCTATCTCAACACGGTCGGTCACATCCGCATATCCTATCCAGTTACTGTCACCAACAACATTGGTCCGTCCCTGATAAACGCCAACGATATGGTAGTCAATAATACCATCCTTGCCTTCAATCCAGCGTTGCGAGGATTCATTTTTCTTTATAGCCTCTGTCGCCATACCCGGATCATTGCCCAAAATCCATGACCGGTCATTTCATCTTTGCCGTATCCCATATTTCGAAGAGCAGCTCATTGAATTTTCTTCTGTTTCTTGAATTCCTCCGGCGGTAGTTGGATATACCGCCTAAAATACCGTCACTCATGTCGGTATGTCCATGGATTTTGCTGGACACTGTTGGCAAGAAAAAACCCCAAATGCCTTATCAACACTGGGATTTTTGGTCTTTACCGGACTTCTTTGAACTTCCAAATGGTGGAGGCGGCGGGAGTCGAACCCATGTGCAAGCAGATGTCAATATGAGATACAAAATGATTTTAAGTGATCTAAGAATATATTATTAAAAGCTTTTCTGTAGATCACCTTTCCAGGTTGGATATCACTCATAATAATTACAAGTCACAGTTCATCACGATTTTTGGACACAATTTTGGCCACAGATATTGTGATGATGACGTTGGAATTGAAAAATCGTTTGTTTAGCTTGCTCAACGCGCCCTTGAGAATGAAGCAGTCGGCATGGGTTGACGGGAGAGGCAGTACAAAAACCGCTCCATAGCGTAATATAGCAGCTCATTAAATGGCCTTTTATCATTCTTGGCATGATTGAGGAGTCGTTGCCGAACAGATGCCGGTACATTCCTTGTGGGTTTCATACACTCGCTTCCAGGTAGGGGCGCATCACCTTTTCGACTCTGCAAATCCTTGCGTATATGAGTAGCCTCTCGTGATTGAACTTCTTGCGAGTTCTATAGAGTTTCAGGGCTTCCAGTACCACGTCCATACCGATTTTGTTGCGAAATTTGAAACAGTCGGCGAGCGTTTTTTCAGGACTGTAAATTTTGACGGATATGCCGTCGATTTGATGTTCCTCGAATCCAGCGAGATATGCCCGATCGGAGAATCGGTGAACGAGGAGTGGCGGATAGTCAATCGATGGTCGCCGCGAGTCTCTGGGAACCGCTACCGAAACGCTGTGCGGAATCTGTATCGTTATCTCGTGGTAGGCTACATGATACCGATCGCTATAATTGACATTATACGCCCATAAGGATATCGTTTTCACTCTCCGATAGATATCGGCGGCAGTGTTTATCTGCCGATTGCCATATCGAACTTGTCATGCGATGTCTTTATCTGGCCCTATGAGCTTTCCTGCTGGCAATGTCCATAAAACTTGTTCTTGAAGAGTTTTAATCCCTGCGTTTCAGACGGAAAATGCAAGAGGTCTCAATGTGAAAATTGAAGATTCTATTTCAATTTCAGAGCTGGCTGAGAAGTGTCAGGTGTTATTGATTGAGAACAGTAACTTGAAAGAGGAAATCAGAGATCTGAAGGCACGGTTGGTTATTGCGGAGGTGCGGTATTCGGGTGATGAAATTCCCGGGAAAACATCCGAATTTGAAATAATCGCTCCGCAAGCTGCTGAAGTTTCGCCTCCAGGCATGAGCAAGAATGCTGACGAAGGAAAAAAAATCAGGCTGTTCATGTCGCTTTTCAAAGGGCGGGACGATGTTTACGCCAGGAGATGGGAAAACAAGAAAAAAGGAACGTCTGGGTATTCTCCCTCCTGTCTGAATGAATGGAAACCCGTCTGCGTTAAGCCGAAGGGGACATGCACTGGTTGCACCCATAAGGCGTATGCTGCTCTTAATGAGAAAGTAATTGATGACCATCTGCGGGGGAAAATAGTCGCCGGAATTTACCCGATGCTTCGAGTCCTTTCGGCAAGCCTGCCTATCATGAAGGTACAATAGCTGGTAAAGTCCGGTGGGGGAGTTGGTGCTGGATCTCGCTCAACAAGCGGGAGAGG
>CAIQWD010000041.1 GCA_903875445.1 uncultured delta proteobacterium | reverse complement strand
GTGTACGACAGCTCCGCAATCAAATTCGAAATGAAGCAACGCAACAAGCTCTGGATAAAACAGCGGTGCAAAATCGGAAACAAAGAAAGCACCTTAAACGATTAAAGAAACCACATGCAATTTCCTGACCGGATATTACTGGTTCAGTATAGAAGAATTGATTTTCACATATTTTATTTTTCGGCATAAAAGATGTTACCAGAACATCTTTTATGCTTAGCGTGCTTTTCTTGCTATGAGAGATGGGCATTGCTAATCTTTACCATTTAAGAAAAGCTGAAAATTACGATTCTTTCTGAATCATTTAAAAAGTCAAAGACGAGAGGAGATATGTGGACTTTCGAACGTTCTGAAGACCGGCGAGGAACGGGTCCGGTTAATTAGATGGTTGGCAAATTTAATTATATCACCTCATGTTAACAAAGTTTCGTATACAAGTTGCTGTGACAGATAAAAGAATTTCCCTAACGCTTTCTATGTAATTAGGCAAATCTATAGCTTGTGGTCCATTGTGAAAACATTGATTTCTTATACAATAAACGCATTCTAATACCCTAATAATTGTGGGATGTTCATTAGCTCGCTCTGCGTTGTTTAGGTCTTTTAAAAGATTAAAGCTACAGTTAGTGCCATTTCGTAATTGAAGGCCAAGTGATGAGAGGAATGAAATATTTTGTTTGTATCTTCTGAATATTAATGATGCTTCATCATTTGACAAAAGCCCTATAACGGTATCTGTGAACTGAGGTATTTCTCTGTAAATGCTTTGATTTGATATTTCCTTTGAATAGAGACCATATAGAGAATTAAAAGCTACCCATGTTAAAATGAATTTCTGTATAACATCTTTTTCAGATGCACTTTTTTCTAACCAACTTGCAATTCTAAGAATTTCTTCTCCAAACCCAGAAGTTCTCCCAGTAAATCCTTTAACCCAGCAAGTCGGAAATCTGCACCATCTGGAAATTTTCCATCCATGAATGGAAAAAATGACGTGAGTCGTTGCTGTCCATCAATTACATATTCTTTTCCATCCTTCTCCTGAGAGATGTAAACGACAGGGAGCGGGATGTCCAATAGAGCAGACTCAATGAGCCGACTGGATTTCTTTGAATCCCAAACAAACTGACGCTGGAAATCAGGCTGAATTACGAGTTTTCCACGCTTCCACTTGTTGTAGAGTGACTCGATTTCGGGATCACCCTGATCTGTAAATATCTTATTCCGTCCAGTTTGAACATCAGCTTCTTCGACCTCATCTTCAAGGGGAGTGTCGAACTCCAATTCATCATCTTCCATCAGTAAAGGCTCCTTGCTGACTAGTAATTGATGCGGTTAACAAGTGATTCTGCGAAACAGCATATCACCCTAAAAAAGAATGATATGCGAAAAGCACGCAATCATTTGCTGTGAAATTTCTTCTCCAAAAGTCAAAATATTTCCAAAATATCGAATCCGAAAAAGGTTCTTACTGGGCTTTAAAAAGCAAAATCCACAACCCCGCCGACAACTGCCTCGCCGTTCGATCTTTTGAGAGAAAACGTCCACCCCACCTCGCCCCATCCCTTTTTAGTGCGATGTTGGCGGTGGCCGGCCTCCCCGAACAGATTGTTCCTTTGTGCGATATTGGTGGCATTCCCCTTTCCCTGCCTTTTCCTATCCCGAGCATATGCATCTATATTTACGAGAACAGCTTGATGTTTCTATCAATCAATTCCCTGTGAAAACCAACATGACCGATGAAATGTTGCAAGGCTTCTTCAAGAGTAAAGCCCTTGCCGTCAGCGAACATGTAGCCGTACCTCGACCAGTCAGCATCGACAATGCGTTTCAAATGAGATGCCATGAGGTGCCTGATCGCCTTGATTGCGTCTATGGCTGCAGATAGTTCGGAAGCTTGATAATCCAAGATAGACGTCCAGGTGCCGTCAAAGGAAAGCACAGTGGTTCCAGGAGATACTATCCCCCAACGATATCTGTGACATTGCTATATCAAAATCAGCGCAGTGAACGACTTGCTCGATAATCGACCATGAATCACTGAAAGGTCTGAACAGAACAGCCTCCCTCTCAAGGTTCAGAGTATCATCGAAAGCATTCGATAGGTTGTCGAACACCTCGATCAGTGCCAACTTGCTCTCAGTCGTCATGGATACCTCCAAGAACTCAATCAAATTGATCTGATACTCGCCACCAGGCCGATATTTGGAACCTGCAATTGCAATATCATAAGGGAAGTATCCCTATCTGGCGCGCCCCGTCGAGGCCGGTTTAAGACCGCCGTCGGGCGCCGTTGAGCAGGCTGACCTGGTCGTTTAGCGTCCAGAAATCGTAGATATATCCCACCAGAAACAAACCGCCGGTGCAGAGGTAAACGAGGCCGGTCAACCATTTGCCCATATACATGCGGTGAATGCCGAGAAGGCCGAGGAAAGTGAGGAGCAGCCAAGCAACATTGTAATCGATCTCGCCTTCGTTGAAGCGGATATCGGCGTCCCGGTTCATTCCCGGAATGAGGAAGAGATCAACGATCCAGCCGATGAAAAACAAGCCCAGCGTGAAAAAGTAGAGGGTTCCGGAGATCGGCTTGCCATAATAGAAACGATGGGCACCGAGGAAACCGAAGATCCAGAGGAGATAGCCGATGAGGGTCGAGTGGGTCGGTGGTCTGTTCATGGTTGTCTTTCCCCCTTAGCGGTTCTTGGTCGCAAGTTTTTCGGCATGGAGCGCCATCAAGGTGATAGTGCTTTTAGAAACCATTTTTTCATGGGTATCCCGAATGTCAAAGACAGTGGATTGGGCCACTATGATTTGCTTACCTTGACTTATGATTTCCGATTTGCATTTTAACGCATTGCCATAGGCCGGTTTCAAAAAATTTATTTTGAATTCGATGGTCAATATCCTGACATCATCGGCAACAAGAGTGTAGGCAGCATATCCGGCTGTGTGATCGGACATGGTCGCAATCAATCCGGCATGGATAAAATTATCTTGGGTTTTGTGATTTTCTCCTATTTTTAAGGTGGATTCAAAAAGCCCCATTTCTATTTTTGCTACCTGGAAGCCGCAGAATTTTATAAATCCCCGCTGATAATCCTTTTCAAGAAACTCCAGCCTCTCCGGAGTGAGTTCTCTTTGCATAACCAACCTCAAGTGATAAAAACTGTTTCATGACAGACTTCTACGGCAATGGATGGTACTTTTTGAGCATCTCGACCGTGCGACTCCATGCGTCGCGGTCATCGTCGGGCCGATAGGCACCGGCAGGTTCTCCTTTGGCGCCCATTTTCAGATTGAATCCATGGGTCGCCTCGGGGTATACCACGAGCTCAAATTTCTTTCCGTTCAGTTTCGCGGCTGCTTCCATGGCCTGCGCCGTTTCGATCACGCAGCATTCCATATACCGGTCACGCTGCGCCGCCAGTACCAGGACCGGAACCTGGAAGCGCTTAGCAAACCAGCCCATCTTGCTCGCCCAACTCTTGGTGTACGGGTAATAGGCCACCACCACGGAAACGAGATCCGATAAGGGCGTTGCGTTGTAGAGTGCCCCGCCGCCACCGAGAGAAAAGCCGATCACCGCAACTTTGCCCGGTAAGGCATGCGGCGAGTGCTGAGCCCGATCGATTGCCTTCTTCAAATTGGCCTCGCCGGTAAGTTCAGGGTTAAGGATCTCCTTGCCGGTGAGGAGAACCGAGTAGTAGCCAAGCTTCGCCAACTCGGCAGCATAACTTTGATATGAATTGGGACCGGTCTGCCCTGAAATGACAATGATCACCGGTCCGGGCCCGGTGTCCGGGGCATAGGCAGTCTGGGTCGGACCTTCCGGACCCGCCTCGGTTGACACAGGGTCCGCCGCCGATGCCGGCGCGGCAATGACGGCAAATAGCCATCCGGTAAACAGCGCGGTCGCGATTTGTCGAATCCACCATCTTTGATTCATGGGCTTTGTCATTATCGTCTTCATTCTTTCTCCTGTCGTTGCAGTAATCTGACGGCGCTTAGTGGAACACCCAATAAGTGATTCTAAGGAAACATCAATAATCCTTGCCTGTCAAAACAAATTGCTTCTTGCCGTGATCCCCCTCTTGAAAAGCTCGTAAAATATAATGATAACCTATCAATTTATTAGAAAAAATCTTTGCAAACTTGGTTCAATCCCAATTATTGGTTTCAGCGTAAAAATATTTGCGAAAGCTGTTTTGAAAAGATAGCATTGAAGCATCAGATCAGATAGGTTTAAGAAAGGAGACTTGCCATGAACGATGAAAAACTTGGAAGGGGCAAGGGGCTGCAAGAGGTCCTGCCGGATTGTCATCATGTGTGTCTGATCTATGACAACGAGGAACAACGGCGCAAAACCGTTACCGAATACCTGGCCTCCGGACTGAAACAGGGAGAGCTTGTGCGCTATTTCGCAGACATGACTTCTCCGCAGGAACTTCGCGGATGGCTTTTGGAGGCGGGGGTAGAGTTTTCAAAAGCCGAGGAGGATGGTGCTTTCGGAATCGCTGGAGCCGAGAGTGCTTATTGTCCAAGCGGAAGATTCGTTCCGCAGGAAGTGATCGCCAATATGGTGTCCCGATACGACGTGGCCAGGAAAGCGGGTTATCGAGGTTCACGCGCCTGTGGTGAGATGAGTTGGGCGCTGCGCGACATTCCCGGTGCCGACCGGTTTTTGGAGTACGAAGTCCGAATCAATATGATCACCGAAACATTCCCTTACATCGGGATGTGTCAGTACGACGCTCGTCTTTTCGATGGCGCCACCTTGTTTAAGGTACTCCAGGTGCACCCTTACATGATCGCCCAGGGACAGATCGTCCGGAACCCACTATATATCAAGCCGGAGGAATTTCTCGCAACCTTGGAAAGGGACAGAGACAAGACATGACGGAAGCGGACCGCCGGGAGGAGCAACCGAGCCAGGATTTGCAGAAAGTGGATGCCCGCATTCTAGGCCAACTCTTGGCAGCCCAGAATGTTGTATTTGCGCTGCCCGACACGCTCCGGATTGCTGAATTCTATTCTCAGATGCTCATGACAATACCCGGGATCACCGCCTGCCGGGTCTGTCTGGGTGGCAGTTCCGTGTTGGCTGGTGAAATGGCAAGCGACGTTTGCCCGGCATGCGAAACCATGCCTCACCTGGTGCAGGAAGATGGCACGCTTATTCCGACCCATTTGGATTTCAAGTGCCACCTAGCCGATCAACCCGGTATGCGCGGCATCGCTGTCGCTGCTGACCGGCATCATTTCGGGTTCTTTGTTTTCCAGATCGATCAGGCCACTTTTCTTGAGTTGTATCACTCATTCATCAGCAATCTTTCCAGTTACGTTGCGCTTATTCTGGATAATCGCCGGCAGAAAGACTTGCTGCAAAAGGCCAATGACGACTTGGAACGCAAAGTCGAGGAACGCACCCATGAGCTGAAGGCCGCCAACGAAGAGCTTGCCGCATACCGCGAACATCTCGAAGAACTGGTACGGGAACGCACGGCGGAATTGGAAGCAAGAACCGCCGAATTGAAGCGGATGAACGACCTGTTCGTCGGCCGGGAGTTGCGGATGATAGAGCTGAAGTGCCGGATCAAGGAGTTGGAGAGCAAGCCCGGGCGGTCGGCTGCGAAGGCAGTCGACGATGAGGACTGAATCGGATAAACACCATGGTGAAACTCATATCGGGGAGCTTTGCAGAACCGGCCCCGCTCGATGCTCCTGGCGGTGTTGCTCATCTTTATCTTTGACTTCTGTTGCTATTTAACGCGCATGTCGCCTTCTTCCATGAAGAGTTGATGCATGAAAAAGGCCTTTTCGAGGATATGCGGTTCGTGCCCGCCACGCAGCTTAACAGCACGCTGGTAATAGTCCCAAAGTTGATCGCGAAAATCGGGGTGGGCACAATTGTGTATCACCTGTTCGGCTACCTGGCGTGGGGTAAGCGGGCGGGTATCGACCAGACCGTATTCGGTCACCACGACATCCACCGAGTGTTCCGAGTGATCCACATGCGAGACCATGGGCACGATGGCCGAAACCAGGCCTCCCTTGGCCGTCGAGGGTGTCACCATCATCGTCAACGCCCCATTGCGGATAAAGTCCCCGGATCCGCCGATACCGTTCATTAATTGCGTACCCATGACGTGGGTGGAATTCACTTGGCCGTAGATGTCAATTTCGATGGCCGTGTTGATGGCGATAACTCCGAGGCGGCGAATCACTTCCGGAGAATTAGAGATCTCCACCGGCCGGAGGACGATTTTCTCCCGGTAGCGGTAAATTTCATTGAAAAATCGTTCGCGGGCCTTCTCCGACAAGGTCAAGGCCGACCCGGAGGCCGCGCGAACCTTGCCAAGATCGATGAGATCTAAAACGCTGTCCTGCAGGACCTCCGAATAAATATCGATGGAATCGAAGTTTTTATCTTCTATGAATCCAGATAAAACGGCATTGGCAACATCGCCTACTCCAGCCTGCCAGGGCAGAGATGAGGGGATGCGATCTTTTTTTATCTCATGTTGCACGAAGTCGAGGATGTGCTCGGCGATTCGGCTGGAGATGGAATTGGGTGGCATGAATATCGGGCAGTGATCCTTCTCGGCGCTGAACAGGATGGCCACCACCCGACCGGGGTCCATGTCGATGAAAGGCTTGCCGATCCGGTCGGCTGTGCGATAGAGAGGGATCGGCATACGGTACGGCGGATTTTCCGGGATAAAGATGTCATGAATCCCCTCCATGAGAGGAGAAATTCCTGAAATTTCAATAATAATCTTTTTCGCTTCCCGCACATAGGTCGGAGTATTGCCCACCGACATGGTGGGAATCAAGTGACCTTTTTCGGTAATCGCCGCGGCTTCAACCACCGCCACGTCACACGATCCCCATTCCCCGGCCCGCACCTTGGCCGACAACTGGGAGAGATGATCGTCCTTGAAGGCGATTTCTCCCCGGTTGATTTTTTCCCGCATGAATTTGTCACTCATGTAGGGCCGTCGCCAGGCTACGAGGTCGGCCCGGGCCAAGATTCCATCCACCATATCGCCGGTGGATGCACCTGCAAACAAGTTTATTTTAAACTGTTCACCATTTCCAGCCCGCTTTACCAACTCCTGGGGAATCAATTTGGGATATCCGGCAGTAAAACCGGAAATAAAAAGATTTGTGCCGTTCTGAATGTGTCTGGCAGCAGTTGCAGGATCGGTAATCTTATCCTGCAACGGTTTGAAACGGACCCGATCAGTCAGCATGGTATTATCCCCAAAATTTTATTGCCTGAACCTGGAACTGCTCTGGATAGCCTGGTACAAGCGTTCCACCAGGGCCTGATTGTAACCATGCGAGGTCATGTTGGCGGTAATGCGCCCTCTGATGGAGAAACCGAGCAGATAAAGATCTCCGATCAGGTCGAGTATCTTGTGGCGCACGAATTCGTCGGGATAACGAAGTTCCGTATTGATGACTTTGCCTTCGTACATGATGATATGGGAATTGAGATATCCACTCCCGACCTTTCCAAGCCTCTGGGCCATTTCGATATTTTCAAAGGTGTTGAAGGATCGAGCAGGGGCTATCTCCTTGGCAAAGGAATCTTTTTCAGGATTGAAAGTGAAAATCTGTTCACCAATGGGTGAAGGATAATCAACTCGCATTACTATTTCGAAGCCTGCAAAAGGCTCGGCATAGAGATGCTTTTCATGCCTCTCATCGTCTCCCACTCCGATCTTCTGGCGAATGACGGCAACCTTGGTGAAGGCATGCTGTTCCTCTACCCCTGCCTGTTCTATAAGGTCGCAGAAGTCCTTGCCGGAACCATCTATGTTCGGCACCTCGTCGTCGACCTTGATGAGCACATTGGTTATGCCGTACATGGAAAAGATGGCCATCAGGTGTTCAACAGTGCGTACCTGTTGCCTGCCGTTATCCAGTGTGGTGGAGTTGGCGGAGAAGGTCTTTGATGAGAGAGTTTTAGAAAAATTTTCTAAGGAGGTGATATGTCCACGGATGGTTTGACCGTCGAGAGTTTGAAAGACGATACCTTCACCTACTCTCAGAGGACTGAGGATGATACCTGTTTTCCGGCCGCTCAAAAGGCCGACACCGTTAAGGACAACATTCTCTCTGAGGGTGCGTTGCGGTTCGGGGGAATCTACGACCTCCACCATGCCGGGGGGCATCAAAAGGTCGGCACTGACGATCTCAAGTTCCGGATCCGGAGGAAGGGTCAAGTCGCTTCTTCGAGGTCGATGCTTAATGGCGGATTTCACCTTGTCGAGGAGTACATCCAGATGCAGCGGTTTTTCCATAAAATCGCAGGCACCGGCCTTTATGGCGGCAACCGCCGTCTCAATGCCGGCATGTCCGCTCATCATGATGATGGGGAGTGCGGGGAATCGGCCTTGTAAACGTTTCAGAAGCTCCAAACCGTCAACGCCTGGGAGCCAGATATCGAGCATAACGAGAGAAGGCTCAAGAGTATCGAGACTCTGCCAGAAGCTCTCCGCATCAGGAAATGCGATGGCCCGATACCCCTCGTCTTTCAGGACGTTCGAAATTGTGGAACAGATGTAAGGTTGATCGTCTACTATACAAATAGGGTTCATGTCACTCTTGACCAAAATACGTTTTAAAAAACGGACACAGATGGTGTCTATGATAAGCGATTACTCGAAAGTGAGCCATGAGGATCTTCATTATGGTCAATATCTTTCTGAAGCCTCATTACTCACCGGCAATAGATATCTTGACTTTTGAAAATCAGAGATTCACAGTAGAAAGCTCAACTTTGTGATCGGCTCCAAATCGCTTGAGAAGAGTGGTGGTTACAACATCTATCACGCTACCAAACCAAATGACGAGAAATTGTTGCAAGATACGGAGGACAATATGGCATTGATGAGCTGTAAAGAGTGTGGTCGGAAGGTTAGCAGAAATGCCAAGAAATGCCCGCAATGCGGTGTTCGAATTAAAAGAAACATACCTCTCTTCGCATGGCCGGCAATCTTTGTCGTTTTTCTTTCGGCTATTGGATATTTCTATTTTTCTTCCAAGAGTTCGCCTCCATCAAATGCAAATCAACCAGCGCTCCCGGAATCCGACCTCCGACCACTCGAACTCATCTCACGGAAATGCGGGAAAGAAAATATCAATGTATATGTTATAGGCAAAGTGAAGAATATTTCATCGGAAAGCATGAAAAACGTTACGGCTGTCGGAAGGTTTCGGACAAAAGATGGAAGCCTGGTGAAAACCGAGGAAACTATCATTGATTCCAACCCGATACTACCGGGCCAAACATCTTCTTTCAAGGTAGGAGGCCCCGACGATCCCACGATCACAGACTGCTACCTTTCATTCAAAAACCAATCTGGTCAACAGTTGAATTATGTGTCGGCCAAAGACAGACAGAAAGAAGAAGTTCAATGATTATCAGTGCCAGCAGAAGAACCGATATCCCCGCCTTTTATGCGGAGTGGTTTGTGAAAAGACTGCAGGAGGGTGTGGTGCTGGTGCGCAATCCCATGAATTTCCACCAGGTATCGCGGATTACTCTTTCGCCTGAAGATATCGAATGTGTGGTTTTCTGGACCAAGAATCCGGCAGCGATACTTGCAAAACTTGCGGAAATCGACAGCCTCGGCTACCGCTATTATTTCCTTTTTACTCTCACCCCGTACGATTGCAGTATCGAAGCGAAGGTCCCCGATACCTTGGAACGCATTGCTGCTTTCCAGGCCCTTGCCGAACGGATCGGCAAGGAAAAGGTGATCTGGCGCTACGACCCGATCCTCTTCACCGATCGGTACACCCCTAGCTTCCACGCTGCGGCTTTTGCAGGGTTCGCCGAAAAGCTTGCGGGTTTTACCGAGAAGTGCATTGTTAGTTTTGTGGAGATGTACCGGAAATGCGAGCGGAACATGCAAGGTCTGAGGCTTACCGCGCCGCCGATCGAAGAACGGACCCGCCTTCTCCACACCCTGCAAAGAATCGCTGCCGCCCACGGAATCGCCCTGCAAACCTGCGCTACCGGCGCCGACCTGGAAAAGGCCGGCATTATGCCCGGCAAATGCATCGACAACGATCTGTTGGCGAGGATCACGGGAACCGAAATACATGCCGGAAAAGATAAAAATCAGCGCCGCGAATGCGGCTGTATCGAGAGCATCGACATCGGCGCCTACAACTCCTGCCCGCACGGTTGTCTCTATTGCTATGCCAACAACGACCGGATCTCGGTTACGCGAAACTTCGCAGCCCACAACCCGGACGCCCACCTCCTGTATGGAACCATCAATGTTGGTGACAAGATTTCAGAAAGAGTACTCAAACGGCTCACTGGCAAACAGCCCCAGTTCTCTTCCTGACTACGCAATAATATCCTCACGCAAAAAAAAGGGGTTGAAAGGAAATTCAATAGCTTTCTCACTCTTTTCTGGTTTATAAGATTCAGTTTCTCTCTTCTGCAACGAGCAAGAACACTATCTTACTATCAGGACAAACACATGAATTGCAAAAAACAGCTGATTTCCGCAACCTTAGTCACCCTTCTTCTCACCGCTTGCTGGGCAAACGCAGCGCCGCAGCAAGACCCTGCCACAAGAAAAAGCGAAATGACTTTCGGACAGGCGATTACCCTCGGCATCGTCGAAGGTCTGACCGAATATCTGCCGGTCAGCTCGACCGGCCATCTGCTCCTGGCAGAGCGGGTAATGGGTATCGGCGAAAGCCATTCGCTTTCGGCAAGTGAACAGGAGCGCAAAAAAGAGGCGGCCGACGCCTATGCCATCTGCATCCAGGCCGGAGCGATTATTGCCGTCCTCGGTCTCTATTTCCGCCGGGTCAGGCAAATGATCATGGGTTTACTTGGCCGTGATTCGGTCGGTCTCCGTCTGCTTCTCAGTATAGCGGCAGGTTTTCTGCCGGCGGCTGTCATCGGCCTGCTCTTTAACAAAGCCATCAAGGCACATCTCTTCGGCCCATGGCCGGTGGTTGCGGCCTGGCTGGTGGGCGGCCTGGCAATCCTTGCGGTCAGCTACCGAAACCGCAATAACCCCAAAGTACGCTCCGGCGGCGCCCTTGAAGCTCTCACCTGGAAAATGGCCGTTATTATCGGCTTCGCCCAATGCATCGCCATGTGGCCGGGAGTCAGCCGCAGCCTGGTGACCATTGTCGGCGGCATGCTGGTCGGCCTCAGTATGCCGGCCGCCGTCGAGTTCAGCTTTCTCCTCGGCGTTGTCACCCTGAGCGCGGCCACTGCCTACGACGCCCTCAAACACGGTCAGGCCATAATGCAGACCTTCGACCCACAGGCAGTCGCCATCGGTTTGTTTTTCGCCTTTATCGCCGCCGTAGTCTCGGTGAAATGGATGGTCGCCTATTTGAATCGTCACGGTCTGGCTATCTTCGGTTACTACCGGGTAGTTCTCGCCCTGGTTACCGCTGCCCTGCTGGTGACGAATTATATTTGACAGGCACTATCGAGAAGATCTTCTTCATCGCCCCTGCGTTCTTTTGATCGCTTGCAACACATAGGGATAGAGATTTTCGCTGATCTTCCGGTACCCGGCTCCATTGGGATGTACTCCATCGGCCTGATTGAGTTCACCCTGCATCGCCACCCCATCAAGGAAGAACGGCATAAAAACCGCACCGCTTTCCTCGGCCAGGCGCAGATACAGGGCATTGAACCTGGCGACATAGGGCGGCCCCAGGTTGCGAACCATCTTCATCCCGGCCAACAGCACCACTACATCACGGTCTTTGAGGATTTTTAGAATCTCCCGGATATTATTCTCGGCCACCTGCGGATCGATGCCGCGCAGCCCGTCGTTTGCCCCGGTTTCGAGAATGACGATATCCGGCTTCAGGGTGAGAATCCATTCCAGGCGCGACAGAGTGCCGCTGCTCGTCTCGGCACTGACCCCGGCGTTGACGACCCGATACGGGTAGCCATCCGCCTGCAGCTTTTTCTCAAGGAGTGCCGGATACGCCTCCTCTTCGGCAAGCCCTAAGCCCGCGGTAAGACTATCGCCTACCGCAACGATGGTTTGTATCCGGCCTTTTTCGCCTGACTTTGGTTTTTCCTGCTGCCGATCTCCCTTGCACCCGGCAAAGGAAAAACCGATTATGAACAATAGCACAAATAAAGTCTTCACTATCCTCCCTCACCAACCTTATAACCGATTTATACCTGCTCTCGCAGAAACCGCCCCGGCTTTTTGCGGATTATAGGAATCGAACTGAGCAGCCCGAGGACCACCACCAAGGCCGCAGTTGACGCCACCAAGAACAGACAGGCGGACCAGATGGGGTCATAGCGAATATCGAGGAGAAAATGACAAAGCCCCCAGCTGCCAAGCTCGGCAACGAGGACGGCAGCGCCGCCGCTCAGGAGGGCGAGGAGCAGATTTTCCAGGAAAAAAACCCGCAGCACAAACCAGGTGTCGGCACCGAGTATTTTATAATGCACCGCCTCTTCCATCCGCGCCATCCGGGTCGCCAGAATCGAACTGACGAGAATCAGTCCTCCGGCGAGGATGGCAAGGGAGGCGAAAAAGGTAACCAGGACCGACAGCTTCTCCATCAGTTTCCCGAGTTCGGCGGCGGTCTCGCCGACGTTTATCGGGCTGATATTCGGGTATTTGTTGACAATGCGGTTTTCCAGCTGCGCCAAGTCCCCCTTCGCCACCTTCAGGGCGGCAAAAAATGTCTGGGGGGCGGCCTGGAGATATTTTTCCGGGAAGACAAAATAGAAATAGGGATAGAGCATCGACTTGGTGCGGCTGCGGATCGAGGTAACCTCGGCCCTGAGCGGCACGCCCTGGATATTGAATTCGACGATGTCGCCGATCTTGAAATTGCCCATTTCAACCACGGTATCAAGAAGCGAGACCGGCGGCAACCCTCCTGGCCGATCATTGCTTCCGAAGAGACCTGCACCGGCTGTCACGACTTCGTCGGGGAGCAAGGTGTCTCGGTAGGTGAGGCTGAATTCACGGGCCAGGCTATCGCCGCGCTTTTGCAATTCCGTTTCCCGATTGATAGCGCGGTCGTTTATCGAATGCAGCCTAGCGCGAACAACTGGAAAAAGCTCGACCTGGCCGCCGACCAGCTGCAGGAAACCCTGTTGCTGATCTTTTTGAATATCGAGACAAAAGAGATTAGGGGCGTCTGCCGGATAGGATTCGATATAGGTGACGCGCAGATTTTCTTCCAGCAGATAGATGGCGAAGAGGACGGCCAGGGCCGAGGCCAGGGTCACAACAATAGCCCGGCTGGCATTGCCGGGCCGCAGTAGACTCCGCATTGCCTGCCGCAGGCTCAGCGTCTGGATTGTGCAGCGGGCCAGAAGTTTTAAAAGGCCGCCGATGAGTAGGGCAATGAGGCCAACCAGGGTAAAAATACCGGCCATAAAATACAGCCCGATACGCACATCATCGAGCTGCCGAATCACCAGGCCAAAGAGCAGGAGAAGGCCGCAGACAAGCAGCACCCGGGTACTCTTGCGTCGCAAGCCTGGTCGGGCATCTTTGCGAAAAATCGCCGCCGGTTTAACATGTTCTATACCACTGAGCGGCAAAAAGGTAAAAAAGGATACCACGATGAGCCCCAGGCCCATACCTTCAACGACATCCCGAAGGGAGGCACCGAGAACGATATTCTCCGGCAGAAGTCCGACCAGAAGACCGGCAAAACTCTGCTTGAGGAGCAGCCCGGCAAGAATCCCCAGGCCACAACCGAGGGCGCTGAGAAGGAGCACCAGCAATAAATAGTGGCGCAGCAAAAACCAGCCGGTTGCCCCGAGGGCGCGGATGATGGCAAAGGTCTTCATCTTCCGTCGCAGCAGGGCTGCAAGCGAACTCTGCATGCCGATGCCGGCCAAAAGCAAGGTAAAGATGGAAATGAGTGATAAGAAAAACAGCAAGTTATCAAAGAACCGCTTGATCCGGGAACTGGCCTTGGCCGAGGTGGTCACCTGCTCCTGTCCGGCAACAGCCTTGGCCGTAAGGCGGGCGACAATTGCCTCCTGCCGGGTCTGGTCGGCAAGTTTCAGCAGGGTTTCGTAGCTGACCCGGCTACCTTTGCCGACCAGATCCATGGCCGCAAGGTCGGCGGTCGAGACAAAAATCCGTGGACCGAAGTTGAAAAAATCGACCGGTCTGAGCGATTCCCGGCTGACCACATCGACTATCTCAAGCGTTGCGCCACCAAGCAGCAAGGGATCGCCGACGGCAAGCCCCAGCCGTTCGAGAAGGGCTGTTGCAACAATTGCCTTACCGGGTCTCAGAACATCTGCAAACTCCCGGCCGGAACGCAGTTCCACCCGACCATACAGGGGGTAAGGGTTGTCCACCGCCTTGATATTGCTGAACAGAGAGGCAGCGCCGTCGGCTTTTCGTGCCACCGAATAGAATTCCCGGGTGTCCACCGCAACAACGCCCTTTTCCCGCCCGAGATCGGCGAGTTCGGCACTCAACTGCGGGTTGAATTCGCTATGCGAATGGATGATGATATCACCGCCATGCAGACTCCTGGCGTCGCCGGCGATCACCCCGCGAACATCGCGGCGAAAGCTGTTGACGGCTACGATACTCACCAAAGAGAGGGCGACGCAGAGGACAAAGACGGCAGCCTGACCACGACTATGGGCAATTTCCCGGAGCAAAAAACGGAGATTCATAGCTCATTCGCCTCGGTACCCAAGATCCTGCCGTCATGCAGACGAATTACCCGATCCGCCCGCGCCGCAATGGTCTGGCTGTGGGTTGCCATAACCAGGGTGGTCTGGTGGTCGTCATGGAGATCGAGAAGGAGATTGATAATACCTTCGCTGTTGCGGGAATCAAGATTACCGGTCGGCTCATCGGCAAAGACAATCTCCGGCCCGTTGATCAGCGCCCGGCAGATCGCCACCCGCTGCTGCTCCCCTCCGGAAAGCTGTTCGGGGAAATTATGGCGACGCGGCAGCAGCCCTACCCGGTCGAGAAGCTTTTCCGCCTTTTCCCGGGCCTCTCGGTCCTTCTTGAATTCCGCCGGAAACATGACATTTTCAAGAGCATTGAGAGAGGGGATAAGGTGAAATGCCTGGAAGACAAAACCGGTCAGACCATTGCGCAGGGGCGCCAGCTGATCCTCGGTGAGTCCGGTAATATCGCGTCCGGCGATGGTGATCCTGCCGCTGCTCGGCAGATCAAGACCTGCGAGAATGCTGAGCAGGGTGGTTTTGCCGCTGCCGCTGTCGCCGGCGATAACCACGAACTCGCCCTTGCCGATGGCCAGGGAGACATCGTTTAAAACGGTAATTTTCTGCCCGCCGAGATAATAGTGCTTGCACAGCCCGTCGGCTGCCAGAATGGGATCGACCATGAAATGCCTCTTGTTATTGCTTATACAGGCTCTTTTTGTTTGCTTCACGCCTATGGTAACCATTCCTGCTAAATATTCGAGCAATTGTTCGCATTTTTCCTACTCTTGGCACGCCTGGGTCCGTACCGTTTTTTCCGTGAATCTCCGGCAAATATTGTTTATGTTTCAAGTTTACAAGATCAGAATGAGAAGGTGTGGCGAATTATGCCCTGACCCAGAACACCACATTTTGTGGAGTTCTGTTGGCCTACTAACTCACTAATTATGCGTAAAAAGAACGATAATCTTATGGCGAATAATTGGAATATTCCAGATTGGTTAGAAAAGGAAGTCAGGGAAAGAGATAAAACTTGTGTCTATTGCGATGTTGAGTTTACACCGGCAAAAGTCTCCATGAAGTCAGCAGCTAGCTGGGAGCACATCATTAATGACGCAAAAATTATAACCAGAGAAAATATCGCTCTTTGTTGCTGCGGGTGTAACGCCAGCAAAGGGCAAAAGCCGCTTTCAATATGGCTGCAATCTAAATACTGCAAAGAGCATGGTATTACGCCCTATTCGGTCGCACAAATTATTAAGCAGGCAATTGCAAAAGGGAACATAGGATCAACGAATTGATAGAGGCTTGGTATGAATACTATGGCAATTGAAATTCCCTTAGCTGTGAGTGTCCAAGTGACCGATGATGCATTCTCCGTAGATCTCAGTGATGGAAGAACCATTTTTGTTCCTCTTGGTTGGTATCCGAGGCTTGAATATGCCACACCGGAAGAGAGAGAAAGATGGAGGCTCATTGGTAACGGTCACGGAATTCACTGGGAAGACATTGACGAAGATATTAGCGTTGAGGGATTAATCTTTGGAAAAAGATCTGGAGAAAGCCAAATCTCTCTTAAAAAATGGTTACAAGGAAGAAAAGAATCTCAACAAGGAGCAAAAAAATGAAGCATATCGGAATACTCCTGCAGGCCCTGGTTTTTTCCTGCTTTCTCCTCTGTCCGGCAGGTAGTCCGCTGCTCGCCGCCGACTACCCCTTCGGCCTGCTACTGGTAGGCCCAGCTAATGATCACGGCTGGAGTCAGGCCCATTTCGAGGCCGGACAGGCCATGGAAAAGGTGCTGCCGGGGGCGAAAATGCTCTATATCGACAAGGTCAACCCAGCCGACCGGCAGGGAATCACCATCCCGATGCTGGTCGACGATCTGGTGTCAAAAGGCGCAAAACTGATCATCGGTAACTCCGACGACATGAAGGACGGCATCCGCGAGGCCGCGGCCATGCATCCGGAGGTGCAGTTCATCCATATCTCCGGTGACGACGCCATCACCGGCAAGAGTGGCGTCAATCTCAGCAACCTTATGGGGCGGATGGAATACGGCAAGATGATGGCCGGTTTCGTCGCCGCCATGACCTCGCAGACCGGCAAGATCGCCTACCTCGGCCCGCTGATCAATGCCGAAACCCGCCGCCTGACAGCAGCAGCCTATCTCGGTGCCCGCTACGCCTGGACCGAGGTTCTGAAGAAACCGGCGGCGGACTTGAAGTTTAAAGTCAGCTGGATCGGTTTCTGGTTCAATATCCCCGGCGTTACCTCCGACCCGACGCTTGTCACCAACAGCCTCTTTGATGCCGGCCATGATGTCGTCATCTCCGGCATCGACACCACCGAAGCCCTGGTCGTGGCTGGCCAGAAGAAAAAGGACGGCAAAGCTGTATGGGCCATCCCCTACGACTATCAGGGCGCCTGCGCCTCGGCCCCGGATGCCTGTCTCGGTGTGCCCTATTTCAACTGGATACCCGGCTACACCAAGCTGATCGGCGAGGCGATAAGCGGCAAATGGAAGCAGCAGTTCCTCTGGCTCGGACCGGACTGGCAGGCCATCAACAACCCGGCGACCACCACCATCGGCTTCATGCCGGGTAACGCCCTCGGCGACAGCCAAAAACAGGCCCTGACCGAGTTCCAGAAGGCTCTGGCCGGAGGTCTTAATCTCTTTACCGGACCTTTGAACTTCCAGGACGGCTCTTCCTTCCTGAAAGCCGGGACAACCGCCACCGACGACCAAGTGTGGAACCTGCCCCAGCTGCTTCTAGGGATGGACGGCGCCTCCAAGTAGGGATGGATAGGGGTGAGGGATGAGAGGTGATCGAACTGACAAATATCCATAAAACCTTCGGCAAGGTTCATGCCCTCACCGGGGTGAACTTGAAGGCGGAAGCGGGGACCATCCACGGCATTGTCGGGGAGAATGGCGCCGGCAAGTCGACGCTGATGAAGGTGCTTACCGGCTTTATCGGAAGAAGCGGCGGCGAGATACTCTTTCAGGGACAAAAAGTCCGTCTCGACAGCCCAAAAGACGCGCTGCGCCTGGGCATCGGCATGCTCTATCAGGAGCCGCTTGATTTCCCGCAACTGTCGGTGCTCGATAATTTTATGGCCGGACGGGCGGTCTTTGCCCCGGTCGAGGCACGCACCGAATTGGCCAGGCTTGCCGCTACCTTCGGTTTCACCCTTCATCCCGACAACCGGGTGGAAGAACTCACCATCGGCGAACGGCAGCAGCTTGAACTGCTGCGCTTAATCGGCGACGGCGCGCGGCTTCTCATCCTCGACGAACCGACCACCGGTATCTCGAAGGAGCAGCAGGATCTGCTCTTTACCGCTCTTGGAAAACTGAAGACCGACGGCGCGACCATCCTTCTGGTGTCGCACAAGCTGGAAGAAATCGACCTCCTCTGCGACACGGTGACGGTGCTGCGTCATGGCCGGGTGGCCGCCACCCGGCAGCGCCCGTTTGACCGCGACGCCCTGCTCCAGGCGATGTTCGACAGTCTGCCCGAACCCCAGGCACCACCGGAACCAAAGAGGGGCGGAATACCGGTTCTCGAATTCGAAAAGGTGACCGGCAGCGGCGGCCGCTCTGGGCTGCAAAAGGTATCGATCACCATCCGCGCCGGCGAGGTGGTCGGCCTTGCCGGCATCGACGGCAGCGGCCAAGGGATCTTTCTGAAAATCGCCTGCGGGCTGGTGCCGCCGGAATCCGGTCGGATCCTCCGTTTCGGTGCACCGCTGCAGGGAAAGGCCAAAGAGACCGGGCGGACAACGGTCTTCCTCCCCGCCGACCGCCTCGGCGAAGGGCTTTTCCCCGGCATGACGGTCCGGGAGCATCACCTTCTCGCCGCACCGGGCAGCGCCCTTATCACCTCGGCAACCGGACTTACCGTCAGCCGCCGGGCAATTGCCACCCATAGTATTAAAGGGCAGCCGGAAACGGCAGTCGAGGATCTCTCCGGCGGCAACCAGCAGCGGCTCTTGCTCTCCTTCATCCCGGATGGGGTGCGGCTCATCCTCATGGAAAACCCGACCCGTGGCCTCGACGTCCACTCCGCCGCCTGGACCTGGCGCCACCTCCATTCCCGGCTGCATGCCGATGGTGCCATCGTTTTCGCCTCCCCGGACCTGGAAGAACTCATGAGCCAGGCCAGCCGCATCGTGGTTTTTTACAATGGCAAGATCGTTCTCGACACCCCAACCCGGGCAACCGATTACCAAAGGCTCTCCCGGGCGATCACCGGCCAGATCGATCCGGTCGGAACGTGTTAGGCACAACCCTCCCTGAAACTTCCAACCGCCATAGACCATGAAAACACTAGTATCCCTGGGCCATTTTCTCTACAACCGCACCGCCACCATGATCCTGATCGCCGCACTCGCTCTCGGCGCAGTCAGCCTCCTGCTCCTTACTCTCGGCATTGCCCCGACGACAATTGCCGTAGCCATCGCCCACGGATCAATTTTTTCCTGGCAAAAGTTCAGCCATGTGCTGTCGCTGTGGATTCCACTGCTGCTCTGTTCCTGCGGCCTGCTGTTCACCTTTCGCGCCGGACTGTGGAATATCGGAGTGGAGGGCCAGATCATCTGCGGCGCCATCGCCGCAACGGCGCTGCTCCGGGAGGGCAGTTTCGGCCTGCCGCCTGCCCTGATCCTGACGCTCGCGCTCGCTCTCAGCTTTTTCGGCGGCGGGCTGTGGGGAAGTTGTGCAGGGCTTCTCAAGAACCGCGGCGGGGTCAACGAAATCTTCGGCGGCTTAGGGCTTAATTTCGTCGCTCAGGGACTCATTCTCTGGCTCATCCTCGGGCCGTGGAAGCGCGCCGGCATCGCCTCGATGAGCGGCACGGATATGTTTGTAAAAGAACTGTGGATGTACACCCCGCCCGGCTGGCGGGTCGCCCCCGCCGCCCTGCTCCTCGCCCTGGCAACCTTTGCCCTGACCGCTTTTCTCCTTGGTGCCACCCGCTTCGGTCTGACGGTCAAGGCGACCGGCAACAACCCCTTGGCGGCCCGGCTCTATGCCATCCATCCGGAACGTACCGGTCTGGCTGCCATGGCTATCGGCGGAGGTCTGGCCGGACTTGCCGGCGGCCTGCAGGCGGCCTGCGTCTATCATCGCCTCCTACCGCCGATCTCCAGCGGCTACGGCTACCTGGCGCTTTTGGTGGTCATGCTCGCCAACTACCGGATTGCCCCGGTGCCGGCCATCTGCCTGTTCTTTGCCTGTCTCGCCGCCGGTTCCATCCAGCTGCCGATCGTCCTGCAGCTGGATTCGGCCCTTTCCGGCGTCATCCAGGGGGCTTGCGTGGTCAGTGCCCTGCTGGTGCATGGCCTGCAGAAGCGGCATAAGGGGGAGAACTGATGGATATCTCTCTGCCATCCTTTCTTGCGGCCATTGCCGTCATGGCCGCACCGCTGGTCCTTGCCGCCCTGGGCGAGACGCTTACCGAGAAGGCCGGGGTGGTCAACCTGTCCCTCGACGGCACCATCGTCCTCAGCGCCATGACCGGCTTTGTCGTCGCCAGTCGCTCGGAGTCTCTCACCCTCGGTTTTGTCGCAGCGGCCCTTACCGGCTGTGCGGTGGCGGCACTCCTGGCGGTCATCGGCGTATGGCTCAACCAGTCGCAGGTGGCTGCGGGTTTTGCCCTCACCTTTTTATGCCGGGATCTCGCCTATTTTCTTGGCAGTCCCTACGCAAGGCAACAGGGACCGCAACTGGCGACGCTTCCCGTACCCTTTTTCTCCGACATCCCCTTTTTCGGCAAGGTGCTGTTTTCCCACTCCCTTATCGTTTATGCGAGTTTTCTCGCCATCCCCTGCTGCATTTACTTCCTCTATCATACCCGACACGGCCTGCTGCTCCGCACCGCCGGAGAAAACCCGGAGGGTTGCTGGGCTCGGGGGATAAATCCGCAGACGGTGCGGATAATCGCCACCATGACCGGGGGCACGCTGGTCGGCCTTGCCGGCGCCGCCTTCTCGCTTGCGGTCAAACCCGGCTGGGGCCAGCCCCAGGGCTGCGAGGGCATCGGCTGGATTGCGCTTGCCCTGGTCATCTTCGGCAGTTGGCATCCGCTTAGGGTGGTGGCCGGCGCCTACCTTTTCGGCATGCTGCAGCTACTCGGTATCTATTTCCAGGACTCCTTCCCGACCATCCCGGCGCAGATCTTCCAGGTGGCACCCTTCCCCTTGATGATCTTCACCCTGATCCTCATCCACCTCAGTTCGAACCGAAAAAACCGCATAACCCGTCTGTTCAGCGGTAACCCACCGAAATGGCTGGGCAGGGCCTATCGGAGATCGTGAGTTGCAGGAGTTCCAAGCAGCTCGCTGTCCGAACTCTCCTTTTTCGGAAGACCAGCATAAAAACTTGCACAAAGCACGGAGAAAGGCTAGTTTTGCCGCAGTTGGGTTCCTGAAGGTCGGACTGGAGTGCCTGCACCCCGTCGACCACAATGTGTTTTCACCTCTTTTATGAAAAACGACCATGGATTTTATTCTACAAGTTATTGATTTTAGCCTTCATATCGATAAACATTTGACCACCCAGGTCGCCTTGCACGGGACGCTGATTTATGGTCTCATTGCTTTGATCATTTTTTCCGAGGTAGGTCTGGTCGTTGCCCCCTTCCTGCCCGGCGATTCCATGCTCTTCGCCATCGGCGCCCTCTGCGCAACCGGGGCCATGGATCTGCACATCGTCCTCACCCTCTTTCCCGTGGCCGCCATAGCCGGAGACAACTTTAACCGACTTATGGGCGTCTGGTTCGGGCATAAGGCATTCAGCGGCAAGGATGGCCTGATCTTCAACCAGAAGAATCTAAGAAAAGCTCACACCTTCTATGAAAAACATGGTCCAAAGGCGGTGACCCTCTGCCGTTTCATCCCCTTCTTCCGTACCTACATCCCCTTTGTCGCCGGCATGGCGGAAATGAAATGGCGAACATTTTTTCCCTGGAGCATACTTGGAGGGACAGGCTGGGTATTCGGCTGTATCCTTGCCGGCTACTTTTTCGGCAATATCCCCTTCATTAAAAAACATTTTGAACTTGTGGTTCTTTTTATCGTCATCATCTCGTTGATTCCCATCGTTATCGAATACTTCAAAAATCGATCAAAAAACCACCTTATTAAGGCCGACGCATCGGTCGATTAAGACCTTGATTAGGTTGACACTCACCCGTGAGATCTCGCCAATGGAGAGGACCTTCTCCTCTCCATGTTCAGGGAAACGTTAGATAAACGCCAAAGATGGTCAGCATCAGGCCGGAAATCTTTTCAACCCGGAAGATTGACCTGCCCAGCCTGTCAGCAATGAAGTTTTTCCACTCTGGATAAATCCTTCTCTTTTGTGATATAAAATAAGCAAGTGTGATTTTATGCCAAGGTAGTGCACTATCAGTGCGTCGAGAAGCATAAGGAGGTAATCGTGAAAAAGCCGGTCAATAAATTTCGTGATGCGATTTTCATTGTCACCGAGGAACACTCCTGTCCCATATATAATGCCGGCGACGAATTCAAGATCGAAAATTTCAGCCTTACCGTTCCGGCCTTAAAACCCGACTGTCTTTATTTGGCACAGGCGATCGCGGGTGTTATGACGTCCATGGGGAGTTATACCGGGTTTGTGAAAATAGGCGGACAAAAGTCGAGATTCGACTGTGGTGGCTGCGATGGCTTGATCCATTTTGAACTGAAGAAGGAAAGAGACTTTGCCACCCTGCAGATGAAATTGTTGAATGAGGCGGAAGAACGACGGCACCGACAGCACCTGGAAAAGTTTTTTAACAAATTGCGCAACCTGGATATCTTCGAATCCTTGGAGGATGACGCCCTCAGCGACCTGACCCTGCTCCTTGAATTGACGACCATTCCCATCGATAAAGTGGTGCTTAAAAAGGGCGATCCCGGCAGCAACATGTATATCGTTTTAAGCGGTCAGGTGGCGGTGATGGCCGACGACGGTACAAGAATTGCAGAAATGGGAGAAGGGAAGATCTTTGGCGAAATGAGCCTTCTCTCCGGCGAACCGGTGACCAGTTCCATCTATACCTTAGCCGAGACCCAGGTGGCCAAGCTGAGTGTCAAAAACTTTAAACATGTCCTAAAAAAATACCCAGTCCTCCAGCTTTTCCTCTTTAAACTCCTGGTGGTCCGCGCCCAGACCATGACCCTGCGATCGGGTAATATTACCTCCGGCATGTCCGGGGAACTGGCGGAAATCTCCATAGTCGACCTGTTGCAACTCATCAACTCTTCACAAAAAACCGGGCGGCTTGATCTGGCTCTTGAGGAGGGCAAGGCCATGGTCTTTTTCAAAGAAGGAGAAATCATCCACGCCCGCCTCCTAACGCTACGCAACAAGGAGGCTGTGTATGCCCTGTTGCCGGTGAAAAGCGGTCATTTCGCCTATACCAAGGGAATTCCCCAAGAGCTTGACAAGCTGCCCCCCATAGGCGGGTTTATGGGGATACTGATGGAAGGCTTGCAGCGGATCGATGAAAATAAGGGGCAATAAAAAGGTTACAGACTAATAACCGTCGCGTCGCAGGCAAGATGTATCAATTCCACAGCAGTACCCATCCTGGCGCCGTCAATGAGATCACTCTCACTAATCCCGCGGGCCTTTGCGCACGGAGTGCATGCAAGGACAGGTACTCCGTTAGCCTGCAGATAGGTCATGAGATCATCTGCCACATCCCCGGTTGCCGCCCGAAGATTGTCTATAAGCCCTTTCTTTGCCAGGTAAACACCTTCATCCAGCAGAAACAATGTAACGTTTTTCCCCTCTTTATGCGCAATCGTTGCCAGATGAATAGCCCTTGTGGCGCGATTAGGATCGTCAGTGCCGCATGCGACAGTAATAACAACGTTATTTGTCATTGCTTACCCCTTATTTATTAGAATTGTGTGATGTTGAAGCGACTACGCTTCAGTTGTTTCTCATTGTAAACCCTTACCACTGCCCTTCGGCATTTGGGCCGGAACTATAGACGGTCTTGCCCGCGATGAAGGTTTCAAGGGTCTCTTTTACCGTACCTTTAATATCGTTCACGACCTTCATCCCGGCAGCTTCCAGGGTCTTGAAAGCATTTGGCCCACAATATCCGGTCAAAAGCACCTGTGCCCCCTTGTCTGCTACGGTGGTCGCCGCCTGGATGCCCGCCCCTTTAAAAGCGTTGACGTTGACACTGTTGTCGAGGGCCTCATATTCCATGGTCTCGGTATCGACTATTAAAATATAAGGCGCCCGTCCGAACCTAGGATCAATCTCATCGGTGAGGGTTGTACCCTTGGCAGTAATTGCAATTTTCATAACAGCTCCTTCTTTACCGCAATCGAAAGGGATTTTGGTGGCTACTCTGGTGGAATAATTCCTTCATGCACACCCGTATCAAGGCCATCAAGCGTGACTGGCACCGCCACAGACCTGGTCGTCACCGATCATCGGCAGGCGACCTTCGATCATATCGAGAACCACCGGGCGAATCTCCTGGCGTTCGCCGTCGTAATAGACATCTATCCCCACCTGTTTAAAGCCCATGAGCGGCCGCATGCCGATGCCGCCGACCACCAGGCGCTGCACCTTATGGGCAGCGAGCAGCTGGACCGGCACCATGCACCCGCCCTGGACATGCTCCTTATTGGCGATAACCGAAACCTCTTTGATCTCCCCATCCTCGAAATCCACCAGGGTGAAAACATCGCAATGCCCAAAATGCCCGGCGCGCAGGCCGTCGAGACCACCTTGTCCTTCGGAAGGAATTGCTAAACGAACTTTTGCCATCTTTTTCCTCACTTTTTGCTATTGAATTATTGTTGTAAAATCTTTGATCCCGAGCTCATTCATAACCGGGGATCGGAGTATTTCCCGCCATACTTTTATAATAGCCATTGCCGCAAGTGACCTCGGGGCATATTCCAAGACAGTGCTGCCGGCAATCATCGCCTTGGTAAAAACCGGATCAAAGGGGATTTGGCCGACCAACCGCATCTTGCGTTTGACTGCATATTCCTCTATTCTTTCGGTCATCTCGCTATTGAGATCGGACTTGTTGATACAAACCAGGCCGGGCACCCTGAAGTGGGCGGCAAGATCGGCTACACGCTGCATATCGTGCAAGCCGGAGACAGTCGGCTCAACGATGATCGCAAGCGCTGTCGCCCCGCCAATAGCAGCAATCACCGGGCAGCCGATGCCGGGCGGGCCATCGGTGAGAATCAGGCTCACTCCCTTTTCTTCTGCAAGATTTCGCGCTTCCCGACGCACCAGACTGACCAGCTTGCCGGAATTCTCTTGAGCGATCCCCAGGCGGGCATGAACCATCGGCCCGAAACGGGTTCCGGAGATAAACCATTCGCCGCATTTCTGCACGGGAAAATCGATGGCCTTTTCCGGACAAAGGTCGACACAGACCCCGCAGCCTTCGCAGCTGATCGCATCGACGACAAAATCCTCTGTGATGGCCGCAAAGCGGCATAACCCCCGGCACCTGCCACAGGCTGTGCAATCTTCGGCTCTGATTGTAGCTTTGCAGCCTCCCATAAAATCTGTGCGCTTTTGCACATCCGGGGACATGAGAAGATGGAGATCGGCTGCATCGACATCCGCGTCCCCCAGCACGCAGTTCCCGGCCAACCCGGCAAAAGCGGCAGTGATACTGGTCTTTCCGGTTCCACCCTTGCCGCTGACAACAACCAACTCTCGTATCATTGCGACGCTCCCCAATTACCTGCAAGTACCACAATGCGGTCATAGAGATCGCGAAACCTCTGTGCCCATTCCGGCATGATCTCAACAATCGGTATGCCTCGGGAATAAGCCTCGGCGATCTTTCGCTCAAAGGGTATCTCAAGGAGCACTGGAATTTTTTCACGAAGGGCATATTGCCGAACTCCGTCATCGCCCATATCCGACCGGTTGATAACGAGACCACAGGGGATGCCGAGCACCCGCACCGCCTCGACCGCAAGCCCCAGATCATGCAGGCCGAAAGGGGTGGGCTCGGTCACAAGCAGGACGAAATGACTCCCCTTCATGGCAGCAACAACCGGACAGGATGTCCCCGGAGGGGCATCGATAATAATCTTTATTGCCCGGTTCCTGTTGGCCTGAACCTTCCTGATCAGAGGCGGCGACATCGCCTCTCCGACTCGAAGACGACCCTGGACAAACCCCAGAGGACCGCACCAGCCCGATTCCATAACACCAATTTCCCTGCTTCCTTCAACCACCGCATTCTCCGGGCAGACCTCCAGGCAACCTCCACAACCGTGGCACAGTTCCGGAAAAACCAGTACTTTGCCGCGTACCACCGTCAGGGCGCGAAAGCGGCAGATCTCCGCGCACTTTTTGCAACCCGTGCACGACTCCTCGCGGATCACCGGAATAAAAGAGGTGACGATCTCACTTGCAGTAATCTGCGGATGGAGAAAGAGATGACAGTTGGGTTCCTCGACATCGCAATCCAACAGCCTGGCGCCCTCGCCTAAAGAAAGGGCCAGATTGGTTGCAACAGTTGTTTTACCGGTGCCACCCTTGCCGCTTGCAATACTGATGATCATAGCTGGTTATCCACGCATTTATAATGTCATAAGAACTTCGATTGTTTCCAGCATCTTTAGCATGAGTTCAGCTTCCTTCACGCCGGGGCTAACCGGCAATTGTATAAAAATGCCTAGACCTTCTGTGGCCTCATGGAAATCGTCCGGCGGCAAGGAACTGACCATGGCACAATTGATGAGAGGCTGATGTTTTGTCAGTTGCCGGACAAACGACAACGCTGTTCTATCAACCAAAATCTCATCTACGACCACCGCGCTGATGCTTCCCGTTCCGACGAGATCCAAGGCTTTCTGTCCGCTACCCGCCCAAAGCACCTCAATGCCTCTGTCTTTATTTATGAATTCGGCGAACTCACTAAAAACATTCATATTTTTGCTGACTATGAGTACCCTTGTCATGCAATTCTCCCGAGCCTAACCCGATTGTTATGATATATGCCGGTTTATAGATGAGTATCTAATAACCCTAATGATTCGCCACCTTCCTCTTGCCTTCACCGTCCAACCATCCGGCAGCATCTTCTCCACTGGCAACCGGGCATGACAAATTGATTCAGTTCCTTACCCTGAATATACAGTTGTAAAACCTGTTCGGCTTCACCGGCCATAAAGGAAATGATACTTATACCGTGCGATTCCAAGATCTCCGCCGGACCAGCACAAAGGGCACCGCAGATCAAAACCCGGATCCCCATTTCGTCCAGCAATTGAACAAAGCGTTCAAACCTGCCGGCTTGGAAAACTGCAACCTTCCTGTCAACGATCTCATTTCCCAGGACCTTTACAACCAACAGGGTCTGGGCAGCATCGAAGACGGGTGAGATTCTCTGGCCCCATACGGTTATGGCGACGTTCATAGCCGTTACTCCTTGGTTCACGTTCCCAAAGAGATAGCAAAGCCTGGACCAATTCCAGTGCAATTTATATATTATTAATAATTAAAATAAGTTAAATGAAAATCAGGAAAGGAAGAAGAAAACATTTGAACAGAAAGAGTCGCGTAATTGCGACTCATCGCGACCATATAGAGTCGCAATTGCGCGACTCTCAGAAAGGCTCTTTACGGCCGTTGCGGCCATCTATCTCGGGGAGGATGATCTGAAATTTCTTTAACTTGCGGAAAAGTGTGCTTTTATGAATGCCGAGGTCTTTGGCCGCTGCCAGTCGGTTATACCCATGCCGCTTGAGTGCCTCAACCACCATCTCTTCTTCGGTGGCCCGCACATTGTTTGCCATGGAGGATCGTTCAATAAGCAGGGCTTTATTTCGTTGCAGCAGATAGGCAGGAAGGTGACCGACCCCGATCTCCCCTTCATGGCAGAGGACAAAGGCGTGTTCAATGATATTCTCCAGTTCACGGATATTGCCGGGGTAGTCATGGCCGAGAAGAAGCGCCATGGCCTCTTTGCCCACCTGGGATACCGCCCGCCCGCGAATATGGTTCATTTTCTTGATAAAACGCTCAATCAGGAGAGGGATGTCCTCCAACCGTTCCCTGAGCGGCGGGAGATGCAGGCGGATGACATTGATACGGTAGAAAAGGTCGCGGCGAAACTCGCCTTTCTCCACCATCGCTCCCAGATCGCGGTTGGTTGCGGCGATGATCCGGATATCGGTATTGATTTTTTCCACCCCGCCGAGGGGTTGGAACTCCCGCTCTTCCAGAACCCGCAGCAAGCGGACCTGGAAAGCGGCACTGGTATCGCCGATTTCATCAAGGAGAAGCGTACCTTTGCCCGCGACCTGGAAGAGCCCCGGCTTATCCTTATTGGCATTGGTAAAGGCTCCGGCCTTATAACCGAACAGCTCCGACTCAAGGAGGGTATCGGGTAGTGCACCGCAATTGATGGCGACGAAGGGTTCCTCGTTGCGCGAGGACAGGTTGTGCAGGGCTTTGGCCATGAGTTCTTTACCTGTGCCGGTGTCGCCTTCTATCAGCACGGTGCTGTCGCTTTCCGCCACCTGGGGCAGGATGGCGAAGATCTGCTTCATCGCCTTGCTGCGACTGACCATGTCGCCAACACTGAAACTGCCGCTTAATTCACGGCGCAGTTCCTCCACCAGACTGTGGTCGCGAAAGGTCTCGACCCCGCCGAGGATCTCACCCTGTTCATCTTTCAGCGGCGACGTCGAAACGGTAATCGGCACCCGCTGCTGCCGGCTGTTGATGATATAGGTGGCGCTGGAAACAAAAGATTTGCCCTCTTTCATCGTGCGCTTTAAGGCGCAGGCCCCTTCACACATATTGGAGCGGAAGACCTCCCAGCAGTAGCGACCTATGGCATCATGTCGCGGCGTACCAGTGATCTCTTCGGCGGCCCGGTTGAAGGTCATTATCCGCCAGTTATGATCGACTGTGAAAACTCCTTCGGAAATCGATTCGAGAATGATTTCATGGGCCTTTTCCGTTATATCTCCGGGATCACATCTCGCCTCTGCTTTCTTTTCTTCGATATAGGCGGCCCCGTTCGAGGTGATTTTTTTTCGTCCGTTTTTTGTCATACTCCTCTTCCCGGGTTCTCTTTTTAAAGAAACTTTTCTTCTCTCTATCATTTCGCCCGCAGCAACGTCAGGCGAATTGAGACAACCGACGGAACTAGTCGTTTTGATTTTCACTCTTTGCTTCTGAGGGGTTTGGTCTGCAGTAAAAAAATGTACTTTACTTTCTTACCTGCGTAAACAAACATGTCTTAAATCGAATCATTACGGATGAATTGAACAGCGTGTCGGTTGTTGAGTTGGGTGATGGCTATTCCTTTCTGCCTGAGGCGTGTTTGTGAACACTCTCCAGACCGGTTCTTAGAATACAGCTTCAATTTTTAACTTGACATTTATATTTGGTCAAACTACCATATATGCAAACAAGGAGACGTTCATGAACGACAAGGAAAAGGCTCTGATCGAGGCCAAAGCAAATATTCTGAAGGCACTTGGCCATCCAACCCGTCTCTGGATGGCGGAACAACTAGCCGGCGGTGAGAGATGCGTCTGTGAATTAGCCGAGAATATTGATGCCGATTTTTCAACAATCTCAAAACACTTGACCATCCTCAAACAGGCTGGGGTAGTGATCGATGAGAAACGGGGAAAGCAAGTATATTACAAGTTGAAGGTTCCCTGTATCCTGAATTTTATGCCCTGTGTCGAGGCTGTTCTTCAAGCAAACGCCCAGACACATATCGATTTGCTGAAGTAAAAAAGAGGTATTTTTTGATTTTACATTTGGTTATTGCGTCAAACAAGCAATTGAATATCCGGGCGGTATTATGACCTGGGATATAGCATGTGATGTCATGTCGCTGGTGGTTATTGGAAATAAACAGGACAAAGTGGATATTATCAAGTGAGGTATTTTTATGTTGAAAGAGTTTGCAGATCTTATCGTTTATGAATGGTTTGGTATATCATCCAACACCACGTTCGGCGAAGCACTAGATTTCTTTTTTTACGATACCATGAAGATCTTTTTGCTTTTGGTCACAATCATTTTTGTAGTGGCCGTTATTCGAAGTTATTTCCCTCCTGAAAAAGCAAAAAAACTCCTGAGCAATAAACGAGAATATGTCGGCAATTTTTTAGCTGCCCTACTTGGTATCGTTACTCCCTTTTGTTCCTGTTCGGCGGTGCCGCTCTTCATCGGCTTTTTGGAATCAGGTCTACCGCTCGGTGTGACATTTTCTTTTCTGATCTCTGCCCCGACAGTGAATGAAGTCGCCTTGGTCATGCTCTGGGGTCTCTTTGGTTGGAAAATAGCTCTTATCTACGTAAGTACAGGTGTGTCGATTGCCTTTTTCAGCGGAATCGTAATTGGCAAGCTGAAATTAGAGAACCAAGTAGAGGAATATGTCTATCAAATTAAAATGGGTGAGAATGAAATATCTGAACCAACCTTGCAGGAACGAATTGGTTATGCGAAAGACTACACCATTGATATTCTTAAACGGGTTTGGCCTTATGTGCTGGTGGGTATTGGTATCGGTGCCTGGATACACGGCTATGCACCAATTGATTTCATCGTTAAATATGCGGGGCCGGACAATCCTTTCGCAGTCATTATTGCCGTCCTCATTGCCATACCGCTTTATTCCAATGCTGCTGGCACTATCCCGATTGTCCAGGCCTTGGTGGAGAAAGGCATGCCACTTGGCACCGCTTTGGCATTTATGATGGCTGTTGTAGCGATATCGACACCTGAGATGATTATTTTGCGCAAGGTGATCAAGCCAAAGCTGATCGCGATATTTACCGGAATCGTATCGGTATCCATTATTATAATTGGGTATCTATTTAATATAATTTTATAATTACAAGAAATCAGGTAACGAAAACAGCTGTCAATATCTTGCGGTCGTTTTTAAAAATGCAGATAACAAACCCAATTAGGACGTGAGTACATTACTGATATTCAAGCGGAGGAAATTTATGGAAATCAAGGTATGTGGGCCAGGATGCGCTTCTTGTGAGAAGGTGCAAAAAACAGTTGAGGCCGCTGTCGCTGCCAAAGGAGTGAAGGCCGACGTGATAAAGGTAACGGATTTTCAGGAGATAGCCAAACTGGGTATTTTTTCTACCCCGGCCGTGGTCATTGACGGGAAAGTCAAATGTACAGGGCGTGTCCCAAAGCAAAGTGAAATCGAAAAGTGGATTGGTTGAATATTCCCATTGTCTCGTCGAGTGACAGACAATGGTGAAGTAAGGAATTTTTCAGAATATTTTTTCACTATTAAAGGAGAACACCATGATACCGATGCAAACCCCTTGTAGTTGCAGTTGTGAAAGCAGTGCCAAGACCGGGCCGAGATTGATTTTTTCCTGTTCCGGTGCTGCCGATGTCGGAGAATTGGCCGACCGTGCGGCGCGAAACCTGACCCGTGAAGGACACGGCAAGATGTTTTGCCTGGCCGGGATTGGCGGCAGGGTCAGCGGCATCCTCAAGACAACCGAGGCCGCGGTCTCTATCCTGGCAATCGATGGCTGTCCCCTCGACTGTGCCAAAAAATCCTTGGAAGAAGCAGGATTCAAGAAGGTTAATCATCTGCGCTTATCCGATCTCGGCTTTGAAAAAGGCGAGACGGCCATCACCGAACCGAATATTGCCGAGGTCATGGATAAGGCCCAGAGATATCTTTAATGAAGGACGGAAAAAGAATGCGACCACCTCTCAAATCTACAATCGGCACGATTCTGGGCATTTTCTGCCTTTTTCTGACATTGACACTTTTTCCTTCCGCCGTAAGGGCGGAGGAACCACCCTTGGTTCCAGTCCCCGGCAAAGTGACCATGGTCGATATCGGCGCAAAAAAATGCATACCCTGCAAGATGATGGCACCGATTATAGAGGAACTGGAAAAGGAATACAAAGACAGGGCCGCCATCATCTTTATTGATGTCTGGGAAAACCCGACCGCCGGTAAGCAATACCGCATCCAGCTTATTCCTACCCAAATTTTTTACACTGCCGAAGGCAAAGAAGTGCTGAGACACGAAGGATTCATGGAAAAAGCAGCCATCGTTGCCGAACTGGAAAAGCTGGGAGTTGAATAACGCATGGATCAATTTTTTCTTACCATTAACTCCTGGATGAGCCAGGGCCTCCTATTGGGGGCCTTAGGCTGCTTTTTGTGGGGGATGGTCAGCGTACTTTTCAGCCCCTGCCATTTGGCTTCAATTCCGCTGATCATCGGCTATGTAGGCGGCCAGAACCACCTGATTGAAGGACGCAAAGCGACCCTGTATGCGGTTGTCTTTACCACCGGCTTGTTCATCACCATCGCCGCCATCGGGTTGGTCTGTACGCTGCTTGGCCGTATGCTTGGCGATGTCGGGCCGTATTGGACGATCGCCGTCGGTCTCCTGCTGCTGTGGGTCGCTCTCGACATGCTGGGAGTGGCCAAATGTTCCCTGACGGGTGGCGGAGTTATGGCAAAACTGACTATAAAGGGGCTCTCCGGCGCTTTCATTCTTGGCCTCGCCTATGGAGCGTTATCCGGTTCCTGCACCTTCGGGTTCATTGCCCCGATCCTGGCCATCATTTCGGTTCAGGACAAATTGCTTACCGGCATTATCTTTATTGGAGTATTCGCCATCGGTCATTGCCTTCCCATTGTCGTTGCCGGCAGTTCAACCGCCATGGTCAAACGTCTGCTTGCCAACAGCACCTGGCAGCAGGGAGGCAGGTTATTTCGGCGTATTGCCGGGATGCTGATTGGACTGCTCGGTGTGTATTTTATCGTTCAACCGTTTATTTAGGAGCCGTTAGGGAATATGGATCATTTCAACCCATTTAGTTACGGCTCCTTATCCCATTTATCGGGGCTTAGCATAAGCTGCGGTAAGGAGAAAATATGGTGCAGAGCAAGCCATGGACTTCAAATGTCACATATCTTAGCGGAGAGCTGATTGATGAAATATCTCGGCAGCATAGCGTTTTCGCTCATCTGTGTCACACAGATTTCAGCATCTGAATTGAACATAACAACTCTGCTGGAAGCGGTAGAGAAACAGCCGGGTTTGCAATCAAGCCAGTTGGAGACACAGGCGACATCAATACAACTGGAGCAGGCTCGGGCAGAACTCTATCCAAAAATTTCCGCCTTCGGAAATTACGAAAGATACAATTCGCCGACCAACTTGCGGCCTATGCCACCGACCGAGGTAAGTGTTGCCGCCGGCGATTCGCTGCCCTTTTCCGAGCAGATTGAGCGTTATGGCTTGAAGATGGAGATGCCTCTCTTTGTCAAAGGGCTCTACACCCTGGCGGATAAAGTTAAAGAATTGCAACAGGTAAGCAAGCTTGGCTACAAACAGAATGTGGTGACACGCCAAGCAGAGGTGGTTTCACTCGACGCCTCTTTGGCCTATGTCACCCACCTCAACGCAGCTCTTGCAGCCCGTCTCGAATCGTTACAAAAGACCCGCGACGATCTGCAAATGGCGGTGAATAATGGACGCACCCCGGAATCCGAACTCCTCAAGGTGGAGATCAGCATCAATATCCTGCAAAAACAACAGAACGATCTGCAGATCCAGGGTCTTTCCCTTATCAGTCAGCTTAAAGTATTGACCGGGCTGGAGGTCGATCATTTTGTCATGCTGACCCAACACCGGCCCGTGATGGCTGGTGAATTTCTCCGCGAAAAACAACAACAGGGCAATGTCGCCGTTGCTGAAAAAGAACTGCAGCGCACTTGGGACCAACATTATCCGACAGTGAAGCTGGTAGGTACGGTCACGGAAAATTATGGGACTGCCTACAATACCGATGAATCGATCAACCGCAGTTACAATTACTTTGGCATCAACATTTCGGTCCCCCTCTTTGACCAGAGTCTCGGCACATCGATTGACCTGGCGCAAAATCAACTACATCGGGAAAAAAGGCGTCTGGCCCAGGTGCAAATTGACGTAGCGGCGGAGGCCGAAACCCTTGCCGGGCAATTGCCGCTCCTCGAACGATCGCAGGAGTTGGCATTTAAATCTTTCGATAACAGCAAGAAAGTTCTCGAAATTGCCAAGGTGGCTTTCCGCAACGGGCGTATCACCACCGAAGAATACCTCAAGAATGAAACAGAGGTCCTCGACACCGAGGCCGCTCTCCATCAAACGAACCGCGACCGCTGGCAGGTTATCTGTCGCCAGGCTGTCCTCTTTGGCGATGACTTAACAGGAGTTGTGCAATGATAAAAAACGGAGTCCGAATATTGGTCATTCTGATTGTCGTCGCTGCCGCAATTGTTCTTCTGCAAAAAAGAAAACATGACCTGGCTCAGGCCCCAACCGCTGCAATCCTGCCGGTTGTCGTCGATGCAGTGGTGCCCAGCCGTCAAGCCGTGACCCTGAGCCTTCCCGCCATGGGCATTGTTTCTTCCGATGTTTCCACAACTCTTTCGACCAAGGTCAGCGGGCGGATCAATGGGCTTTTCAAAAAAGAGGGTGATGCCATACGCAAAGGTGAACTACTGGCCAATATTGATGACCAGGAACTGCAAGCGAAAAAGCAAGGCCTGCGCCTCAAACGCTCCAGCCTGGATTTCGATATCGTCGGCAAACGGGAGAGCCTGAAAGCCTTGCAAACCGCCCTGGAAAATGGCTTGAACAGCCATACCCGGACCAAAGAACTACTCGATGTAAAAGGTGCGTCCGTTGAACAGTATTCCAAGGAAGAGACGGAAATCGCCCAGATTAAGGCGCAGATAGAAGCGGTCAAGAGCGGTATCTCCATGCTTCAATCGGGCCGTGAAGAACTGACCCAGAATGAAAAGGAAATCGACAATCAGCTGGGTTATATGTCAATTATCTCGCCGATTGACGGAACACTCAGTGCCCGTCTGGCAGCGGTCGGCGATATGGCCGCGCCGGGCAAACCTCTCGTGAAGATTACCGCGGCAAACGGGCTGTATCTCGATGTAAAACTCCCTGCAGCTATCACGGCCGAATATATCCGTCTGGCTGATCAATTGTTGCCACTTACCGCCAAAAACCAGGCAGGGCCAAGTGGGTTGCGCGAGTACCGATCTGCCTTACCGACCGGGACTGCGGCGGTGGAGGGAGAATTTCAGAACATCTCGGCGATTGTCTTTACCGGGCAAGATACCCTGTTGCCTGACGATGTCCTCCTCTCTGCTCAAGGAAAAACCTCGGTTCTGGTCTATGCGAACGGCAAGGTGGAAAAGCTGCCGGTAACCATCAAACAACGGGGAATCGAAGGAGTAACAATTACGGAAGATCTGGCGGGACGCACCCTGCTCCTCGCGAAACCCGACATCCTGCTGCGGGCCTCGTCCGGGGTACCGGTGTTGATTCGCTCTACGAACACAGAGTCCTGATTCGGGGAGAAAGCGAATGTTTGAATATTTCCATAAGCGTCCCTATCTCCTGTACGGTTTGATTGCCGGTTTTTTTATTCTCGGCATCTACGGGCTGATTGTCATGCCGAAAAATCTCTTTCCCGACAGCGATCGGCCGACGGTTATCGTCATAACTCAGGTACCGGGCGCGACCCCCGATGTGGTCACCGCCACGGTTTCCAAACCGGTCGAGCAGGAACTCTCAAGCCTGTCGCTGATCCGCCAGGTGAGTTCGACCAACATTGCCGGAATATCGATTGTCACCGCCGAATTTGAATATAAAAAAGGGCTCGATGCGGCGGCGGTCGATGTGAACAACGCGGTGGGTAAGGTCAGGGGAAGGTTGCCGGCTGGCGTCAATCCGTCAATCTACACCGCCGGGTCGTTCACCCTGCCGGTGGATGTCTTTGCCTTGTCGCCGGTTGATGGAGATCTCAGTCTGGATGATATCGATAAGCTCGCAGAGAGCGACATAAAACCGGCCCTGCTGCGCAGCGGAGATATAGGAAATGTCGAGATCTTTGGAGGTTATCAAAGTGCCGTTACCATCGATATTGACCCGTTTGCCGCCAGATCCCACGGCATAGATCTGGACAAGATTGCCGCAACCATTCGCGATCTCAATCGCGACCTGCCGATCGGCTTCAGCAAGGGCAGCGACACGTATTACACGGTTACCTGGTATGGCGAACGGGACCGGATGGAGGAACTCAAACGCTTGCCGGTGGCGGTAAATGTCACTCTTGGCGATATCGCCGAGGTCAAGTGGGAGCATCAGCGGCGCTTTTCCGGCTACCTCGGCAATGGCCAGGCGGCAATTGCCGTTGTCATCCAGCGCGCGCCGGGGGGGTCTGTTCTCTCCACCAGTAAGGCCGGTCGAGCCGAGATAGCCAAACTCGAACTCCGTTACCCGAAGATCAAGTTCCAGATTGCCGACACCCAACGCACCCTGATCGAGACCGCCAATACCAACATGCTAGAGGCCTTGCGTGATGCGGTTATTTTCACCTTGCTGGTTATTCTGCTCTTTCTCGGCAATCTACGGGCAGTCGCTGCCGCTTTGCTTTCAATCCCCATGGTTTTCTTTGCGACCATCGCCATTATCTGGATCAGCGGCGGCGAACTGAATATGACCATTTACACGGCGATTATCCTGGCCCTGGGGATGCTGGTCGATGATGCAGTGGTGGTGCTGGAGAATATTGAGCGACACCTCTCGGAGCTGAAAGAGGATCTCCAGGTTGCCATTGTTCAGGGCACCAAAGAGGTCATCAACCCGGTATTTGCCGGGACGGTGGCGACCATTGCCATCATGTTTCCCTTTCTTTTTATCGGTGATTTTCCCCAGCAGATTTATCGCCCGTTAATCTCCACTTTGATCATTGCCCTGCTGGTCTCCTACTTTCTTTCGATCACCTTTATTCCGAGTATCTGCTTTTTCCTGTATCGCAAGGGGAGTTCCAAAACCCGTTTCGAGATTGGGCTGGAGACACTCTATCAGAAGAGTTTCGGTCGTTTGATCACCCCTTATCTCTCTATTCTCAAGTTTTCCACAGGAGGTCATTCGCGGTTGCGGCGAATCCTGCTGACGCTTGGGGTCGTGGTGCTAGTGGCCCTCAGTATCCGCAATATCATGCCGGTTATTGGCCGTGATCTGATGCCGCCGATGGATACCGGCATTATCAAGGCCCATGTACGGTTCAGCGCCAATGAAACCGTCGAGACCGCCGAACAACGGATCGCCCCATTCTTAGCGTGGCTGCACCAGCGACCGGATGTGGTCATGAGTTCGGTCAGTTTCGGCAGCGAACCGGGGGTGCTTTCCCTCGGTGCCGGGTCTTTGCCGACCGAAGCGGTGATGACCATTAACTGTCTCAATCGTTTTGAACGAAAAGAGACTATCTGGCAGATAGAAGATGAGATTCGCAGCCGGTTAAGCGCGCTGGTAAGTGTCAAGGCCGTGGATGTCTATGATTTTGGCGCAACACCGATGTCGAGCATCAAGGCCCCGGTGAATGTGCGTCTTCTGGCCGAAGACTATCATCTTTTGCCCCAGGCCGGCCATCTGGCCGCAGCGGCTATGGCAGAGGTTAAGGGGCTCACTTCGATCAACACCAGTTGGGACCGGGATTTCACCGAAGCACAGTTGAAGATCGACACCAACCGAGCCCTGGTCTATGGCCTGACGCCGGTACAGATAGCCGCCCAGCTTCCACTGGCCGGTATCCCGGTGTCCCTGAATGGCGATCTGGTTTCGATGCAGACCCAGCCGGTTCGCCTGTCTTTCAATCGGCCATTCGATACCCATCTCCAGGGATTGCGCCTGATTCCCATCCAGACACCCAAGGGACCAGTGCCGCTGGAGACTCTGGGGACCATCCAGTATGACCTGACCGCCAACAAAATTGAACGAAACCAGCTGCTTTATTCCCTTGATGTCTCCGGTTATCGTACTCAGCGAGCGATTTCCATCGTAACCGAAGATACGGAAAAAGCCCTGCAGAAGGCAGATTTGCGTGGTGTTGAAGTCCGCCAGGAAGGAGATATCAAACAGATGGGGGACAGCTTCCGCCGGATGATAAAGGCCATCGGCATCGGTGTTGTTCTGCTCTTGGTGGCACTGATCGCCATCTATCAATCGGTACGGCTTGCCCTGGTGATGATCCTGGTGCTCCCTCTTTCGATGATCGGCGCCTCCTGGGGAATGTTGGTATTCAATAAACCGAGTTGTATGCCGAGTTTGATCGGTATCATGTTGCTCTTCGGTATTATCATCAAAAACTCGGTTCTGCTCATCGATTTTTACCAGCACTACCGCACGGCCGGAAATGACCCTTTTGAGGCCGCTCTGGAAAGTGTCAGGGTCCGTTTCCGACCGGTTTTCATGACAGCTTTCGGTACCATCGCCGGAATGATCCCCATTGCCTTCGAATGGGCGGTGGGGCTCGAACGACTGTCTCCTCTTGCCGACGTTGCCATCGGCGGGCTGCTGATCGGCACAATATTAACTTTAGTCTATATCCCGATCTTCGCCTACAGCGTGGAAAAAAAGACAAATCTCGAACTACCTGAGGGGCTATCCTCCTAACCGAAGGTGAATATCAGAACGACTTTATGCTAAGGCACAGAAAATTAATTGAAAACAACAAATTACAACCCTATTCTTCGAACAACACAACCCTTCTGTAAAGAGGAGAACATATGGCTTTAACAGATAAAAAAATCTTTGCCATAGGCGATATCCATGGTTGTCATAGCAAACTCGTCGCCCTTCTTGGCCGCATTCCTATCGATAAGGACAGAGACACCCTTGTCTTCCTGGGAGATTATATCAACCGGGGACCGGATTCCAGAAAAGTAGTGGATACCCTCCTGCATCTCAAGGCAAGCTACAGTCATGTGGTTTTTCTCATGGGAAATCATGAACAGGCGCTGCTCGAATATGCGGCGACCGGCGATGTGGAGGTGCTTCCGGCCCTGCGCAGCATGGGGGTTGAAGCCACCTTGGCCAGTTATGGCACCTCAATACGCGGGCTCCGCGACCTTGCCGGCATGCCGCCGGAACATCGTGATTTTCTCCATGCCTTGAAATTTTCCTCTATCGTCGACAACTATCTCTTCACCCACGCAGATATCGACGAGGAAGAAATCGCCCTTGCAAAAGCTCGTCCCGACGCCATGGTAGCACAGCGAGCCGCCGCTGCAGGTCTTCTCGCCAGCAGGCGATTTGCCCAGGAAAACATCGCCGACACCGGCTATACCGTCGTCTTCGGGCACCTGCCCTTTGAGGCCCCACTGGTTATGACCAACCGTATCGGCATCGACACCGGGGCAGTCTACGGGGGAGTGCTCACGGCAGTGGAATTGCCGTCCCTGCATTTTTATCATGCCTGACAACCGGCACCTGGATTGAGGTTACTGTTTTGTCGCTGGTTCCGGGAAACCCCTGTCATAGCGCCCGGAAAGAAAGGCCTCGGCCATCTGTAACGGAATTTCGTCGCTTGCCATTATGCCGTCGAGAAACCTGCTGAAGCCGAGCAAGCGGCCGAGCATCACCAATCGCTCGGAGATAAGCTCTTTGCCTGCGCCGGTCAGCGAAGCTGTGACCAGATCGCCTGCCACCGTTGTGTAAAATCCATTGCCTTCCAGAACCTGCTTGAGAAATATCGCCCGGCGATGACCACGTTCCGAACCGGCTCCGCCACCCTTAAAACGGAAACGGATATAGTTGGCATGGGTGTCCCGACCGCATACCGAATCAAGCATGGCAAAATGGAATTCCACCCGGGCATTAAGGTTGAGGTAATCACGGGCCGCCAGGGCGTAGTTGAACGACCCGGCCGGTCGAACCGAACGGGTATCGAGCAGCGAGCGGGAGAAGATACCCGGCAGGGCATCGATGTCCGGGCCGGAATGCCAGTTCAGCCCCGGCGTGGTCAGGCCGTCACAGAGGGCCGCCAGAGGAATGGACAGGACATCCTCCCTGGAAAGGGGATTTTGCAGGGCCAGTTTCTTACGCAGTGAGGTTTTTTCGACCCGGCGCGTGCCGCCGCCGACGTCAATAACCAGAAACGAGAAGGGCACACCGATATCAAGCGGCCGCAGCAGGCCGCCGGCGTCCTCCATGATACTATCCCCGGCGTTGAACATGGCGAGCACCGCCATTTCATGGGTATAGCGGACGACATCGTGGATCGACCGACACTCCATCCGGGAAAAGGTCGGACCGTAGGCATCGGTCAGGTTCAGCGGCACGATCATCTGCCGCAGGGCCTGCCGCTCAGGCGGGATAACGGTATGGCGTGGAGAGATGGGTTGCGAATTTCCCGCCTGTACCTGCTCCATCTTCTTTATCTGTTCCGAGTGCGCCTGGGCAACGGCGGTCTGGATGGATTCCGGGGCATCGACGACTATTCCCTGGTCGGCATCGACGATGACCCATTGGCCGTCATGCAAGCACGATAAGGCGGCCCGAGCGCCGGTAAGCATCGGCACCCCGTATTCCCGGGCGATACAAGACAGATGATCGGTGGGATTACCGACCTCAATGACCACGCCGGCACAGAATTGAAGGAGAGGTGCGGCATCGACGATGCTTTGCGGCAGCACCAGAATGCAGGGTGCCGGCCTTATTTCTCCCGTCCGGGGATCGGAAAATTTGATCAAATCGGCGATAGAATGCACCATATGCACCCGACCGACGGCCCTTCCCGCCGCGGCACAGGTTCCGGAAAGCAGTGGCGTAGCCGTCGGCAATCGCAGCCGGCGGCCCTTGGCGGCGGTTAAACGCAAAGGCCGCGCCTGGAGAATAGCCACACCCCGGTCCCCGGCATAGGCCCATTCCACGTCCTGGCCGAGGCCTTCGAGGTTCTCGATCATCTCGCCGAAACACATCAATTGTTCGAGGATTTCCACGGACAACAAGGGGAGGTTTGCCTCCTCTTCGGCAATTGCTTCCTGTTTCAAACCGCCTTCGGGGGACGGCACTTCTCGCAGGTTTTTTCGGGAGATCTCGGCACCATCCAGCAGTTCCGCAGCCCTGGCGGGGCTGATTTGCCCAAGACACCGGCAGGGGCCGAGCGGACAGGCCGAGGCCGGCTCCCCGACCTGCTCGGCACGCCGGGGTCGATAGAGATCAACCGCCGCCGAGCCCTCCACCGCCATCGTTCCCAAGCCGGGTACGGCGCTGATCAGCATGCGGCCGTTTTCCGGCTGCGAGGGATCACGGGTAAACAGCACCCCGGCGCAATCGGCCTTGGCCATAACCTGACATAAAACCGCAAAGTCGAAATCAACGGGGTTAAGCCCGGCGCCCAGCCGGTAGGAGATGGCGCGGGGGCTGAAGCCGCTGGCCACCACCGCCCGATAGGCATCGAAAAGGGCCTGGGTGCCGATAACGTTGAGGATGGAAGTGAACTGGCCGGCAAAGGAATAATCGGCACCATCCTCCGACACGCCGCTGCTGCGCACCGAAATGGCCAGGGGTTGACGTGTTCCGTCACCTCGTTCTTCACAGGTTTCAAGGTGGCGGTAGGCCTTCTCCAGGGCCTGGGCGATCTCCGGCGACAAGGGCGTGTTAAGAATCAACTTCTCGATATTCGCCGCCGTCTGGTTGATATCCTGGCGCCCGTATTCGTATTCCCGGAGATTGCGGCGAATATCGACGGCCAACTGCCCCTCGCCGACAAAGTGCTTGCAGGCCTTGGTAGTACAGACGAAACCATTCGGCACCGGCAGAGCCATTCGCCGCAGGCGGGCAAGATTGGCGGCCTTGGTTCCGGCCATGAGATGGGCACCCGGCCCCAGGTCATCTAAGGTCGTGCAGTAATCCTGCCGGTCGGGGTTGTCGGCGAGGATACCAAGATGTTCCACGACATCCGCCGCCATTTGCCCGTGCAGGGCATACAGCCCGGCGTGGGCATCGCCGGAGAGCAGGTTCAAACCATCAACCAGCTCGGCGGTAACGCTTAACAGTTCTTCGGTTGCGGCGCGAATATCGGTTTCTTCGCCGCGATTCAGCATGCCGTCGATGCTCACCATGAGTTCCAGGGCCCGACCGTTATTTTCAAGGAAGATACGAAAGGCATGATACCGCGCCTTCAAGCCTTCCAAGGCCTCTTTTTCGCGAAGCTGCCGGCGAGTACGGAATAAATGGAGCAGATGGTTGAGTATCTTCATTGTCCGGCACCGATAATGGGAAAAGGAGAGGCGGAATCGGCGACTCCAGGATCTTCCAAAGCGTCAAGGTCCGGAGAGTGCTCCTGGTTAATCGGAAAAACCGTTCGATGATAATCCGCCAAAAAGGTATCGGCAAAAATCGTATAGAGAATTTTGGTGTCGGCATCGCTATAGAGCCCGGTATCCCGCTGCCGAGAGAAGGCAGTCAATGCCCCGAGAATGAGTAAAGCCGAACGAAGTGCCGTGGTATCGACAAACTTCAACCTGCCGATGACCAGATCGCCTTTCACCGACACCTTGAATTCCATGGCCGCCAGCACATCGCGGATGAATCCCGCGCGACGGGCGCGTCGCTCAGGGTCGGCCAGCCCGCCGGCAAAACGGAAATAGACATAGTCGCGACTGTCGTCCACCCCGAGATGGGCATCGATAACGCTGAAATGGTAGCCGAGCCGCAGGCTGAGGTTCATATAATCATGACTGACGATGGCGAGATTTTCTCCGAGACTGTCCAAGGGGCCGGAGAGCATGCCCATGCTGCGGGGTACGCTGGAAATGATATCCCGGAAACCCAGAGCCGGCATTTCCGTGGCCCAGGCCTTTGGGTCGAGGAGACCTTCAAGAAAGACCGCAAGGGGTGTGGATCGCACCTCGCCGGGCTCCGGCGCGGCAGCACCACCCTTCGCCATCCCGCCGCCGATATCGAGGACCCGGATATCCATCGGCACGCCAAGGTTCATACGCCTGCTGCGGATGGTACCGAGACCCGGTCGCCGCTCCTGAAAATGGGCCAGTTCGTCAACCGCTTTTTCATGGCAGAAGTGGATGATATCATGAAAGGTCCGACAACCGCCGGGCGAAAAATTCGGCGCTTCGGGATCGATCAAATTGAGCGGCATGATAAAGCGCAGAAGACGCCGCAGGGTTCGGTATTCCGGGTCGGCGGGAGTAAGATCCATTTCCCTGGCGCCGTGCCGCAGCAGCGTTTCAAGAATGCCATGGTAGACCGTCGTTGAACTGGCATCAACCGTAACCTCGGTGCCGGGCAACAGCAGGGTCATCGCTCCCGCTACGCCGAAAATTGCCGGAAGCCGCAGTTCTCTCGCGACGGTCGCCAGATGGCCGGTTGTCGTGCCGTATTCGGTAATAATGGCGGCCGCCCGCTGCAGAACCGGGGTCAATTGCGGCGAGGCGGCGCGTGCCACCGCCACCGCGCCGGCGGGAAAATCGGCGGGCCGCATCTCGTCGGTCACATGGACGACTCTGCCGGCGGCAATACCCGATTGCACAATATGGCCGGTTCGGCAGAGAATCTCGGCACCTTCCTGCTCCCGCGCCAGATCCTCGGCGGAAATCTCTTCGAGGACCACCGGCATGGGGGAGAGTCCGGTGATGCAACAGTCGTCGTCTTTGCGATACTCCCAGCGAACGGCCACCGGAGAGCCCATCATCCGCTCCAGGGTCATTGCCGTCTCCGCAAGTCTTTTAAGTATCTTGCCGTCGACCACGGCCGAGCCTCGCATGAAACCACTGGTCGATTCTTCATGTGTTGCCAAATGGCCGTCGGGGAAACGGTATCCTGCAGGATGGGGGGTGATGGCCGATTGCATAAGGTCGAAGGGATAGGTCCGATGCAACAGGAAGGTATCGCCGACATCCCCGGCATCGTGCAGTTTGGCGGTGACGCTCAGACCTTCCGGGGAACCGGGAGTCATGGTGCGAGTTCGCACAATACCGGAGATAATTGCCGGCGGCGCACGTCTGACAAAAAATGCCAGCTGGCCGATCACGCCTCCTTCGGCCTCCTTTAACCTGGCACAGAGGGTGCGGATAATCTCTTCCAGGCAAAGCACGCAGGCAGATACCGAAGAAGAATCCTCTGCGGGTGGAGTGGCGATGGCCTTTCGCCAGGGCTGCGATCCGGTTTTTTTTAATTCTCCGAAGATCGAAGTCTCCGGGACAATCTCCACTTCCGTGCCGCTTTCATTGGGCACAAGAACGAACCGACCGAGTTCCTTGACCATTTCTTCTTCGCCTTCGAGCCTCGTGGCCACTACCGAAAAACGCATGGACTTTCGGTTGCCGAGCAGTACCGTGAATTGTTCGGCAATACCTGCCAGCACCTCACCTACGGTGGAGATATCGTCCGGCTCGGTCTCTATGGGCAAACGGGCAGGTGCGATCAGGGCCCGTACTCCCTCGGCGGTGACGATGAAGCCTTCGACCACCCGGCTGCCCGGATGATGCCTGAGTTCGGCGAGACAGACCAGGTTGATGCCGACCAGGGGCTCCAGCTCCCAGCCGACGGCAGACAGAGGCAGAACCGGGGCTCCGGCAAGGGCCCGGACATTGCCGGCCAGGATATCGTCAAGGATGGTTCGGATGTCCTGGTACCGGTCGTAGAGAGAGATATTACCGTTGCCGGTCAGGGCATTGAGGTTGTAGGTAACATGATGCACCCGCGAGGAGAGGGTGCGCACCGAGGTTTCCAGGAAGGCCCTGTCGAAAATATATTCCCCGCCAAGAGCCTGCTCCATCCGGGCCATATCTTCCAGAACGGCATTGTTTAAAAACAGGATTCGCCGGAAGTTGTTGAAAAGGGACTGCAGGCGCCAAATATTGATTTCGGCGGTATCTCTCCGGTTGGTTGCTTTCCGGCCGATGAGTCGTTGCCACCACATGCTCGCTCCGCGGGGTTATCTACTGCATTGGTGAGTGTGCATCAGGAGTTCTGACCGATGCCCCGCTGTTTTTCCTCAATCCGTTTGACGCAATCGACAATATCGCCAAGCTTGAAGGGCTTGGCAACAAAATCAAAAGCCCCTTTTCGGTAAGATTCCTTGGCGGTATCAAGCGTTGCAAAACCGGTAATGACAATGACGTGGGTATCGGCCGAAGATTCCTTGGCACCCATCAACACCTGCATGCCGTCGGCTCCCTCCATCTTCAGGTCGGTGATGACGATATTGAAGTGCGTTTCCCCCAGGCGGGCCAAAGCGGAAGCGCTGTCGGTAAAGGTCTCGACCTCATAACCCATCTTTTGAAATGTCGGTTTGAGTCGTTTGCAGACAATCGGTTCATCGTCGAGAATGAGGATGCGGAGCCGAGGCTCCATCGAGAGTGTTGCCGTGGTCATGTTATCCTCCAATTACGCTTTTCATAGCGTTGATAAATATCTCTGTATGGCTGGCCACATCTTTATCCGAGTGCATCCGGGCGTCGAGTTGGCGGGTGTAGCCGATCAACCCACCGAGCATGCGCATCCGTTCGGACATACGGGGCAAAGAAAGTTTCTTCAGTCTGCCTACCACAAGATCTCCATGTATTTCCACTCGAAAATCGAAATGCGCCAAGACCTTGGCAATAAAAGTTGCTCGTCTGGAGCGGCGGATCAACTCGGTCACCCCGCCGAGAAAGCGAAAATAGATGTAGTTGTCGTTCATCTCTTTGGCAATATAGGCATCAACTATCGTAAAGTGATAGCCGAGGCGCATGTTGATATTCAGGTAATCGGGCAGCACCACGGCCAGATTCCGACCGACCTCCTTGGGGCTGGCCATGGAGGAGGAAAAGGTGCGGGTCAGGCTTGCCATGAAACTCCCCAAATCAACGGCAACAGGCTCGGTGCACCACATTCCCAGACCGATCAGACCTTCGAGCAATTCGTGGAGCGGCAGGGAAACAATCTGATCCGGGGTGAGAGTGCGGGCATCCGGCTGACACTTCGTGCCACCGCCCGCATCAATGACCAAGAGACCGAGCGGGATATCGGCTATCAGACGCTTTGGTGCCGAAAGATACTGTGCCTCCTGCTTTTCGCTCAGGTGAATGAGTTCTTCAACCGCCTTTTCGTGGATGTAACGGGTAATATCATGGCAGGTGCGACAGGAGGCCGGAACGAAGTCGTCACTCTGAGGATTAACAAGATTGAGCGGACTGATATGCTGCAGTACCCGGCGCAATAATCGATATTCGTAGGAATCTTCAAAAACCTCCTCCTCAATCAACTCAAAACGATCAAGTACACTGATATGCCCACGATACACGGTATTCTGGGTGGCATCCAGGGTAATTTCATCGCCGGTGGAGAGCAGGCTGGTCGCCACCTCGGTATTGACTATGGTCGGTACCCGGTATTCACGGGCGAGGGTCGACATGTGGCCGGTCGGAGATCCGACGTCGGTGATGATGCCCCGAGCCTTAGGCATGATGCCGGCATAACGCGGGGAAGTATGGCGGGCCAGCATGATCGCGCCATGCGGGAAGGCCTCCAGATCCGCATCGTTTTCGACTAGAAAAATCTCGCCTACGGCAACTCCGCACTGGGCGATAGCGCCTTTGCCGGTAAAAATGATTTCGGCGTTGCGGGTAGCCGCGCCTATTTGCTCTTCCGAGGGGGAGGGGGCACTCCAGTAACGCAAGCGGCGCGCCTGGAGAATCTGTAAACGGTCATGCCAATCATAGGTCCATTCTATTTCCAGCGGACGTTTATAATAACGTTCAATGCTCATTGCCGCTTCGGCGAGATTGTGCATCTGTACAGGCGTAATGCTTGGGGCTGCGTGTAATTTTGCCGGGGTATCTTCCCATTTTGTACCTCCGCCAGGAGCGAGTACAAGACGCTGAGCTTTGTCGACGACGGAAAATGAACGTAACGTGTACGGCGGGGTGCGATCAAGGATTATGGTATCCGTTGATTTCTCGCCGCGCACCACCGGAGAACACAAACCCCATACCGCATTGGCGACCATAACCCCATCGGCGAGATGCGGGGCGAAGGTATGGAGAACGCCGCTGGCTCGACCTTCAACCATAACCTGACAACCAACTGCCATGGTGGTTTCATGTTCGTGATAGCCTCTGTCAAGGCGATATTGCCAGGCCTTGTAAGAGTAGGCACTGGCCACTACCCGGCGGTAGCTGTCAAGAAGCTGATCGCGGGAGACATTGAGTACCGATTCGTATTGGCCGGCAAAGCTGCTGGCCCCATCTTCACCCGAGGCGCTGCTGCGCAATGCTACCGTGATATCCCGCTTCTTCATTCGTTCGGACAGGCGGTCAAATTCCGCCAAGATCTGCGATGCCAGACTGCGCGGCAGAGAGGCGGCAGAGATACCCTTCTGCATCTCGTCGGCAAGCAACTTCAAGGCAGCAAGATCTCGGGTTTGCCAAAGCCCCATGGCCAATTCGGCTTTCTGCAACAAGTCGTTTCTTTGCATAAATTCCAGAAAAGTACGCGATGTTATGACAAAACCATCCGGTGTCGACAAGGCCAAACGATTATAAATATCGCCAAGATTGGCCATTTTATAACCAGCCTGTTCTTTCAATTCATGGCCCAGCTCACTGAGCGGTATAACGAATTTACCGGTATTCAGAATATGCTTGCCGGACAGTTCTTTCTGGACCTCCTGGAGAATGTGTTCGCAGGCAAGAAAAAGCTCGGTATTTTTATGTTGATTCAAGATACTGAGATCGGAAATGAGCTTGAAGACCTGGTCTTGAATTTTCTCGGTCGCTACCTCAATATAGTGACGGTCGAAAACATACTCGCCTCCCAGTTTGTCGCCCATGTCGGCAATGAGTTCCAAAATCTGATTATTTCTTTCCAGGATGCTCTGAAATTTTTTAAAGAGCACCGAAAAGGGCAAAACACGTCTTGCGGGACGCCGGAAAGCGAGCAGGTTTTTCAACATTCGATACATCGAGACACCCGGACTTAATGGGCCCCCTTGCTCTGGAACACAAGGCCGATTGCCAAGCCGCTGACAAGGGCGATAACTGTGGCCAGCACGCCATAGAGCATACTTTTTTCATAGGCCAGCTTGCTGAGCCACAGAGGAAAACCAGTCAACTCGGCCTTAACTGCGGTGACATATCTACCAACCACCGCTCCATCCTTGATGGCGACAGCCTCGACCTGATACTCGCCGGGGGCGATGGCTGACGGGATCGGCATGTTCGCTGCAAAGGTGCGACTTGCCCCCTCATCGGCGCCGAGGATCACACCCTTGGCAGTTTCACTATACAACCTTTCGTCTTTTTTCAAGAGCAGCAATTCCCGGGCTATATCGATATTGCCGCTGCCACTTCCCTTTTCAACCTCAATGGCATCACGTAAGCCATTCAAGCGGTAGGGATCGGCAACCTTGCCAAGTTCCTCAAAAGAGCGGGAAGAATCGACGAGACAGACTTTGGGCACATTTTTCAGCGTAACCTTACCGACGTTCATCCATAACAGGCCAAAGACCTTACCCTTTTCCCGCAGGTGCAGCTCGCTGCCCGCACCGGTGAAAAGTACGATAACGTCGCTGCCCGCTGGAACGGTGCCATTCACCTTCAGGCTGAGTCCATCATACTGGGCACCCATCAAAATGTGTTCCGGGGTGGTGGAAAGGCTGCCGATCGTGTCGGCCAGAGACAAACAAGGGAGAACAAGGATCCCCAAAAACAATGCCAACCGGATTAAGTAGTGATGAATCTTCCGCATTTCAGTGTCCTCCCATATAGGCCAAGAGAATATCCGGCCGAACCAACAGATCGTAAAGCATCTTGAACATGACGATGAGAACCAGCGAAGCGAGAAGGATTTTCAACTGCTCACCGCCCAATTTTTTGCCGACCTTGACCCCCACTTGGGCGCCGAGGGATGAGCCGATCAAGAGGAGCAGGGCCAGGACGAAATCGACCGTATGATTTTGGGTGGCCTGCATAATGGTGACATTGATGCAGGTGAAAAGAATCTGAAAGAGACTGGTGCCGACTACAACATGCATCGGCATGCGCAGCAGGTAGACCATGACCGGCACCATGATAAAGCCGCCGCCGACGCCCATGATCGCCGCCAGGATGCCGACCAGAACACCGAGCGCAAGGGGCATAAGGAGTGAAAGGCGGATACCGGAACGTTGAAAATCCATCTGGAAGGGCATGCTGCGAATCATTTTGGCATAGATCGATTCACGCCTGGGCGGTGCGGCCTGGGCTTTGTCGGGGGCCTTGGCTTTGCGCATGGCCTGCAGGCTTTCCAGGAACATGTAGCCGCCGACGAAGCCGAGCATCAGGACATAGGTAATACTGATCAGGAAATCGGCATTACCGAGTTGGCGCAGGATCTTGATGATCTGCACGCCGATGCTGCCTCCGGCGATACCGCCGAGAAGCAGCAGGAAACCCATTTTGAAATCGACATTGCCATGGCGGAAATGGGCAAGCGTCCCCGAGGTGGAGGCGCCGACGATCTGGTTGGAGTCGGATGAGGCGGCAACGGTCGGCGGGATGCCCATCATCATCAAAAGTGGGGTCATTAGGAAGCCACCGCCCACTCCGAAAATACCGGATAAAAGGCCGACAGCACCGCCAAGTCCGAATATCGCCACGCAGTTAACACTGTTGCCGGCGATGGGGAGATACAGGTTCATTGTAAGGCTCATGTAATCCTCTCGAAGTTCAGGTGCATGATTTCTTCGGGGCAACGACTTCCATCTTGCAGGCTATTCGGTGTCGGAGCGAGCGTAAAGAAGCCGCCCGTTCATTGCTTGCCGGTCGCGTGTTGCTCTCAGGGGTTTCGTGCACCAATAAAGTTATCTTGTTATGGTTGATAAAATTGATCACCTCGTCGTCATAGTTCCCCTCCGCGATAAAATAATTAATGGTAATTCCCTCCGACTTGGCTGCCTCAATGAGCAGTTCGAGCCGTTTTTTTATATGATCTTCCGTATCTGTCTCGACTTGTGAGTGATGCCCTCTTGTCAATGAAATGACCAGAAGAACATTGAGTTGAACATGAATCCGCTTGGCCAGGGAACAGGCGTGGGACAAGGCTTCCCAGGCTCCGTGTTTGCCGTCTATCGCCACAAGTATTTTTTCCATTCAGCCGTCAGAAGAAGGACACGAATATTGCAATGTTAGGACCGACCGCATGAACTCCTGCAAACTTGCGGCGCTGATCCCTTTGGTTTCTCAATCGGTTGTTGATTTGCAAGGTTGGTGCCAAGCGAATTATCAAAAAATAGTAGTGTAATTCAAAGTTGATACAGCAACCGGAGTCGGCGGCAGCGTTTTTTATTATTCCAATTTGAAACAAATACCTGTATTGTTCATGGACGATTGTTTCAAACTGGAATGATCTTTGACCATAGGACCGGATAAGGAGGATTTTTCGATGAGTGGCGTCTGGGAATTTTTTGTGCAGAGATTTTCCCGCATCAGTGTGAGGTGGTTGCGACTGAGATCGATCAAGGGCAAGATTTTCGTCATCTTCGCTGTGACCTTTCTCTCCATCTCGGCCCTGACCGCGATGAATTTCTGGAATCTGTCAACGCTTCGGACGCGGATGGTCTTAAGTGAACGGTATGACGATTTGCTGAACAATATTCTAGAATTACGGAGATTTGAAAAAAACTTTCTGATTTACCGTGACCAGCAGAACATCCTTGAAAGCAAGGAATATCTGGGCCGTATCGATATTCTGGTCGGAGATCTCTCGGAGGATCTGCCGCAGCTTGACGGCAAACAACCCTTTGCCGATTTCAAAACCACCCTGCTCGATTACCGCCACTTGGTCGACCGGATCGCCGACGGGGATTCGGCAGCTCCCGAAATACTGCGCAACCTCGGCAAGAAACTGACCGATTCGGCGGATCATTTTCGCGAGCTCAAACGAACACGCATCCATGCGACCATCGCCAGGACTTCGATTCTTCCCTTCGCCTTTTTCGCCATCTTCCTGTTTCCGATGACCCTGGTTCTCTGGCTTATCTCCCATGGCCTGCTGAAGCCCCTGGATGTGGTGATGGAGACGACCCGCCTGGTTGGGCGCGGGGATTTCCGACCGATCCGTTACGATGGTGTCCGCCTGGAAGAAATATCCGGGCTGATCGAGGCCTTCAACCGCATGGCCGAGGAATTGGAAAACAACCAGGAAGATCTGGTTCAAGCCCGGAAAATTGCCGCAATCGGTACATTTACCGCCGGAATTGCCCACGAACTGAACAACCCCATCAACAACATTGCTCTTACCGCCGAAAGTTTCAGAGAGGAATATATTAATAGAATGGATGACGGTTGCACGGAAATGATTGACGATATAATCAGTCAGGCCGAGCGAGCCGCCGATATCGTCAAAAATCTGCTGGATTTTTCCCGTACGGAAAACCCGGTCTTCAGTAAGATTGCCCCGGAGCAGATCCTGAACAGCACCATTGCTCTCGTTAAAAATCAGTTCAAAATGGTCGGTTTGCGTCTTGAGACCTCGGTCAGCCGCGACCTTCCGCTCGTTCGCGGCAATCTCGGAAATCTGCAGCAGGTATTTACCAATTTGCTGCAGAATGCCATTCAGGCGACGCCGCAGGGCGGCAAAATTGCCATGCATGTCGCTCGGTCGCAGGTTCAAGGCTATATCAGTTTCACCGTCGAGGATACCGGGTCCGGCATTCCCGCCGACATTCAACATAAGATCTTCGAGCCGTTTTTTTCGACCAAGGAGGTCGGCAAGGGCACTGGCCTTGGCCTTGCGGTAAGTTATTCGATTATCAAGCGCCATGGCGGCAGGCTCGAAGTCTTCAGTGAGGCCGGTCGAGGGGCAAGATTTACCGTCTTGCTGCCCCATGTCTCGGAAACCCCGACAGGCGATTTTATAGGATGGACTGGATCATGAAGCTACGACTGGCTATTGTCGATGACGAGGAGATTGTCTGCCGCAGGCTCAGTCAGGCCCTCTTGCGGGAAGGTTACGAGGTCGAGGCCTTTATCATGGGGCGTTCCTTTTTGGAACGTATGATGCAACAGCCCTTTGATATCGTCTTTTTGGATATGCACCTGCCCGATCTCGATGGGCTCGACATCCTGTCCCGCATCAAATCCCTGCGAACCGAAACCGAGGTGATCATCATCACCGGTTACAAGAGTGTCGAGACCGCCGTCGAAGCGATCCAAAAAGGCGCCTATCACTACATTCCCAAGCCGGTCAATCTTTCCGAGATCCGCCTGTTGGCCAAGGGTGCCCAGGAGAAGATTACCATGCGCCTGGAGAACCTGCGCCTGCGCGAGGCCCTGCGCAGTGATTCGGGCTTGACCGCCATAATCGGCAACAGCCCGACGATCCAGGAATTGTTTGCCCTGATCCGCAAGGTCGCTCCGGTCGACTGCAATGTGCTCGTGCAGGGCGGCAGCGGCACGGGAAAGGCGCTGGTGGCGCGCGCCATTCACCAGCTCAGCCAGAAAAAGGATCATCCCTTTGTGGCTTTCAATTGCGGCGGTTTTACCGATGAACTCATCAACAGCGAACTCTTCGGCCATGAACGCGGCGCCTTTACCGGAGCGACGGCCGCAAAAATAGGTCTGCTTGAATCGGCCGCCGGCGGCACGGTTTTTCTCGACGAGATCGGAGAGATGCCTCTGGCCATGCAGGTCAAGCTCCTGCATGTTCTCCAGGAGCGGCAGATCTTCCGGGTCGGCGGCACAAAACCCATCAATCTTGACATCAGGATTATCGCAGCCACCAATAAAGATCTGAAACATGAGGTGGAGATCGGCGCTTTTCGCGAGGATCTGTTTTTTAGGCTCAATGTGGTAACCATTGCCTTGCCGCTCTTGGCGGAACGTCGGGAAGATATCCCTTTGCTCCTCCGCCACTTTACCGAAAAATACAGTTTGGCATTTCACAAAAAGGTGAACGGAATTGAGCCGCAGGCTCTGCAGATCTTGCTGAATTACAGCTATCCCGGTAATGTTCGCGAACTGGAAAATATTGTCGAGCGGGCCGTGGCCCTGACGGACGACGAAGAAATCGGGCCACACGATTTACCCAAGGATCTGCAGAAACTCGAATTCGACACACTCGAAGGCGACGGTCTGCATTCCTTGCAGGAAATGGAGCGACGATATATTCTGAGAGTATTGGAAAGTACGGAATATAACAAGAAAATTGCCGCGGAGATTCTCGGTGTGCCGCGAACGACTCTCTGGCGAAAGATCAAGATGTTCGGGCTCGAATAGCAACCGAATGATAAAGCTGAGTTGAGCAGCTCGCCTGCTCAAACGAAACTTATGCCCTTGCGGCAAAAAAGGAATTACCGATATGTCCAGCCTTAAAGATCCCAGAGTATTCTTCGCCGCGGAACGGACTCTCCTCGCTTGGACACGGACCTCGCTGGCCCTGATGGCCTTTGGGTTTGTGGTTGAACGATTCGGTATGTTCGTCCACATATTGTTTCCGCAGCACAGCGAAACGTTGCAGCAGCGAGGTATCTCCTTTTGGATTGGTCTTTCCTTCATCATCTTGGGAGCACTGTCTTCGACCGCCACCACCATACAATATCAAAAGGTACTGAAGTCGCTTCAACCAGCTGAAATACCCGATGGTTATCCCGTCTATTTCAGCGCTTTGACCAATCTCATTGTCGGTGCCCTGGGCGTTGCCCTGACGGTGTATCTGTTCTTGGCTTCCTCGCTTTAATTGGCCGGTTGCATCGCATGTCGACTGTATGACGCATTCGACCGAAGAGCGTTAAAGGTTTTGCCAACCCCGGCTTTCTTTTTCGATGGAAAAACCTTGCCTGTTTGTTTCCTTTTCGAGTAGGTTGCTCAATGATTTTAGAGGTCCGGGCATCCCTGGTTAAGCGACATAAATTGAAAGGAGGAAAGTGCATGAAAAGGATATTGGGCAAGACTCTCTGTGCGTTTGCAGCCACCTGTCTGCTGTCGGCGCCATCGGTATGGGCCGAAAATATCAAGGTCGGCGCCTTATTGGCCGTTACCGGCCCTTCTTCGTTTCTCGGTGGTCCCGAGGCCCGCACCCTGGAAATGATGGTTGAACAGGCCAACGCCAAGGGTGGAATTAACGGTAAGAAGATCGAACTGGTGCTGAAAGACACCGCCGGCAATCCGGAAAAAGCCATCTCCCTTGCCAAGCAATTGCTGGAAGAGGAAAATGTTCTGGCGGTCCTTGGACCATCCAGCTCCGGCGAAACCATGGCTGTTAAAAAAATCTTCGAGGACGCCAAGACGCCGCTGATCTCTTGCGCCGCCGCTGAGGTCATCGTCAATCCACTCGCCTCCTGGGTGTTCAAGACCCCGCAGAACGATTCTTTTGCAGCGATCAAAATCTTCAAGGAGATGAACAAACTGGGGATAGCGAAGATCGCCGTACTGGTCGATAATTCCGGCTTCGGCAAGGCCGGCAAGGAACAGTTGCAGAAGATCGCCCCCGACTACAAGATCGAGATTGTCGAGTCCGAGGTCTACGACGCCAAGGCTACCGATCTTTCCGCGGTTGTTGCCAAGATCAAGGCCAATGAGGCAGTGCAGGGCCTTATCAACTGGTCCATCGTGCCGGCCCAGTCCATCGTTGTGAAAAATATCCGCCAGGCCGGCTGGCAGGTGCCGATCTTCCAGAGCCATGGTTTCGGCAATATCAAGTATGTCGAGGCGGCGGGTGCGGCTGCCGAGGGTGTCATCTTCCCCGCCGGGCGTTTGCTGATGGCCGACCTTCTGCCGGAGGGCCATCCCCAGAAGACCCTTCTGGTACAATACGTCAAGGACTACGAGGGAAAATATCAGGAGACCGCCTCGACCTTCGGCGGCCATGCCTATGATGCCTTCATGATCTTTGAAAAGGCGGTTGCCGTCGGCGGCAACGACAAGGAAAAAATCCGCGAGGCCATTGAAGGCCTGAAGAATCTGCCCGGAACCGGCGGCATGTATAATTTCTCCGCCACCGACCATAACGGACTGACCCTGGACGCCTTTGAGATGATGACCGTCAAGAACGGCAAGTTTGTCCCCTACACCGGCAAGTAAGTGACCATGGCGACCGGGGCGAAATAAAGCTCCGGTCGTTTTCAGAGAAGGCCAGGCGCTCCCCCGGACGTTTCCCCGCCTATGACAAGCGAACTTTTCATCCAGTATCTGATGGCCGGGATCACCTACGGCAGCATCTACGCTATCGTCGCCATCGGCTTCAACATCATTTACAACACCACCGGCATCATCAACTTCGCCCAGGGAGAATTCGTAATGCTCGGCGGCATGCTGTCGATCACCTTTCTCCAGTATCTGCCCCTGCCGCTGGCAATCCTCCTCGCGGTCGTCGTCACCATGGGCATCGGTGCCGCAATCGAGATGCTCTTCATCCGCTGGCTGGTAAATCCGGGAATCCTGCGGATGATCATCATCACCATCGGCATCTCCATCCTCATCCGCGAGGCGGCCCTGCATGTCTGGGGGGCGAACGTTCGTTCCCTGCCCTATTTTTTCGGCAACGAAATCAGTACCATCGCCATCTTCGGCGCCAGGGTCTCGCCGCAGGTGCTGTGGGTAGTCGGCACCTGCAGCCTCATGGTCGTAGCCCTCAACATCTTTTTCCAGGCCACCTCCATCGGCCGGGAGATGCGGGCCTGCGCCGCCAATCGGATCGCCGCCGTGCTCTGCGGCATCGATACCCGCAACATGGTGACCCTCTCCTTTGTCCTGAGCGCCGGCATTGGCGCCCTCGCCGGGGCAGTGATGTCGCCGATCACCTATACCCAGTACGACAACGGCACTGGCCTGGCGATCAAGGGATTTACCGTCGCCATCCTCGGCGGCCTCGGCAATTCGCTCGGGGCAGTGGCCGGCGGCCTGCTTCTCGGCATAATCGAGGCCTTTTCCGTCTCCGTTGTGCCTCTCGCCTTCCAGGACGCCATTGCCATCGCCATTCTCCTCGTCATCCTCTTTGTCAGACCGCACGGCCTGTTCGGATCGAGCGCCATGGCCGGCCTCAAGGAGTTTTGATGGCGATGTCTCAGAATTTTGGTAAGAACCTCGTCTTCCTGCCGATTGTGGCGGCGGTCATCCTCATCCAGCTCCTAACCGCCTGGACCGGCAGCGTCTACTACCTGACCCAGCTGACCATGTCCGCCTACTATTCGCTTTTGATCGTCGGCCTCTGCGTGCTGATGGGCTACGCCGGACAGATCTCGCTTGGCCATGCCGGCTTCTTTGCCATCGGCGGCTATCTCTCGGCGGCGCTTACCACCCGCAATCTCTCCCCCTATAGCGGCCAACTGCCGGTACGTCTGCTTGACTCTCTCGGCTGTCTCCATGCCGGCCAGGACCTCTACGGCGACCCGCTCCTGGTAGTGACCCCTTGGGTGGCCTGCATAATCGCCATCCTCGTGGCCCTTGCCATTGCCTTCATCCTCGGCATTCCGGTCCTGAAACTGAAAGGCCACTATCTGGCCATGGCCACCCTGGGCTTTGGCATTATCATCTACCGGATCGCTCTTGCCAGTTCCTATTTCGGCGAGGCCGACGGCATCTCCGGTGTCCCCGGTTTTGCCCTATTGCCCGGGCTTTTAGTCAGCGGCGACAAGGCTTACCGGGTTTCCAACTATTATATTGCCTGGACCGTGCTGCTCCTTGCCATGCTGCTGCTCAGGCATCTCATCAATTCCCGGGTGGGACGGGCGCTCCGGGCCATTCACGGTTCACCGGAGGCGGCTGATGCCATGGGCGTCGATACCGCCAGGTTCAAACTGAAGACCTTCATGCTGTCGGCGGTGTTTTCCGCTCTCGCCGGGGTGTTGCTGACCCATTACAACGGCGGCATCGGGCCCTCCGAGGCGAGTGTCATGAAATCGGTGCGCTACGTAGCCATCGTTGCCGTCGGCGGCATGGCCAATATCTGGGGGGCGCTGGCGATGGGCATGGTTCTTAATTTCCTGTCGCTCCGCGGTTTTTTCGGCACCTATGACGATGCGGTCTTCGGCCTGATCCTCATCACCATCATGCTCTTTGCCCCGAACGGCATCCTCAGTCTCCAGGTGCGTGGACTGTGGCGGCAAAGAGGCCTGTTCCGGCGGAAAAAGCCTGCAGTGAAGGAGGCTTAGGCAGGGATGACCATTCTCCAGGTGCAAGGGCTCAGCAAGAGATTCGGCGGTCTGCAGGCGGTCGATGGGGTCAGTTTTCCCCTCCGGCAAGGGACAATCAAGGCGGTGATCGGGCCGAACGGTGCCGGTAAGACCACCCTCTTTAACCTCATTGCCGGGATGCTGACCCCCACCGCAGGCGAAATCACTTATCAGGGCAAGGCGATTCAGGGGCTGCCGCCGTTTCGCGTCGCCGCCCAGGGAATCGCCAGAACCTTTCAGAATATCAAGATGTTCGCTGGCATGACCGCTCTCGAAAACGTCATGGTCGGCAGGCATGTGCAGTCAAAAGCCGGATTTCTCGCCTCGATGCTGCGCACCTCCGGCTGCCGCGCCGAAGAAAGGGCGATCCACAAGAAATCTCTCGAACTGCTTGATTTCCTCGGCATCGCCGATTGCGCCGAGACGCTCGCCACCAACCTGGCCTTCGGCCAGCAGCGGGCCGTGGAAATGGCTAGAGCCCTGGCCCTGGAGCCCACGCTCCTCCTCCTCGACGAACCGGCGGCGGGCTTAAATATCTACGAAACGGCGGAGATCGCCAGACTCATCGTCCGCATCAGGGATTTGGGTGTCACCGTTCTTCTGGTTGAGCACGATATGTCGCTCGTTATGGATATCTCCGATGAAATTGTGGTTCTCAGTTTCGGCCGAAAGATTGCCGAGGATATCCCGACGGTGATCCAACGCGATCCGGAAGTGATTAAGGTCTACCTTGGCGAGTAGCGCAAATGCTAAAGATACGAAATCTTGAGGCGGGTTACGGCAAGCTGCGGGTGCTGAAGAATATCTCGATGCACGTAAGTGGCGGCGAGATCGTGGCCATAATCGGCGCCAACGGGGCGGGCAAGACCACCCTGCTGGCCACCATCGCCGGCCTGATCCGGGCCACCTCCGGGGAAATCGGTTTTTTAGGTGCGGACATCTCCCGTCTTGCCGCCGCCAAGATCCCCGGCCGGGGCTGTGTCATGGTGCCGGAGGGCAGGCAGGTGTTCGCCTCGATGACCGTCGCCGACAATCTCATCCTCGGCGGCCACGCCCTGTCCCGGCAGAATAAAAAAGACCTGAACCGTCTGCTTGACCACCAGTACGAGTTGTTCCCGATCCTCAAAGAACGCAAGTCACAATTGGCCGGGACGCTTTCCGGCGGCGAACAGCAGATGCTGGCCATGGGCCGGGCCTTGATGTCCAAACCCTCCCTGGTGATGATGGATGAACCCTCCACCGGGCTTGCGCCTCTCATCGTTCGCGATATCTTTCAGGTCATCGTCCGGCTGCGGGCGGAGGGCAATACGGTCCTTCTGGTCGAACAGAACGCCAAGGCCGCTCTCGCCATCGCCGACCGCGGCTATGTTCTGGAAACCGGCAAGGTCATCATCCAGGGGCCGGCCGAGGACCTGCTGGCCAATAAGGACGTCCAGCGTGCCTACCTCGGCCGGGAAAAGCTGGAAGAATGAACCCTTGCCGCAAGCAATTTTTCCTTTCGAAAAATTGCATTTTCCGGGACAATAGAAAAAAGACGGCAATGGCAGGTAATTGACAATTTTTGGGGGGACCGACAATGTATTGGCAACAGGCACTTGAGTGCATGCCCAGGGAAGACCTGGAACAACTGCAACTGGAGAGGCTCCAAGCCACCCTCTATCGCTTGGGAACGCATGTCCCCTTCTATCGCCGAAAACTGCGGGAAGCCAGGGTCAATTACGAGGCCGTCACCTCGCTTGCCGCCCTGCGCGGCCTACCCTTCACCACCAAAGAGGATCTGCACGGCAATTACCCCTACGGCCTTTTTGCCGTGCCTCTGCGCGACGTAGTGCGAATCCATTCCACCTCCGGCGGCGCCGGCATGACCACGGTCGTCGGCTATACCCGCAACGACATTAAAAACTGGTCGGACCTGGTGGCGCGGATCCTTCGCGGTGCCGGGGTGACCGCCGAGGATGTGGTGCAGATCGCCTATGACTACGGCATCTTCACCGGGGGTCTTGGGCTGCATTACGGCGCCGAACGCCTCGGGGCCTCGGTCATCCCCATTTCCTCCGGCAATATTAAGCGGCAGATCCGCATCATGCGGGATTTCAAGACCACCGCCCTGGTCTGCACCCCGTCCCATGCCCTGAAAATCGCCGACGTGATGATGGATATGGGTCTCAACTCAAATGAATTATCATTAAGATACGGGGTGTTCGGCGCTGAACCCTGGTCCGAAGCGATGCGCCGGGAGATCGGGGAACGGCTGGGCATCGTCGCCACCGACAACTACGGGCTGGCGGAGATCATGGGACCGGGTGTTGCCGGAGAATGCCGTGAATGCAACGGCCTGCATATCAACGAGGACCATTTCCTGGTCGAGGTGCTGCATCCTGAGACGCTTGAGCCGGTGGCCGCAGGCGAAATCGGTGAATTGGTCATCACCACCCTGACCAAGGAGGCCTTTCCGATTATCCGCTATCGCACCCGCGACCTTGCCCGCCTCCTTCCCGAGCCCTGTCCCTGCGGCCGGACCCTCAGCCGCATGAGCCGTATCCTCGGCCGTTCCGACGACATGCTGATTATCAGAGGAGTGAATGTCTTTCCCGCCCAGATCGAGGCGGTACTCGCCGATATCAACGGCACCGGGTCGCCCTACCTGATCATCGTCGACCGGGAAAACCATGAGGATAAACTGACCGTCATGGTCGAGGTGACCGAATTGCTGTTCTCCGACCAGATACGCAAGCAGTCAGCCCTGGCCGACACCATCCAGGATCGCTTGGTCACCGATCTCGGCATCCAGGTGCAGGTGAAGCTGGTCGAGGAAAAAACCCTGGAAACCATCGACAGCAAGGGCCAAAAAGTTATCGACAATCGCAGGCTTTAGACCTATGACAAGCCCTCAACTTGAAGGTACAAAAAACAAACCTCGCCGCACCGAGGCCTTGAAACGACTCCTTATCAACCTGTTTCTACTGACCGCCGGCAGCAGCATTTTTGCCGTCGGCGTCAACGCCATTCTGGTTCCGCAGAAATTCATCAGCGGCGGAGTCATTGGTATCGCCCTCGTCTTTCATTACCTTGTCCCCGGGCTGTCCATCGGACTTACCTATTTTTTGCTGAATATTCCCCTGATCCTGCTCGGCTGGTTCAGCGTCAGCCGTACCTTTGTCCTCTATAGCTGTTTCGGCATGGCAGTCTTCTCTCTGGCGACAGCCCTGATCGTTCCTCCCCCCATCCCCATTAACAACCCGATTCTGGCGGCGATTCTCGCCGGCATCCTCTGCGGTGCGGGTGGGGGCATTATCCTCAGGTCGCGGGGTTCGGTGGGCGGCATCGATATCCTGGCGGTCTTTCTCAACCGAAAATGGAGCTTTCGCATCGGCGCCACCACCTTCCTTGCCAACGCCCTGGTGCTGACCGGCGGCGGCTTTTGCTTCGGTGTTGAGCAGGCCCTGTATTCCCTGGTCGCGGTCTATACCAGCAGTAAGGTTCTCGATTACGTCCTGACCGGATTCAATCAACGGAAATCGATTTTCATCATTTCCGACTATTCGCAGGAAATTGCCGAGCAAATCCTCGGTCGCCTGCATCGCGGGGTGACCTTTCTCCAGGGCACCGGGGCCTATTCCGGCAGTGAGAAGAGGGTTATCTTCTGTATTATCACCATGATCGAGCTGTCGAGGATGAAAGAACTGGTCTTCGATATCGACCCGGAAGCCTTTGTGGTGGTCAACGACACCCTGGAGGTCCTGGGGAAAAGACATGGCAAGATCAATGCAAAGTAAAATTTCCCGGCCTGGTCTTCGTCCCCTCTTTTTGCCTACCTGAGATCCGGGAAAGCGTTGTATTTTGCACGAACCGGTGGTACCCTCACGTAACTCGGATACTACGCATTGTTTGCACAAAGCGACCAAAATATCCTGCCAATAACTCCATGCTGAGAAATGACGGTATGATCGGTGGAACTCCCACTCAGGGCAATCAAGGTGCTGTTCAATGATGTACGAATTCAAGGTCAACCAATTCGCAGAGGAATTTGGGGTACACCGGAATACCATCAGAAACTGGATCAACTCCGGAATCCTTATCGCCAAAGAAGGTCCGGGCCGGAAGTACCTGATGAAATTCGAAGACTACCGCCTGCTTTGCGAGAAATTCGGCAGGGAACCCTCTCTTCACCCGGAAAACAATGCGGCCAGCCAGACCATTACCACCGTTCCTAGGTCCGACCGGCCGCCGCTTGTGGTCAGCGGCGAAAAAAGTCGGCTCGCCGAGGATCCGTCCTGGGCCGACGCATGCCTGACATGCGGCACTTGCGCCGGGCTTTGTCCGATCTCAGGCGTTGACGGCCTTGATCCGCGGAAGATCGTGCGCATGGCGGTGCTCGGCCTGGACGAACAACTGGTGGCCTCCGACTGGCCCTGGAAATGCACGATGTGTGGCAAGTGCGAAGAGGCCTGTCCGGTTGGTATAGAGTTCGTCGCCCTCATCCGCAAGATTCGCGGCGCAAGAAAGCGAGCCGAGGTGCCGGGCCCGATCCACCGTGGGGTAACCATGTGCCTGGAGCGTGGCAACAACCTCGGGATTCCCAAAGACGATTTCGTTTTTCTCTGCGAGGACCTGGGGGAGGAGCTGAATGCCGGCGATTGTCCGGGCTTTAAGACGCCGATCGATGTCCATGGCGCGCGGGTCCTGGTGACGGTCAACTCCAAGATCCCCTACGGTGAACCCGACAAACTCAAATGGTGGTGGAAGATCTTTTTCCACGCAGGCGAATCCTGGACCATCCCCTCGGAAAACTGGGATGGGGTTAATTGGGGCCTGTTCTCCGGCGACGACGAGGCAATGAAGACGGTGGTCGGCAGGATCGTCGACAATATGCGGCGCCTCAACTGCAAGGTGTTGCTCCTCCCCGAATGCGGCCATGCCTACTTCGCCACCCGGTTGGGACTCAACAAATGGTATCCGGAAGCTCTTAAGGAGTTTCGCATCGTTACCATCTTCGATCTTCTCCTGGAATATATCGAGTCGGGAAGAATCCGCCTCGACACCACGAAACACCGGATGCCGATCACCTATCACGATTCCTGCAACTACGGCCGCAAGTCCCTGAAGGCCTTCGGCCAGGCCTATTCCGACGAGGCCAGAAAGATCATCCGCGCCTGCACCGACAATTATCGTGATATGAATCCATACGGCAGCGGCTACTGTTGCGGGGCGGGCGGAGGAACCTGGGCGATGCCCTTTGCCGAGGAACGGGTATTCTACGGTCGAATTAAGGCCAGGCAGATCTCCGAATCGGGGGCAAAGATGGTGATCGTTCCTTGCCACAATTGTCGGGACCAGATCTTTAAATCCTTGAACAGGGAATACGATCTGAACATCGAGGTCAAATATATCTGGGAATTGGTGGCCGATTCCCTGATGGAGGACCGTACATGACGGATGGAAAAAAAGTCGGCTCGGTGATGATCGTCGGCGGCGGGGTCGCAGGCATCCAGGCGGCACTTGATCTCGCCGATTCCGGGTTTTACGTGTACCTGGTGGAAAAGGCCGGGGCCATCGGCGGTACCATGGTCCAATTGGATAAGACCTTTCCTACCAACGACTGTTCGATGTGCATTATCGCCCCCAAACTGGTCGAATGCGGCCGACACCTGAACATTCACCTTCTCACCCTGTGCGAGGTCACCGGGATTATCGGCGTGGCCGGTGATTTTGCCGTTACCCTGCGGCAGTCGCCGCGCTATGTGGATATGAACAAATGCATTGCCTGTGGTGTCTGCACCGACAATTGTCCGAAAAAGATCGACAACGACTACAATGCGGGCATCGGCAAGCGCCGGGCAATCTATCTCCGGTACCCGCAAGCGGTGCCGCTGAAATACCAGATCGATCCGGCGGCCTGCATCCGCCTGCAGAAACCCGGGGCCTGCGGTTTCTGCGAGAAGGTTTGCGATGCCGGGGCGATCAATTTCACCGACGTCGAAAAAATCCACCGGATAAACGTCGGGGCGGTAATTCTCGCCCCCGGTTTCGAGGTCTTCGACCCGAGGCCGTCGGAAATGTGGGGCTACGGGAGCAATGTCAATATCATCACCTCCCTGCAACTGGAACGCTACCTGTCCACCTCCGGCCCCACCGAAGGCCACCTCAAACGGCCCCTGGACGGTAAGCCGGTACGGAAAATGGCATTTCTCCAATGTGTCGGATCAAGGGACGAGAACCTGTGCGGCAATGGTTATTGCTCGTCGGTCTGTTGCATGTCGGCGATCAAGGAGGCCGTACTCGCCAAAGAACATGTGCCGGGCCTGCAAACCTCCATCTTCTACATGGACATGCGCACCCACGGCAAGGGTTTCGATCAGTACCTGGAACAAGCGAGACGAGAGGCCGGGGTACGGTTTGTTCGCTGCCGGATGGGCGGGGTGGAAACCGATGAGGAAAGTGGCGACCTGCGGTTGCGCTATGTCAACGAAAACGGCCGACAGATCGAGGATTTTTTCGATTTGGTGGTCCTTGCCGTCGGCATGCAGACCCCGAAACAGGTCCTTGACCTGGCTCGTGTCGCCGACATCAGACTTACCGCCGACAACTTTGCCGCTACTTCCGACTTCGCCCCGGTGAAGACCTCCCGCGAGGGGATCTTCACCTGCGGTGCCATCGCCGGACCGAAGGACATCCCCCAATCGGTGGTCGAAGGCTCGGCCGCGGCCGCAGCCGTCGCCGAGCTGCTTGCCCCGGCACGGGGCGAGATGACCATCCTGCCAACGTTCTCGGAGGAGAGGGACATCTCCGGCGAGGAGGTGCGGATCGGTATCTTCATCTGTCATTGCGGCACCAATATCGCAGGCGTCGTTGACGTCAAGGACTTGGCCGAATATTCCGTTACCCTGCCGGACGTGGTCCATGTGGAACGCAAGCTGTTTTCCTGTTCCCAGGACAGTCAGGAATCGATCATCCAGCTGATAGGTGAGCACCGGCTCAACCGGATCGTCATCGCCGCCTGCACCCCGAGAACGCACGAGCCGCTGTTCCGCGAGACCCTAAAGGTCGCGGGACTCAACGAATGTCTGTTGGAAATGGCCAATATCCGCAACCAGAACTCCTGGGTGCACGGCAACAACCCGGTGGGTGCCACCAATAAGGCCAAGGACTTGGTGCGCATGGCGGTCGCCAAGGTCACTTTCGGGGAAGCATCGCACGCCACCACAATGCCGGTTGTCCAGAAAGGCCTGGTCATCGGCGGTGGGGTTGCCGGGATGACCGCCGCCCTCAACTTGGCGCAACAGGGCTTTACGGTCCACCTGGTGGAACGGACCGATACCCTGGGCGGCAACGCCCTCAACCTCAAGTATACCTGGTCTGGAGAACATGTCCGCACCCAGGTGGCCAAGCTGATCGACAGGGTCATCTGCAACGAGCGGATTATCATCCACAAAGAATGGACGGTGACCGAAGTGACGGGCTTTGTCGGCAATTTCCATTCGACCCTGACCAGCAAAAACGGCGAAACCAAGGTCATTGAGTATGGCGCGGGGATTGTCGCCATCGGCGGACAAGCCGCCGTTCCCAGTGAATACAACTACGGCAGCATCACCGGAGTGGTAACCTCGGTGCAGTTCGACAAACTCCATGAGTTCAAGGAAAAGCACGTCAAACTGGCCAAACGGTTCGTCTTCATCCAGTGCGTCGGTTCGCGGGAAGAGGGGCATATGTACTGCTCCAAGGTCTGCTGCACCCATGCGGTCCAGTCGGCCATCACCCTGAAAAAAGAGAATCCGGATCGCAACGTCTATATCCTCTACCGCGATATGCGGACCTATGCCCAGCGTGAATCACTGTATAAGGAGGCGCGTAAGCTCGGGATTATCTTCATTAACTACGAAATGCACGGGAAACCGAGGGTAACCGGCAGAGGCGCAGAAATCGAAGTGGAGGTCTGGGACCATGTCCTGCATCAGCCGCTTTTGATCGTCGCCGACATGGTGATCCTGGCGGTCGCCATCCGACCGAGAGAAGATGCGGAAAAAATTGGCAAACTCTACAAGGTGCCGGTCGACGGTCACGGTTTCTTCCACGAGGCCCATGCCAAATTGCGGCCGGTGGACTTCTCGACCGAGGGGATGTTCGTCGCCGGCCTCGCCCATTATCCCAAACCGGTCGAGGAAAGCGTCGCCCAGGCCCTGGCCGCCTCGGCACGGGCCGCCACCATCCTGGCCAAACCGGAGGTGCAACTCGATACCATCAAGGCCATTGTCGACGAGGAGTTCTGCGACGGCTGCGCCCTGTGTATCGATGTCTGTCCGTACCACGCCATCACCCTTCTTGAACAGACGGCAGTGGCCGGAGAAGCACCGAAGAAACTGGTCAGGATCAATGTCGCCCAGTGCAAGGGCTGCGGCATCTGCCAGGGGACCTGCCCGAAACGAGGCATCTATGTCGCCGGATTCACGATAAAACAAGTCCTTGCCCAACTGCAGGCCGCTTTGGCCGGGTAAGACTACGAATATGAAAAGAAAAGGTAGGTAGGTAGGTAGATATGGACCTTGAACCGAAAATCATCGCCTTCTGCTGCAATTGGTGCTCCTATGCCGCCGCCGATCTGGCCGGTACCGCCAGGATGCAGTATCCGGTAAGCGTGCGGATCATCCGCATGATGTGCTCCGGCATGGTCCACCCGGAGCTGGTGGTCGAGGCCCTGAAAATGGGTGCCGACGCGGTGATGATCCTCGGCTGCCGTCTCGGCGAATGCCATTATCAGGACGGCAACCACAAGGCGCTGGCCCGTTCCGGCATGATTATCGAACTCCTCGACGACCTCGGCTACGAGCGCGAGCGGTTCAGCCTGCACTGGCTGTCCTCGGCTGAACCGCTCGTATTCGTTAATGCCGTGACCGAGACGGCTGAAAGGATCAGGCGATTATAATCAAACAACAATACACAAAGCCTGCTCCTTGGCGAGCTGTGTCAGTTTATTGGTGACCCTGCCCATAGAAAACTCGGCGACCTCGGATATCCCCCGCCGCCCGACAACGATTGTCCCGTACCCGCCCTGTTTGGCTTCTTGGACGATGGCCGCAGCCCGGCTTTTCACGGAAGTAAGGATTTTTGTAGATACTCGTTCGCCGGCAATGTCCAATTTTTTAAGATGCTCCCTGGCAAGTTGCAAAGCGGGTTGAATTTCACTTTCGGCGTCGTTCATTAATTGTTGGCGGTATGCCTCGGGGAAAATATCCTCCATTCCTTCGGTAGAGATGGAGATGCCGCGAATTGCATGGAAAAGTGTCATGGAATTGTTGCTTTGATTGAGCATTAATCCGGCATGTTTCACCGCCCCGAGACCACCTTCCGAAGAATCCATGGCGATCAGGACCTTGTCGGAATTTGGTTTTCCGCCTATCAACCAGAGGGAAAAGGAGGTGGCGGCGCCGAGGATTTTGCTGGCGACACTGCCAAGGGGTGTGCCTTCTTCGGTGCTTGCCTTGCCGCGACCAATGACCACCACATCATAGCCCTGTCGAGCCTCGGCGATTATATCACGGGCGATGCCTTCCTTTTGACGACCAATTTTTGTGGTGACGCTTCCAGGATTGAATCCAGCCTCTTTGAAGCACTCAAGACTGGTATTCATAAAGCCGGCGGCAAGAGTTTCCTGCTGTTGCTCCCATGCCCGCAACGATGCAATCTTCTTCTCCCAGGCCGGATCGCGGCCCAGATCCCAGAAAACCTCGGGGACTTTGCTCATCACCTGATACACCACCACCTCCGCCTTGGAGTGCTGAACCGAGCTGCAGACATAACGAACCGCCGCCATCGACTGCTCGGAACCATCCACTGCCACAAGTATTTTCCTGATTTTTTCACTCATCTTACATCCCTCCAATTACCTTCATTTGAGTCGCCCGGTTGGCAGGGTCTTTTTTCTGTCGGCCTTGCCGCGCCGAAATTGGCAACAGTATTTTCCTGGTACCTGCACTCTTTCAAGAGCAATGCCAATGTCATGGGTGAAATATTATATGCTTTAAATTCGACATGATATGGCGGTGCATCCGTAAAAATGGCGAGGTCGGCCAAGAACGAATTCGCAAATATCTGTGTAAAATTGGTGACAAATCTTGGGAAAAGAGGCGAAACTCTCCGTATTGCTGTTGTTATTTTGTTGTGTTCGGAAGGTTACAAAGCCAATGCTCCCGTTTGTCGATTGTGCAGTATTGGTAACATCCTGCGCCGATCTCTCCGGTATTGAAGAAAAGATCTGAAGGAAGTCCAACCTGCCGGTTTATGACAGGTTCGCAAAGCAGATAAAAGTTGCGAAAATTGACGAGGAGATATAGGTTGTCGGCAATTGTATCGAGTCGAATCTTGGCAACAGAACTTTTGCCATGAAATCTTTGCCAGGAGCATTGTTATGGCATTCACCCTTTTTCCCAAGTCTATCCGTTTCTTTGATCTGTTGATCCAACAAAATGAAATTCTCAAGGATGTCGCCGCCGAACTGAGTCAGCTTTTCAATGATTACACCTCGGTGGACGAGGCATTTAAACGCATCTCCATCAAAGAGGAGCAGGGTGATGAACTGTGTCGGGAAATCGCCCGTCAGCTCTCCGGTTCGTTCATCACCCCGATTGATCGTGAAGATATCTACCGGATCAATCTGGCCCAGGAAGATTCGATCAATTTTCTGAAAAGCATCGCCACCCGCACCCACGCCTCCGGCTTTAGCCGCATCCGCTTTCCCGCCAAGAAAATGTTGCAGAACATCAGTTTGATGGCCGCTTCCACTGGAAGATTGATCTATGCTCTCCAGGGCAAAGAGGAAGTCGGGGTTTTGGTGCGGGAAAGCAAGGATCTGAAACTGGATTGCGAGATGCTGCTCAGTACCGGCCTGTCGGAGCTGCAGGATGGGCCTATCAGTGAAATCAGCGGCGTAGTGGACATCATCAAATGGATACAGGTGTACGATCGCATCGAACAAGTTATTGAACGAATAGACGATCTGGTCGATGCCATTGAAGAAGTGGTATTGAAGAATGCTTGATATCCCCTTTCTTCTCGTGGTCATAGTTGTGGTCGCCTTGATCTTTGACTTCACCAACGGCGTGCATGACTGCGCCAATGCCATTGCCACGGTGGTTACCACCAAGGTGCTGGCACCACGAACGGCGGTGATCATGGCGGCAACACTGAATCTTGTCGGTGCCCTTTTGGGCAGCGAAGTAGCACACACCCTAGGTAGCGGCATAATCAACACCGACCTTGTCACGGGCAGTCAAATCCTGGTGCTGGCGGCCTTAATCGGAGCCATAGCCTGGAATCTCCTTACCTGGTATTTCGGTTTCCCCTCCTCCTCCTCCCATGCCCTCATCGGCGGCCTGATCGGCGCGGCAGTCACTCATTCCGGTTTTGCCAGCCTCAATGGTTCGAGTATTGTCAGCAAAGTCATCCTGCCCTTGATTCTTTCACCTCTCGCCGGTTTTGCCGTCGCCTATGGCATGACCCTGCTGTTACAATTCCTCCTGAGCAGGGCCAATCGACGAACAGTCAATCAGAGAATTCAAAAAGTCCGGATTCTCTCAGCGGCCTTTATGGCTACCAGTCATGGCTTAAACGATGCCCAGAAGACCATGGGGGTGATTACTCTGGCCTTATTTCTTTTCCATCAGATCGGCAGCATTGAGGTGCCGTTTTGGGTGAAATTGTCCTGTGCGGCGGCCATGGGTCTCGGCACGGCATTGGGTGGCTGGAAAATTATTAAGACCATGGGCAACCGGATAACCAAGCTCGAGATGGTCAATGGCCTGGCCGCGGAAACCTCGGCATCCTTAATTATCACCGGTGCCTCGCTCCTCGGCGCTCCGATTTCCACCACCCATACTATCACCGCCTGTATCTTCGGTACCGGTTCGTCGAAACGCTTGTCCGCAGTTCGCTGGGAGGTTGCCGCCAACCTGGCACTTGCCTGGGTGGTTACCATCCCGGCTTCGGCAGTCGTTGCCGGTCTGTTCTACATCCTCCTCCAGTTGTGCGGCGTCGGCAAATAAGCCGCCGCCCGACTCGCTCTCTGCCCAAATCCTTCGCCGCTACCCGGCGGGACAACTGACCTTGAGGATTTTCTCCAGGTAATTGAAGGCCGGATCCCTTTCTTTGGTGTGGCAGGCAGTGCAGGTTTTTTCTTTGACCTTTCCTTGCGGTTTGACCTTGTCCGGGGAATCGGCGTGGGTAAGTCCCGGGCCGTGGCAGGCCTCGCAGCCGACCGATTGCAAAGCGGCGGGCAGTGTCAGGAGTGACTCCATAGACGAGGTTCCTGCCTGTTCAGCAGCCGACGTGGTTATGTGACAGGGCAGGCAATCGAGGTTAAAATTTTGTTGTTGGCGCTGCAGGGTGGCGTAGGCCCCGGCATGTCTGGTCGACTTCCAGAACGAGGTCTGCAGGGGATGGCATTCCTGACAACGGTCAGAACCGGAAAGGCCCGAGAAAGCTGGGCTCGCGGTCGCGTTCTTCTGCTCCCCAGAGGCAGTCGATCTTTGATTATGCGTATAAATTTGTTGTTTTATCTCCTCAATACGCATGGCAATTTGCCGATCATCGGGAAGGCTTTTGCTGAGTGGAATAAAGTTACCGGTGAAATTGCTGCGCAGGTGCGAGGGCTCTTTCCCTGAGGCTGCCCCGGGCTCCTGCTCCTGGTCTTTGCCCCAGGAACTGCCGGCAATCCAGTCGAGGTTGAGCACGCCGAGATACTTTCCCTGACTCATTGTTTGGGTTACAAGAGTGCTGTACTCAAACCGTGGGACGATATTGCCCTGTTGCCGATCGGCGGCGATAAGCACATGCACCTGGGGGAATTGCCGAGTGAGTTCGGCATTGTCTTCGCCGCTCAGGCTGGAGAGGACGATGACCAGCCGGCATTCCTCCGTCAAACGTTCAAGGTGTTCAGGCAACACCTTACGCCAGTCGGCGACTATGGTTTCCGGCGATGTCCCGGCAATCTGCCCGGTGAGTCCGAGAATACCGATTTTCAGTGCACCTCGCTCAATTATCTTGGCGGCAGGAAAGAGAAGGTTGTGGTTTTTATCCATGAGGTTGGCCGACACCCAGGGGAAATTCTTGAACCGGCCATTTTTCAGGAATTCTACACCGGCAGCAAGATCATAAGGTCCAACAGCCACCGCGTCATAAGCCATTTGCAGATAAATTTCCATGAGACCCGCAGCCGCCACCAATTCCTGTGAATGGACAACGGTCGGTTGTTTGAACAGCAGATTGCCGGCGTCGAGCAGAATTGCAGGAAGGCGGCTTTTATCGGCAATGCTGCCGATCTGATACGCTTTTCTGGACAGCCCGCCCAGTTGATTTGCGTGTCAGCCACAAGGCTCGAGTTCAGCCTGTACATTACCGGAAAAAAATACGCTGATTTTGTTGAGAGATGGAAGGTTATCCGCGGCCATTGCCGAAGCACCGGCCAGGATAAAAAACAGCAGAACCAGAAAAATTGCGGGGGACGGCAGGCTATGTTTCATAGAAAGAACTCGCAGTTGAAAACGGGATTTACAGCGATACCGGAAGGACACCCCCCCCGACCGCCGTTACCAGTTACGCTCCTGACGGTAAAGCGTAAAATGGCCATTGAAACAGCTCTATGATCCGCGACAATTGTCAAAGTGTCAACAGCAGAAAAACATTTGCAACACATAATTGCATTTTCAATTCGTTTAAGTATCATTTAAGGATGAATCCTGCTCCGGCAGTGTAGGCGAAAGTGTATGGTCGATGGGAGGAAAGGCATGCGGTCGGAAAAGTCCTTGTCTCGAAAACTGGTCTCGTCGATTGCGGGGATTGTGACCGTCGTTCTCCTGGTGAATTTCGGCATCGCCATGCTCATCGAGCGCTTTTTCCCGGTGCCCACAGCTGCAGATGCCCCCGACCGTTGGACCGTGATAGGCGCGGGGATGGTCATGATAGCTCTCACCAGCCTCGCTATCTGCCTGTACTTTCAAAAAAAACTCTCGAACACTAAAAAACTTCTTGCCGACAAACATCAGCAACTGGACACCGAACATACTCTCCGCAGCAAGGTGGAGGAGGAGTTGCGGCAGAGTCTCGAAGGCCTTGAGCAACAGCTGGAGGAGCGGATTCTCCATAGTAGTGTTATTGAACAAACCGAAGACAATGTTCTTATCACCGATAAACATCGCACCATCCTCTACATCAATCCGGCCTTTGAAAGATCCTGCGGCTATGTATGCGAAGAGCTGAAAAACAAGCCGCTTCGCTGTCTCAGAAGCGATCAGCATGACCAGGGGTTTTACCGAACCATGAAAGAGGTCCTTGATCGCGGTGAAGTCTGGATGGGGGTCATTTTCAACAAAGGAAAAAATGGTGTCGATTTCGAGATCGAGGGAACGATCTCGCCGATCAGAGAGAGTTCCGGGGCAATAAGCCATTGGGTCGCGGTCGGCCGCAATATGAACCGTTTCCGGAAGCTCGAGCAGGAATTGCAACGGGTCCAGAAAATGGATGCCCTCGGCACCTTAGCTGGCGGGATTGCTCATGATTTCAACAACGTACTGACGGCTGTCATGGGACTCATCGAGTTGCAGACCCTTGATTCCGAGAGCGGCAACCGGACACGTAAACGCATGCACCAAGCCTTGTCCGCCTGCACTCGGGCGCGCGACCTGGTAAAGCAGATCCTCACCTTTAGCCGCCAGGGGGAACAGCGGCGTAAACCGCTGCGCCTCGGCCCGGTCATTGAAGATGCCCTTCAGATGCTGCGAGCGACACTGCCGACAACCATTACCATCGAGCCCGACCTTGCTGCCGCCGATGCTCTGATTTTAGGTGATTCGACGCAGATACATCAGATCCTCGTCAACCTCTGCACCAATGCCGCCCACGCCATGCGCCGCTTGGGCGGGATTCTCCGCGTTGATCTGCAGGAAGTGTCGATTGATGACCAAAACCTTTTTGAGCCCCCTGACCTGCAGCCGGGTTCGTACCTGTGCCTGAAGGTGACGGATACCGGCGAGGGAATGGACCAGCGGGTGCGCGAGCGCATCTTCGAACCTTTTTTTACTACCAAAAAACCCGGTGAGGGGGCTGGAGTTGGCTTGTCGGTGGTCCATGGTATCGTCCGGAGCCATGGAGGTACGATACTTGTTCGCAGTGAACCTGGAAAGGGAACTTCCTTTCACCTTTTTTTCCCGAAGATTGAAGGGAACGAGGAGCTTCCCGACAAGCACCACGACAGCCCGCCGGCAGGGACCGGGAGAATTCTCCTGGTCGACGACGAGGCGCTGGTGGTCGGAGTGGCTTCGGAAATGCTGCAATTCCTCGGCTATGAGGTTGTAGCAGTGCAAAAAAGCCTTGAGGCCTTGGAGCTGTTTCGCCAGCAACCGGACGGTTTTCAGCTGGTCATCACCGATCTGACCATGCCGGGTATTACCGGCATGGAACTGGCGACCGAGTTATTGCTGATCAGACAGGATATCCCTATCATCCTCTGCAGCGGTTTTTCCGATCAAGGGGTCAGGGCGAAGGCATCGGCCATCGGTGTCCGCAAGATCATCGCTAAACCTTTCATCCTCCAGGACCTAGCCTCCTCGGTGCGCGAGGTCCTCGACCATCAAGGTGCACCCCCCGGACATGAACGTTGAGGCGTCATTGCCAAATAACGTGTTCCTTGTCTCATTCGTTCCCCTCTTTTCCCGGGAGACTCCTCTTTTAATTTTCCTGCACAAGTGGTAAGTTGCAGAGCTTTGTATAGGTAGATTCATCCTCTCTAGCAACAAAGAGAGTGAAAACATACGTTCAAGCAACTGCTGAGTCCCTTCCGAACAGAAGGGAGCGGGGGAACCACACGCATCACGGGGCGTATCGCCGGTCAACCGGCGTAGGGAAAACTCTTCGGCCCAAGCCCGTCAGCTAACCTCGTAAGCATCGAAGGGAAAGCATACTCTGCAGAATGGAGGCTTTCCTGCCACCGTCAAACCGGAGTTGTGTCATGTCATTTTTTCGTTCCACCCCTGGGGCGCCTCCCCAACCGACCGTAGTTGCCGCACCCGTCACGACCTCCGCCAAACCGGGAATTTCCAGCCTTTCTCTCGCGGCCCTGGGTATCATTTACGGGGACATCGGTACCAGTCCGCTGTACACCATTAAGGAATGCTTCTCCGGGATTCACGGGATGGCCACAACTCCCGACAACGTCCTCGGGATCATGTCGATGGTGTTCTGGTCACTGATCATGGTGGTCAGCGTTAAATTCGTCACCTTTGTCCTGCGTGCCGATAACAAGGGCGAGGGTGGCACCTTCTCCCTGTTGGCCACCTTGCGCGGTAAGCTGCAAAGGCACAAGCAGAAATGGGCCGTCCTCACCTTCCTGGCGGCTGTCGGAGCAGCCCTTCTCTACGGCGATGGGGTTATCACCCCTGCCATCTCGGTACTTTCCGCCATCGAAGGTCTGAATATGGTCACCGATGCCGCTGTCGATTATGTGATGCCTATAACCTGTCTGATCCTCATCAGCCTCTTTGCCATACAGCGCTTTGGAACCTCCTTCATCGGCAAGCTTTTCGGGCCGATAATGGTTATCTGGTTTACTACCCTGGGAATTCTTGGACTACGCGCCATCTTCGGACATCCGGAAATCCTTGCCGCCGCCAATCCCCTGTACGCCCTCAATTTTTTTGCCATCAATCATCTGCACGGCATTGTCTCCCTTGCCTCGGTGGTTCTCTGCATCACCGGCTGCGAGGCCCTGTACGCCGACATGGGCCATTTTGGCCGTTTGCCGATCAGGGTCACCTGGTACTGCGTGGTTTTACCTGGACTGACCCTCAATTATTTCGGCCAATGCGCCCTGCTCCTCCACGACCCGACTATCGCCGGTGTCAACCCTTTCTATGCCTTGGCGCCAAAGTCACTGCTCATTCCTCTGGTGGGACTCGCGACCATTTCGACGATTATTGCCTCCCAGGCCTTGATCTCCGGGGTATATTCGCTTACCCAGCAGGCTATTCAGCTGGGTTTTACCCCGCGTATGCGTATCATTCACACCTCGCAACATGCCAAAGGCCAGATATACATGCCTACCGTCAACTGGATAGTCATGCTCGTCTGTCTGACCCTGGTCCTGGTCTTTCGTGAGTCGAGCAGACTGGCCGACGCCTATGGTTTTGCCGTGACCGGCACGATGACCATTACCTCACTCCTCTATTTCCAGATCACCCGCTATAAATGGCGCTGGCCGTTGTGGCAGAGCCTTTCCCTGCTCGCTCTCTTCCTGTCGTTTGACGGGGCCTTTCTCGGGGCAAATATGTTGAAGGTGGTGGACGGCGGCTGGATTACGATCTTAATCGCCACCTTCGTCTCAACCAGCATGATCACCTGGCGTGATGGCCGGGCGCTCTTGGCCAAACATTACAGCTTAATGCGCATGCCGACCGATGTGTTCTTGCAGGATCTGGCCGAGCACAGTCCGGCACGGACCTCGGGAACCGCAGTCTTTATGTCCATCGCCCCGGATGGTATTCCCCATACCCTGGTGCATCATCTGAAACACAATGAGGCGCTGCATGAAAGGGTGTTGCTGCTGTCGGTGCTCTCGGCGGAAACGCCTACAGTCGCCCCGGAGGATCGGGTAACTCTCGACGACCTCGGCCAGGGACTGTATCGCATCACTGCCAGTTATGGTTTTATGGAATCGCCGGATATGGCGAAAATTATCGAACTGCTGCATAAAAAAGGGCTGCCGGTCGATATCTACTCCACCTCCTTCTTCCTTGGCCGGGAAAATCTCCTGGCCAGCGGTTCGGCACCGATGGCCCAATGGCGGAAAATGCTTTTTATCTTCATGTCTCGCAACGCCTGGAATGCCTCGTCATTCTTCGGTTTGCCGCCGGACCGGGTTATCGAGTTAGGCAACCATGTAGAGATATAGCGGCGAATGGATCGCCAAGATGCTCAGCGAAAACTCCTTGATATATGCCAAGGTATATATTACCATACGGTATATATCATGTCGTATATCAAATTGCGTATCGTTAAGAGGTGAGCGAAAATGGAAAAAGCAAAAATATTTCAAAATGGACGCAGTCAGGCAGTTCGCCTACCCAAGGAATTTCGATTCAAAGGCAAAGAGGTATATATTCATAAAGAAGGCCAAAATGTAATTTTATCGGAAAAACCAGACTCTTGGAAGGAATTCTTTTTTTCCGATAAGAAGCCGACATCTGATTTTATGGCGGAAAGAGAGCAATTGGATTTGGAAGAGAGGGACATTTTTAAATGATTTGCTACATGCTTGATACTGATATTTGTAGTTATATCATCCGAGAAAAACCCTTGAAGGTGTTTGAGCGTTTTGAGGAGTTGGAAATGGGCCAGCTTCATATCTCCGTGATTACTTATGCCGAATTGATTTATGGTGTTGAGCATTCATCATCAAAAAAAATAAACCGACCTCTAGTAGATGATTTTGTTCGACACCTGAGTATTATGGCTTGGGACAAAGAAGCAGCTGAACATTACGGAAATATCAGGGCTTTTCTTCGGGTAGAAGGAAACATGATAGGATCAATGGACATGATGATCGCAGCTCATACTAGAAGTCAAAAAATGATACTAGTCACAAATAATGAAAAGCATTTCAAAAGAGTCCCAAAGCTTAAGATTGAAAATTGGACGGACGAATCAAAATAACGAGGTCAGTTTGCAATCACCGATTCCGGGACGAATTCGGGAACAGTTACCTTGGAACTAAGAGCACCCCGCGCACAACTATTACTCTCTCCCCTTTCGATTTACCATTTGCAAAATTGTTGATACAGGCTATCATTTTTCCTTCTATATGAAGTAACAAGGTTACAATGCCGTAAGGTTCCGAATCCTTCATCGTTTTTACTCAAGGAGAAGTTCATGGTTGAAATCATGCACAACAACATTCTCGAACTCTTCGAATTGCGCACTCAGGCCCTCGCCGGAGGCGGGACGAAGCGCATAGACGTTCAGCACCAGAGAGGAAAACTCACCGCCAGGGAACGCATTCACCTCTTGCTTGACGAAGGTTCCTTCGAAGAGATCGACATCCTCAAGGTAGGCCGCGGCGCCTCGGTCGCGAGTGGCGAAACCCACCCCGGCGATGGCGTCATCACCGGCCACGGCACCATCAACGGTCGGGAGGTCTTTGTCTTCAGCCAGGACTTCACCGTCATCGGCGGTTCTCTTGGCGAGGGCCATTCCCAAAAAATCTGCAAGGTGATGGATCTGGCCTATCAGGTCGGGTCACCGATCATCGGCCTCAACGACTCCGGCGGGGCGCGCATCCAGGAAGGCGTCGATGCCCTGGCCGCCTACGGCGAAATCTTTCATCGCAACGTCTACGCGAGCGGCGTCATCCCGCAAATCTCCTGCGTCATGGGGCCCTGTGCCGGCGGGGCGGTGTACAGCCCCTCGATCACCGATTTCGTCTTCATGGTGGAGCGGACCTCGCACATGTTCGTCACCGGCCCGAATGTGGTGAAGACCGTCATTCACAAGGATATCACCGCCGAGGAATTGGGCGGAGCCGGGGTGCATTCCGAGAAAAGCGGCGTTGCTCAGTTCGTTTACCCGAACGATATCCTCTGCCTCAGGGCGGTGCGGCAACTGATCAACTATCTACCCTCGAATAACCGGCAGAAGGCCCCCATCCTCGATCTCAACGACCCGCCGGACCGCATCGATCCGACCCTCGACTATCTGGTGCCGCCCAATCCCAACCAGAGCTACGACATGAACGTGCTCATCTACAGCATCCTCGACGGCGCCGAGTTTCTTGAGGTACACTCCGATTTCGCCGGCAACATCATCTGCGGCCTCGGCCGTCTCGGCGGACAAACCATCGGCCTTGTCGCCAATCAGCCGGCGGTCCTGGCCGGGGCGCTCGATAACAATGCCTCGTTCAAGGCGGCACGCTTCGTCCGCTTCTGCGACGCCTTCAACATCCCCCTCGTCTGCCTGGTGGACGTACCGGGGTTCATGCCGGGCCCTGAGCAGGAGCACGGCGGCATCATCCGTCACGGCGCCAAGCTGCTCTATGCCTTCAGCGAGGCCACCGTGCCGCGGATTACCGTTATTGTCCGCAAGGCCTACGGCGGCGCCTATGTGGTGATGAACTCGAAGCACATCCACTGCGACATCAACTACGCCTGGCCAACCGCCGAGATCGCGGTCATGGGCGCACGCGGCGCCACCGAGGTGATCCATCGTCGGGAAATCGATCGCGCCGACGATCCGGACGCCATGCTGAATGAAAAGATGGACAGCTACCGCAAACATTTTATGAACCCCTTTCTCGCCGCCAAGCGGGGCTACATCGACGACGTCATCTTCCCTCGCGACACCAGGCACCGGCTCATCCGCACCCTGCAGTTTCTCGAGAGCAAAAAAAGCAGCCGCCCTGACCGCAAACACGGCAATATCCCACTGTGAGGCCTCCAATGTTTGAAAAAATCCTGATCGCCAATCGCGGTGAAATTGCCGTTCGCATCCTCCGCACCTGCAAGTCCATGGGTATCCGCAGTGTTGCCGTCTATTCCGAGCCCGATTTCCGGAGCATCCATGTGAAAGAGGCCGACGAGGCGGTTCTCCTCGGCGGGGCAAGGCCTGTCGAGTCGTATCTCCACATGGATAAAATCATCGCTGCCGCTCTGGCAACCGGCTGTCAGGCGATTCATCCGGGATACGGATTTCTCTCGGAGAATGCCGAATTTGCCGAGAAAACTACGGCGGCAGGCCTGACCTTTATCGGCCCGCCGGCTTCGGTGATTGCCGCCATGGGTGACAAGATCGCCGCCAAAAAACTGGCCGGCAAGGCCCGGATGCCGGTCGTCCCCGGAATCGTCGAACCGGTAGCCACCTACGAAGAGGCGGTTGCGGCGGCCGATACGGTCGGCTATCCGGTGCTCCTGAAACCGGCTGCCGGTGGCGGCGGCAAGGGTATGCGAGCGGTAGATCGCCCCGAGGAAATGGCCTCGGCGCTGGCTCTCTGCCAGCAGGAAACGCAAAAATCTTTTGGCGACGCCCGCATTTTTGTCGAACGCTATATCAAGAAACCGCGCCATATCGAAATTCAGATCCTCGCCGACCGGCACGGCAATGTGGTGCATCTCGGCGAGCGGGAATGCTCCATCCAGAGGCGCTACCAGAAGATCATCGAGGAGTCGCCCTCCTGTGCCCTAGATCCGGCACTCCGGGCCAAAATGGGGGCGCTCGCCTGCGAGCTTGCGAAGACGGCCGGCTATGTCAACGCCGGAACGGTCGAATTCATTGTCGATGAACGGGGCGATTTCTTTTTCCTCGAAATGAACACCCGCCTGCAGGTCGAGCATCCGGTTACCGAACTGGTCAACGGCATTGATCTGGTCGAGCACCAGCTGCGCATTGCCTTCGGCCATAGGCTGCCCTTCACCCAGGAGCAGGTTACGCTCTCGGGCTGGGCCATGGAGGTTCGTATCTGCGCCGAAGACCCGAGGCGCGGTTTTGCTCCTTCCGTTGGTCTCATCACCCGCTATGCCGAGCCCCGCGGCAAAGACCTGCGGGTCGATTCCGGCGTCGATGCCGGCAGCACGGTGAGTGTCTACTACGATCCAATGCTGGCCAAGGTCATCACCTGGGGTGAGAACCGCGAGGCGGCCCGCCGCAAGATGGTGCAGGCCTTGAACGGCTATCATATTGAAGGTATCTCCACCAATATCGATTTCGCCAATCAGATTCTCACCCACCCGGTATTCGTCCGCGGCGAGCTGTCGACCGACTTCATTCCCACCCATCTCCTCGACCCGGACATGAAGCTTGCCGCACCGCAGGAGGTGCTGCATGGCATGGCCACCGCCACAACCCTTATTTATCACCTGCGCGAAAACCTTCTGCAGGATTCGCTCAGGCCACTGAAATCACGGGTTGGAGTCGCCGTACCGGCCAGGGAAGATTTCGAATATGTGACCAAGCATGAAGAACACATCTTTCATATCCGCCTGGAAAAAAAGGGCGGCGATCTGCAGTGGCAGGTGCTGGTCAACAATGTTGCCTATCAGGTCATAACCCCGCCGATGGAATTTTATCGGCGGCGGTTGAAGCTCTCCATCAACGGTCAGGATGCCTTTTTCCGGCTGAAATACAGCGGTAACTTCATTGAGGCGGCACATTGCGGGGTGTCCGGCACCTTCGAGATCTACAACCCCCGAGAATGGCAGCTGGCCGGCCATATGCCGCCGCCGACCGAGCGACTGGGCGGCAATGTTCTCGATTGCCCGATGCCCGGCCTGGTGGTGGCCGTCAAGGTGAAGGAGGGAGAACGGGTCTTTCGCGGGCAAGAGCTGGTCATTCTTGAATCGATGAAGATGGAAAGTGCCGTGTCCGCCTTAGGTGACGGGGTGATTGAATCGGTCTGTGTGCAGCCGGGGGATGCGGTCGAGACGGGGACGGTTCTGGTGCATTTTAAAAATGATTGAGGCTGGGCAGTTACTGTCGATACCCTTCGGCAGATGACCGATGCCCAACGAAGGGATGCTTGCTGCTACCCTCTCTCGGGTATCGGCAAGCATCCCGTTTATCGGGGTCAGGCCGTTAAGAAAAACGGTTCTTTAAGTTGATGTTATCTGATTTGACTGGGACTACAAAGGCGGTCGGCATCTGCTGAAACACTGCCGCATGCATCGCATGAGTATTTCATTTCCCCAAGTTTTCCATTGCAAACCTGACTTGCCGGGGCACCGCAAAATTTGCTCCCGCTCTCTTCAAGGGCCGGATTGCAGAGGTTGCTGGGCTCCTCTGCCGACGAACCACAATTCTGACATGTATAAGCCATTACGTATCTCCTTTACTCTCAGTTGGCACCTGTACCCGCCGAGAAGTTAATCTTGAATAACAGTATAATATTGGCGGGTTTCTTGGCAAAATCAATCGAGAAACCCACAAAAGAAGCTAAGCGGTGTAGTGTTTGTTGTCAACATCGGCAGAGGAAACAAGAGGGAAACAACCTCGGTGACCTCAGCCTGAAAACACATGCATCCTTTGCCACCATTGCCGCACATCGGCAAAAAGCGTATAAAAGATAGGCACATACAATTGGCGTCGGCCTCGAAGTTGATCTTGATGATGCCGGTGTCCATGGGTGGCGGACATTTTCGATCTGCTTCATATGTTCAACAGTATTAAATAATTCTGTTTAGTACCGTTGATGGCATGCACAGTTACAGGGGTGGTTTCCATATTTTCAATGTCCAAAGAATTCTGAAATATACTTTGCAGCTGTTACAGTGATGATTGCCGCAAGCATCCATTTGATGGCTTTTGCCGGGACATATTTCTGACAACGTGCACCGAAATACATGCCGGCCATTCCTCCTAACCCGAATAAAATGCCCAGGGACCAGTCAGGAGCCACTGAAACATTCGGATAGACATACGCAAGCCACTGGTAAAAACCAACGCCTGCAACCGAGGTAACAAAGGTTCCCATCAGGGCAGCTCCGGCTACCGTATACACCGGGAGCCCGAAGAACGTCACGAAGAAGGGGGCCATAATCGATCCGCCGCCAATACCGTAAATACCCCCCGCTATACCAACAACGAAACTGAGGGCAAAAACTCCCCAGAACGAAATATCAAAGGCCTCGTCATAAAAAGTGTAGCTCAGACGGTTCAAGTTGAAGTGAGTCACCTTGATAACAGGTGGGAGAGCACTGTCAGCTGTTTTCGGGCCGGTTATTTTTTCACGCCTTTGGCGCACCATTTCCTGAAAACGTTTTTCACTGTTGGCCGTGTTTGCATTCCCTTTTTTTTTGCTCAACAAATCACGCACCATTTTGACCCCGATATAGAGCAACACCCCGGCAGCAAAAAGTTTGAAATTTTTAGGATTTGGCAAATAAATGACACGCACGTAAGCACCAATCAAGACACCAGGGAGAGTGCCGATTATGACTATCCAGGTAAGAGGCCAGACCATCCGTCCTTCCTTAAAGAAGCGATACACCCCGCTGGGGATGGCAACAACATTGAATAGTTGATTTGTGGCACTGACCGAAGGGTTTGTGTAACCAAGAAACGACATCTGAAAAGGCAGCAACAAGAAAGCACCTGATACGCCTCCCATGGAGGTAAAAAAAGAAATGACGAGAGCTACTAAGGGTGGAATCAATGGGTTGACTTCAATCCCGGCGGTTTCAAAAAGCATCGTAACCTCCATGAGAAATTGATAACTTGCTTCTTATTGACTCGTAATGTATTATTTACGTGTCAGTATATAGAAGGATTAAATCAATGTCAAGATTGTTTTTATGTAGAGCTCTATGAATTCAATCTGTTAAAAACAGAGAGAGCAATCAGTACGTATTAAAAGTCAAACAGGGAAACGGCATCGACAGGGATAACCCATGAACACCAGAATGAATAAAAATAAAAAACAGCCGGTTGAACTCCAGCCACTAGCCACAAGCATAGACCACGGACGGATCATTTCCATTGCTGAGGAGGGTAATTGTTTGGACACGGTGCAACTCAACCGATTGGAGCTTTCTTTTCGGGAATGGGTGGATGCTTCACCCCGTAAGGATGTGCGGCTTTCACGTAGGCGTATCTTGCTTATTTTTTTGTTGATTCGCTACACGGGAGCCAAATTGAATGAGGTTTTGGCCTTGAATCCTTTTAAAGATATCGACGTTGGAAGATCGGCGGTTTTTTTTAACAGCGCCGATTTTGAAAAAGAATCGATACCGAGAGAAGTTCGAGTCTCAGAAACTCTTTCCCATGAAATTGAGTCTGCACTAGCAGACCTGGAATTTAAAGAATCTCTGCAAAATATGTTTGACGTTGATCCTGCCTTCGTTCGCCGAAAATTCTACGAACGAGCACAACACTGTGGATTTTCCAAACAATTTGGCGGACCGGAGATGATCCGGAAGGCTCGGGCTGTTGAGTTAATGCAATGTAATATGCCCTTACCTGTCGTTCAGGCTATTTTAGGCCATTCAACACCAAATTTAACCTCGTCGTATGTTTCGTTTTCCGCAGATGAAATCCACCAGGTGACCAGGCTTTTTATGGAAAGAGAATCTTCTCATAAAACCAGCGCCCGCAATTCCTTCTTCGGCAAGGTCAAGACGATTCAGCGAGGAGATATTCAGACTCGAGTGGAGATAATCACGTTGAGCGGTCATTCTGTGACCACTGTGATAACCAATAACAGCCTTGAAAGACTAGGCTTACACGAAGGACGGTTGATTACGGCAGAGGTTAAGGCACCGTGGATTATTTTGCAAAAGGGTGACAAAGCACCTGAATGCAGCGCGGAGAATCAATTCGATGGAGTGATTGAGCGCAAGACGCAAGGAGAGATAAATTCAGAATACTCGATTCTCATCTCCGGCGGTGTTGAATTATGTGCACTGGTGTCCACAAAGCAAACGCAACACCTCGGATTTCAGGTCGGAGATCGAGTCTTGGCACTATTTAATAGTTATTCCGTGGTGTTACGTGTCGATTGATTAGGCCGGATTCGCCATTATGTAAAATTAAGACTGGATGCCTACACCAACGCAATATGGCAAATCATAAGCCGGCAATTAGCTCCCAAGATTATATAAACAGAAACTGTATCCGAGAAATCATCTTTACAGAAATTATCCCTGAATTTGGTCAAGATGAATTTTTGTTTGGGACTGATAGTGGTATTACTCAGCGGAATTTTATCTCTTCTCACCTAGAGGATACGGTCGACGTAACGCGAGTTTGACAATCCACATAGTTCACCTTCTTGTTAAAAAACAAATGGCGAGATCAGAGTTCCCGCCAGGATCACCCACAAAATATCCAGTTTAAAAACCAGAGCTACAAAGGCTGCAGCTGCAAAGATCGCGTGGACCACGTCCCAATGGATATTCAGGGCAAAGCGGATGGTGACGGAAAGGAGCAGGCCGACAAAGGAACACAAGATGCCGCCGATGGCCCTGCTGAACCATGGTGATGAGCGAACCCTGTCGAACCAGGGGGCGATACCGACCAGGATCAGAAAAGAAGGAAGAAAAATGGCAATGGTGGCAATGAATGCCCCCTGGAAACCTCGGACCAGATAGCCCACAAAGGTTGCGGTGATGACGATGGGGCCGGGAGTAAACTGTCCCAGAACAATTCCGTTCAGAAATGTCGCGGCGTCCATCCAGGAGCGGACCTCGACGATCTCATGGAACATGAGGGGGATCGAGGCAAACCCGCCGCCAAAGGCAATGAGATCGATCTTGGACATCAGAATGGCGAGATCGAATAGCTCCTTTTGGAAGAAAAAAAGCAGGACGAAGGCGGCAGCGGAGGCGAGGAGAAAGAGCAGTAACGGTATGGTTGTGTGTGGCATTGTGTTCAAATGCGCAGCGCTACGAGCGGATGGTTGCTTGCCGTTCAGCAGCATCCCAAGCAGAGCCGCCAGGAGAATAATCAGGGCCGGGTTTGCCATAAGTCCGAAGAGTACCGCCGCGGCAAGAGCGATCGCCGCGTTTTTCCAGCTTTTGAGAGATGTTCTACCGAAAGAATAAGTGGCGTTGGCCACAACGGCCACAATAACGGCCTGAAGGCCGCTGAAGATTGAGACGACGGTCGGTAACTCATGGGTGCGCGCATAGGCGAAGGAAAGCGCCAGCATGAGAAAAAACGCCGGAAGACCAAAGCCGATGTAGCTCACAATCGCCCCGCGCACGCCCCGGACTTTCAAACCGATATAGGCGGCCATCTGCATGACGGTTGCCCCTGGTATTGTCTGGCAGAGCGCCACTCCATCCTGAAAAGATTCGCTGTCAAGCCATTGCTTCTTCTCGACAGCCATTTTGCGGAGGTAGGCTATCATAGCGGGACCGCCAAAGGCAGTGAGCCCCATTCTAAGAAAAGAAAGGAATAACTCCAATAGCTTTGGTTTTCCCCGAGTGTCTGTGCTTTCAACTTGGTTCAATCCCTCGGCCTTGACCGTTGAGACCAGGCTAACAATGGTCCAAAAGGTGGCCAATGCCAGAGGCAACAGATTCCGTTTCATGGCATTTCCTTCCATGTCTGAGATTGGTAAACCGTTGTATGTTTCGGCTGTTACCATAGCGTGGAATTCTCGCTAAGTGTATGATCCGGATCATACGCTCTGTAGTTTTTAAGCTTTTTTGTTAAAAAAGGAAGTCAGCTCAGGAAGGAGTTAGCCATGTTGGAAAAGTTCCCCCTGTTTTCCGCTCTTCCGCAAGAGCATCTTGCCAGTCTGGAGGCCATCGCCAGGGAGATTCCCGCCAAAAAAGGATCGCTCCTTTTTTCTCCGGGGGATGCTGTCAAGGGTTTTTTTGCGGTTTTAGACGGGGCAATTCGTGTCTACCGGGGCTCCGCCAAAGGCAAGGAGATCACCATGGAAATCGCCGGTCCAGGGAGCACCTTTGCCGAGGCAAGCCTCTTTTCGGAGAATTACCATTGTTATGCAGAAGTGTTGAAGGACAGCACCATCGTCCTGATCGGCAAGGATGCCTTCCAGAAAATGATTCAAAGTAATCTCCAGTTTGCCGCCGCCTGGATCCACAACCTCTCCCTCGAAGTGATTCACCTGCGACAGCGCATTGAAGAGCTCACCCTGAAATCCCCGATAATGCGGATCGTCAGCTACCTTCTTCTCCTTGGCGAAATGCAAAACAGTGCATCGGTCCTTCTGCCGGCGCACCGCAAATCCATAGCCACTCTTCTCGACATGACCCACGAGACCTTCTACCGGGCATCCAAAGAGCTTGAAAATGAGGGCCTAGTGCGCTTTAACGAGCAGAGAGTCGAAATTGTAAACCGTGCCAAAATGGAGGAAATGGTGGAATAAAGATCTGCCAAGATCAGTTCGAGGCATAGTGAGGGTGCGGCAGTAATTCGTGACCACTTGCGATCGTAAAAAAACAGAAGTGGCGGTTATCTCTCCGAGCCTGTCCAACAATACGCTTTATGGCAGCTGGTCTGCACAAATTACTAGGAAACTTTGGAGACGTTTGCTTAAGACCTACACCAAATACAGTTCGTCTAGAGCTGCGAATAACTTCATCCGTTCCTCCTCGAAGGATGCCATTAAGGCTGTGGCCTTATTTGCATTCCCTTGGTTTAAAAGACCAACAATCTCGCAAGCATGGGAATGGATTTTTTCGTGATGCTTCCCGACCTCACTAAAAGCAGGGAAAACTTTGAGTCCCTGACCTTCCAGGCTGTCATACCATTTGCCGAAAGCGCATTGATGGTGATTTGCGACCTCTTCAGGTTTTAATGCTTCCGTACCGTGCAGCAAAGCCTCCAAACGAGATCGCCATTTGAGATGGGCGGCTTTTACAACACCGATGTTAAATCGTGCGGGAGGAATCTTGAATCGAGCCGCAGTCTGAGCTAAACGGCCAGCTAGCTTCTGCAAATCCTGGGCGCTGATATGGACTTGTGAACTGCTGGTCGCCATTTCCCTAGCGGAATGATTTACCCCGGAAATTTCTTTAGAAATCTGACCGGATATCAATGAGCTTTCCGCAACATTGGTGTTGACTTCTTCGATACCTTGGGAAGCATGAGAGACATTACTAGAGATCTCCTGGGTAGCCGCTGATTGTTCCTCCACTGCCGTTGCAATGGTCGACACTATTTCGTTCACATCTTCGATTACCTCATGAATCTGTTTTATCTTGCCGACAGTGTCATTGGTGGAGGTTTGAATGCCTTCTATTCTATTTTTGATCTCCTGTGTAGCCTTAGCTGTTTGTTTGGCCAGCTCTTTAATCTCGTTTGCTACGACGGCAAACCCTTTTCCGGCCTCTCCGGCTCTAGCAGCCTCAATGGTGGCATTGAGTGCCAGCAGATTGGTTTGTTCTGAAATTTCGGTGATTACTTCCGTCACTTTGCTGATTTCCTTGGCTGCAGCACCCAGTTCGTTCACCTTGGACGAGGCGTTCTGGGTCTCATCGACAGCTCTAGCGGTAATGACTCGCGCCTTTTCCGAATTCTGCGCGATTTCATGTACCGTGGCAGCCATCTCCTCAGCGGCGGTGGCCATAACGTTGACATTATGGGTAGCCTGCTCGCTGGCTGCAGCCACATTGTGCATGTTGGTGCTCATCTCTTCAGCCGCCGTCGCTACACTGCATGTCTGTCTGGAGGTTTGTTCGGCCCCAAGATTCATCTGCTCGGAAATTACACTCAAATTGGAAGAGGAGGAGTCCAGGATGGTAATACCAATGTCCACCTCTCGAATCATTTTCGCCAGATTTGCGACCATTTCCTTCATTGCCACCATGACACTTCCTGTATCGCCGGGAGCAAGGATGATTTCTTGGGAAAAGTTACCAACAGCAACCATCTTGGCGATTTCACAGACTTGTTTCGGATCACCTCCAAGCTGATTCAACAGGCTCTTAATAATCAATACGGCCAGTGTAATGGAAAGTGCCACAGCGACAACCGACAGAATCAACATTGACATCTGGATTTTATTGCTGACTGAGATCGCGTTTTTGACATCATTCTCTGTCTGACTGTCTATTTGTTTGGCAAACTCCACCACCATGGAATCACCCCGGTGAGTGGCCTCTTTATATTGGCCAATAGCCTTGTTTGCTTCCTGAGGGGTTTTTATTTCGCCCGACTTGATCTTTTCGTACACTTTACCTAAACCGTCTGCATACACGGAAATATTTTTATTAATATCGGCAACGGTTTCTTTGTCCTTCTGGGCATCCACTAACTTGGCCATCGCATCCATACGCTGCCGGAAGTGATCCAAGGCATTGGCCCACTCTTTTTTATACCCTTCAACTTTTGTCGCATCCTCAATATTTAAAAACATGTCCTTCTCAAAGCGACGCATCATATTGATGTTAGCCCGCGAACGTTGCGCATATTCCACCAGTTTACTGCTTCTTTCAGAAACATCTGAAAGCTCGAACTTCATTTTGTTCAGGCCCCAATAACCAGTACTTCCTACAATTACCAGAAACAGTAAAACACAGCTGAAACCGAATATTAATCGTGTACTCATTTTTGAATTGGAAAACATACTTTTCCCTCCAAGTAACTTCGATTTAAGCATAAACCTTCCGGTTCAATAACGCGGCAGACCTCGTACCATCAAGCTTTGCATATTTTTTTTTAAGAATCAAGTCGCGTCGTTTCATTCCGGAAGAGAATACTGGAGAATTGATAGCTGAATAATCAGTTTTCCAAAAACAACCCTCGGGCGTTGCAATTTTCTCTCGTTCTGACTATGTTTATTATGTTGCCTTTTGAGTTCTATAAAGGCTCTTAACTGACATTCAACCGCTGCACAGGCACCGCAAAGACCACTGCGATCTGCGATCTTGCTGCAGCGACTGCCTGCACCATTACCCGGATCATTCGCTCTTGGGAAGGGTAAAGCTCAATGACACCGTCACCTCTACGCTCGTCGTTTATTCACCGTTTGCTCCCCCTGATTGCCCTGGCTCTTTTTGTCGCGGCACTGTGGGTGCTGCATGACGCCCTCCGTCATTTACACTACCACCAGATCCTGGCTCAGCTGCGAATCATCCCAAAATCACATGTTTTGGCCGCCGTCGGACTGACGGCTTTGAGCTATTTGCTCATGACCGGCTATGACCGGTTGGCAATCTCCTATATTCAGCATCCACTGGCGGCCGGCAAGGTGACCCTGGCCGCTTTTATCAGCTACGCCTTCAGCAATACCATAGGCCTGTCTCTCCTCACCTCCGGATCGATCCGCTATCGTCTTTATTCGGCCTGGGGTCTCTCCGCCGAAAAGATTGCCCGTATAGTTACCTTTACCGCGCTGACGTTTTGGCTCGGGATCGGCACAGTTGCCGCTATTGTGTTTATCGCCGAACCCATAGCGATGCCGGCTCTGGCGCATGTGGCAATCCACTCGACCCGTCTGGTCGGGGTGATCTTTGCCGCACTGATTGTCGGCTACCTGGTTTTCATCACCGCCCGGAAAAAGCCTTTTCGCTTCATGAGTTGGGAATTGCCGATCCCTTCGCCGCGGCTTGCCGTGGCGCAGTTGTTGATCGGTTCCTTTGACTGGCTTCTTGCCAGCTGCGTGCTCTTTGTCCTTCTGCCTGAGCATGCCGGACTATCCTTTATGCAGTTTCTCGGTATCTATCTCTTGGCCCAAGTTGTGGCCTTGATCAGTCATGTCCCGGGCGGACTGGGTGTCTTCGAATCGATTATTCTGCTGTCGGCTCCACAAATCCCGGCTGGTGCCCTGCTCGGCTCGATAGTGATCTATCGTGGCGTCTATTACCTGCTTCCCTTGGCTCTGGCGGCACTCCTGCTGGGAGGCAATGAACTCATAGAGAAAAAGCACCTGTTCAAAAAAACTTTCCACCATGTCGACCGCTGGCTGGGAGTCATGGTGCCATATCTGCTGTCGGTTACTACCCTGATCAGTGGTGCGGTTCTCCTCTTTTCCGGGGCCACCCCGGCAGTACACGGTCGCCTGCACTGGCTCTACGAGATCCTCCCCTTGCCGGTAATCGAATTGTCGCACTTCCTCGGCAGTCTCATCGGCGTGTGTCTGCTGCTCTTGGCCAGGGGCCTGCAGCGACGAATCGATGCTGCCTATCTCCTTATGGTCGTTTTTCTCGGGGCCGGTAGTTGCCTCTCACTGCTCAAGGGAGCGGATTATGAGGAGGCTATACTGCTTGGCGTGATGCTGGTAGCTTTGTTGCCCTGCCGGAGACATTTTTACCGCCAGTCCTCGTTGTTCCAGGATTCCTTGAGTGTCGGATGGATTGTCACGGTTCTGCTGGTTTTGGCGTGTTCCATCTGGCTCGGAATCTTTTCCTACAAACATGTCGATTATTCCAGCAAACTCTGGTGGCAGTTCGCTTTGGAGGGAGATGCCCCCAGATTTCTGCGAGCAACGGTGGGTGCCACTATCCTGCTTTTGCTCCTGACCATGGCAAGATTACTGGGGCCTGCCCCAAAAGATCCCAAGCCTCCAGGACCGGACGAATTAAACCTGGCTCGGAGAATCATCGACCTCTCACCGCTGACGATGCCAAATCTCGCTCTGCTCGGCGACAAGGAACTGCTGTTTGACGAACGAAACGCAGGCTTTGTCATGTACGGAATTGAAGGTCGCGCCTGGGTTGCCATGGGCGATCCGGTCGGACCACCGGAAGTCGCCCGTGAGCTTGCCTGGAAATATCGTGTCCTTTCGGCAAGCCTGCCTATCTTGCCAGAACAATAGCTGGTAAAGTCCGGTGGGGGAGTAGGTGCTGGATCTCGTTCAACAAGCGGGAGATGTGAAGTTTTCCTTATAATTCCAGGGCAACCAACCTCGCG
>CAIQWD010000040.1 GCA_903875445.1 uncultured delta proteobacterium | reverse complement strand
CCCCTCACCAAACCGCTTTATCGGCGGTCATAGCGAAGAGGATCCACCCGTTCCCATTCCGAACACGGAAGTTAAGCTCTTCTGCGCCGATGGTACTGCATGGGTAACTGTGTGGGAGAGTAGGTCGCCGCCGATTTCCTTTCTTTAAAAACAAAAACCCCCGTTGAGCGTTGCTCTTCGGGGGTTTCTTGCGTTTTACCGCAAAACCATCATTGTGATGGTTTCTGAGCTCCTTACAGCAAAAAGCCATAAGTCCTTGAATTTGATCTCAATCGACTGGATGGTTTGAAACCGCCACCTCAAACCACCAACCGCCCCTTCTTTGCCGCAGGAGTAATTGTTGCCCGTGCCCCGGAATTGAACTCAAGATAGTCGCTTTCGATTCCGTCGCTAAAAATGACTCCGGCACCGGCCATGTGTGACACTAGGCTTAACGGCTTTTTAGCCGTTACCCTCCCCACTACCAGCGTTGCCTGGGAGGTTGTGCTGGGAAAGGGCTCGCGCACGGTAAACTGCAGATACTCGGCATCCCGCGGAAAGGCAGCGGGAGCTGCCTTAATCTCCCGTCCGGCAACAGCCGAGGCAATAGCCAGAGCCCCAGCCATCAGGCTTTTATACCAGCCGGTGGCACCCAAACCAGTCGAGACAATAATGCCGCTTGAGGAATGCTCCTCCTCCCTTGCCCCCGACCTGATCAAATACCGAGCCGAGATATGCGAACGGGCACCGATGAAGAGGTCATTCACCGCATGCAGACTGAGGCCATTATTCAACTCGACCCGTGCCATAGTCACCTCGGAGATCGCCCGTTTTTCCTTAAAGACCTGGGGCAGAATCTTCGGGATATCCCGCACCACAAAGGGTAACAGCACCCCCTCCCAGCGGGCCGGATCGGGATTGACGCCAACCACCGGTTGCTCGCTAAGGTATTTCAGGGTATTGGCCACCAGTCCGTCCTGGCCGAGCACGACCACCGTATCCCTTGCGCCGAAAATGAAGTTGGGAACAAAGGTCCGGTCGACGGTCTGGACCCGCCCCAACTCCTCGAGATGCTGCCGCGTCTCTGTCACTGCCGCCTTATACTGTTCGTCTTCCCGTTTGTAGTCGGAAAAATCGGCGCCGAGATGCTCGATGTAAAATTTCGCCTGGGCCTCGGTATTGTACCGAAAAATCAGTTCGTCCAGACGGGTTTTGCGGACAATGAGGATGATCTTGTTTTCGCTTTGCGGAGACATAGGCCACCTATTTACGTTCAGCCATCATTTCCCGAAGGAGATCCGGGGAGATATTCAACTGCCCGATCTTGCCGGTACTTTCAGCCATTTCCTTAAATGCCAGGGCCAGCAGGCGGCCCGGATCCATGCCGACATTGGTCAGCGACTGTAGCACCTTCGGGTCGGTGGCGGCAAGGGCCTTAAGCGTCGCCGAGATGCCGTAGGCCTTGCTGTCGGCCTGATGCCGTTCGTTTTGTACCGACAACTCGACCAATTCCTTATTCTTTTCTTCCAGGGCGATGCGCGTCGCCATCTCCGCTTCTTTAATCTCCCTTTTCTTTTGCTGCACCGACTTCTCCGCCTCCATCTGGGCTTCCTTGATCTGCCGTTTTTTGTTTTCGATGGCGATCTCGGTGTTCAGCTCATTTTCCTTTATCGCCCGCTCCTGCTCCACTGCGGCATTGCGCCGGGCGTAGATGGCCTCGTCGGATTCTTTCAGGATCTGCTCCCGCGCCTCTGCCTCCAGGGCCCGCGAGGTTTCCGGTGTCGGCTTGATAGCGAGGATGGAAAAGCCCAAAATCTCCACACCAAGGGAGGTGATCGCCTCGGCCTGGCGCATCCCTTCCCGAATGCCGGTGACAAGATCGCTTGAACTGCCCAAAGCCTGACGCAGCGGCATGGCCTGCAGGGAAGCGCGGGTCAGGACCTGGGCATGGTTGATCAACCGCTGCGGCAGGCTCTTCGGGTCGTCGGTGGCGTATTTCTTGCCGTCCTCGGCAATACTGAAATCCATCAACTGCGCCACCTTTCCCGGATCGGCAATGCGGTAGGTCAACTGTCCCTGCACCGTCACCTCCTGGAAGTCGGCGGTCACTTCCAGGAAGATGAAAGGAACATCGACGCTGGCCACCGGCACCCGCACAAGGGACGAGGTCGGGGCAAAATAGAAAAAGGACTGGCCGATGCCTTCGCGGACCAGCTTCCCGCCTTTGTACTGCAGCACATAATCGGTTGGTTGAAATTTGGCGAATTTGAATCCGAGCATAGTGTCCTCCTTGTGTTGAATGTGCTTTTCTCAAGCGGGCCGGCCCGGCGTCACACCTTCCCTACGACTCCTTGCCGTTCGCTCTTCCCTTCTTATAACAAAGGATACAACACTTATATTCATTATGCAACTATGTGAATTACAAATATTCAGTTGACACGTTTTATTAACGTGTTATCTCTATTTTTAGATTTCCACGTTAATTTGTACAAAGTATATATGTGAGGCAAAAAGAGATGGAACAAAACATTATCCTGACCGTCGATGTTGTTCTTCTGACCTTGAAGGACAATGCTTTACAGGTAGTTTTACAGAAAAGGACATGGGATCCCTACAAAGGTTTTCCGGCCCTGCCCGGCGGCTATGTCCACACCGAAGAGGATCTCGACAGCCTCGCCGCCGCCAAAAGGGTGCTGAAAGATAAAACTGCCCTCGTTTCGCCATATCTTGAACAGCTCTATACCTTCGCCAGCGCAACCCGCGATCCGCGAGGCTGGTCGGTGAGCATTAGCTACTATGCCCTACTCGATATTGAGACCCTGATGTCCCAGGGGTCCGACCGTTTTCTGCTGCATCCGGTCGACGATCTGCCGCAGCTGCCCTTTGATCACAACCGTATTATCGACAGCGCCGTACAGCGGCTTCGCAATAAATCGACCTATTCGGCGGTGCCGTGTTATCTCCTGCCCGAGCTATTCACCCTTTCCGACCTGCAGCAAACCTACGAAAAGGTCCTGGGCTGCAAGCTGGACAAAAGCGCCTTTCGGCGAAAAATCGGCGAGCTCGATTTCCTCGATGCCACGTCCAAGGCGCGGACGGGGGTGCACCGCCCGGCGCAGCTCTACCGCATTCGCCCGGCCAAAAATCTCGTCCTCTTCGACCGGACGATAAGCAAGATCTGAGGAGAAAGTCATGCAACCGACCACTGAAATGCCGCAACTCCACCCCATCCCGGCTGTCCGGGCGCTGATCGCCAATGCGCATGGGCAAATCCTCATCCTGAGACGCGACACTAAAGCGTGCCATATGAGTGTCACTCAATAGTGTCGCGAGTCGCTAACAGATAGCAAAGACGTACACTTTTTCTTGTTCCATTCCAGGAAACCTGCTGGGGACATATCTCTTTCCTTCTTCCCCAATCACCCAAGGCGTTCCCGCACTCCCTGCATCCCAGAAAATACCGATACCGCCGTTTCCTCAGGAAACCCCGGCGGAAGAAGCCGACTCACCTCATCATTGACCCTTGCAAGCCGGTCGCAACACTCATCAATGATCAGCTCCATTTCTTCGGAGGAGAAACGGCACTTTCCTGGGCATGCTGCGGTCCGCCCATACGGTCAGGGTACCGGTCCAGGGGGAGCAACAGAAAAGAGGATGATATCCGAGCGATGGCTGGCCGGATGGGTGCTTGGCGAGAAGAATATCGAGGAAAAAACAGCCCCTTCTATACAGGGTGGATGGACTACTCTATCCAAAAATTGACTAACACTACCTTTCCACAAGGAGATGTGCCGAAAAAACGTGGAGAATAATCAGCCTCAGGGGAAAAACTGAATATTGACTGTCATTATTAGTTAGACATGATGCCTTTTATTTCCGAAACGCTACTGAGCTGCCATAACGGGATCTGTTGCTCAACGGCCAATCTTTTTCTTGATATCAATGATAGGCGTACCATCCAGAATGTCCAACCCCGACACCTCCAGCTGATTGCCGTTGATTGCCAAAACTTGCAGTTCGGAAATCGCAATGGGGTTTGGCCTTACCGGGCTGCGAGTGGCAAAAACACCTCGCAATCCCTTTGATTTATCTCCTCTCGGATAAACCTTGAGAACATCCCGTGTTGACTTGTGCAGCCAAAAAAGCACGACAATGGTCTGTCCGACAACTATCCCGTCAAGCCCATCCTGAAATTCAGGATAGATCTCCAGGGTTCCAATTCGATGTGACTCATCATAATTTTTTGGAGCGTCCTCACGACTGATGATATCGCCATGCAACATACCGATGATTTGCAATATTGGTTGTTCCATTTTAACTCCGATTTTCTTTTAAACGGACTGATCGCTTCAGGTGAAAAGCGGTTTGCCGTCCGCGATCATCCGCTGTTCTACACAGTACATGTTGAAAGCATGCAAACTCTCTGAATTCACACAAGAAGACAGCCATAGGCAGACTTCCTTGACTGCCTATATCCCAGAGGTATCACATTCAATTTTTGCTTAATTCTTGCCTTCGCTTTTATCGGCCATGATTTTCAATTCCTGATCCAGCAATTCACACAAAGCTTTGGCGGTTTCTCCGACGATGGTGATGCAATGCTGACGGCGGCTCTCGGGATTTCTATAAAAATTCTTAACCTGATCTCGATCCATCCAGTCAACTCGGGCAATCTGGCAACAGTTGATGCCGCCGTGCGGCATAGCCAATGCTTCAAAATTTTTCAGGACTATCTTGGTAGCGCCCCACATTCGGGGGTTTTCTTTTTCCTCGACGCTTCCCCGGCTGTAAAGGCTACCTATTACACTGACGGCGCCCACCAGAGTACCGCAAATGTTGCCAGTTCCAGCGATACCGCCGCCAAATGCGCCGAGAGCCTTGATTACCGAGGGATCATTGATGCCCAGTTTTTCCAGGCCAACCATGGCTATTACCTGACTGCAGTGCATCCCTTGTTTGAAGAGATCCATTGCCTTTTCCTGCATCTCATCCGACAGCATTCTTTCCTCCATTCATCGAGTTTGAGACTGAATCACAACATTTATTTTTGTATACCACCAATTCATCCAGGAATCGTACCGAGTTATCAATCACGAGAAATCGAGACAGTTCACAGGCTGGGTAGGTAAATAATTCCAGTGGCCAAGGCTCCTGGTGCACTGATATGTTACCCCTTCATTACACTTCGGTGTTTCTTAAAGTTCTCCGCCTGTTCAAAAATCTCCTTGTACACCTCATCCCTGTCTACCGGCGGATAGTCATTCTCGGCCAGTAAAATAATAAGGTCCACCTTCAGCTCGGCCTTGATGTCGCTGCGCTGGCTCCAGTCGGTGTATCTGGCCTTGTCGTCGACGATGACTTTCACTTTTTTTGCAAGATCGAGGAGCTTCTCCTCGGGGTAGACAAAATCGTACTTGATGGTGAGGGCTTTGAGGATGTCGTAGAAAGCCTTTTCTTCAAAATCGATGCCCAACTCGGCAAAGGATTCCCTCTCCTTTTTTATGGCGTGGTACAGGTCGATAATCTCATCGGTGAATTCTTCCAGCACCTCGCTCCTGAGGACGTCCTGCTCACTCCGGTCATTGTATTTATCCACCAGGGCCTTGAACTGTTTGGAGAAGTCAACGCCCTTCATTTTATTGACCTTCTTGAACGTCTCAATCACTTTGGCCAGTAGCTGCTGCAGCAGCTTGATTCTGGTGTTCGGCAGCTTGATCTTTTCGATCTTCGCCATGTAGTTCGGATCGAAGATATCCACCTCAGAGGTATCCCCTTGCCCCATCTTGAAGATTTCCTCCACTCCATCACTCTGCAGGGCCTCGGCAATCATCTTTTGCACCTTGGCGTTCATTTGCGCAAGATCCGGGGCATCACCCCTGGTGAGCTTGAAGACTATGGAGCGGACCGCCAGATAAAAATGGACATGGTCCCGCTCGTCCTGGGTAAATTCATCGCAGCCGACGCAGATGTCATAGGCGGCTTTTATGCGTTTGGCCAGAAACATGAAGCGCTTCTCGAACTCCTCGGTAATCTGCACATACTCCGCGGCCATGTTGAGGCAGTGCAGTTGCTGGATGGACTGCCCGGAGAAATACGGGGTGGCATCAAACCTGTGGAAGATCGCCCGCATCAGGTCCAGATGGTCCTTGACCACCACAATGGATTGGCTGATTTCCTCAAAGTTGGCGGTGTCGGCCTTGGAGTAATGGGCCAGAGCCAGGTTCATCTGCTTCTTGATGCCGATATAATCGATGATCAAGCCTTTTTCTTTCTGCTGATACTTGCGGTTCACCCGGGAAATGGTCTGGATCAGGTTATGCCGTTTGACCGGTTTGTCGATATACATGCTGTCGAGAAAGGGCACGTCAAAGCCGGTGAGCCACATATCCACCACGATGGCGATTTTAAAATTCGATTTGGCGGTTTTGAACTGCCGATCCAATTCTTTTCGGTATTCTTTGCTCCCCAGCATATCGTACAAAGCTTTTTCATCATCCTGGCCACGGGTCATCACCAGTTTGATGCGTTCCATGGGCATGATCTGTTTCTTTTCCTGTTCCGTCAGCTCCTCCCCGTCGGCACAGACCTTTATTTCCGCCCATTCGGGACGCAGAGCAATCGCTTCCCTGTAGAAATTGTAGGCGATGGTCCGGTTGCTGCTGACGAACATCGCCTTGCCGGCAACCGTGGCGCCTTCTGCGACGCGTGCCTCATAATGGGCGACGAAGTCCGAAGCCAAGGCCTTCAACCGGTCAGGGTCGCCGAGAATGGCGTTCATCTGCAGGTTAGCGCGTTTGCTCGCATCAATGGCGTAGTCAGTGGCCCCGTCATCGGCACACTCAGCGTAGTAGTTTTCAATCTCGGCAAGCTTGCTGTTGTCGAGCAGCACCTTGGCCGCCCGCCCTTCGTAGACGATGCGCACCGTGATCTCGTCGGCCACCGATTCGGTCATGGTGTAGGCATCAACCACCGGGCCGAAGACATCCAGCGTCGCATCGATCGGCGTGCCGGTAAAGCCTACATAGGTCGCGTTCGGCAGCGAGTCATGCAGATACTTGGCAAAGCCGTAGGTTCGCGTTACCCCCTCTGCCGTGATTTTCACCTTCTGGTCCAGGTTCACCTGGCTGCGGTGCGCCTCATCCGAGATGCAGATCACATTGTTGCGCTCGGTCAGCAGCTCCGTGTCCTCGGTAAACTTATGAATCGTGGTGAGAAAAACCCCGCCGCTGTTACGCCCCTTCAGCAGATCGCGTAGCTGCGTGCGGCTCTCCACACTGATCACCGACTCATCGCCGATAAAGCCCTTGCCACCGGTAAAGAGGCCCGACAGCTGATCATCCAGATCGGTGCGGTCGGTAATCAAGATTATGGTCGGGCTCGACAGCGCCACGCTCTTCATCAACAGCCGCGCCAGGAACAGCATGGTAAAGCTCTTGCCGCAACCGGTCGCACCAAAGTAGGTGCCGCCCCTGCCGTCGCCTGCGGGTCGCATATGCAGCAAGATGTTGCGATACAGCTTGGTTGCCGCGTAGTATTGCGGATAGCGGCAGAGGATTTTCTCCTCCCGCCGCGAGGTGTCCGGCAGATAGACGAAATTGCGGAGCACATCGCAGAGGCGGGTCGGCTGAAACAGCCCCTTGATCATCGAATAGAGCGAGTCGATCCCGTCCTTTTCGATCAGGTCGCCGCCGTCGGTCTTGCGCCAGGCGTAGAAGAATTCATAGGGCGCGAAGAACGAACCCGCCTTATTATTCACCCCGTCGCTGATCACGCAAAACCCATTGTATTTAAAGAGCTCGGGGATGTCGCGCTTGTAGCGCAGGGTCAGTTGGACAAAGGCGTCGTGGATCGTCGCCTCCTCACGGATCGCGCTCTTAAATTCAAAGACCACCAGAGGCAGGCCGTTGATATAGAGAATCCCATCCGGTATCCGCTTCTCGTAGCCGATGACCTCCAGCTGGTTCACCAGTTTAAAGATATTGCCGTCGGTTCGGTAAACCGCCGCTTTCTCTGCTACAATCCACGGCACCTCGCCCGCCTGCGGTAGTCGATACGCGGCCAGGTCCGAATAATCGATCAGCTGTACATAGAGGTCTTTCCGGTCGCGGTCTTCCCGCTTCAGCAGAAAGCCGTCCGAGACCAGCTTCATGATTGCCTTATTGCTCTCGTAGAGATCCGCCGCCGAATAGGCTTCCAGCTGGCGGATTATCGACTCGATTTCTGCTGGAGTGATCCCGTCTATCGCATACTGCTTGGCCAAGAATGCCCGCAGGTCGGCCTTGATCAACACCTCCTGCGGCTGACGGTCAATGGTTTCACCGAGAACATGGGGGTAACCCGCCTCGCCGAGGAGTTCTAGTATTGCTGCTTCGAGTTGGGCTTCGGTGAAGGTCTTAGACATGACACTCCTCATTTACACTGGACCATGGCCACTCACTTGCGTGACCGCATAAGCCGGCTTTGACAGGGTTTTCATGAATGTAAGCAATGGCTTGAGCGAAATGGTTCTCATCACGGATAAAACGATCAAAGTATTCATTTTGCCACACCGAAGCGCACCCGTCCTCTCCACCAATTGGACGATTGGGAGCGCGGGCGTCCCGCCCGCATATTTTCAAAAACTTGTTAATCTCATGCGCAGTAAAAGACTTCCACGAATGAATCACCTGCGATAAAGGAAAACCCTCGTACGTTTTGATCAACACATGCACATGATTGGGCATCACCACATAGGCCACCAGACCATAACGCTTGCCATCAAAATACTTCCATGCATCCACAATGATTTTGGCTATTTCCTTATCGCGCAAAATGCACGAACCGTATCCCTTATTGAGCTCCCGTTCTATGTGGTTGCGCCGCTCTGCTTTTTCGGCAACGCTTTGGGATGGTGAAGCGGGCGGGACGCCCGCGCTCCCGGGTAAGGAATCACCCAAACGATAGGTGATGGCTTGATAGAGTCCACTCACATCGAAATGCGGCAAATACCCTCGCGAACGCCACCCTAGGAGCGCGGGCGTCCCCGCCCGCTTCGTTGCCGCAAGCATTGCCGCGCTCTCTTTCATACCAGCGCTTCCTCTGCGAGTTTTTCGGCCTCGAGGATGTGGAGTTCTCCGGAGATGAGTTTGGGGAGAAGGGTGTCGCGGAGATTAGACAGCGATCTGGTTTGAACATTCAGAGTTAGAATTTTTTCGAAGTTTGGCTCCATCCAACCTTCGAAAAAATCGAGCACGGACGATGGCGGGGCAGCAATTCGCTGGGCGCGTAAAATGTCAGTTTTTAAATTTGTGAAAACGCTACCGTTTCCTTGCGCCACCAACTCTTCTCGTATAACCAAGAAAAGTTGGTAAAGATACAAATCACCGAAATGTCTCTTTGCCGGAAAATGTAACCAACCGTCATGAATGCATGCTTCTAGTTCTAGAAAAATCGGCAAGCCTGGTGTTGCGCTATTAGAGAGTATCAGTGATCCTTTCTTCATTAGAACGGTTTTCTTTAAACCCTCTGGTTTGATAAACTCTTTGGTCGCAAATAAGAAGCGAGAGGTAGAAGCAGTCGCATCCGCAATTTTAACCCAAGGGAAACCTGCTGGACTAATAAAGTCGTGGATAGGCCTTGGGGAGCCTCCGCGTTTAATTTCCAGGTAGTCTCCTAACGTGGCCGCCGCCCATCCCTCAGGAATCCAGCCCATGGATTCGGTGAATTGAAAGGCAGCGGGAAATTGCTTGGCGGCTTCGCGATTGGAGGTGCCATCGGCGAGGGCTTGGCGGCGGATTTCGGCGCGGTCGGTGAGTTCCTCGGGGATCGGATTGCCAGCGGCGAGGGCATTGTCGATCACCGGGTCAAAATCCACAAACCAGCTTTTGAAGAGCGCCTGCGCCATCCCTTCCAGCGTCGCATTCATCCGCCGATTCAATTCAATCTTATCATTTATTGAATTCCAGCAGCCCTCAATGAATCGTCTATCTTCTTTCGGAGAGTTGAGGATTGGAATGTTTCGAACATCTTTTAGGTTTAGAGTTTTTTGGACGGTAGTATTCGCCCTAGTGTCTAGGAAGTGCTGGACTTCGTCTGATTGCAGGCAGATTTTAATCCAAGTTGCACTGATTTCTGAGGACGGCCTTATCACAGCAATAGCTCGTGCCACATTCCAACCTGCGAGTTCTGGACCTGCTATTACTGTCTGTCCGGTAGAACCGACTAAGGTCAGTAAGATTTCACCTCCTGCTAATCGTGTTCTACGATGTTTTTCTTCAATGTCAGGGTGAACTTTAATTGGAGACGAGATGTCTAGGTTTCCATTATTGACATTGTTAACGCGGATAATTGGCACCCCTTGTTCAAAGTGCGGCCCAGGCTGAACGATGCCATATGAAATATTCCCATCGGACGAACATTCAAAAAGGGGCAAGTATGCTGGGGATACCTCACTTGACATACCCCAACCCCTCCAAGTTCTTCCGAATCACCTCATCCAGCCTCACCGATTCCTCCATCTGCCCATAAAGCGCCTGGCTCATCTCGGTCATCTTGGTCTCAAAGGGGATGCCGTCGTCTTCAAGGTCTGCCGCACCGACATAGCGCCCAGGGGTGAGCACGAAATCGTGCTTGCGCATCTCTTCAAGCGTGGCCGATTTGCAATAGCCGGCAACGTCTTTATACCCCGGGAGCGCAGGCGTCTCGCCTGCATCTTCGACGTGTAATGCGGGCGGGACGCCCGCGCTCCCGGCCCGTGCACGATAGCTCCCCTCTTCACTTCTCCAAGCATGATAGGTTGCCGCAATGGTCGCAATATCCTCCAAGAGGAGTTCCTTTTGCGTGCGGCTGATCATCGAGCCCATCTTCCGGGCATCGATAAAGAGCGTCTCGCCCTCGCGGTTCCGGTAGCCGCGCTCGCTATCGGTCTTTTTCGACTTGCTCAAAAACCACAGACAGACAGGAATCTGGGTGGTATAGAAGAGTTGGCCGGGCAGAGCAATCATGCAGTCCACCAAATCATTTTCCACCAGTTTTTGGCGGATAGTGCCTTCACCGCTGGTATTGGTCGACATCGAACCATTGGCCAGCACAAAGCCCGCCACGCCATGCTCGGAGAGCTTGGAGACCATATGGAGAATCCAGGCGTAATTGGCATTGCCGGTGGGCGGGGTTTCGTAGCCGCTCCAGCGGGAGTCGTGGACCAGCTCGCTTACGGCCCGCCAGTCTTTCATGTTGAAGGGCGGATTGGCCATGATGTAGTCGGCCTTCAAATCGGGGTGCTGATCCTTAAAGAAGCTGTCGGCGGGGACTTCGCCGAGATTGGCCGAGAGCCCGCGTACCGCCAGATTCATCTTAGCCAGCTTGTAGGTAGTTGCGGTGTACTCCTGGCCGTAGACCGAGATGTCTTTGGTGTTGCCGTGGTGGCTCTGCACAAACTTGAGCGACTGCACGAACATGCCGCCCGAGCCGCAGCAGGGGTCGTAGATCTTGCCCTTGTAGGGTTCGATCATTTCGGCGATCAGGTTGACCACGCACTTGGGCGTATAGAACTCGCCGCCCAGCTTGCCCTCGGAGGCGGCAAACTTGCCGAGGAAATACTCGTACACCCGGCCAACCACGTCCTCTTCCTTGTCCACCACCGTGTCGATATTATTGATCGCATCGATCAGGGCCGAGAGCTTGCTGCCATCGAGGCCGATGCGGGAGAAATAGTTGTCCGGCAAGGCGCCCTTCAGCGAGGCATTGCTCTTTTCGACCGCCGCGAGCGCCGAGTCGATCTTGATGGCGATGTCGTCCTGCTTGGCGTGTTGCTGAATATGGCTCCAGCGGGACGTCTCCGGCAAATAGAAGATGTTCTTCATGGTGTAGAACTCCACCATGTCGGTGTATTTTTCCTTACCCTCGGCGAGCAGTTCCGCCCGGCGCTCCTCGAATTTGTCCGAAACGAACTTGAGGAAGATCAGACTGAGGACAACATGTTTGTATTCGGAAGACTCAACGCTGCCCCGCAACCGGTTGGCGGAATCCCACAGGGATTCTTCGAAGCCTTTATCGTTTTTCGGGGCTGCTTTTTCCTTGACCATTAATAATCCTTATAAGACTGGCATGAGTATGTTCTGTCATCATATTGTAAGAACAGGGAAAAAGATATCCTTTCCACCGCCTGACTTCAAGGTGTTTCTCCCAATCGTTGACGCAAACTGATTTCAACCGGAGGTTCTCAGTAAGCGTGGTCGCGACACCAAAATTCAAGGATAACCTGTATGCCCAGGAGGTTATCGTCGACGATGGCGAGAGACGCATGCGCTATATCCGCTGTTACTTCTCGAATGCAACAAAACGGCGTATCTGATTCATCTTTTCCCTCCGGGGGAAGGTTGTTGGCGTTTGGGCATAATGGGAAACTTTACATTGTTTCGGTAAACCCCTACTATGAGCATATATTTAAAAATATGAGAGAACAACCGTCTCGTATCTCGGATCCAGCATTTTGCAAATCTTGATACGGCACCCGCTCTTTTGCTGTTGGGGATTATGGCCATGAAGACACTTCCTCCGTTATCCGCTATTAACCGTCCCATCTCAACTGGGATACAAACCGGAGCCGGGCCAAAACCGGTAATAACAGAGCCCGATTTTCCTGCCATTTCACAGGGACAAACGCTTCGGGCGGTTGTCGTGGCAGCAAACGCTGGAAATCAGTTTACTTTGGAGACTGGCGGCAGCCGCTTTGTGGTGCAATCGAGAGTTCCCCTTTCCCTCGGCCAATCCCTGAACCTGCAGGTGCTGTCGACAAACCCGAAAATTGAGCTGCAGATAACCGAGGATACGCTCAGCCGATTCTTTAATCGTTCCCTGGCGTCAACGGGAAACAGCCAGGATTTTACTTCATTTTTCACACTCTTGCAGGAGGTTACGCCACCCCAGGTGCCGAATCTAAGCGACTCAAGCTTCCAGACTCTCCAGCAGTTCGCTCTTCTGCAACAGAGCGCGACCGGCCACATGTCGGCGAGTGATTATGGCCCGAAGCTTTTGCAACAGATTTTCGCACAATTAGGGGCACAGATTGAAAATCTTTTCGCCGAAGGCAAAGATCAGGCTGTTCTTGCCTCGGTAAAATCCGCCGTTGAGGATATTGCCCTTCTTTTTCAAGGTAAGGATCAACTCTCCCAAACTGCCTTATCGCAAATTGGCCAACTCACTGCAGCGAACAAGCAGTTGTTCGATAGTATCTCTTCGCTGCAACAAAACAGCAATGCGGGCCAAGGAGCAAAGGAGGCAATTTTCAATCAGTTATTTCAACAAGTACAACTGCAAACGGATACCCCATTGACTGCAGCGAATGCCCTGAATACGCTCAAGTCCGGTTTGGCCGAACTCGCTTTCTTTTTGAAGGAACCGGAAGGCCTCCTCCAGCTTTTTTCAACCGGCAGTCTGCAAAGCGGTCTGTTGACCCAATCGCAGACAGAGGCCATAACCAGCTCGCAGGGCGGGGCGGGTAGTACCGAAAACAAGGGCGGGAAATTGCTACAGCAGCTTGTCAACAAGATTGGTTTGAATCTGGAAAGCATGCTGGCTGTGGGGAACAAGGAAGAAGCGGTTAAAACGGTTAAATTCGCCCTGATGGAGCTGGTGCAAAACCTTGCCGAGCAGAGCCATCTGGCCGAAAACGGCAAACATGCCCTGAACGCCCTGGAGTTTTTCCAGTTGACGCAACTGCAGGCAGCTCGCCAGGGTGCCCTAGTTGTGCCGCTCCCTTTGCCTTTTCTTGAACAGGGCTACCTCGTTATCGAGGACTACAAGGATCAATCGGGCAAGGACTGGAAGGAAGGGGAAATGCCAAAACACTTTTCTCTGTTCCTGAAACTCGCACCTCTCGGCAATCTGAAGATAGATTTTCTCGCCAGTGGCGATGGCGTTTATATCCGCTTCAACTGTGAGTCAAAAGAGGTGGCCAATTTTCTCGCCACCTTCAAAGATCAACTCGACAATGCCCTTACCGACACAATTGTCCATGGGGTGAGTTTTACCGAAAATGGCGAAGACCCCTTGACCGCAGTGCTCAAAAGAAGCCGAGCAGATACAGATTCCCTCATCAATACAAAAGCCTGAGAATCATCAAAAGTAGAAACTAGGGTCTTCATTGTTGACAAAAGCAGTCGAGTTTCATCTCAGCCGTTGCCGGAAAAAAACAGAGAAACAGTGTCAGGCTTCCAAGATGTTAAGATGAAACAAGTCATCAGACATGGAGCCGCACGCATTCTTGGCAACCACCTTGGAATTCCACGCGACATCAAAGTTACGTTATGCGAGCGGACTGATTGGCAGACTGTTGAAGAGTTCTTTTCCCCCGGCAAACAGTGGACAGGCAGGGAGCTTCCATTGCACCCTCCAGAATATCACCGGCCTTTACGCGTACGGGCGGGCGGGAGTTTATAAGCGGTGGAGTGAAGGTCTTACCAGGCTTTGCGACAGATGAAGCAACGTCCGGCAGGGCTGGAACGCAACCGCTTTCCCGCACAGTCTCTTCCAGGCTGTGCAACTTCATCGAACTAAGGCAAACACCTCTCTATATCCAGCGCTCCATGAAAGACACCCAAGATGTCAATGTAATCGTCTGTGATAATGTAGGCAATGCGGTAATGACCATAAAATCGATACTGAAGAAACTCCTGAGAACATCCACGCCAACTCCCCCATAACTGTCCTGCAACAAAAAAGGACTTACAGCAAAAAAGCCATAAGTCCTTGAATTCATGGAGCCAGCAAGCGGAATCGAACCGCTGGCCTGCGCTTTACGAGAGCGCCGCTCTACCAACTGAGCTATGCTGGCTGAAATGGGAGGGGAGTTGACAAGTGCTTGTATATCAAGTCGTTTGCAGTTTTCAGTAGGGGTATATATCAGGTAATTCTTGAAAATTCAACCATTATGAAAAAGAAGGTTATTTCGTCAAGCAGTTGAACTGTAATCCGGGGTTGAAATATTTGTCTGGTCTGATAAAAGTAAAGTTCTATCTGAAAATAATCGATTTCCTCTTATTCAAAACGTTCTTCTATGACCTGATGACCTGCATATCCCGTTTTCTGCAATCTCTTTACCAACGATCCGGATACTCCCGCAAGAGAAGAATTTTGCAGATGGCCTTGTCTCGCGAGGCATTCAGATTGCTGGCCATTTTTCTCCTCCTGACCAGCCCATCTCTTTCTCTCGCCTCCAACATTTACGCAACGGATTCATGGTCGATAACCCAGGAACCTTATATCATTGACAAAAAGACCTACTACCAAATTCCTTCTCCCAACGGTTTCATCCAGAAAGGTATGGCTTCCTGGTATGGCCCAACCTTCCATGGCTGTAAGACCTCAAACGGCGAACCGTACAATATGCATACGCTGACTGCAGCCCACAAGACTCTGCCGATGGGCACTGTACTCCTGGTGAAAAACCTCGATAACGGCAAAGACACCCTTGTCCGGGTGAATGATCGGGGTCCGTTCGCCGGCGGAAGAATTATAGATTTAAGTTATAAGGCAGCGAGAGCGCTTGGGGTTATCGATAATGGCATGGCCAAGGTACAGATTGTTGCCCTCGCCGAGGGGGAGGTGAAAAACACAGGTGAAGCGCCAACTTTGAACTACAAGGATTTAGCATTAGGAGAGTTTTATGTACAAATAGGATCCTTCGCCAAGAAAAACAATGCAATGAGGTTGCAGCAGCGTTTTGCCGATGCCGGCCAAATGACGGTTATCCATCAATCTTTTGATCCGGGGGAAATTCTCTACCGCGTCCACGTCTACGTCGGCAAGACTTTGCAAAGTGCCAAAATTGCCGAAAAAGCCCTGCTGGAAAGTGGTTATAAAGGGGCCTTTGTCATTGCCAGATGACAGCTGAGATCAACCCTGGTAGTGCCGCACATTTTCACCCGGGTTCATTCGGGGCCGAGAGTCGTAGTCGCCATTGCCGCTACTGCCGCAAACATCGTAGCAGGTCACTGTCGGCACCGGCCCGCATCAGCGTTTCGCCGATGAGTGCCGCTTGAATACCTTCCTCTTTAAGACGACGAAAATCCTCCACCGTCTTCAGTCCCGACTCGCTGACCACCGGAATTTCAGGGGGGATGAGCCTTTTTAAGCGAAAGGTCGTCTCCAGATCGACAGCAAAGGTCTTCAGGTTACGGTTGTTTATGCCGATGAGTTCACTGCCCGCTTCAAGAGCCTGTTCGGTCTCCCCTTCATCATGGACCTCTACCAGAACATCCATCCCGCATTCGCGGGCATAGGCTTGATAATCCTTCATTTGCCGACAGTCGAGGATTGCCGCAATGAGGAGGATGGCATCGGCTCCGTGCAGGCTTGCCTCCTTGATCTGCAATTCATCGATGATGAAATCCTTTCTCAGAATCGGCAACGGTACGGCTTCCCGCACCTGCATGAGATAGAGCAGCGAACCTTGGAAGAAGTCCGCATCGGTGAGAACGGAAATGGCCTGGGCCCCATGCAGATGGTAATTACGGGCAATATCTACCGGTTGAAAATCGGTACAGATAACACCCTTTGAGGGAGAGGCCTTTTTCACCTCGGCAATCACCGCCACTCCGGGATAGGTGATCAAAGTGCTGCGAAACCCACGCGGGGAATCGATTTTTTTGTCCCGAAACTGAACCGGCAGGGAAATGCCTTGAGACCGCAGCGCAGCAACTTCCAGCCTTTTTTTTGCAACTATAGAGTCGAGGATCATAATAAAAAGGGTGACAGAGCGTTTATGAGGGTCCGACAGAACGGCAAAAGCCTAGCAATTGTTCGAGCTTTCCAAGGGCGGCCCCAGAGTGTATAATCTCACGGGCAAAGACAACGCCCGACTTGATATCGTTGCACTTGCCGGCAGCATGGAAAGCTGCTCCGGCATTCAGCAGGACCATATTGAGTTTCGGCCCCGGCGCCCCGCCGAGCACTTGTCGCACCTGCTGCGCCGCTTCGGCGGCAGTCGCACCGCCACGTATCTCGGCAAGTGTCGCTCTGGCAAGACCGACATCTTCCGGCACGAGGGTGTAGCTGGTCACCTTGCCATCATGGCCGTCGGCGACATGTGAGGTCCCGGTAATGGTCAACTCGTCGAGATTGCCTTCGCCCCAGACAACCAAGGTCCGTTTCATCCCCAGTCGAACCAGCACCTCGGCCAGGACCGTCGTCAGCTCTCTCGCAAACACCCCGGTGAGTTGGACGTTTGCTCTGGCCGGATTGGTCATCGGCCCGAGGATATTAAAGATGGAGCGGATGCCGATCTCCCGACGCGGGCCGATGGCGTACTTCATCGCCCCATGCAGCATAGGGGCAAAGAGAAAGCCAATACCCACCGACCTAACACAGGTGGCAACGGTCTCCGGGGGCATACTTAAATTGACGCCGAGGGCCTCAAGGACATCGGCACTGCCGCAATGCGAGGAAACCGCCCGGTTGCCGTGTTTGGCGACGGGAATACCGGCGGCGGCGACAACAAAGGCGGTGGTCGTCGAGACGTTAAAGGTTCCGGAGCCATCGCCACCGGTACCGACGATATCCATGAGCACTTGTCCGGCTGTGGTATCAATCCCGGCATCGACAAAGGTGGCCTTTTCCCGCATAACCCGAACCGCTCCGACGATTTCGTCGATCGTTTCCCCTTTCATGCGAAGAGCAGTGATAAAGGAGCCTATCTGAGCGTCGGTGGCAAGCCCGCCCATAATCTCATTCATAACGGCAATCATCTCCGACTCGGTCAGATTATCGCCGGTGACGACTTTACTTATCGCTTGTTTGATATTCATGATCCCTTCCCCCATTCTCTTTTCATGGCAGGTTTCTCACGGCCGAAGCATCTTTAAGTATTCGGAGCTCATAAAGTTTTTAAGCAGCTGTATGCCGGCCGGGGTCATGATCGACTCGGGATGAAACTGCACCCCTTCGATAGCCAACTCCCGATGCCTGAGGCCCATCAACTCCCCTTCATCGGTTCGACAGGTCACCTCCAGGCAGGATGGAAGATCACTATCTTCAACCACCAGGGAATGATAGCGCATGCCGTCAAAGGGACTGGGAAGACCGGTAAACACGCCGATTCCGTCATGGAACATCGGACTGGTCTTGCCGTGCATGATTCGCCGCGCCCGGAGTACCGTGCCGCCAAAGGCCTCACCAAGGGCCTGATGACCGAGACAGACCCCGAGAATGGGGAGTTTGCCGCCAAAATATTTGATGGCCTCAATGGAAATACCGGCCTCTCTCGGGGTGCAGGGTCCTGGGGAAATCAGCAGCCGATCAGGCTGCATTGCGCCAATCTCCTGTACGCTGATCTTATCGTTGCGAAAGACCCTAATATCCTCAATGCGTCCTTCGGCTAGGGCATTGGCGGCAACAGTCTGTACGATATTGTAGGTGAAAGAATCGTAATTGTCTATAATAACAAGCATTTTTAAAATCCCTTTTCAGCCAGTTCAACCGCCCGGCGCAAGGCCAAGGATTTGTTGATCGTTTCCTCAAACTCCTTATCCGGCTGGGAATCGGCAACAATCCCCGCCCCGGCCTGAATCCACAGATGCTGACCGTGCATAATGAATGTCCTGATGGTTATACAGAAATCCATATTGCCGGAAAAGCCGAAATAACCGACGGAACCGGCATAGGCGCCACGCTTGTCGGGTTCCAACTCGTCGATAATCTGCATGGCCCGGATCTTCGGTGCCCCGCTAACGGTTCCGGCCGGAAAGCAGGCGGCCATGACATCGAATTGGTCTTTACCGTCGGCAATCTCGCCATGCACTCCGGAGACGATGTGCATGACATGACTGTAACGTTCAATTACTAATAGATCCTCGACATGAACATGGCCGCCCTTGGCGACGCGCCCGACATCGTTGCGGCCGAGATCGACGAGCATCAGATGCTCCGCCGTCTCTTTCGGGTCGGCCAGCAGTTCTTTTTCAAGGGCCGCATCTTCCTCCGGCGTCATACCCCGCCTTCTCGTTCCGGCAATGGGCCGCAGTTCAATATTGCTGCCGTCTTTGCGCACCAGTATCTCCGGTGACGATCCGATCTGAATGACATCTCCTAGACGCAGATAAAAAAGATACGGGCTGGGATTGATGTGTCGTAAGGCCCGGTAAAGCACCAGGGGGGGCAAACGGGTAAGGGTATGAAACCTCTGGGAAAGGACGACCTGGATGATGTCGCCGGCCAGGATATATTCCTTTGCCCGTTCGACCATCGCCGTAAATTGATCTCTCTCCATGTTCGAGGTGAAAATATGCGGCTCACAACCCTCGCTGCTTTCCTGAAAGAGGGCTGGCGCCACCGGTCGCTTGATCTTGTCAATTACCTCGTTTATCAGCACCAGCGCCCCTGCATACAGGGTATCTCCATCCCCGCCATCGGTCTGCACCCAAGTGACGACAGTCACCGTTTGTTTGAAACTGTCGTGGACGAGGACAATCTTCGGCAGCATAAACGACGAGTCGGGCAGCTCGGTGGCCGGTCGGTCATCGGGGAGATCTTCCATGAACCTGACCATGTCGTAGCCGAGAAAGCCGACCGCCCCGCCGCAAAACCTCGGCAGATGCGCATAGTCGGCGGCGCCGATTTCATCTATAAGCGATTTTAAGGAGGTAAGCGGATTAGCGGTGAAGGTCCGCGAGCTGCCACCGTCGTGCATGTGCTTGATCGTCACCGAATCGCCTGTCGAGGTGAAGGTCACCAAGGGATCGTAGCCGATAAAGGAAAAACGACCCCATTTTTCGCCACCTTCCATACTCTCAAAGAGAAATGCATGACTTCGCCCGTCGGCCACTTTGGAAAACAAGGTCAAAGGGGTGTCGAGGTCCGCCACTATCTGGGTGGAAACCGGCACCAGCCGGTGGGCCTTCATGTCACTTTCGAACTGCGTTTTATCCGGACGGAAAATTCTCTTTGCCATGGTTCCTGTGAAGGTCAAATTTCTCTCTTTTTTCGCTAAAACCTGCGATATGGCAACATACCAGCTGTCTCCCGGTCTTGTCCAGTCGCAAGCGGCGGCAGAAATAAAAAAAGAGCCATGAAATCTTAGGATTTCATGGCTCTTGATCGATCTGTGTGCGCCCCTGTTCCCGGGCAAGGTGTCAGACGAACTAGGCGGCGGTGTTCATGGCATTGACGCGCTTGGTCAGCCGAGAAATCTTCCGGGAGGCGGTTTTCTTGTGAATAGTGCCTTTGCTCGCTGTTTTGGCAACCACTGAAATAGCCTTTTTCAGAGCTTCCTGTGCTGCGTCTGCCGAACCGGAGGCAACGGCTTCATCAAGCTTGGTGACCACGGTTTTAATTTTGCTTTTGTTCATTCTATTACGCAAACGTTGAGCCTGGGCCTGGCGACTTCTTTTTTCAGCGGATTTATGATTAGCCACGTAGATACTCCTCCTGTAACGATCAGTTCTGCAAATTGTTGGTTTTTTGTATTGTCAAGGTGCCGGTCAGGTCATATGTCGACTTCGCTACCGACCCGCAACATTTCACATGGAAAGAGCGTAATTTATAATGCAACAAAAACGATATGTCAACAGATATCGTCAGGAGTTCCCTGCGATTGCCATCCGGCAATTGACGTGACAATTTGACACCGGGAACCAAGAAGGCTATGCTTAGACCTTAAGGAAAGCAACGGATCGATATTTTTTCATTAACCTGATCACCTTATTCACTTGCAAGGCATAATGTATGGGTTTTCCCAAAATACTCTTTCGAATTGTTGAAAATCGCAGTTGCCCGCTTTACCAATACAGCGATATCTTTGAGCTTTCCGGGATCGCCATCCCGCTCACCAGTGAAACCGAGAACAGCTTTATCACCACCACAATAGTAAAATACCCCGCCGACCGAAAAATCTGCAAAATCCTCAATGGCGATCTTGGCAAAATAGTCATTCAATATGAGCGTGCCGACAAGATTCCGGTCTGCATGATCAGCTGCAGCGGCTGCACCGGCTCCATCAAGCTTGAACACAGCAAGGATGAACACCTGGTAAAAAACAACGAAGGCAGTTTGTCCGACGAACTCGGCTCGATGGTACATCTGCTCAGCAGCTTCTCCTTTTTCAAGAATATTGACGAAAAACACCTCGACACGGTGATCAGTTATTTCAAACTGAACAAATACAAAACCGGCGACATTGTCATTCGTAAAGGTGATCCGGGCGGCAGATTCTTTATCATCGTTGCCGGCAGTGTCAATGTTTTGAACGATGCCGGCATCATCATTTCAACCCTCGACAAGGGCGAGGTGTTCGGGGAAATGAGTCTCATCTGCAATGATAGTGTCAACGCCACTATTCAGGTCAAGGAAGCAAGCTCCATACTCTACATAAATCAACCGAATTTTCATAAAATATTAGATATTTACCCGGCAATCCAGCTGTATTTCTCCCGCCTCATGGCGGAAAGACTGAACAGATCCAACAAAATCAGAGCCGAAGACCTCTCCTCCGGCATAAACGGCAACCTTGCGGAGATCCCGGCCGAGGCGCTCTTCCAAACCCTGAACATGAACAGCAAGACCGGAATCCTGACCATCACCGACCTCAGCAAGGGTACCGCCCGCTTCTCCTTTCGCCAGGGCTCGCTCATCAAGGCAAAATACGCGGACCATGCCGGAGACCTGGCTTTTTATCAGATTCTCAAGGAAAAATCCGGGCGCTTCCGCTTTACTCCGGGGATCGCCCCGGAGGATTTCAGCACCCCGGAAATCGGCTTCTTCATGAAATTGCTCATGGAAGGTATGCGCCGTCTGGACGAAGGCAAGCCCCAGAAAACCAACTGATTCGCCGGAAGACAGGCAACAGGTGCTCACGGGGTCGGCCCTATTCAAGCCTTCCCAGGTAGTTGAAGGTGGAGAGCTTGCCGTACCGCCCGGTATTGGCTAGGCGATCTTGCAATTCCTGGAGATTGCGACCGGAAACCTTGCCGCCTGAGATATCGACGACCACATACTTGACCCCCAGATCCCGCAGTTCCTGGAGATAAGGAAGAAGCGAAAAAGGCCGTTCCGGAAAGATCTGGGTGCAACCGTCCATTTTTTTGATGACATAGGCCTCGTTTTTCGGACTGAGGATCTGCCGATCATAATGAAAATGGCTTGCTGCAAGGCGCGAGGTATAGAGGGCCGGGGCGCCATAAACAGTCAGGCCGATGGGAATGCTGCGATCTCCCCGGTCCTCTTCGCCGAGGGGAATTTTCCCTCCTTTGGCGGCGAGAAGATGGTGGAGCGCCTCCCGGTCCATCTCAATTGCTGCCTGCGCCCTGGAAAGTCGCAGATCGCCAACCAAGGCCATCGCTTGGCTATTCAGCAGGTTAAAGGTATAATCGGCAAATAGCTGGACTTTCTCCTTGCCAAAAAGTGCCACCTGGCTGATATGTCCAAGCTGAAAACTCCTGAAACCGGTACGCATCAGTACAGCAATCTGCTTATGATACCGGCTCAACTCACTTTCCATGATGATCGGCGGCAGGGCCCAGATCACCATCCGTGTTTTTCGGCCGAGGGTATTCTTTATTTTTCCGGCCTGGCTGAGGATCTGCTTGTCAAAAGTAAGTAAAAACCGGTCGGGTGCCAGAGGCATATCGCCCAATAAGGTTTTGACCGAATCGGTTTTCAGCCACCATTCAAGCGGCAGGCCTTTTTTCGGCAGGCTTCGCCCGCCGAGTTTTCCCCCTTTTTCGCCTTTGCTGTCGGCCTCGGGCGTAGCGTCAGGTTCATCGCTGCCGCATATCTTTACCGTAATCCGCTCTATTGTTCGAGACAGCTTTTTGCGTATCCCGGCAAGTTCCCTGGCCACTTCACCCGTGGCAAGAAAGTTGGGGTTGACCGGCCCGCCGGAGGCGCTATCGATCTTATACACCTCGACGTGGCCACCGGGTGCCATCTCAAAGTTTTCCGGTAGGGCAATCGACACCTTTTGGCCGCTGCCGGCCTGATCCTGCTGGACGCCGGAGACAAAGAGGGCCTTCAACCGATAGGGCATGCGCTCGCCGGAGGGTTCCCGGTGCAGCCGCAGTCGGTCGCCGACCGTTAAATCGCCCTTCAAGACAAACTTGCAGATCCGCTGTTCTCCGGCCATCTTGATGGTGGTAAAGCGGCCCAGATGGATGCCCATATTGCCGGAATGAAATGGAGAAATAGCCTCGGGCGGCTGCGGTGAGAGAAAATAGCCGGGAGAAGTCTTGCGGCTCATCGCCCGTTCGGCCATTGCTTTTGCCGATGCAACGGCACTCTGCTGCTCATCTGGAGCGGCATCGAGCACCTGCCGATAGGCGCCGACGATGCACTGCACATACTGCGCCGATCGTAAGCGCCCTTCAATTTTTAGCGAGGTGATGCCGGTTTGCAATAAATCCGGCAGGACATCCAGACCACTCAAATCGTTCATGGAAAAAAGATATCTGGCCGGATCGACCTTTTTTCCATGCCCCCTGCCCTGGCCGGACTCACTATACGCCCGCCGACACGGCTGCACACAGCGTCCACGCAAGCCGCTTTTGCCGCCGAGATAGGAAGAAAAGAGGCAAAGCCCGGAGTAGGAAAAACACATGGCCCCATGGATGAATACTTCAATCTCGGTATCGCCACGCCGGGCGGTTATTGCCGCAATCTCTTTGAGGGTGAGTTCGCGGGCGAGAACCACCCGCCCACAACCGAGATTTGCCAGGAATTCGACGGCCTCCGAGTTGTGGGCCAGCATCAGGGTCGAGGCATGCAATTTCAGCGCGGGGAAATGGTTCTTTACCAGCCGGATTATGCCTAGATCCTGAACAATCAGGCCGTCCGGCTGCAGTTCCTGGAGTAACGCCAGATTTTCAATGACGAGCGGCAGCTCTTTTTCGAGGATAAGGCTATTGGCGGCAACAAAGAGTTTCTTGCCGAGTTTATGGCAGGAACGGATCATCGCGCCGATTTCTTCAAGGCGCAGATCCCTTGCCAGATTGCGGGCGTTAAAGCCCGGGGCGCCGACATAGACGGCATCGGCCCCGCTATCGAGAGCCGCCCGGAAGGTTTCCACACTGCCGACCGGGGCAAGAAGTTCGACGGCCGCCATCAGCTTTCTATGATGACCTCGCCATCCTCGCCCTCGGCACTGAGCATAACCTTAATCCGTTCATTTTGCAGAATACCGGTGGTCATCCCGGTAAAATCGGGCTGAATAGGCAGCTCCCTGCCGCCCCGGTCGACAAGTGCCGCCAGTTGGATGGTATTGGGACGGCCATAATCCATGATCGCATCCATGGCCGCACGGATGGTGCGACCGGTAAAAATCACGTCGTCGACGAGGATGAGATTGGTATTGTCGACATCAAAGGTGATTTCCGTGGTCTTGACCACCGGGTTCTGGCTGATGAGACTCCAGTCGTCACGATACAGGTTGATATCAAGCGACCCAAACGGGATGGTCACCGCAAGCTGGCTTTCGATAGAGGCATGAATCCTCCTGGCCACATACACCCCGCAGGTATGAATGCCGACTATGGCCAGGGAGCCGCGGCCATGGTTCTTTTCGAGAATCTGCAAGGCAATCCGTTGAATGGCCAGATCGATATCCTCGGCCGACATGACAACTCTTTTGCTCATACGGAACCTCTCACCCTTTGCCAAAAGAAATCGATTCCCCGTTCATCGACCCTGTTGATCGCCTCGGGGAAGGCCTCGCACTCGATGGCAAACACCTTGGTGGCAATGGTATCGATATCATCTTCATAGGCGAGTTCGACGCACTTTTGCAGGATGATGGGGCCCTCGTCATATTGTCCATCGGCGAAATGTACCGTGCAACCGCTCACCGTGCAGCCACGCGCCTTGACCGCACTGTGCACATGATGACCATAGAAGCCATCCCCGCAGAAGCTGGGAATAAGCGAAGGATGGATATTGATCACCGCCCGGGCAAGTTTTTGCGGCGGAGTATAGAGTTTCAGATAGCCGGCAAGGCAGACGATATCGACATCGTAGTCCTGCAGAATGGTGTTGATTCCGGCATTGTCGCGGCTATAAAAGGCAGGGTAGCCGTATTTCTTTGCCTTGGTGAGACCGAGAACACCTTCGACGTTGGCAACAACCACCTGGATCCGGGCGGCAAGAGTGCCTTTTTCGATGCGCTCATGGAAGTTGTCAAGCGTTCGCCCGCTGCCCGACAGTAACACGGCCATTTTCAGCATCGTTTGTTCTCCGAAAAATAGTCGTTTGCCTGCACCTCGACCTTTTCCAACCACCTGGAGATCGTCGTGTCATAGACGGCGGTGAGGGCAAAGACCTTCTTCATCAGCATGAAGCGGGTCTTTAAGGTGGTATTACCGCTTGCCTTGATTTCCGCAAGAACCAGCGGATAGTCTGCCGGATCGACAATAACCGTCACATCGTGAAAATTCTTGGCAGCTGCCCGCAACATGGTGGGTCCGCCGATATCGATATTTTCAATGGCATCGGCCAAACTGCAGTTCGGATCGGCAACCGTTTTTTCAAAGGCATAGAGATTGACGGCAATAAGATCGATATTGCGCAACCCGTGGGCGGCGCATTGCTGCTGATGATCGCTGTTGGCTCTCTGATTGAGGATGCCGCCATGCACCTTGGGATGCAGGGTTTTTACCCGCCCGTCAAGCATCTCGGGGAAACCGGTGAACTCCGAGACATCCATGACCGTAAGCCCGGCATCCCGCAGTTTTTTGGCTGTCCCGCCCGTTGAAAGCAGGTTAATGCCCAGTTTTGCCAACTCCCCGGCAAAACCTTCGATTCCCGATTTATCGGTGAGGCTTATCAGTGCTCGCTCTATCTTCTGCATCGTTTTCTCTCTTTTTAATCATTTCTCGTAAAGGATCTGATCTTTCTTCGATCACGTTTCCCTGGTTTCCCGGCAGGGGCAGTAAACCCGGCGCTGAGCATTTTCTTCATTTCCCGCTGTTCTTCCCGGGCGGAGATACTTTCTGTCGATTCGGCATAGAGAAGCCGGGCTTCCGGGGCAGGTCTCCGGAATTTACTGGTAGCCAGAACCGCTATTTGAAACTCCATGGTACCAATAGTAATGACCAGTTTGTCGCCAACCAGAACACTGTGCGCCGCCTTACCTCGATTGCCATTGACATGCACCTTGCCGCCGTTCACCGCCTGGGTGGCGAGAGAGCGCGTTTTAAAGAAGCGTGCGGCCCACAACCATTTGTCCAATCTGACAGCTTCCGTACTGTTTTCCATCGGCTGACCACCCAGGTTTCCTTGACCATCTCGAAAAATCACAGGAAAACTTTCAGAATACACCGATTTTTTGAGAAACGCATGAAAAATTGAAAACGATCACCTGTCCCTCACGGATACGACAAGATTCTTCCCTCCGTGGAGATTGTCTCGGCAATTTGACAAAGCCTTCGGGAATGCTATATGATTTTTCATAATAGCTCGATTTACTATCAGTTTTGATAGTCATTACCAGACATTCCATAATTGATCGAACATATGACAAGATAGTCTTCTTCGAAAACAAGGAAAAAAGATGTTTATTCAACCATGCAGCCTCCGAGGACGCACATGAAAATGACTATTGGCAAAAAATTGATTTTTTGTTTTTTGGGATTGGCAATTCTCGTTCTTCTTTCCGGAAGCGTAGGCATCATCATTCTGTATCAGGTATCAAACTCCGCTGATACCGTCGGCAACGACAAAGCTCCCGTTCAGTACGCTGTGATGAATGCCGCCCTGGCTGTTGAAAAACTCCAGGAGAGTACAGCCAAATTCAGCAGTGCGACAAGCGATCTGCAGGGATTCGAAGACAAGCTCTCCTCCGCCCTCGACGATTTCGATATGTGGGTTGCCATGCTCCAGCAGGGTACCGAATCGAAGGACTTCAAGAGCAGCAAATCCGGCGATCTTTACAGCAAAAATGGGCTGGGCATCACCACACCGAAAGGATCTGAAAAGGTTCTTCAGGTGATCGAAAATATCCTTCAGGAAAGTACCAATCTCAGATCGAACACTGCCGATCTTATCAAGGCCCATAAAGAATACGTTTCCTATGCGGTGATCACCAAGGATAAAATTATCTATCCCTTGCCGTCCTTTCTCAATCTCAGCCAAAGACTGCAATCGGAATGGACTCAGCTCTTAAAGGATGCCGCCAATATGGAACAGGTTTTCCAAGGAGAAACCGATTTGAAGGCCGGATTGATAGGAGAGTGGCTGACAACCTATAAGGTGGAAAATCCGGAACTGATGAAGCTTTTCCAACAACTCTCCGTCAATATAGAAAAAGTTAGAAATCAAGCATCGGAAATAAATAAAGCAAGCAACGCCACGGATAAGGTAACCGGCTTTAACCGAACGGTCATCACCACCTCGAAGATTGAAAAGTCTTTCAAAGGCTTACACGCCTTAAGCGATACTATCTACCACAATCTTGAGACAACCGAACGAGCCAAACTGGCGGCAATGACGGAATCGGCCGCAAAAATCAACAAGCAATTAAATGACCTGATAACCAGCGCCGCCCAGGAAATGAAAGATGCCTTGCAGGTATCGGCGGCAGTAAAGAAAAACGGGACAACCATCCTGGTATCTTTAACCATCGCAGCGGTAATAATTGCCTCTCTTTTGGGGATCTTCATGAGCCGTTACATGGCACGCAGAATTCATGCTCTTGCCGATGCAACAAAAGACATCGCCCATGGTGATCTCAGAAAAAAAATACAGGTGACCTCAAGCGATGAACTGGGAGAACTCGCTGACGACACAAACAAAATGATCGACAATCTCCAGGAAATCATTGGCCAGATCAGCAATTTCTCAGGCAATCTGTCGGATGCCTCAACCGATTTGGGTGGTATTTCGCAAAATCTCGATAATCATGCCGCAGCCCTTGCGGCAAAATCGACCGAGACAGCTGATTCCACAGAAAGGATGGCTGCCTCAATGACCGGTATTGCCACCATCGCCAATGACTCAACTGCAAAGGTCCAGAATGTCGCCATGGCCACTGAGGAGATGTCGGCCACGATCAAAGAGATTGCTGTTAATGCCGAACAGGCGAGGACGGTGACGAGCAAAGCAGTTATCACCGTTGGCAGCACGACCATGAAGATGACGGAGCTGTCGCATGCGGCCACGGAAATCGGTAAGGTGGTTGAGGTAATCGTCAATATCGCCGATCAGACCAACCTTCTCTCTCTCAATGCAACCATTGAAGCAGCCAGAGCGGGTGAGGCGGGGAAAGGCTTTGCTGTCGTTGCCAATGAGGTGAAGGAGCTGGCAAAACAGACCAATCAAGCAACCGGTGATATCCGGGAGAAAATCGCCGCAATCCAAAAATCAAGCGATATGACTATTACCGCTATTGAAGAGATATCGCAGGTGATCGATAGCATTAATTCCATTGTCGTCGTTATTGCCGGTGCCGTTGAAGAACAGGCGGTCACCACCAACGAAATTTCCCAGATAGTTGCTTTAGTGGCTGTAGGACTTGAAGATATGAACAAAGATGTCAGCTCGGCCACAGAAAATGTAGAATCGACGTCGGAAGATGTCAAAATCGTCAAGGCGACCAGCAACCAGGTACAAAGTGGCAGTACACAAATTAGAAAGAGCGCCGATGACCTTAAAAAGCTGGCTGGGGAGTTGAAAACCCTGGTCGGCAAGTTCAGTCTGTAACCAACAATGAAACTCACCAGAAAAAGGAGAAAACACATGACCAGAAAAATCTATGCGTTCCTTATTGCAGCCGTTATGCTTCTTGTTCTTCACTCCAAGGGATATGCGGAAGCACTTACACCTGAACTCTGCAAGGCAAAGGCAAAAACCGCAGCAGAACTGGTAAAAGCGGAAGGAGAAGCAGCCTTTGACAAGATTAAAGACCCGAAAGGAGAATTTCGATTTGCCGATGGAGAGGGTTATATCTGGATTCATAACCTTGAAGGGAAAATGCTTATGCACCCTATTAAACCGGCCCTTGATGGAACGGGCGTTCTCGACTCGCGGGATATTAACGGCGTCTATCTCTTTGCCGCGATGAACGAACTTGTTGAGGCAAAAGGTGAAGGATGGGTAGCTTATGCCTGGCCAAAACCGGGTCAGAAAGAGAGTTCGCCCAAGGTTTCTTATGTGGTTTTGGTGAAAAACGGCGGCAAAAATTTTGTTGTCGGTAGCGGTATGTATGATGTCACCGGGCCGGATATTATCAAAAAATTCCCTAGTGATGCGATCTACAAAGAAAATTAGTATCTTAGAAATTTTTTTCTTGTTTTTTAAAAAGAATTGCTAAGGTGCTTATCTCCTTGTGAGGGGTAGAGACGAATCGGCAGCGGGTCAGGAATCGAATATGGCCCGCTGCCGGAGAGGAGGTTTTTTCTTATTACACGATATTTTTTTCCTTCCTTAAGCCTTTGTAAGATTTTTTTAAGAACTGGCCAGTATCCTATAAGTATAAGCAGAAGCCTTTCCAAAATACTTTTGAGGAGAAAGCCATGTGCACAACACTTACAAGAAGAGATTGCATTTTTTCTCGTTGGAATTCCACAGATGAAGACCTGAAACAGGTAATCTTCAATGAATTCAGGTTGCAACATAGAGGTTGCTACACCGCAAAAGATCTTCTCAATTTTCTTGAGAAAAAGCTCTTGAAAACATCAGAACAGGTTGTAATCTCCCAGAGTTTCCCCAAATCCCTAGGCATTTCTTTGGGTTGTTATCGATCTTAACGAAACCAGGTATTGTCATTCTTCCCGGTTCGTTGTTTTGCAACACCCGATCAAACTTTCTTACGTCTGAGAATACCGTTTACCTCACCCGGTTTCAGTTCCGGCACAGTTAAGATGAGTATCCGATTCCCCGGATTGGCCTTTTCCAGGGAGTTGCCTTCCTCATCCTGCATGCCGGTGATTTTCAGCGGCTGCACCTCAATGCCACGATGCATATACTCTATCTGTTCGCCGACCATGACCTGGTTGCGCAATTCAACTAAAGGGGTGCTGCCAGGCTGTAGAATGACTGCCACCGGTTCATAGCTTTGCGTCGCCCGGGAGGACAGATAGAGCATTTCCGAGCTGCCCGGACGCTCGGAAATGAAGTTTTCGGTTACCCCGCGTGTGCCGGTGCGGCGAATCTCTTCCATGAACGAGTCCGGCAGACGAATTGCCGCCGGATTTTCCCACACTTCCACCGGCAGGCTGTACAGATAATCAAGGGCGGCTCTGTATACCCGCACCACCCCACCCACATAGAATATCGATTTCATCCGTCCTTCGATCTTCAGGGAGTCGACTCCGATGGCAACCAGCTGCGGCAACATTTCCAGAAGACAGAGATCCTTGGAATTAAAAATATAGGTGCCGCGTTCGTCCTCCTCGACAGGAAAATATTCGCCGGGCCGTTTTTCTTCGACGAGGGCGTAGCTGAAGCGGCAGGGATGGGCGCAGTGGCCGCGATTGGCGTCACGGCCGGTCATATAGTTGGAGAGCATGCACCGCCCCGAATAGGAAATACACAGGGCGCCGTGCACGAAAACTTCCAGCTCGCCGGCCGTTTGCCCCCGGATCTGGCAGATTTCGACAAGAGACAGTTCCCTTGCCAGGTTCAGCCGAACAACCCCCTGGCTAAGCCAGAAGGAGGCGGCCGCATAATTGGTAACGTTGGCCTGGGTAGAGAGATGGATCGGCACGTCCGGAACGATCTTGCGGGCCATCATGAGAATCCCCGGATCGGAGATAATCAGACCATCGACACCCATGCTGCCGAGGCCGAGCAGATACTGATCAAGACCTTCGAGATCCCGGTTGTGGGCAAAGATATTGACCGTCACATACACCTTGGCACCGTGCGCGTGGGCGTATTGCAGCCCCGCCCGCATCCCTTCCTCGGTGAAGTTGCCGGCCTTTTCCCTAAGACCGAACTGTTTGCCGCCAAGATAGACCGCATCGGCACCGTAGTGCACGGCTGTCACCAGTTTCTCATAGGTCCCGGCCGGTGCCAACAGCTCCGGCAACACCGGACGCAGGCCATTGCCGCTTTCATTTTTATTCATGGTCGAGTATTGTGAATCGTTGTTTTTTTGCTGTTCAATCTGGAATTCTACTGCCGGATCGCGGCAGTTCACCGACATGTATGTACGAAGGATTTTTTTTCAACCCCTCTCATAGAGCAGGGCTCGGGATTGCAAGAAGACAAGTGAAAAAGACACGTATCGGCATAGCCATGAGCGGCGGCGTTGATTCAACGGCCTGCGCCCTACTCCTCCGGGACCACTACCAGGTCGAGGGCTTTTTTATGCACCTCGCCCAACCTGGTTTTGCCGCCCAAGAGGAAAGGGTTCAATCAATTGCCGTACGCCTTGGCATTCCTCTCCACGTTATCGATCTACGCCTGCCCTTTGCAGAAAAGGTCCTCGATTATTTTTCCGACAGCTATTTCAAAGGACTGACTCCCAATCCCTGCGTGATCTGCAACCGGGAGATCAAATTCGGCCTCTTCATGGACGCCATGCTCTCTTTCGGCATGACCGCAATGGCCACCGGCCACTATGCCAAAATCCTGAAAACCGGCAATATCCATCGCCTTTATATGGGACTCGATCCGAAAAAAGATCAATCCTACTTTCTCTCTCGCCTCACCCAGGAACAGTTGGCAAGGATTATCATGCCCTTGGGCGAACGTACCAAGGAGAGCACCTATCGCTTTGTCGAAGAACACGGCTTTGATGATTTTCACGGACTGGAAAGTCAAGACGTCTGTTTCTTAAGCAATAATGAGATCGGCAATTTTCTCGAAGACCGGGCACCTGCAGGCATTGCTGGAGGACCGATCCTCTCGACCACCGGCAAACACCTGGGCAGGCACCGAGGACTTTTTCGGTATACCATCGGCCAAAGGCGGGGCCTGGGAATCTCCTCGGAAGCACCATTGTATGTCGTAGGCCTCGATGCCCTGACTAATGCGGTAATCGTCGGCAGCAACCAGGATCTGCTGAAGGACCGCATCCTCGCGGAAAAATTTCACTGGCTTGCCGGGACGGCGCCAGATACCGATAAAAGGTACACCGTCCGCATCCGCTACAGTCACTCCGGCTCAATGGCACAACTTGCCCTGCAGGACGACGGCGCCGGGGAAATCTTCTTTGCCGAACCGCAGCGGGCCATTACCCCCGGCCAGTTTGCAGTAGTGTATGACGACACCGAACTCCTTGGTTCAGGCATCATAGTTGGGGACAAATCGCCACGATGAAGAAGGTGCTTATTACCACCCTTGGCTGCAAGGTCAACCAGTACGAATCAGCGGCCTTCAAGGCCGGCTTCGAAGATGCCGGTTTGACCGTAGTTGCCCGCAACGGCAAGGCTGATATCGTCGTTATCAACACCTGCGCCGTAACCGGGAGCGCCGGCGCCCAGTCCCGTCAGGCAGTCCATCAAGCCCTGCGGAAAAATCCCGGCGCCGAGATTATCATTTGCGGCTGCTATGCCGAAATCGCCGCCGGCGAACTGGCGGCAGACGAAGAGTTGCAGGACAGGGCCTATACCCTGATCGGCAACAGCGAAAAAGATCAGCTCGTCAGCAGAGCCCTGGCCGGCCCCTCCGACAGCCCGAAAATCATTCTCGGAGATATCGCCCACGCCAAAGAAATCTGCCGCCTGCCGGTTCGCCGGTTCGGCGACCGGGTTCGCGCCTATCTGCGTATCCAGGACGGTTGCGAGAGTTTTTGCACCTACTGCATAGTGCCCTTTACCAGGGGTCCGAGCCGCAGCCTGCCGCTTGCCGAAGTCATCGACCAGGCAAAAATCTTCGCAGACGTCGGCCATAAGGAAATTGTCCTCACCGGCATTCATCTCGGCAATTACGGCAAAGATCTGCCGCAAAAGCCGACCCTGGTCGCCCTCCTTGACCAGCTGACGCTTACCACCCCGGAGGTCGCCTACCGGATAAGTTCCCTGGAACCGCTGGAGATCGGCGAGGCACTCCTTACCCTGATGCAGAGGCGGAGCAACATCCAACCGCATCTGCATATTCCGCTGCAAAGCGGCCATGACGAAATCCTCACCCGCATGAACCGGCGTTACAACACCGAACAGTTCCGCGAGGTTATCACTCTCTGCAAAGAATATTTGCCGGATGCGGCCATCGGCATCGACATCCTCGTCGGCTTTCCCGGTGAAACCGACGCCCATTTTGCGGCAAGTAAGGCTTTTTTACAGTCGCTTGACTTCACCTACCTGCATGTCTTCCCCTACTCCATCCGTCCCGGCACCAAGGCCGCCGGATTCGACAAGCAGGTGGCAAAAAGGGTCAAAGACGAACGAGTTGCAAACCTCAGGCAATTAAGCGAAGAAAAAAAAACCGCCTTCTGGCGCAGTCAGCTCGGCCGTACCTGGCCGGTAGTGGTAGAAGGCAGGCGGGACGAAGACGGCATGTTGAAAGGGTTCACCGCCAACTATATTGCCGTCACCTTTTCCGGGCCGGACGATCTGCTGCACCAGGTTGTCCCGGTCAGACTTCTTGAGCTAAAAGAAACCTCCGTACGGGGAGAGAGAGGAGCATGAAGATAGAAATCATTGCCATCGGCGACGAACTGACCTCCGGGAGAATCCTCAATACCACCAGCGGTTTTGCCGCCAGGAACCTGTTTGAGGCCGGATACGAGATTTATGGCATGAACACCATTGGCGATGCACCCAATCTCATAGGCGAAGCGCTGAAACAGGCTCTCGGCCGGGCGGATGCGGTTCTCGTCACCGGCGGCCTCGGCTCAACCGACGACGATCTCACCAATGAAGCGGTGTCCAAGGCCCTCAATCGGCCAACTATGCCCAATTTTGAGATCCTCTCCAACATCCGTTCCCACCTCGACGAAATAACCAGCACGCCGGTAAGTCAACTGGAAAAACTCGCCTGGCTGCCATCCGGTGCCGAAGCGCTCAGCCCAAAATCGCAGATGGCCGGCTACCAGCTCATCCATGACGATAAACCGATTTTCTTCCTGCCCGGTATTCCCAGCCAGATGAAGCACCTCCTCGTTGACCAGGTCTTACCGAAGCTTGCTACCTGGCAAAAAGACCACCGCCTGACCACCTACCAGCGCATCTTCCGCATCTTCGATCTGCCGGAGATGGAGGTCAATCGCCGGATAACCACCCTTGATCTCAGCCCCGACGTGCACATCGGCTATTACCCGGTCTTTCCCGAAGTCCATCTGAGCCTTATCGTTCGCGACAAAAAAAATAATAACGCCAGACGGTTGTTCAAATCCTCCTGCCAAGCCATAGGAACCGTCCTCGGCGATTCGATTTACGGCTACGACCGGGACAGCATGGAAACGGTGGTCGGTAGATTGCTGGTTGATCGCCATCTGCAACTGGCCGTTGCCGAATCCTGCACCGGCGGTCTAATCTGCCGGAAAATTACCGACACCCCCGGCAGCTCTGCTTATTTTCTCGGAGGAATTGTCTCCTATGCCAACAGCATGAAAGCCCATTACCTCGGGGTTTCGCCGCAGCTCCTTGAGAAACACGGGGCGGTGAGTAGAGAAACCGCCGAAGCGATGGCGGTCGGGGTGCGGACTGGCAGCGGTGCCGATATTGCCCTGGCGGTGACCGGCATTGCCGGGCCGGCCGGCGGCACGGAAGACAAACCGATCGGCACGGTGTATATTGCCATTGCCACGGCCGAGGAAAATTGGGTTACCAAGTTTCACTTTCGCGGCGACCGGGAACAGATACGGGAGATCACTGCCGAGAGCGGTCTCGACCTAATCAGAAAATATTTATTACAAAGAGTCGACCGACAGCAACAAACTCTTTAAAAAGAGTATTACGTTAAGATTTTTGTAACTTTTCCAGTGTATGGTAAAGAACAGTCGGTTACAAAACTCAGAAATCACTCTTTACAGTACTTTCACTCTTTCAATTGGAGAACATTATGGCCGTAAGCCCTAACCCTAGCAAGGATAGAATCAGCAGTGTCGACAACGCAATCAGCCAAATCCAGAGACAATTCGGTAAAGGCTCCATCATGCGCCTCGGCTCGAAAGAGATCGAGAACATCCCGGTAATTTCCACCGGTGCCTTAAGCCTTGATATTGCTCTTGGTGTGGGCGGTTTGCCTAAAGGACGAATCACCGAGATCTATGGCCCAGAATCCTCCGGGAAAACCACCCTGGCCCTGCAGGTTGTCGCCGAGGCCCAAAAGATCGGAGGCTCCGCCGCCTTTATCGACGCAGAACACGCCCTTGACGTCAGTTATGCCAAGCGGCTCGGCGTCGATATCGACAACCTCCTCATCTCCCAGCCGGACTTCGGTGAGCAGGCCCTGGAGATCGCCGAAATCCTCATCCGCTCAAACGGGGTTGATGTTATCGTCATCGACTCCGTCGCCGCCCTGGTACCCAAGGCGGAAATCGACGGCAACGTCGGCGATCACCATGTCGGACTCCAGGCCCGTCTGATGTCACAGGCCATGCGAAAATTTACCGGCGTTCTCAACCGCAGCAATACCGTCCTCATTTTCATCAACCAGATACGCATGAAGATCGGCGTTATGTTCGGCAACCCCGAAACCACCACCGGCGGCAACGCCCTCAAGTTCTATTCCTCGCTGCGCCTGGATATCAGGAAGATCGGCCAGATTAAAGAGGGCAACGATATCATCGGCAACAGAACAAAAATCAAGGTTGTTAAAAACAAGGTGGCCCCGCCTTTCAAGGAGGCTGAATTCGATATTATCTACGGCGAGGGTATTTCCAAGGTTGGCGATATGCTCGATCTGGCAGCCACCCTGGAAATCGTCGAGAAGAGCGGCTCCTGGTACTCCTACAAGGAAGAAAGAATCGGTCAAGGCCGGGAAAACGCTAAAAAGTTCCTTACCGACAATCCGGCGATGTGTACTGAGATCGATACCAAGGTACGACTCGCCTACGGTCTCGCCCCGGCCACACCGTACCTTGCGGTGCCTTCGGATGCTTCCGTGCCGCCTGCCGCGACGCTTGTACCTCCGGCTGAATAAAAATCCACATTCCCCGGAGATCATGGCCTATCGACCATGATCTCCGCAAGCCTTGCTTCCGCACGCAACTGCCGTGATTACAAAAAAAGCTGAAACAACCTACGATGTAATAATTGTCGGGGGCGGACCTGCCGGTCTTTTTGCCGCCTACTACCTGTGTGAACACTCGAAGCTTACGGTTCTGGTGATTGAAAAAGGTAAGGCCTCGCTCAAGCGGAAATGTCCGATTAAAGACGGTGGTTGCCAAAAGTGTCGGCCCTGCAACATCCTCTGCGGCATCGGCGGCGCCGGACTGTTTTCCGACGGCAAACTCAATTTCATCCATAAACTTGGGAAAACCGATCTCACCCAGTTCCTCGATACCTCGGCGGCCATGGCCCTGATCGACGAGACGGAAGCTATTTTCAATCTCTTCAACATGGATGGCAAGGTCTTCCCGACCGACATGGAAAAGGCCCTGACAATTCGCAAAGAAGCGCGAAAGCAGGGTATTGATCTGCTCATCATCAAGCAGAAACATCTCGGCAGCGACAATCTTCCGGGTCATATCACCAAGATGGCCGACTATATCGCCGACAAAGGCGTATCCTTCCATCATTCGGAGGAGGCTAAAGAACTGATCGTCAACAATGGCGTGGTCGAAGGAGTTAAAACCAACCGGGGCACCTACCGGGCGGAAAACGTCATCCTCGCCCCCGGTCGGGTGGGAGCCGAATGGATCGCAGGTGTTGCCAGGGATCATGGCATTGAGGTCTCCCAGCGCGGAATCGAGGTAGGTGTTCGGGTGGAGGTGCACAATGAAATTATGCAGGATCTCTGCTCTATTATCTACGACCCCACTTTTTTCGTACGCACCACAAAATACGATGATCAGACGAGAACCTTCTGTACCAACCTCGGCGGCTATGTCGCCCTGGAAAACTATCAGAACTTCGTCTGCGTCAACGGCCATGCTTACATGGACAAGAAATCCGATAACGCCAATTTTGCCTTCCTCTCCAAGGTCGTGCTCACCGACCCGGTTGAAGACAATCAGGCCTACGGTGAAGCGATCGGCAAACTGGCGACCCTCATCGGCGGTGGAAAACCGATACTGCAGCGCTACGGAGACCTGAAACGCGGCCGCAGATCAACCTGGAACCGGGTGAAAAACAGCTATATCGAGCCGACCTTGAAAAGCGTCACCTGCGGCGACATCGCCATGGCCCTGCCGGAACGGATTCTCACCAATCTCATCGACGGCCTCGATCAGCTTAACCAGGTCATTCCCGGTGTCGCCAACGACGAGACCTTGCTCTACGCCCCGGAGATCAAATTTTTTGCCACCCAGGTGACCACCGACAACAATTTGGAAACTGCCGTCCGCGGACTGTTTGTTGCCGGCGATGGCCCCGGAGTTGCCGGTAATATTGTGTCGGCGACGGCCACCGCCTTGATACCGGCAAAAACAATCATCAAACGGAATGCATAAAATTTTCCCCCTTGCTTGCCATTTTTTTTGATTTACTGTTGACTCTTGTTGAAGAACTGCTATATTGAGGACGAAGTGATAATAATTATTATTGTCTAAAACATTACAAAGGAGAAAAAAATGCAAAAGTGGGAATGTCCATGCGGCTATATCTATGACCCGGCAGTTGGTGATGACGATCACGGAGTAGCCGCCGGCACAACGTGGGAAAATGTTCCGGAAGACTGGGTCTGCCCGCTCTGCGGCGCGGAAAAGGAATCTTTCTGGAAGGCCGATTAATTCAACATACCATCTTGGAGATATCCTATGAGCCTCTTGGTTACCCAACCGGCCCCTGATTTCACAGCCACGGCAGTTATGCCCGACAACTCCTTCAAAGAAGATTTCCGCCTTGCCGATTATCGCGGCAAATATGTTCTTCTGTTCTTTTATCCCCTCAACTTCACCTTTGTCTGCCCATCGGAGATCCTTGCCTTCGATAAGGCGGTTAACGAATTTAAGGAGAACAATTGCCAGTTGATCGGGGTGTCCATCGATTCCGCCTTTTCGCATCTGGCCTGGAAAAAAACCAAGATCAATGACGGTGGAATCGGCGATATCCGATATCCTTTGGTTGCCGATCTCGATAAATCGATTTCCAAAGCTTATGAAGTCTTGCTGGATGCCGGCATCGCCCTGCGTGGGCTCTTTCTTATTGACCGTGCGGGCATTATCCGCCATCAGGTGGTAAACGACCTACCCCTCGGGAGAAGTGTCGACGAGGCCTTGCGCGTCCTCGATGCCTTGCAATTTACCGAAAAGTATGGAGATGTCTGTCCCGCCAACTGGAAAAAGGGTGATGATGCAATGAAACCTACGGCCGAGGGCGTGGCTGCATACCTGAGTGCTCATGCCGGAAAATAGCCGCATCCGCCAAATAGGATGATTTTCTAAAGGGGAGAAAGCGCAAGCTTTCTCCCCTTTCGTTTTTTTTAACCATCTCCTTATTTTTTAGTACAATCTTATCAAGCAGACCGCACTCGAACTTCGAAGCCCACCACTTGACAAGGCAACCTTGTTGGCATATCCTAGAACATATGCCAAAAAAACTCCCGGAGGTAACAATTATGCAAATAGAACGACATGTCCGTTTATTCCGCAATGGTCGCTGCCAGGCAATACGTATCCCAAAAGAGTTTGAATTAGAAGGGAATGAAGCAATTATTCGCAAAGATGGCAGCCGGTTAATTATCGAACCTGTAAAGAAAAAAAGCCTCCGTTCACTACTGGCCGGCTGGGAACCTCTTGCCGACAGCTTGCCGGATATCGACGATCCGCCAATCGAGATAGAGGAGATTTTTTAATATGGCTCAACTCAAGTACCTTCTAGATACAAATATTCTTTCGGAACTCATCAAACAACCGGATGGCAATGCAGCTCGAAAAATAGCCGCTCTTGAAAATGACGACGTGTATTGCACAAGCATAATAGTCGCTTGCGAATTGCGCTACGGTGCTCAGAAAAAAGCATCTCCTACCCTGACGGCCAAGGTAAAGAAACTTCTTGAGACAATAGCCGTGCTTCCGCTCAAACAAAATGTTGAGGAGCATTATGCCATGCTGAGAGTTGCTTTGGAACGTGCCGGCACCCCTATCGGCAGCAACGATTTACTCATTGCTGCCCAAGCATCCGCCCTTGGCCTTATTGTCGTCACCGGCAATGTTAAAGAATTTTCTCGTGTTCCTGAGCTCATAGTTGAAAACTGGCTGACACCCGAGGGGCAGGCATAAAATCACTTCTCCCCTCCCCAAAAATCCGGCAACCAACAGCGCAAAGTGAGGCTACCGATATATAGCGATATGCGGCTGTTGCTTGAATAACAGCTGCAAAGGAAAAGGCTTAATGACTGGGAATTCTGGATGAGTATTTCTCACTCTTTAATAAACAAGCCTTGCTAACCACCCTGAAAAAGGACTTCTAATGAAACTTTCCGATCAAACCAAGAAAAAATTGCTAGAGTTCTCCCAGGCTGACGAATTCAAATCATTGGCGAAAAAGATTTTTGCGGAGAATCCCGGAACAATCCAGGCAACAAATGAATTTACCGACTTTATTTAGTTCCTTCACAAAATGGCCGACCACCCCACAAGAGAGCCCAGACCCATGAAGGGTGATTTCAAATTTTAATTTTGTTGGAATCCCTGAGAAGCGGCTCCAAAGATGTAAAAATGATTCAAGTGACGACTGATAACATGATCCAAGATATTGCAAAAAAGAGCGGGGCCTTGTCCCTACACCTGGCCAACATACAATTCCTATTGACAAACTCATCCAGCAAGAATACATAACGAAAGAAAGCTCCAGGAGATTATCACCAGATTGCAGATAAGCATTATCGATATCGACAGAAATGTGGCCAGAAAGTATGCGCTCATTTATCTCCATCTGGTCACAAAGAGGAGAAAAACTGATCCTTATCCAGCAGCTTCTGCCATTCCCGATGTCGTTTCACACTTTCCTGTCGCCGCTTGCAAGGAAAATTTACGAACCGCATCGCCTCAACCGGCCCCAACTCCCTGACCAAATCAATATCCAGAATTACCCCGCACAGCTCGATAATGCTGAGTAACTCCATACGTTCTATATTGTTAGGGGTTGCCTTGATCTCAGCAAAATGAACCTGAGATACAGCCAACATCAAGCTCCCCTCATCGGTTTTCGACATTATATTTCCAATGAGCTTTCAAGTTGACTCGAAACCTTATAAGCCCAGATCCCTCTTTCACTTCAAAAATCGTAGGCAGCGCACCATCGCCGAAAACCAGACTTTTCACTCCGGCACAGAGGACGATCCTGAACCGGCAGAAGCCTCAGGCCCTTGTCTTGCATCTTTTCCTTGACATCCCCTTTGAGCAGTAATAACTATAAAAGTAATACTCAAGGAGGGTGCATTTATGCGAATTACAAGCAAGGGACAAGTTACCATCCCGCAGGAAATACGAGAGAAAGCCGGGCTTTTTCCCCATTCTGAGGTTGAATTTTTAATTGAAGGCAATGTGATCATTTTGCGGAAATCTAGTGAAAAGATAAGCCGGGGGGGGAAAATCGTCGAAAAAATGCGAGGTCGAGCAACGGTTCGCATGTCTACCGATGAAATAATGGCGTTGACAAGAGATAAGGTCTGATGGTTCACAAGGTTTTAGTGGACAGCAATGTCATTTTAGACATTATGGAAGAAGATCCTGTATGGTTTGCCTGGTCGTCCGAGCACTTGACTAAATGTGCCGACACATCAATTCTTGCCATCAATCCCGTTATCTATGCGGAGATTTCCATCGGTTTCAAACGGGTGGAAGAGCTTGAGGAAGCATTGCCTCCAGACATGTTCGAACGGCATCAGCTGCCTTGGGAAGCGGCATTCTTGGCCGGAAAATGTTTTCTTGCGTATCGTCGGGCAGGTGGTATTCGTCGTTCTCCTCTTCCTGATTTCTTTATTGGCGCTCATGCCTCAGTTCAGGGAATGTCTCTTTTGACTCGTGATGCCGCTAGATATCGTACATATTTTCCAAAATTGCTTTTGATTGCACCGGATTCGACAGATTAGTGAAAATCCGACCCCAGAGGGGCCGGCATTGAGTTAAGCCCAGAGGACATTGTATCCTTGCTCTGCCTGTATCAGTCAGGCTCTACCACCTGAGATTGCAGATTATTCTCCGAGGGTTTATGTCTTGACTTAGGGGTCGACCTGAGGGCCAACAAGAGGTTTCGATGTAAACGACTTGTCATTTGTAACAGTGTGCGTTACACTGTGTTCATGATAAAGAACTTTCGGGATAAATGGCTGGAAAACTTTTTTGTTGAGGGGGTAAAAAGCAAGAAAATTCCTCCAACAATCAGTGAAAGGCTTTTCGGGAAATTGCAAATTCTTGACGACTCCACCTGCGATGCGGATCTACGATCTCCGCCGAGCAACCATTTTGAAAAATTGACCGGAAACCTTCACAACAGACACACAATCAGAATCAACGGCCAATGGAGACTGATTTTCCATTGGGACAAAGACAGAGGAGAAGCTGAAAGCGTGTATCTTGACAACCACAGCTACAAATGAGGAATCATGTATGATCACAACAAAGCAGCAACCTGTAACGGTTGGAGAAATGATAATCACAGAGTTTATGGAACCTTTAAGTCTTACCCAAGATGGACTGGCAAGAGCTATGATGGTAAGTCGAAAGACGGTCAACGAACTTTGCAACAATAAACGGACGCTTACCGTTGATACCGCTTTGATTCTGGCAAGAGTTTTCGGAAATACTGCCGATTTTTGGCTGAACCTGCAAAAGAGAAACGATATATGGGTCGCAATGCACACTCCTAAACGCAAAGCAAGGATAGATCGTGTTCAGCCAATTCAAGGGAATGCCGAGGAAACATTGCGTGATTCCAACAGGAGAGAAAAGTGGGGTCAGGTCACGAAGTTGAGAAGTTGATATCAAGATCTGCCTGCGCTGATCTCAGCCAATCGGCGGTGTTGGTCTTCAGGCGAGTTGGATGGCTTCTCTGAGGATACCACGCATATCCCTTTCCGCCCCGGCATTTCCCCTGGCTTCCAAACCAAACAACAGAATCTTGTCTATCTTTTCTTTTCACTTGCGGTAATGCAATCGACCAATTCTTTCTTAAGTTTTTGGTATAACGGTCGTTGCCTTCGAGGACGAAATTTGATCCTGAATCGCTGGCTTTGGGAAAGCATTAATGCAACACTCCAGTAATTACGCTAGAAATGAGGGTCGTTATAAGGTTATGTTGTTAACACTCAAAAAACCTAAAGCGACATTTCGTTTTTCTGAATTTGCAGGTTTTTTTATAAGAGTTGACACAGGATTATATTGATATGCGAATAATTATAACAATTGCAGTGATGGTGTTAGAACTTCTAACTGGAACCGTTTTAGGCACTATTTTGACCGTTGGACAAAAAGCAAATTATGCTGAGGCTTCGACAACACTCGAACATGTAACAGACAGCACTGCATCCGAATGGGGAACGATCATGTATCCCAAAGCCAACACAAACATCAGGGCCAATAGATCGGCTGCTTCCAAGCTAGAAGGTCAATTGAAAACCGACCAACCTGTCAAAGTAGATTTTCTGAAAGACGACTGGTACGCCGTTTTTCCCATGACCCAGGCAGAGCGAAATGAGAAAAAGGCGCTGGGATATATTTATGCGCCACTGCTTGTTGATAAACTGAATGCTACCATTCCTGCCTCAGACTGGGGCAGGATCATGTATCCCAAACCCAACGCAAACATCAGGGCCAATAGATCGGCGGCTTCCAAGCTGGAAGGTCAATTGAAAACCGACCAACCTATAAAAGTAGATTTTCTTCAAGACGACTGGTACGCCGTTTTTCCCATGACCCAGACTGAGCGAAATGAGAAAAAGGCGCTGGGATATATTTATGCGCCACTGCTTGTTGATAAACTGAATACTACCATCCCTACATCAGAGTGGGGAACGATCATGTATCCCAAAGCCAACACAAACATCAGGGCCAATAGATCAGCAGAATCCAAGCTGGAAGGTCAATTGAAAACCGACCAACCTGTAAAAGTAGATTTTCTTCAAGACGACTGGTACGCCGTTTTTCCCATGACCCAGACTGAGCGAAACGAGAAAAAGGCGCTGGGATATGTATATGCATCCCTCCTTGTTGATAAACTGAATGCTACCATCCCTACATCAGAGTGGGGAACGATCATGTATCCCAAACCCAACACAAATATCAGGGCCAACAGATCATCGGCCTCCAAGCTTGAAGGTCAATTAAAAACGGACGAACCTGTCAAAGTAGATTTTCTTCAAGATGATTGGTACGCCGTTTTTCCCGTGACCCAGGCTGAGCGCATTGAGAAACAGGCGCTGGGATATGTTTATGCACCCCTTCTTGTCGATAAGCAGGAACACAACTCTTTTGGATCAACGGCCTCTGAGGAAAAATCGGCACAGGATGCCCCTCGAAAGAAAATAGAGACAGAAAGTCTGGCAGTTGATGTGAAGGACATTGCCTTCAAGGCTACCGTGGACGGTAAAGAATTGCTGTTCATCGAATTCGATCGTTTTTATAAGCCCACGATTTCCAGAATCGAGGGTGAAAAGCCCAGGATCGTTCTGGAAATCAAGAATGCATCCGCATTAAAAAAGGATTGGTCGGCGATCAATACGGGCGGCAATTTCATTCGGAAGATACGCAGTAGACTGGACACAAAAACCCGTACGGCACGCATTGTCCTCGACATGGCACCGGAATACGATTATTTCATAAATCAGGCATTCTATAAAACTGACAACATGTATTCTCTTGAAATATCCGACAAAAAGTAGTTTCAGATATTTTGGATGCTCGGACACTGATGGGCGAACCTGAAAACGACCTGTTCTTCAGCGCTGCCAGTCTGTGGGAAATCGTTATCAAATGCGGCCTGGACCGTGAGGATTTCAAAGTCGATCCATGTGTACTGCGACGAAGCCTGTTGGACAACGGCTACCATGAACTGCCGGTCCTCAGTGAGCATGCGGTAGCCATCGGCACCCTGCCGCCAATCCATAAAGATCTCTTCACCCGCCTGCTCGTCGCACAGGCCATGGTCGAAATCATAACGCTGCTGACGGTCAACATCCAGGTGGCCAAATATCCTGGTCCGGTGCAACGCGTCTAAAATTGGAAGTCTGAATATCAGCGCCCAGACATAGATAATCAGGCCCTCTTCCAGCTTGACCCGACCCCAACCCGTTATTCACTACACCCTTGACGGCATTTTTAATAGCACTTATTATAGTGCTTACAATAGCGCCAATAAGGAGGGAAAAGCTATGCCAACAATCACAGCAAACGATATTAAACGGCGAGGAATCTCCTCTATAGCCAGTGTTCTGGAAGATGCCGAGGATGCAACTATTTCCGTGCGCGGCAAAAGTACATATGTTGTTATGAGCATTCAGCACTATCAGCATTTACGTGCATGCGAATTGGAAGCCGCGTTGCTTGAGGCTAAGGAAGACCGACAGGCAGGCAGAATCATCGACAAAACAATTGCCGAGCATATTGCCGACCTCAAAAACGATGGATAATTACAAAATCATCTTTACCGAAAGTTACGTCCGGCGAGCCCGGAAATTTTTCAGAAAGCATCCCGACATCCTCCCCCAGTATGAAAAGTGTCTACAATTGATGGAGTTAAATCCGTTTCATCCCTCCCTTCGCCTTCATCCGTTGCATGGAAAGTTAAAGGGGGTCTTTTCTCTCTCAATAACTCTCCATTACCGTCTCACGATTGAACTTCTGATCAATGGAAAGGAGATTGTTCCAATCCACATCGGAACACATGACGAGGTTTATTTGTAAAACGAAGCAAAGGAGTTACGAGAGTGGATACTGCTGTAGTTATAGAAAAACTCAAAAGATACAAGAAACTCCTCAGCAAGCAGATCAAATTTGATCAGCTTATTTTATTTGGCTCCTATACGAAAGGCACTGCCCATGTGGATAGCGACATGGATGTGGCTGTAATAGTCGATGAATTCAAATTGGACTATTACATCACCCGTCCTCTGTTATGGAAAATCCGGAGAGAGAACAAAATGAATTTCGTGAAGGTACTTAACCCCTCTGTTGTGAGAGGAGATCATAACCCTTAGTTTGCGGGCGTTAGCCTGCTTTAGTCAAGTCTGACATGGACACCCTTATCTCCCCCACCTCTTCCCCGCCTAGCAAAAATGCTCACCAGCAACACAGCACAACCAACCCCGGCAAGATCGATAAAAACGTCACTCACCAGAGCACTCCGATCATCAATAAATAATTGCAGCAATTCCGTGCCACAGGCAAGCATCCCGGTATCGACAAAGGTTCTCCATACAGCGCCCTTACCTTGTCCGGCATATAACAGCCCCCCAAGTAAGGCAAAGAGGAGAAAATGCGCAACCTTGGTAATGTCGATCCAGAGCCATTTTTCCGCCTTCAGTTCGCTCGCCAAGGTGTGCACCGCCACCCCACCATGCTCAAGCACCTGGTGTGCATAGCAATGCGCATGGCTGAGAAGTTCGTATTTTGCCTCATTCTTTACTGCCCCCGGAATGGTTGTGCCGATGACAATGGCAATACACACAAGGAGAACAAGAATGGTTCGCTTCCTTCCCGCGCCGGTTCCGATCAGTCCCGGCCCAAACATACAGACCGCATAAAACGCCCAGCCTCCAAACACCATCAATCTGAAAAGCCTGTATACCGGGTTTACCTGCACCTGATAGAGCGCCAGGTCTTTTACCTGCAATTCCCCTGTGCAATTATTCAGCTGTAACTCCGCCCGGACGCCGGAAACCCGCGCAAGAATAGAAAACGTAGCCCTATATTTAGTCCAACCAGTCGTACCATCAATGGTTGCCAGCACATGCGGTGTAGTATAGATTGGCTTACCTTCAACGGACTGGATAAGGACAACACGACCTTTTTCCCAGCCTTTCTTACCTCCCTCGATCCCAACTGTTTTTACTTCTGCTCGCAAAGCGATTTTTTCACCGAGCATAGTTGCGTCCAGGCTTTGCGAATAACCCTACCGATGTATTCTGTTCATACGAATGCAATCGGACGAATCCAGGACCGACCGACACAGCGGCGACCGTCTTCGTCCCACCGATCGACCATCCCTGAAAACCATTAAAAAAATCTTGATTTACCAGAAGTTGATTGCCTATGTCGTTATAGTGACCGACCGTGTAATATGTTATAAGAGTACCGATTGAAAGAACAAGAAAGGTGACATATTTGCGAAAAATCAACCGCCTGTCCGCATGAATGTCCCCATGAAAAAGGCGTCCCCATGCACGCGCGCTACGAAGATCGCTCTCACTGGTTATTTGCTTTGTCGGGGCTGTGACTAACCCCTCTTGGATTTTTGACATATTCATCCATTTGATATACATCGTTATCAATAAGTTGACGACACAAAGGAGAAACGTATGTCTCAGACACACTCTATCCCCCATGCCTTTAGGTCAATAGGAGGTACGCCATGAGCAAGCTATCAAATATCATTCCGGTCAGCGATTTGCGGCAGGATACTGCCAAGATTTTGAAGAAATTGCGAAACAATAAAGAACCATTGATCATTACCCAAAGAGGACGGGCAACAGCAGTGATGATTGGTGTCGATGCCTATGAGAAATCCGAACACGAAAGAGAGCTCCTGCATCTATTAGCTAATGGAAATAGGGAGATTGAATTAGGCGTAGGATATGACCTAAATACCGTCCTTGCCGAAGCCGACGCCCTCTTGGCCAAAGAACCCTCGTGAAGGTTCAATTTACCCCTTCTGCCCGAACCCAATTCCTTTCTGCGCTATCATATATCCGAAAGGATAAACCCTCTGCAGCAGTCAATTTTCGGAATCGAACTGAAAATATTTTGCGAAGGCTTGAAAATTCTCCCGAATCTGGAAGAATCTTACCGGAATTCCCAGAGCTTCCCTTCCGGGAAGTGATTATTTTGCCGTAGCCAGATACTTAGGGAGCAATGGAACGTAAGACCCGTTGTGGTTCTGCACTGGGTCACTTTTTCTTGTAAGCCCTGCTTCTGTGTTCAGCTAAAATCATAAACACAATTTTATTTTCGCTATCGAGCTCATAAAAGAAACGATAAGAACCAATTCTGTACCTCCATGTTGGTGGAGTCCAGTTTCGTAACATCTTAATATTTTGGCCAAATGATGGTGAGTCTTTAAGTTGCTGATAAACTTGAATTCGGAGTTTCACCTTGATCTTGTCTTTTTGTCCCTCAAAATCTTGTTCAAGCGAAGCCCAAAATGTCTCAGTTTCAAATATTCTAAACATCTACGAAGACACCTTTTCTGAGCTTCACATCTTTGGAACCTTTTCTCAGGAATTCTACCAAATCTTTATTTTCAAGAATTTCATCCATCTCTATTTGATCGACAAAAAGATCCTCTTCTAGTTTTTGTTGAGCCAGGTAATTGATAAGATTAGATATAGGTCGTTTAACGGCCTCTGCTGCTTTAGAAAAAAGGATATATTCTTCTTCAGAAAGTCTTATGGTTACTGTTTTTGACATTGGGCTACCTCCTGTAGTGTATTCGTTTGTGTTCAAAATAATTCTAAACACACACATTAGCAATATCTATTTTTACTCTCTCATATCCAGTCATTCGCCCTTTGTACAGGTTGGGATGAAAGCCCTGCCCTGTATTTAGTCAAACCAGTCGTACCATAAATGGCAGCCAGCACATGCGGTATAGTATAGATTTTACAACCTGAAGCTGCTTCAAAGACACTCATTCGCATTAAACAGCACATGATTGACAGCACTCCAATATCCGATTATAGTATGCATTATTTGTCAAATAAAGAGGTGAAGATAATGCATATAAAAGATTACCTATCTGCCACTATGCTTTCAAAGAAAACGTCCGCGACGCTTGATTCGATAGAAAAGGGCGACACGGAAAAGTTTATCATACTCAAAAATAATGCGCCAAAAGCTGTCCTTATGTCTATTGATGCGTATGAAACCATGGAAGAAGAAATAGAAGATTTACGTCTTGCGGCCCTCGCTTTTGCCCGTCTGAAGAGCTTCAACCCGGAGGATGCCCTCTCACATCGACAAATGATGAGCAAATTTGGGAAATGAATTGGACGGTAACTTACCATCGGGATTTTGAGGATGATCTGAAAAGTGTCGGTCAGGCAGGAGCCCGCCGCATCATGCGTGCCCTAGACACAAAATTGACCGCGGATCCATTAAAATTTGGTGCGCCTCTCCTGGGGAACCTGGTCGATTTCCGTAAGCTCAGAATCGGAGATTATCGGGTAGTTTATCAGGTAGTTGAAATAACGGTCACGGTGTATGTTCTTGCGGTTGGACCACGTCGAGATAAAGAGATATACAGAGCAGCAACCAAGCGAATCAAGTGATACATGCCGTATGGTAAGAGCATAACCGACCCGCCCTTCTGATTTTTCACTTTGCCATGCCTTTCTGCCATTATCTGCACACCTGATATCATCATTCACAATTTATAATCAGTTATGTGACTCCATGCCCTCGACCCTTGTAAAGGAGATTGTTCATTCCTTTTACGGCAAACCACTATAAATCAAGTTAGCTATGAGAACCGAGGCGCACAAGATCAAGGAGTTCATCGTCTGGTTTTCGATAATTCCGGTTCCAAACGTTTTCTCTTATCCATGTGGGCGTGCAAAACACGGACGATTTCAATGCCTTTCGGCTGTTCTCTGTAATAGATGACATAGTTTTGAAACTTGCTGATGGGAAAGAAACGCATTCCTTCAAGTTGTGCTCGTTTGGATTGATACAACGTGCCCATACGCGGTGTGGCGGCAAGGGCTTCGAAGGTGCTTTCGGCGGCTTGATAAACGCGGTCGGCTGAATCCGGATTATCCCGTGCGATATAGAGCCAGATGTTGACGAGATCACTCTCAGCCGCTGGCGTTATGACAATGGCGGCCATCTTAAAGCGCTTTCTCTTGTTTGAGTGAGACTTGCGCTCTTTTCCTCAAGGCGGCCATATCAAGTGGCCGTGCTGTTCCGCTTTCCAGTCCTTCAACCAAAAGCCGTTCCGTTTCTTCGCGGTCATGCCTGATAAGGTCGCGCAGATAATCACTTGCGCTTTGATATTCTCCCGTGCTGACACGAGCCTCTATAAAGGCTCTCATTTCATCGGGCATCGAGATATTGAGGGTTGCCATACTTTCACCTCCTTGTTGGTTGGTTTTACTGACACTATAGCATTTATGGCAAAGTTTGCCAACAATTGACAGAGAAGAATGTTCTGGGCGATTCCTGCACAAGCGGCGGATCAAGTGCTCTTAGGGACGTCCCCAAAATTCTTACGAATGTTGGCAGTAATACGCATAAGTAGCCATATTTTTATATGGTATATTATATACCACTATGCTAAAATCATTTTATGAAAAAACCACGGTTTGAGTGGGACGCAAATAAGGATACTGAGAACCAGAAGAAACATGGAATACCGTTTGCTCTGGCACAGTATGTTTTCGCTGACCCCTGCCGTGTCATAGCCGAAGATCTCGCTCACAGTGAAACTGAAAAACGTTATTTTTGTTTCGGCGAGGTCGAGGGCGGTGTTCTCACTGTCCGTTTTACCTATCGCGGCGGTGTGATACGTATAATTGGCGCCGGTTACTGGCGAAAGGGCAAGGCAATTTATGAGCGCGAAAATCAAATACACCAATGAGCCTGTTGAGGCCAAAGTCATTAAAGACTTTCTCCCTCCCCCGGAAGAACTTGCTTTCCGGGAGGAAGGGGTGAAAGTTACTATTGCTCTTAGCAAAAAGAGCGTTGAGTTCTTCAAATCTGAGGCAGCAAAACATCATACTCAGTATCAGCGCATGATCCGCAGGCTCATCGATACTTACGTGGATGCTTACGACAAACCATAGCAGATTGTCAAACTTTGATGGACTTGCATAAACCCCTATTTACTTCTGTAAAGTTATACTAAAAGGCAAGGTTTTGCTATATCTCCCACCCAGACAATATCAAAATTTGATCTCCTGGAAGAGCACCCCGGTTACCTTATCGGCGACCCTGAAAAACTGGTTCATATTGACTGGTCACCAGCTGGGAACCACATCTGTGAAAAGCCATTTTCCAATATTGGCTTGACAGTGCAACCCATGACTGGGAGACTGCAGAGAGCCTTTTGAACTCTGAAAAATATGATTGGAGCCTATTCTTGGGACATTTGGTCCTAGAAAAGATCCTCAAGGCTCTTTTTGTGCAAAACAGCGCCGATCTCCTTCCTCCAAAAACACATAATCTTGTCAAGCTGGCAGAACACAGTAAAATTCCTTTGACAGATGAACAGAAATTTTTTCTTGACGAAGTAAATGACTTCAATATCGAGGTTCGTTATCCTCAATTCAGAGATGCTCTCTAAAAAAAATGTACGCGAGAATTTACACTACACTATTTTCAGACAAATTGAGGACCTCTCAAAATGGTTCAAATCCCGGCTGACATCTCATCAATAATTCATATCTTTTTGAAAAAACTGGAAAAAGAAAACATCACCATCGAACGGGCCATTTTATTTGGAAGTTATGCGCAAGGGACAAACACAGTTTGGAGCGATATCGATCTTGCCCTCTTTTCTCCAGCGTTTGAAGGAGACCGTTTTAAGGATAGACATAAAATCCGCAGAATTAAATTGAAAATCTCCAGCAGCCTCGAACCCATTCCTTTCCCCTCACATCAATACTTCGCCGCTGACCCCTTCGTGGAACAAATTAAAAAAACCGGAATATCAGTAAAGGCTTCAACGCTAATCAAAACTGAACCACCTCTGCTAACGAAAACTGAGCCACCGGCTCCATCTCTTTTTTTCTAAAATCCTGCATTCCCCTCCTTTTTATTTTCCCATCTGACTGCTGATCTGCTCAATACAATTAATTTGT
>CAIQWD010000039.1 GCA_903875445.1 uncultured delta proteobacterium | reverse complement strand
TGAGTGCTATCCCCGTTCCAAAGACAATTTTGTCACTTCCGGGCGTACCATAACCTTGGTTAATGCCGTAATCGTTGATCGTATCCTGGCCATCGCCGCGGTTGAAAAGATAGGTGTCGGCACCGCCGCCGGCCTCAATGCGGTCGTTGCCGGTGCCGCCGGCGAAGGTGTTGATGTTGGTAGAGTTGCTGTAATAAGGAGATGATACCTTTATCAGGTCATTGCCATCTCCACTTTCAATGGTATTGCTGGAATTATAACTGAAGTTTATCGTGTCGTTTCCGGCTCCACCTCGGAGTACGTTGGTGCCCGTGCCCGATGAGGTTATCGTATCGTCCCCGGCGCCGCCGTCCAAGGTGTAGTTGGAACTGGAGCTATTGGCGATAAGGGTATCGTTGCCTTCATTGCCAAGGACAACCGAACTATCCGGCCACAGGGCGATGGTATCGTCACCGGCCGTACCGATCATACCCAGATTGCTCACCTCCGCCACCGTCATCACCGTACCATCCGCAAAGGTAAAGCAGCCGGGCCGGTATGCAGCACCCGCGAACCAGTTGTTGAAGGTGAGCTGGTCGCCATTGGCTCCGATCTTCACCACCAGGTTGTTGTCTGATTTGCTCAGGTTGTGCAGATCTGCCGGAGCGATGCCTGTGCCGAAGGTGACGGTATCGGCCCCGGAGGTGATATTGATGGTATCCTGACCGTCACCGGCATTGAAAATATATGTGTTATTGCCGCCTCCGCCTGCAAGTGTATCATTTCCGGAACCTCCGGCCAGAATATCGTCGTTTTGGCCGCCATTCAAGATGTCGTCGCCAGCAAATCCCAGGAGGACTGAGGTGGCATTGTTTACGGCCGAAAGGGTATTGTTTCCTGCATCGCCGGTGACAGGCTGTCTTCCCAGCGTAAAGAGGCAGAATGCGAAGCCGCTTGCGTTGATATCCCCTTGGCGTTGCAGGATACCTAGCACCTGTTTGCCGACATCGCCATAGCTGTCAAGGCATTGGGCAAATTCTCTGAGCAGGAGCATGCCGTTGTTTGCGTCGGCATCGTATGCGGCCTGCAGGGTAGCGATCGGTTGTGTTACATCGGCGACGAAAGATTTTGTTGTCGTATCCCAGGAAAAAGAGATGTCTTGGAAGAGCGCCTTCAGATGCGTCTGCGCCATCAGCTGCCAGGACATCGTATCGGCAAGCTGGTCAAATGCCTGGAGCAGAACTTGCGTAGCATAATAATAGGGGTTGGACGTTGTCTGCGCAGCATTCCAATACTTTTCACCGAGAAAGGCCTCCAGGGTTGCCAGTTTTTGGGCATCGATATTGCAACCCCGGCTGGCGGGATCGATGTTCTCCACTCCGGCCCAGGCGTACATAATCCGGGTGACGATTGCGGTGCGGGCGGTGGAATCGGATTCTGCGGCGAATTGCCCGACAAGGTCCTTCAGGTGGCCGCTCGCGTCCCGCGCCATGGCCTGACGTAGGTCGTACACCTGGCCATAGCCGTGCAGCTCGGGCAGGGCGGCGATGTCGGCCGGCAAGGCAAGCTGATCCCTGGCGATGGTGTACATATTGTCTACGCCGAACCAGACATCGGCAAGGGTGGCGGCGCTGCCGTCGGTGCGGGTGAAGCTTCCCACCTGTTTGTGGGCGCTGCCGTTTGCGTCCACCAGGGTGGAGTTGCCGTAGCCGGTATTGATGCTTTGCACCCCGGCCTGGGCAAGGGTGAGGAGCTCGCCTGCTTCGGTGTAACCGTTGCCGTTGGCATCTTTCCAGACCCGGAGGCTCGCGTAGGCGGCGTCACCCTCGTCAATGCGGCCATCGTGGTTGGTGTCGAACTCCGCCAGGGCCTCAAAACCGTTGGCTGCCTTGGTGCCATCAGCCTTCACGGTATTGTTGCCGAACAGCTCGGCCCCGGAGTCTATACGGCCATTACCGTTTCGGTCGTAGACCAGGAGGCCGTCGTCGGCCCCGGCCCAGCCGGTCTGTTCGGCGAAGCCGTCGCCTGCATGGTCGAAATGGGCTCCGGCCTTGACGTCGACGGTCTCTACCCCGTCGCCGTCCAAGTCGAGGATGAGGGGCGAGATGGTTTGTTCGGCTCTGGCGAACAGGTCGCGGATGCCTTCCATAATGGGGTTTGGCGGTTCGGGCTTTTTGTCTTCCAGGTGGATTTCCAGGGAATCGTTGGTGAAGTCTTTTATGGTGAGAATTGCACCGTCTTTTTCGACCGTGAGAGTGCTTCCCGACCAGGTATAGGTTTCGCCGTTGTTGCCTTCGTAGACCTGCGAACCGACTTCTTTTTGCGTGCCGCCGCTCAGTTTCCTGATATCGGCGAAGCTGATCTTGCCGCTGCCGTCGGAATCCTTGATGGTGTCGCCGTCGCCGGCAAGGTAGATATCTTTGCCGGCGCCGCCTTCGAGAAGATCCGCACCGTCACCGCCAACGAGGCTATCATTATATCCGCCGCCAAACAGCGTGTCATCTCCGCCATCCCCATACAGTTGCAGCGCTTGGCTGGCACCCCTGCCATCGATGGTGTCCTTGCCGTTGTCGCCGTGGTAGATGGCGGGGCTAAAATAATTTCTTGCGACCTTGACCACGTCGTCCCCATCGCCGAGATCGACTTCTTCAACGTCTTCGATCCGGGCGTTGCCGAGATCTAGGGTATCTTTTTCTTCAGTCCCGGCAATGACATCGTAACCAGTGCCGCCATAGATAGTCAGGCCGTTGCCGTCGGTGGCATGGAGAATAAATGTATCATCGCCGTTGCCGCCTAGAAGGGTATCTTTACCGCCGTTGCTGGTTAGGGTGTCGTTGCCGTCGCCGCCTACGAGCAGGTCGTCCTTATCGCTGCCGGTGAGGGTGTCATTCGTCACACCGCCCAACATAAATGCGGCGCGGTCTTCGGCGGTGGCGTTCATTACCCAGAAACCGGTGCGTATATACCAGTCGGTGGTATTGCCAATTTTTTCGAGGATGGTAGATTTTTCCTTCCAGACAAAGCTTTTTGTCAGGTATTTTTCGAAAGACTCCTTGCCCTTCATCTCGTCATAGGAATCGGCCACTTTTGCCCGGTCGAAGCGCAGATGATCGCCGCCGACGGAGACGGTGAAAAGCTCCTGATCGAGCGGTAGTTTATCGTCATAATAGGCCTGCATGCCAAAGACGATCATCGCTTTGTTGAGATCCGCGGCGCCAGTCGTATTGTCCTGTAGAATAGCGACCTTGCACATATCCGAGCCGAAACGATCGAGCATGGCGTTGGGGAGAAGAGTATAGCTATCGCCGGCTTGGTTGAGAACGCCAAGCTGATTTTTGAGCAGTTTGCGCAGGAGATCGGGCTTTCTATCGGACGCGCCTGCGGCGAAGAGGTCATCGCTGGCCAGTAGCGATACCAGATCGGGCAATCTTCTGACCGCGGCGAGAAAAGTCCCAGAGGTGGATACTGCGGTCAGCAGGGTCATCGAGTGGCGCTCGACCTTGGATGCCGTAGAATTTTCTAGGAAAATCGGTGGCATGTCGGTACCGACCAAGGTGTTGGAGGAAGTTCTTATATAAGACAGTGCCTCTCCCTCGATGGAATACTGGGTGATATTTGCTTCCCTTGCACCGGTAAGAGTGCCGACCGAAGCGAGAAAAGCGCTGAAGGCGGCGTCCTCGGTCCCGGAAAGCGCCAGGGTGGCGGCGGCACCGGCCAAAACGGAAAGGGACCTCGCTGCGGCTTCGAAGGGGGCCTCGTCAAAAACTATCGCCTGTTTATCGAAAAATACCGCCATAAGGGAGGCCAAACCGCCGCCGAGGGAGTGGCCGGAAAAGGATATGGTCGCCGTTGGATGGGCTTGCTTTTCCTTGAAATAATAGGAAATTGCCGCAAAGATCTGCGGCGCGGGAAGACCTGCACCGGCAGACCAACCGGCCAATGGATCGATTGGGAATTCATTGGTACCGGTATAGGTAATGACGAGTTCGTTTCTCTCCTTGTTATAAAAGGTGCCGGCGGAAAAGCCGGTAAAGGTGTCGGGCACATGGTCGAACATTGTCCAGCCTAACGGAACGCCGATTGTGTTGTCATCTATCAATGTTGAATACACACGCGTGGAAAATTGCATACACTCAAATGCACTTGCCATAGAACCTCCAGAAACATTTTGGTATTGGGCTGATGAATCGCGCTCTTTTAAGGAACAGTGATTCGTTTGGGGCCGACCTTCTTAAGGGTTTTGGGGTAGCCTATTTCCTTAAGATCGAGATCTTTGGTTTTTAAATCGATATAGCCGGGCATACCGCTTTTTGTGCCGGTAAATAAATTGCTCTTTTTCTCCGGAAAGATCTCCGGAAGCTCTTCCTCCTGCCAGGAACCTAGTTGATAGATATATTTTGAGTACATGATTTCAACATTTCTAATTCCAACTCTTGTATAGATAACCGGATTTCCTGCTTCCATATCCAGGATCAGTGGTATCTCCGGGTTACTCATATTGCTCATTTTGCTTCCCCGCCATTCGATGGTCGTCTTCGGGTTATCCGGATGCGTAAACTTCAACCTGAATTCCTTGGGCCGAGAATTGGAAAGGTGGATAAATTCTTGGCCTCCACCTTGACGCAGCAGAACCCTATCAATTACGATGATCCTGCCATCGCTTAGTTTCACCTCCTCCTGCCAGTTGTCCGGTAAATACACAAAACACTTGACCAGCAATGCCCCTGCCAGCAGCAAAACGAGTAACTGTTTAATGCTTATAAAATTTGTCAACTTCCATCTTTTCGTCTCGCCGGTTTTGGCGTCATTTGCATTTACATCCATCGATCCGCTCCTTGATCTTTTGAATTTTCACCGGAACCGTCTTGCTCTCTTCACCCTTACACTGGCCCAGCTTACTTCCGGTTTCTTACAATTTTCTTAAGGTGCCGGCGGAAAAGCCGGTAAAGGTGTCGGGAACTGGATCGAGCATTGTCCAACCTGCCGGGACGCCAATTTTGTTGGCATTTATCAATGTGGAATACACAAGCGTGGAAAATTGCATACACTCGAATGCACTTGCCATAGAACCTCCTGATCCTGAAGAATTTTCACATTGAATTGATGAATCGCGTCCTATTCAGCGACTGTGACTCGCTTGGGGCCGACCTTCTTAAGGGTTTTCGAGTACCCTATTTCTTTAAGATGAAGATCTTTAGTTTTTAAATCGATATAGCCCGGCATTTCGCTTCTTATACCGGTGAATAAATTGTTCTTTTTCTCCGGAAAGGTCTCCGGAAGCTCTTCTTCCTGCCAGGAACCTTGTTGGTAGATATATTTTGAGTACATGATTTCAACATTTCTAATTCCAACTCTCGTATAGATAACCGGATTTCCTGCTTCCACATCCAGGATCAGTGGTATCTCCGGGTTACTCATATTGCTCATTTTGCTGCCCCGCCATTCGATGGTCGTCTTCGGGTTATCCGGATGTGTAAACTTCAACCTAAATTCCTTGGGCCTTGTACCCGACGGATTAATTGCAATTTCAGGTCCGCCACGTTGGCGCAGCATCACCCTATCAATTACGATGACCCGGCCATCACCTAGTTTCACCTCTTCCTGCCAGTTGTCCGGTAAATGCACAAAACACTTGACCAGCAATGCCCCTGCCAGCAGCAGAACGAGTAACTGTTTAATGCTTATAAAATTTGTCAACTTCCATCTTTTCGTCTCGTCGGTTTTGGCGTCATCTGCATTTACATCCATCGATCCGCTCCTTGATCCTTCGAATTTTCACTGGAACCGTCTTGTTCTCTTCACCCTTACACTGGCCCAGCTTGCTTCCGGTTTCTTACAATTTTCTTACAATCTGAGTGGAGAAGAGAAAAAAGCCGGAATATTTTAAATTTTTATCCGCTGCACATTCTCCCAGCGTAACAATCACATTGTTTTGGAACAATTTCATTATGTTTAGCCTTTTTCATGGAGATCAGCCGCACCGGGTCACTGACCTGTGAATCAAAGCGATGGCTTTTCTGGTTTGATATTCATTCAATCGTTCTTCTGAACTTGACCTTATTCTTTCATATTGTTTTGTTTAATCTGGCGCTCAAATGCGAGTAGTCGACTGAACTCAAACAAAAGTAACCCAAGATAGCCAATGCCGGTAACGAGGGAGAGATACCACCCTATGACGACAAACTCAGCCCCACTCTCGGTCCTGTGGGTCATAAACATGTGCATGAGTGGTCCTGAGAACCAATTGAGAAGTGTGATTATTGCTCCAATGTAGAGGCAAAACACACCGAGAGACCTTAGTGTTGCGGCAATGCCGGAGACCGGGAGTGCATCCAATGTTCCTTTAAATCGAGTGACAAGATAGATTCGATACACACCGACAACTAAAAAGACGAGTTGCCAGGCATATGGAATGATACTAAAAATTCCATGACCAGTAATGAGGCTTACCCAACTGGACTTTGAAAGGCCGAACGGCAGGATTGCACCGAGCAAAACTAAACGATACGAGACTTTAAGGAAAGACGAGGCTTGGTAGATCATAAGAGGGAAACCTCCAATATATTAGTTATGGCATATTAGTTATGGCATAGGTGAATATATCGACGAAACCGACATCCCCCTTGCCGTCGGAATCCTTGATGGTGGAAACTCGGGGTCAGACCACGATTCTCTAAAAACAAACCGAAACCTGACTCCATAGAGCATAATTTCCAATTCCTTAGCCAATTGGATAAATAGCTGTCAATAATTATAAATCGGGGACGGACCTCATCTAAGAAAACAAGAGAAGTTATCAAAAAGTTTAGATCTCTTCCAGTACAGGATATTTCCTTGGTCTACCTGCTTTCCCCGGTGTTACCCGCCGTTTCAAGGTACTTTCTACTTCCGCTTTGAACCGTTCATCGCCAAGGGCGTAATTGCCGTTTGTGGCATTTCTAATTTGATCAACCAATTCCGGAGCCAATGCATTGTAAAACAAGGAACGATAAACTGCCTGTCTTTTGGCAGGTGTCTTGCCTAAATTCATATACAGGTAGTGCTGGTCCAATATCTCGGATTCCTCTCCTTGCCCATTGGCACGATAGCTGGACCAGGGATACTCGGCGGGATGGACAACAAGTCCTGCCCGAACAGGATTGAGCTCGATATATCGCTGGCAGATGAGCAGGTACTGTTCCTGCTCGGCAATGTAGCTGAGGTATCCCCCTTCCCAGAGGGTTCCACTGCGCCGATAAACCCGGTTGACCTTGGGCATAGCGCTGCCCAAGGAGTTTCATAAATGTTCCGGAACTGCTCTTTTCGGTCGGGGTTACCAGCAGGTGTACATGGTTGGTCATCAACACATAGGCATGGACCGCGCAGCCCGATGCACCGGCGTACTTTTGCAACCAGTCCAGAAAGCTCTGATAGTCTTCTTTGGCATAAAAGCAAGCCTGACGATTATTTCCACGCTGGATCAGGTGGACAGGGACTTCGGAGATCGTGATTCGAGGGCGTCTTGACATTTCGGTCCCTTTTGGGGTTGTGGCTTGCGGCTATTGTCCCGGACTGAATAAATAACTGATTAATTTCATATTTATCTTCGATGACTCTGTCAGTTTCGAACGTCCCGCACTAAAGTTTTTCAAGACGTACCCGTATTATACAGATGCTTTCTGACATTTTTCTTATAATTTGACGGTGTTGACATTTTTTTTAAAAATAATTTTCCAAATGCTCGGAAGCTATTAAAGTGAACTTGTCGATGGCTCCATTGCCCTCAATCGGCAGTTGTGACGGAAGTGAATTTAAGCAAGAGTCGTTCGTTATTGATAAAAAATTTCATTAACTTGATAACTGCTTGATGATAAAATGAAATTTATGGTGATCCGGGCGGTGGCTGTGGGATATGCCGGGATGTGTATTATTACGGGTCAGATTAGGGTCACCATGTTGTGAACTTGTTCAGGTTTTGAAACAAGTCTGACACAAAAGTGGTAAGATCTACTGTCCTCGCGATTCTACTTCGAGAAAGAGGATTCAATGCAGAAGTTAGTCAGTACTTTGACGAGTGGAAAGAAAGTAGAACTGAGAAAATGAGCCGAAAATTACTTCTTGATAGACAAGGAAGATGGTGGGTCGGCACTACAAACGGTTTTGGCAAGTCGGCGATGTAATTTCTGCTGGTTAGATTGGTTTCTTGGCCAAATATTGGCAAAACCGGAGGTAAATTGCAAAAGTCGGGAGAGAGGTTTCCCGGTCATTCTGCAGTTTTCTCCGGTCAGGATTTTTTTATAGCGGCATTGCCGATCAGACCACTCCCTGGTCGATCATCGAATTGACAACCTTTACGAAGCCGGCGATATTGGCACCAACCACATAATTGCCCGGTGCGCCGTAGTGATCGGCGGTCTCCTTGCACATCCGGTGGATATTCTGCATAATGCCCTTCAAACGCTTATCTACCTCCTCGCGCGGCCAGTTGAGACGCATCGAATTCTGGCTCATCTCAAGACCCGAGACCGAGACGCCTCCGGCATTGGCGGCCTTGCCTGGTCCATAGAGAAGCTTATGGTCGAGGAAGATATTCACTCCTTCCGGGGTAGTCGGCATATTCGCCCCTTCCGCCACCGCCGAGACGCCGTTATTCACCAGGTTTTGGGCATCGCGGTCGTTTATTTCATTCTGGGTGGCGCAGGGGAAGGCGCAATCGGCCTTGTGATTCCATAACGGATTGTAGCCGAGGCTCTGGTCGGCAGGGGTAAAGATCGTATCCGGAAACTTTTCGGCATAGGCGCTGACCCGGCCGCGGCGGAAGTTTTTCAGATCCTTTAAAAAGGCCAGCTTAGCCCGGTCGATGCCCTGGGGATCGTAGATATAGCCTGACGAATCGGAGCAGGTGAGCGGTATGGCGCCAAGATCGAGAAGTTTTTCAAGGGTGTACTGGGCAACGTTGCCGGAGCCGGAGACCAGGCAGGCCTTGCCCTCCAGGGTCTGACCACGGGTGGCGAGCATCTCGGCGGCGAAATAGACGCAGCCGTAGCCGGTGGCCTCGGGGCGGATCAGGCTGCCACCCCAGTTGAGGCTCTTGCCGGTGAGGACACCGGTGAATTCCAGGGCCAGCTTTTTATACATGCCGAAGAGGTAGCCGATCTCCCGGCCGCCGACGCCGATATCACCGGCCGGCACGTCGGTGTCGGCGCCGATATGGCGGAAGAGTTCAGCCATAAATGCCTGGCAGAAACGCATCACCTCGCCATCCGATTTACCTTTCGGATCGAAATCGGAGCCGCCCTTGCCGCCGCCCATGGGCAGGGAGGTCAGGGCATTCTTGAAGACCTGCTCGAAGGCCAGGAATTTCAAGATACTGAGATTCACCGAGGGGTGGAAGCGCAGGCCGCCCTTGTAGGGACCGATGGCACTGTTCATCTGGATGCGAAAGCCGCGGTTGACCCGCACCTGACCCTGATCATCGACCCAGGGCACGCGAAAGAGGATGACCCGCTCCGGCTCGACGATGCGCTCAAGGATCGCCTCGCGGCGGTAGTGCGGATTCTTGTCGAGCACCGGCTGGATGGATTCCAGGACTTCCGTCACTGCCTGATGAAACTCCCGCTCATGCGGGTCTCGATCGAGTACAAATTTGATGCTTTCCATAGCTTCTCCGGTGATATTAATTGCGGCCAAACGAAAGACCAAGAGTAAAGGCATCGGTATTCAGTCCGATAAAATCCTTGGGAACCCGGTCGCGAATCGTCGCCAGCAGGGATTCTTCCCTGACCAGCGGAATGATCCCCAGCAGCGCGCCGAGCACGCTGATATTGAAGACGATCGGTTTGCCGATCTTTTCCATGACCGAGGCATAGATCGGCAATTCAATCTGCCTGGCATCGACCTTTTTGGTCGTCTTAACAAAGCGCGAGTCGGTGAGCAGCGTGCCGCCGGGCCGGATGATCGGGGCAAAGGAGTTATAGGCCTCCTGGGTCAGACAGACGAGGATATTCGGTTCATTCACCACCGGAAAGTTGATCGGGCCATCCGCGAGGATGATATCGCTGCGGGTGGCGCCACCTCTCGCCGCCGCCCCGTAGCTCTGGGATTGAGTGGCGTTCAGCCCTTCATACATGACGGCTGCTTCCGCCAAAATGATGGCGGCGGTAATCACCCCCTGGCCGCCGGAGCCGGAAAAGACGAGTCTGGTCCTGTTCATTTTCATTACTCCTTCATGGCACGTTCAATGATCTGGTCGTATTCCTGACAATATTCAGGTCGTTCGACATCGACAAAGATTCCCCGGGCGATAAGCGACGGATCGTCCGCCAGCGCCTTCGAGCCGATTTTTGCGGTATTGTTCCGGTAGTTTTCCAGCATCTGCGGCGCATCGCCCTCCTTGTTCTTCCGGCCGTAATGGGTCGGACACTGGGAGAGGATTTCGACCACCGAGAAACCTTTGTGGTCGATTGCTTTCTTCAAAAATTCGATACTTTCCTTGGCATGATAGGTGGTCGACCTGGCGACAAAGGTTGCGCCTGCCGCTTTGGCCAATTCAACTATATCGAACTCGCGATCGATGGTCAGATAGGGGGCGGTGGTGGCCTTTTTGCCGGGGCCGGAAAGCGGCGAGAACTGGCCGCCGGTCATGCCGTAGATCCGGTTGTTCATGATAATGGCGGTGATGTCGATATTGCGGCGCGCCGCATGGATGAAATGGTTGCCGCCGATTGCCAGGGCGTCGCCGTCCCCCATGGGCACGAGGAGCTTGAGGCCCGGTTTTGACAGCTTTACCCCGGTGGCAAAGGCCAGGGCCCGGCCGTGGATGGTATGCAGGGAGTGGAAATCGACATAGCCGGAGATCCGGGCCGAGCAACCGATGCCTGAGGTCATGACGATATTGTTCTTGTTCAGGCCCAGTTCCTCAATGGCCCGGAGCAGCGAATTGAGAACAGTGCCATGGCCGCAGCCGGGACACCACATATGCGGGAAAAATCGTTCGCGTAAATAATCTGTTACAGCCATTTCACACTCCCCTCCCCTGGATAACCCGCAGGAGTTGTTTGATATCTGAAGGCGTTATCAGTTTGCCGTCGATGCGGTTGGCAAGAAAGATTTTACCCGGTTCGTCGACCGCCATTTTTACCTGGGCCATAACCTGACCCATATTCATTTCCACCACCAGCACGGCCTTGGCACCGGCACATTTTTCCCGCACCAGCTCGCTCGGGAAGGGCCAGATCGACTGCAGCTCCAATACTCCTATCTTCTCGCCCTTGGCCCGCCGGTTCTGGGCGAGATGGATGGCGGATCTAGCCGAGGAACCGTAGGAGAGGAGAATATATTCGGCCCCTTCCATGTAGTGTTCCTTGTAGCGGGTGATGGCCCGGATATTGTTGTCGATCTTGTCTACCAAATGGCGGAGGAGTTCGTTTACCACCTTCGGGTTATTGGAGGGGAAGCCCCACATATCATGGAACAACCCGGTAACGTTGTAGCGATGGTCGCCGCCGAAATCGGACATCGGCAAACGACCGTCTTCTCTCGGCAGGTAGGGGTGATAATCGACTCCCTTGGGAACCGAGGTTCGCAGCCGGTCGACGATCGGCAGTTCGCCCTTTTCCGGAAGGATCAATTTTTCCCGGAGATGGCCGACCGCCTCGTCGAGCAGGAGGATGACCGGGGTTCGGTAGGTCTCCGCCATATTGAAGGCGTCGACGGTGATCGAAAAAACATCCTGGTGGTTGGAGGCGGTGAGGGCAATGATGTTATGATCGCCGTGCGTGCCCCAGCGCGCCTGGTTGATGTCGCCCTGGCTGACGTGGGTCGGGTTGCCGGTCGATGGGCCGCCCCGCTGGACGTTGGCGATGACGCAGGGGATCTCCGCCATGCAGGCGTAGCCGATGGCCTCCTGTTTCAGGGAAAAGCCCGGGCCGCTGGTTGCTGTCATGACTTTCTTGCCGGTGAGCGACGCCCCGATGATGGCGCACATCGAGGCGATCTCGTCCTCCATCTGGATGAATTTGCCGCCGCGTTCCGGCAACCGCCCTGAGAGCTGTTCGGCGATTTCGGTTGACGGGGTGATCGGGTAGCCGGCAAAAAACTCCACTCCGGCGTAGAGAGCCCCCTCGACACAGGCCTCGTTGCCTTGTAAGAACATGATTTGCTTTGTCATTCTTCCTCCTGCTTGAACACCTCGATCGCCAGATCGGGGCAGCGTAATTCACATAAGCGGCAGCAGATACAATCTTCGGGTCGCACTGTCACTGCCTTATCCTCTGCGTCCAGCTCCAGGACCTTCTTCGGGCAAAAGGCGATACAGATTCCACAGCCTTTGCACCAGTCCCTGATTATTTTTTGCTCCTTGAGCCTTGCCTTTGCCATGCACCAGACCTCTTCTTGTAAAAAGATTTTTAACGATTGTTTCAATTTTTCCCATGCGATACCCGGATCGTATTCTCTTGATACGACGAGCAGGCTGGAAGGAGCAAAAAGCATACCGCCCGCGAAAAAAAATCTGCAGCACCATGATTTGTTACCTAACACGAGGATAATAAATGATTAATTTAATGCTCCAAGGCCGTGGGAGAGGCTTGGTGGAGCGGAGGTCAATTGATCATTTCATCAATGTGGTGGCTAAAACGCTTGCAAAAGAAGGGGAAAATCTATTATTTCCAAGAAGTTGAAGAGATTGTGAGCATTCCGTCAAATTTCTAAAAAAGAGGAAGCCGACTTTGGGTCTGGAACTGTATCGTTACGATAACGGAGAAAGTTTTCTTGAAAAAAAGAATGGCCGCCGATTTTGCCCGGAACATAAGTCGGCCAATGTCAGTAATATACTGAATTATCGATGAAAAATAATTGTCGGATGATGGCATGTTTTTTGAAAATGCGAAAGTGATAAAAGAGTAAAAGAGAAACAAGAAACGCAAAAGGCAAGCCGCCGTCACGGGTCATCTTTGACTCCGCAACCAGCAGGGCGGATAACATGATACATGTCAACAACCGAGGAAGATATTTTGACGATGACTGCCGCTCTCTACGCCGAACCGGTGTTTCGCATCGCCGGCGACCAAGGCTTGATAATGGAATTCGGCGAAGGAATTTCGCCCCTGATTCATGCAAAAATCAAGGCGATGCTTCTTGCTTTGGACCTTGAAAAACCGGCGGGAGTAATCGAAGTTTCGCCTGCCTATCGATCCCTTACCCTGCTTTATGACCCCTTGGTCTGTTCTTCCCAGCAACTGCGGCAGAGGCTTGTCGATCTCTATAAAAATGCCGGAGAGATCAGCCTGCCGGCGCCGAAGATCGTCTTGTTGCCTGGGTCCCGCGCCGCAGCTCCCGGCCATAGACTTTGACTTGGGTGACGCGGGCGACCCAACCGGGAAATTCCCCTGCCTCAACGATTTTCGTGAAAAGCATGAGCGCCAGTACTTTCAGGTCCTGATCAGGAAGGCGTGGGGCAATCGGGAGGCCGCTTGCCGTCTTGCCGGGATCTCCCAGGCGCGGTTGTATGACCTCTTGAAAAAATACCGGCTCTCCCTCTTTAAGCCGTTGTAAAAAAATATGGGCCGAAGGCATGCCTGGAACGGCATAAGGAGCCGTAAGGAAATGGTTATAAATGGTTTAGTTATTTCCTAACGGCTCCTAAACCTTCATAACTGCCTGCAACTGCAGTCAGCCACTTGTTAGGTGGTGATGATGCCGCGTTCGATGAAGACATCTTTGGCAACAAACATACCATTTAATGAGGCTGGGAACCCCGCATAAACCGCCATTTGTATTATGACTTCAACTATTTCCTCTGGTTTGCAACCGACGTTCAACGCGCCATTGATATGCACATTGAGCTGCGGTTGGCAGTGGCCCAAGGCTGTTAAAGCTGCAACTGTTACTAATTCCCTGCTTTTTAAATCAAGTCCGGGTCGTTGATAAATGTCCCCAAAAGGGAACTCAATCGTATACTTTGCTAAATCCGGGGCAATTGCTGCCAAGCTGTCGATGACCTTTTCGCCGGCAGCACCATCAATTTCTTTCAATTTTTTTAAACCTGACTCAAATCTTTGATTGTTCATGGCGACTCCTTGTGTAGGTTATTTGTGATACAGACATCGCCAATCCTACAACTTAGAGCATACTCAAAGTCAAGCATAAAAATTAATCGATGATGAGAGTATCGTAAAATTTGATTTTTTCTTTCAGTTTTTGCAAATGGAGAGTTTCAATGGCAATTCTTTCTTCCAAAATTTTTGTGTGTGCCTGCAGCAATTGCATACGAAGTTTAGCTGTATGCTCACCCTCCTCTCGCAAATCTGCATATCTGCGAATATCTTGCAGAGACATCCCGGTATCTTTCAGTCGTTTAATAAAATCGGTCCAGACAATATCATTTTTCGTGAAAGCACGATGCCCACTCGAATTACGATTGATGTTTCGCAGCAGCCCAATCTTTTCGTAATAACGTATGGTATGCGCGGATATTTGTGTTAATTCGGCAAATTCTTGAATATTCATGGGGTTACCTGAGTGGCCCAATGCAAACATCTGCGGCTTGACCGCAGAATGTTTTGGTTGGAATTGAGTATCATTTCCCCGGAAATTCTGAAGGTGCTTGATGGTTATGGGAAACCTCCGCTTTCCCGTTGGCAAGACTTATCATGGATGTCCCCTGAATTCCTACTAATTTATCTGTCATTTATTATTTGATCCGCGATTGCCTTTCCTTCATCGGCCGCCTTTATCTTAAGATCGAGTTTGAGAGATTTGCCAAATCCGTCGAGCCCTGGGAAGAGAGAAGCGCTATGGATATTCATCTCTCGCAGTTGTTTCAGAAACGTTATCCTTTGGCTCTTATCCACTTGTAGCTTTCTGAGAACCGGCTCGTCCGGTATCTGGTGGAAAATCATGCTCATGAGGATTTGATTGAAAGAAGCGTAGTTTTTATGGAACAAATTACATAGGAAGAATCCTTGTTGTGCCACCATCCGCTCATTAGTTTTTAGCGGATCGATCTTGACAATAACTGCATTTTCAGTGGGATTAGGTAGCAAAACATTGAGGTATTTAGCTCTCGCCTGATAGTCATCCAATGCTGGAATAGGGTAGTCTGATTTAAGTAATTCTTGCCCTCTACTCTCTAGCCAATCTAAATCTATAGCCCAAACCGCAGCGGATGTCTCAGGTGATTCATCTTCCGATGGTTCATCCGCAAGCGCGAAGAACAGTGCCACGTAGGGCGATTTTGTCCAATCCAGAAAACGGGTAGGCACTCCGTAGTGCTGCATGAGGGCGAGCCAACTGCCAACGTCATCAAGCGCCGGGAGATTGTCTATGTAATGGTGAGCTTGTTGCTGGAAGAGAAAGAGTAGTTTGCTAAGCTCTGTTTCCCTATTGAGGCGGCCATATCCGCTAAAACCATCCCCCGCATACTCTACCATTACAGCCAAGTCCAGTGACGTGTCCAGGTTCCATGAAGATTTGCGTTGACCACGGAAGGCCCAAGAGCCTTTTAACTCATTTTTCCATTGAAGAAAGTCGTGCCAAGATGTTGCCGGTTCAGTCAAAACGAAATTGAGGAAGGGTCTGTCACCCAGGAACTCCTCCTGTGCAGATTGATTTGTACCAGCAAATGCAGATTTCCATTTATCTACGAACTCAATAAATATCTGACGCCAATTTGGCGGTACGGGCATACCTTTGCCTCCAAGAGTTCAAAATGTGTCTAGCGACAACAAGGGTTCTGAAGATCTGTTCAATATGTCGTTTTTGAGTGTTTCACAGAAAAATGAAAATTTAATCACACAAAACCGGCAACATGCAAGGATGGAAAAATCAACACTAACTTAAATATTCTTTGGGATTGTCCTGCACGATAGCCCTATGTCTCTGAATTTGATCTTCTGCCCAAAATGACTGCTCCATTTTGTTCAGGATAGTGGTTGCTGTTTTTTTTGATTATGTCAAGAAATTTCTGGAATTGTTCGGCTATCCGACCCGCAGGGGAGGTCTTGTCAGTTTTAATTTTGTTTCAATTAGTTGGAGGGGTTTGTTGTGCATAACCAAACGGTTTGGTTCTCTGTCGTCAGTCAAGTTAGGCAGAGTCTTGATTGACAGCAGTTCATTAAAGGTTCAGTCCTGCGACTTATCGTTCGTCGATTATCCGGTAGACCCGGTCATCCAGGGCACTGAATTCCTTCCTGACGCGAATTGGCAATTCCGGGTCGATCTCGGCTGTGACATACCCTCCCGTCTCGCCGCCTTGGGCCAGGATATTGCCGAGGGGATCAACGATCATGCTATGGCCGGCAAAGGCAATGCCCCGGCTTGCCCCTGCACAGTTGCAAGATATGAGGTAGGCAAGATTCTCGTGGGCCCTGGCCTGGTTGAACAGTTGCCAGGCCGACAACCGTGCCAGTGGCCAGGCGGAAGCAACAAGGAAGAAGATAGCGCCTTGGTCGACCATGAGGCGGTAGAGTTCGGGAAAGCGCAGATCGTAGCAGGTGCTGATCCCCGCCCGGCCCCAGGGCAGGTCGACGACGGTGACCTCGTCGCCGGGGGTGAGCAGCTGTTTTTCCTGGGATTGAAAGCCGAAGAGATGGATCTTCCGGTACTTGGCGAGGAGGCCGCCATCTGGACCGAGGAGCAGGGAGGTGTTGTAAAAATGGTCGCCGTCACGCTCGACAAAACTGCCGATCATGGCATGGGTCGCTTTCTCCGCGACCTTTTGCCGCAGGGCGGTGACGAGCGGCCCGTCAACTTCCTCGCTGTCGGCGCGGTAACTGCCGAAGGAAAAGAAGCCGGAGGGCCACAGTTCGGGCAGCAGAAGCAGGTCGGCGGGTGGAGCTTCATCAAGGAGACGGAGGACGGTAGCCAGGTTTTCCTGTTTGGACTGGTCTTTTACTTCCAGTTGGATGGCGGTGATTTGAATCATGGCATTAAAAAGACTAAAATCGGCAATCACCTCCTGGTGAGAGAAAAACCCGGGGGAAGTGACTCCTGTTGACAATTGGCCAGCCCTATTTTTTAGGAAAATACTTTACATTGTGAATATTTTCAAAATGGGAATCTTGCGTCCAAATTGTAGCATTGAATTGGTGCGCTGTTGCGAGAATAATACTATCCGTCATTGGAAGATTACAGTCTATGCTCAGTCTTGAAGCGGCCATCGCCAGTGATGCCGTGAGATCGACGACAGTGCCTTTTTGCATGGCAATAGCCGCTTGAAATGCGTCGTTTTCGGTGGATTCTCGAAGGATTACCTTGAAAACCTCATATATCGTTATTGCTGGGACAATAAGTGAAGCAGGATCGTTCAATGGTGTTAGAAAATATTGTGCATTGGATTCATCTGTGAAATAGGCGAGCCAGCCGGAAGAATCAAGAATATTCATACCCTATCTTCTTCTCGTTTAAAAGCTGTGTTTATGCCCTTGAGGAATCCGCGGAGTTCCTTGATGTCGCGTTCCGGGATAAGCTCGACACGTCCTGCATATTCCATCACCTGCATTTTCTGGCCTGGCCGAAGATGCAAGAGCTCTCGAATTGATTTAGGTATAACAATTTGAAATTTCGGTGATACTGTTACTGTTTGCATGACAATGTCTCCATCGATGATTTTGGTACGATGATATCATGATCGATACGGTTTTGTCAATTGTCTTACTGTTATTCGTCCTTCCATGCGCGGTATCTGGGAATAGTTGTGAGTCAATCGGCGGAGTTGGCTAAAATGCTGGTCAGGTAATTGTTCGGGCCGGCATTTCCGAAAAGAGGTGATGCGCAGCCTGGGAAATTCTTGCAAACAAGAAAATATCCATATTCATCAAGAATCCGGCAAACCTCGATAACACCATGCCGTTCCGGTAATTATGCTGAGGAGACACTCCTCGTAGCGCTGTTTTACGTAAAAGGTGTCAGGGTGAAGTACGGGGAGCAATCGAATATTGAGGGGAGCAAGGTGTTTTTTTAATCGCTGGAACCATCCTTATTGTCCTTTGTAACCTTACGACAAATCAATTTAAACTTCATTGCAGCAACTTTCTTGAAAGGCTATGCTGTTGTCAGCAGGATTTTTGATCCCAAAAAGAATTTGAATTGATATTGACTTAAACGTTAAGGGGAGGTATACAGAAATCATGTAATGGTATTTACGTAAACGTTATCATGATCTGGTCAGCGCGATCAGTTTAAGGGAGCAAGGAACATATGAGCATCATGTCATATCAGTCGATCCCGGCAGTACTCAAAGACAACGTCAAAAAGTTCGGCAAGAAAACCGCGATCAGCTACAAAAAGAAAGGGGTTTTCCTTTCTCTCACCTACGAGGAGTTCTACGAGCGGATACTGATGCTGGCAAGGGGGTTGCGCAAATGTGGCATGACGCCGGGCGACAAGGTGGCCATCTTTTCCGAAAACCGACTCGGCTGGGCGATTTCCGATTTTGGTATTCAAAGTGCCGGCGGCATCACCGTGCCGATTTATGCGACCAACACCGGTAAACAGGCGGCCTACGTTATCAACCATTGCGAGGCGAGAATCGTCTTCTGCTCGACCAAGGGTCAATACGAAAAACTCTACTCGGTGAAGGACCAGATTCCCAATGTCGATCTGGTGATTTCCTATGAACGCTTCATGGGGCATCGCTCCTTTCCGGTTTTTACTCAATCCCAGCTGTCCGAGGTTGAAACACCCATCTCCGCCGAGGATCGACAGCAGATCGAGGAGCAGATCGCCCAGATCACCCCCGACGATCTGATCACCATCATCTACACCTCGGGAACCACCGGCGTGCCGAAGGGTGTGCTCCTCACCCAGCGCAATATCATGATCAATGCCGAATACGGTTCCGAACAGTTGGGCATGCCGCAGAAGGACATGACAACCCTCAGCTTCCTGCCGCTCAGCCATGTGTTGGAGCGAACCGGCGGCTATTATGTAACGCTGATGAACGGCAATCATCTCGCCTTTGCGGAAAATGCCGCCGCGGTCATGGAGAATATGGCGGAGGTGCGACCGACCTCCATGGTCAGTGTGCCCCGGCTGTTTGAGAAAATCTATTCCCGCGTCTATGAGGGTGTCAGCCAGATGCCACCTAGCCGCCAGAAGATCTTTCATCGGGCGATGGAGATAGGGCGGGAGTATGTCAATAAAAAATATATTACCAACGAACCCCTCGGCTTGCTCGGTCTGAAATACAAACTCTTTGATCGGCTGGTCTTCAAAAAGATCCGTGCGCGGTTCGGCGGCAGACTCACTTATTTTCTCTGTGGCGGCGCACCGCTTGATAAGACCATCTGCGAATTCATGTGGATCATCGGCCTGCCGGTTTTCAACGGCTACGGTCTCACCGAAACGAGCCCCGGGGTAGCCATCAGCGGTGTCGGCAAAGTGCGCTTCGACTCGGTCGGTAAGGCTCTGCGCGAAACTGAACTGAAACTCGCCCCGGACGGGGAGCTGCTGGTTAAGGGACCGCAAGTCATGCTCGGTTATTATAAAAACGATGAGGCGACCCTCGAATCTCTTCAGGACGGCTGGTTCAAAACCGGCGATATCGCCAGGATCGATGAGGAGGGCTTCGTCTATATCGTCGATCGTAAGAAGGAATTGATCGTCACCGCCGGCGGCAAGAACATCGCCCCGCAGCCCATTGAAAACGAGCTGAAACTTGACAAATATATCTCCTCGGCGATCGTTTTCGGTGACCGTAAACCCTATCTGGTGGCAGTCATTACCCCGAATGTCGAGACGCTCATCGACTATGCCCGGGGAGAAAACATCAGTTACATCGATATCGAAGAATTGGTGCACAACACCAAAATCAAGGAGCTGTATGCGTCCCGGATCAAGGCGTTGAATAAAAATTATCCGCCCTACAAAACCATTAAATACTTTGCCGTCGTTGCTAATGACTTCTCAATCGAAGGCGGGGAATTGACCCCCACCCTGAAATTGAAACGCAAAGTTATTCTCGAAAAATACAAAGATATTATCGAGGATCTTTATGCAACCAAGGGCAATGGAGTTATTGCCCCGAAGAAAAATAACTAACGGAGATAAAAAATGAGGCAAATTAATCGAGTAGCCGTACTTGGCGCCGGAGTTATGGGGGCCACCATCGCCGCTCATCTCGCCAATGCGGGATTGGAAATTCTTTTGCTTGATATCGTTCCCAAAGGACTGGACAAGCAGGAGGAAGCACAGGGCTTGACCCTCGATAGTCCGGTGGTACGCAACCGGATTGCCAGAAACGGACTGCAGGGTCTGCTAAAAATGAAACCGGCGCCCTTTTATCTGAGTGCCTATGTGGGGCAGATTCAGATCGGCAACCTGGTCGATGATTTGGGGAAATTGAAGGAGTGCGATTGGGTCATTGAGGTGGTGGTCGAATACATGCCGATCAAGCTCGATCTCCTGCAGAAACTCGTCCCGAACCTTGCCCCCGGCGCGATCCTCACCACCAACACCAGCGGTCTGTCGGTGAATGAAATGGCGGCGGTATTACCGGCCGAGGTGCGCAAAAACTTTCTCGCCACCCATTTCTTCAATCCGCCGCGCTATATGCGTCTGATGGAACTTGTTCCCTGCAAGGAGACCGATCCGGAGGTCATGCGGGCCATGGCCGATTTTATGAGCAAGCGGCTCGGCAAGGGCATCGTTTATGCCAAGGATACCACCAACTTCATCGCCAACCGTATCGGTACCTATGCCATCTATAAAGGCATCGAGCATATGGTGGCGATGGGCATGACCGTCGAAGAGGTGGATGCCATCGCCGGCCCGGCGACCGCCCGGCCAAAGAGTGCCGCTTTCCGCACCGCCGACCTGGTAGGTCTCGACACCCTCGGTCATGTCGGCACTAACTCCCACGACCTCCTGCCGAACGACGAGGAGCGCGGGGTGTTCAAGATGCCGGAGTTTATGAAGAAGATGATCGACGGCGGCCTCCTCGGCAACAAGAGCGGCGGCGGGTTTTATAAAAAGGAAATGGTCGGCGGCAAGAAGGCCCTCTTCTACTACGACTATACAACGGGTGACTATAAGCCCCTCGTCAAACCGAAATTTGCCTCGGCCCTGGCCGTCAAGCAGGTCGATAGTCCCGGCCAGAAGGTGAAGATGGTCGTCGCCGGCAGCGATAAAGGCGCCGAGTTTGCCTGGAAGAGTATCCGCGACACCCTCATCTATGCCGTCAACCGCATCCCGGAGATTGCCGATGATGTGGTTAATGTCGACAACGCCATGCGCTGGGGCTTTAACTGGGAGATCGGGCCCTTCGAGATGTTCGATGCCATCGGCGTCGAGGCCTTTGTCAAACGGGCGGAAAAAGACGGCGTCAAGGTGCCGGAGTGCCTGAAAGGAGTTACTTCCTTTTACCGCTACGACGAGAAGGGCGGCAAACAATACTTCGATTTGCTGCAGCGCACCTACCTGCCGATGCCGGTAAAAGCCGGGGAAATTCGCCTGGAGATCCTCAAAAAAGCCGGCCGCGTGGTGGAGAAAAACGCCAGTTGCTCGGTTCTCGATCTCGGCGATGGTGTTTTCGGCTTCGAGTTCCATTCGAAGATGAACGCCATCAGCGGCGACATCCTGGCCATGACCCATAAGGCCATCAAGCGCGCCGAGGAAGAAGGCGTCGGCCTGGTCATCGCCAACCAGGGTGTCAATTTCTCGGTCGGCGCCAATCTGATGATGATGGCCGTGGCTCTCGCCGAAGGGGCCTATGACGATATCAACATGGTCCTGCGGGCCTTCCAGAAGGCGACCATGGCGGTGAAATACGCCAAGGTGCCGGTGGTTGCCGCACCCTTTGCCATGACCCTCGGCGGCGGCGCCGAGTTCTGTCTGCACGCCGACGCGGTCAACGCCTATGCGGAGACCTATATGGGTCTTGTTGAGATCGGTGTCGGTCTTCTGCCCGGCGGCGGCGGCACCAAAGAGATGAGCATGCGGGCCATTCAGTTGGCGCAGCAGTTCAATACCGATGTCCAGCCCTTTATCATCAAGAACTTCCAGCAACTTGCCATGGCGAAAGTTTCCATGGGTGCGGCCGAACTGTTCGGCATGGACTATATGCGGCACGGCGACAGCATCAGTATGGATATCGACCGTTTGATCGGCGATGCCAAGCAAAAGGTGCTGGCGCTGGCCGTCAACTATCGGCCGAAACGTCCGGTGGAAAATCTGCCGGCTCCCGGCCGGGGCATTGCCGCCGCTATCAAGAGCCAGCTGTGGAACATGAAGATGGGTAATTTTATTACCGAGTACGAGGCGGAGATGGGCTTTATCATCGCCCAGGTTATGTGCGGCGGCGATGTCAATGCCGGCACTCTGATCAGTGAAGACTACCTCCTCCAGCTCGAACGGGAAAACTTCCTGAAACTCTGCGGCAACAAGAAGACCGCCGAGCGTATCCAGCATATGCTGAAGACCGGCAAGCCTTTGCGGAATTAATAAGAAAATTACCCATAAGGGAGAACCAATATGAAAAAAGCATATATACTGGCAAGTTACCGAACTCCGGGCTGCCGGGCAAATAAAGGCAAATTCAAAGATGTCCGGCCGGACGATCTGGCGGCTCTGGCGATCAGAGGTCTCGTTGAACGCACCGGTATTGACCCGATGACCATAAGCGATGTCTATCTCGGCTGTGCCTTTCCCGAGGCCGAGCAGGGTATGAACGTCGGCCGGGTGGCGGCGATGAAGGCAGGGCTGCCGATCGAGGTGCCGGGCCAGACCATCAACCGCTTTTGCTCCTCCGGCCTGCAGACCATAGCCATGGCGGCCGAGCGGGTTATGTGCGGCTTTGCCGACTGTATCGTTGCCGGTGGAGTAGAGTCGATGTCCTGTGTGCCGCTCGGCGGCTTGAAATACAGCGCCAATCCGGGCATGATGGTCGACTGGCCGGAGGCCTTCGCCTCCATGGGGGTAACCGCCGAACTGGTGGCCGAACGCTACGGCATCGACCGCCTGGCCATGGACACCTTCGCCGTGGCCAGCAATGCCAAGGCTGCTGCGGCGATAGCCGCCGGCAGGTTTACCGAGGAGATTATCCCGGTCGAGATAGAGAAAAACGCCATCGTTAAAGGCAAACTGCAGCGCACCAAGGAGCTGGTAACGGTCGATGACGGGGTCAGGTCCGACACCACCATCGAGTCGCTTGCAAAAGTTCGTCCGGCCTTCAAGGTCGGCGGTCCGGTAACCGCCGGAAACTCCTCGCAAATGACCGACGGTGCGGCGGTGGCCCTGGTTGTTTCCGAAGAGTATCTGGAAAAGATTCATAAGAATCCCATCGCCCGCTTCCTCGCTTTTTCCGCCAACGGTTGCGCCCCGGAGGTCATGGGCATCGGCCCGATTGTCGCCATTCCGGCGGCTCTGAAACTGGCGGGTCTGAAGCAAGAGGATATCCAGCTGATCGAGCTGAATGAGGCCTTTGCCGCACAGGCCCTGGCGGTCATCAAGACCCTTGGTCTCAATCCGGATATCATCAACGTCAATGGCGGCGCCATTGCCCTCGGCCATCCGCTCGGCTGTACCGGCGCTAAGTTGACCACGACTCTTCTCCATGAAATGGGTCGACGGAAACTCCGTTATGGCATGGTTTCCATGTGTATCGGCGGCGGCATGGGCGCTGCCGGAATCTTTGAAAGATTGTAATTTCTAAAAACCAGTCTCAACCTGCGAGGTAACAATAATGGCTGAAAAAATATTGAAAGGCGGCGAATACCTGATAGCGGAAACTCCCTGTGCGGACGTTTTTACCCCGGAGGATTTCACCGATGAACAACGGCAGATGGGCGAGACCGTCGAGCAGTTCATCGCCACCGAGATTGCCCCGAAAATCGATGAGATCGACAAGCAGAATTTTGATCTGGTCGTCGAAGGCATGAAAAAATGCGGGGAACTCGGGCTCCTGATGATGGATGCCCCGGAAGAGTTCGGCGGGCTGGAACTCGACAAGGCCTCGACCATGCTGGTCGGCGAGAAGCTCGCCTACGGCGGCTCTTTTTCCGTCGCCTATTCGGCCCATTCGGGTATCGGCACCCTGCCGCTTATCTACTACGGCACCAAAGCGCAAAAAGAGCAGTACCTGGAGAAAATCACCTCCGGCGAGTGGTGTGCCGCCTACTGCCTGACCGAGCCCGGTTCCGGCAGCGACGCCCTCGGCGCCCAGGCCACCGCCGTTCTTTCGGGTGACGGCAAACACTATATCCTCAACGGCACCAAGCAGTTCATCACCAACGGCGGTTTCGCCCAGCTGTTCACCATCTTCGCCAAGATCGACAAGGAACATTTTACCGCCTTTTTAGTGGAGAAAAGCTTCCCCGGCCTGATCGTCGGACCGGAAGAGAAAAAGCTCGGTATCAAGGGTTCTTCCACCACCCAGATCATCCTCGACAACTGCAAGGTGCCGGTGGAAAATCTCCTCGGTGAGAAGGGCAAAGGCCATAAGATTGCCTTCAACGTCCTTAATATCGGCAGATTCAAGCTTGGCGCCGGTGTCTGCGGTGCCTCGAAAATGGCCTTGGTTGAAGGTATCAAATACGCCAACGAGCGCAAACAGTTCAATACGCCGATCGCTAGATTCGGCGCCATTGCCGAGAAAATCGCCGATCTGACCGCGGATATTTATGCCTCCGAGTCTCTCGTTTACCGCCTTGCCGGACTCCTCGACACTAAACTGGCAACCATCGAGAAAGGCATCGATAACTACTATGATGAATACCTGAAAGGCATTGAAGAATACGCCTCCGAGTGCGGTATCGCCAAGGTCTTCTGCAGCGAAGTCCTGGCCCGGACGGTGGACGAGGTCTTGCAGATCCACGGCGGCTACGGCTTCTGCGCCGAATATCCGGCTGAGCGTTTTTACCGTGACGAGCGCATCAACCGCATCTTCGAGGGCACCAACGAGATCAACCGCCTGCTCATCCCCGGCATGATCCTTCGCAAGGCAATGAAGGGCGAGCTGCCGCTGCAGGCCGAGGCAATGAAGGCCTTCGAGTCGCTTATGACCCCGAGTTTTGAGGAATTGGACGAGACTATTCCCTTCGTTAAGGAAAAGGCGCTGATCAAAAACCTCAAGACCCTCTTTCTCATCCTGTCCGGTGTCGGCGTCCAAAAATTCATGGACAAACTGGCCAACGAGCAGGAGATCCTCATGGCGGCGGCGGACATCGCCATCCAGATCTTTGCCCTTGAAAGTGCGGTGCTGCGGGCCGAAAAGAACCTTGCCAAGGTCAGCGACAGTAAGCGCGAGCAGCTTCTGGCGACGGTGAAGATTTTCGCCTTCGAGGCCTCGGAGATCGCCGCCAGTTCGGCGCGCAAGGGTGCCTTCTATATCGAGGAAGGGGATACCTTGAATATGATTCTTTCCGGTATCCGGCGTTTCGGCAAGTATGACGCCACCGGCCTTCTCGTTGCTAAGCGAACCCTTGCCCGGGCCGCCTGCGAAGCGGAAAAATACCTCTTTTAAGCCTTAAATCCTTGCCGGTGGCCGCCCCTTGGTGGTCACCGGTTCCCCGCCCGGTGTCGAATTTCCTCCTGATTGCTATGGCCGGATTGACGCAGCATACCATCAACACCCCGTATATGGTCGGGCCCGTGCATTGCTATTCCGGCGTATTGGCCGGAGAACTGGTGCTCTTTGATACCGGACCCCCGACTCCGGAGGCCGAGCGCTATATACTCGACCACCTGGATTTGGCCAATCTCCGCCATGTCATCGTCACCCACTGCCATATCGATCACTACGGCCAGGCCGCATGGTTTGAAGAGAACAGCGACGCCATCGTCTATCTGCCCTATCGCGATTGCCTGAAAATAGCCAATCACGACAAGCGGATCGAGGGGATGTACCAACTCCTTGCCTCGCTTGACTTCAATCAAAAATCCCTTGGCGAGTTGCGACGGATTTTTGAAAGCGGCATGCTTTTTCCACCTTTTCCGAAAAAATACCGGGTGGCGGAAACAGATCTGCCGGAGCGGCTGGGACTTAAGGTTCTCAACTGTCCCGGTCATTCCCAGAGCGATCTGGTGTACGTCGGGGAAGACTGGGCAGTCACCGGCGATACCCTTTTGCGAGGAATTTTTCAATCGCCGCTCCTTGATATCGATCTTGAGAGCGGCGAACGGTTTAACAATTACCACGTCTATTGCAGTACTCTGGTGAAGCTTGCCGGTCTGCGAAATCGCCGGATCCTGCCCGGCCACCGGCAGTCGATTGCCGGCATCGATGCAACCCTGCTCTTTTATATTTCGAAACTGCTCCTCCGGGTCGAGCAGCTTCGCCCCCATAAAGATGAAAAAAATCTGATGGTCATGATTGAAAAATTGCTCGGCGGGGAGGTGCAGGATGCCTTTCATCTCTATCTTAAGGCCTCGGAAGTGGTTTTTATGAAAGACTTGCTCGCAGAGCCTGAGATGCTCAGGCAGGCGCTCAAAGAAATTGATCTCTTTGGTCAGGTTGAAGAATTATATCACAGGGCCACGGGGTACTAAGGGAGATCCTATGTCAGATCCGTTGTTCAATAAAATCAATATTGGCACAGTCGAACTGAAGAATCGCCTGTACATGCCGGCCATGCACCTCAATATGTGCAAAAATTTCCTGGTCACCAAGCAACTCTGTGAGTTTTATCGGGAACGGGCGAAGGGGGGGTGTAGGCTTAATCAGTGTCGGCTATGCCACCATCGATGAGTTTTCCGGGACCCCGACCAATATCGGTGCCCACCTGGATGAACACATTCCGGGACTTGCCGGCCTTGCCGAGGCAATCCATGCGGGCGGGGCGAAGGCCACGGTCCAGCTCAATCATGCCGGACGGTATAATGCATCGTTTTTTCTCGGTGGCAAAAAACCGGTGGCGCCGTCGCCGATTGCCTCCCGCCTGACCCGCGAGACTCCGGAGGAGCTGAGTCCCGAGAAAATCGCCGCGACCATTCGCCGTTTTGCCGAGGCCGCTAAAAGGGTTCGTAGTGCGGGCTTTGATCTCGTCGAGATCCTCGCCGGTACCGGCTATCTGATCAGTGAATTTTTGTCGCCGCTGACCAATAAGCGCCAAGATGAATATGGCGGCAGCCTGGAAAACCGCATGCGCTTTGGCCTTGAGGTCATTAGCGCAATCAAGGACCGTGTAGGAAATGATTTTCCCATCCTGGTGCGGCTGAACGGTAACGATTTTATGGAAGGCGGCATTGGCCCGGACGAGCTTCTGGAGTTTGCGGTGGCCCTTGAGGCGGCCGGCGTCGAGGCGCTGTGCATCAATGTCGGCTGGCATGAGGCGCAGGTACCACAGATCGTCACCAAGGTGCCGCGCGGCGCTTTTTCCTACCTTGCCCGCGACATCAAACAGCGGGTGGCGGTGCCGGTCATCGCCAGCCACCGTATCAACGATCCGGCCATTGCCCGGTTGCTGGTGGAGGAAGGGTTCTGTGATATGGTGGCCCTCGGCCGGGCCCTGATCGCCGATCCGCTCTTCCCGGAAAAAGCCAGGACCGGCCGGGATAAAGAAATTGTCCATTGTGTCGCCTGTGGCCAAGGCTGCTTCGACAATCTCGTCAAAATGAAACCGGTGGAGTGTCTTTGCAATCCGCGGGCCGGGCATGAGAACGAAGTACAACCCGCAAAAACCGCCGCGCCGAAAAAGGTGATGGTGGTCGGCGGCGGGGTGGCGGGAATGTCGGCGGCGATTGCCGCGGCTGAACAGGGCCACCATGTCGGTCTTTTCGAAACCGGCCTGCGTCTGGGCGGGCAGCTGCATCTGGCCGGAGCCCCTCCCGGCCGTGGCGAGTTTCTGGTCTTTGCCGAAGATCTGGCCTGTCAGGTGCTGCTGCACGGCGTTGAAGTACACCTGAACCGTCCGGTGGATGGCCGGACCCTTGCGGCGGAAAAACCGGATTTCCTCATTCTCGCAACCGGCGGTGAACCGATTACCCCGGCCATTCCCGGTGTTCAACAGGAACATGTGGTTCAGGCCTGGGATGTCCTTGCCGGCAAGGTCGCCACCGGCCGCAGGGTGATCGTTGTCGGCGGCGGTGCTGTCGGTATCGAGACCGCCCTGTTCCTTGCCGAAAAGGGCACGCTCACCGGCGACGAGATCAAATTTCTCCTGGTCAACGGGGCAGTCGCCCCCGACAAACTGTATCAGTTAGCGACAAAAGGCAGCAAGGAGGTGACCGTGGTCGAGATGGCCGATACTCTCGGCAGCAATTTCGGTAAATCGACGCGCTGGGGCATGCTCCAGGATGTCGGTCGCTATGGGGTGAAAACCTTTCTGCAGGCCAAGGTTCTAGAGATCACCAAAAGTGGCTTACGTCTGGATTGCGGTGGCGCGGTCAAAGAATTGCCTGCCGACAGCGTTGTCCTGGCGGTTGGCACTCGCTCTACCAATCCTCTGCAACGGATGGCGGAAGAGTTGGGCATAGATTGTCGGGTAGTTGGCGACGCCCTAACCCCTGGTACGGTATTCGAGGCCAACCATCAGGGGTATAACGCAGGACGAGACATTGAGTAGTTGGTCCCGTTATTGTGTCAGTAAAAATTACAAGCTTCTCCCAGGGAGGATATAAGGTGCAACTGTTTAACCCGAACAACTATCAACGCGGTCATGCCGATGCAAGGTCGCGGGAATTGGTTAAGAAGACCATTGATTTCTTTGAGAAAAAGGGTCTGAAGAAAATCAAGGCCGACGATCAGGCGATGGTCTGGTATGAAGATTTTCTTGGTTTCATTAAGGATGAAAAGATCTTTGCCGACTTTCTTACCCCGGAGGCATACAGCGCAAGCGGCGGCCGCTGGGATATGTGGCGGATCAGCGAATTTAACGAAATCCTTGGCTTCTACGGCCTGTGCTACTGGTATGCCTGGCAGGTGACCATCCTCGGCCTTGGGCCGATCTGGATGGGCGGCAACGAGGCGGTGAAGAGGAAAACCGCCGAATTTTTGGCTGCGGGCGGCGTTTTCGCCTTCGGCTTGTCGGAGAAGACACACGGCGCCGACCTCTATTCAAGTGAAATGCTGCTGGTCCCGCAAGCGGACGGCACCTATCTGGCAAAGGGCTCGAAATACTATATCGGCAACGGCAACTGCGCCGCTCTGGTTTCGACCTTTGCCAAGATCGAGGGCAGCGGCGAGTATGTCTTCTTCGTCGTCGATCCGAAGCACGAAAAGTACCGGTGCGTTAAAAAGATCGATACCGCAGGCGTCCGCCAGGCCTATGTCGCGGAATATACCTTGGACGATTATCCGATTACCGAGGCGGATATCCTGTCGCGCGGCGAACAGGCCTGGAATTCCTCGCTCAACACCATCAATATCGGCAAGTTCGAGCTGGGCTGCGCCTCCGTCGGTATCGCCACCCACTGTTTTTACGAGGCCCTGAACCATGCGGCGGGGCGCAATCTCTATGGCCGCTATGTCACAGATTTTCCCCATGTGCAAAAGCTCTTCAGCGAGAGTTATGCCCGGCTGATCGCCATGAAGCTCGTGGCCTTCCGTGCAGCCGACTATCTGCGCGTGGCCTCCGATGACGATCGCCGCTACCTGCTCTTCAACCCGATCGTCAAGATGAAAGTGACCGGTCAGGGCGAGAAGGTGGTGAAACTCCTGCATGAGATCATCGCCGCTAAGGGTTTTGAACAGGACACCTATTTCGAGATGGCCATCCGCGACATCGGCATGCTGCCGAAACTGGAAGGCACCGAGCATGTCAATATGGCACTGATCATCAAATTCGTCCGCAACTACTTTTTCGAGCCCGTCGCCTATCCCGAGGTGGGGCAGAGGAATGAAGCGGGTGACGATCGCTATCTCTTCAAGCAGAAGACCGGGGGGCTGGCCAGGGTCCGTTTTCCCGACTACCGACTGGCCTACGCGGGGATGGAGTCTCCAAACATTCTTGTATTTCGCGAGCAGGTTGAGCTGTTCCGAACCCTGCTTCTTGCCGCCCCGCCGAGCAAGGAGCAGGCGAAAAATATCGACTATATGCTGGCTGCGGGCGAACTCTTCACCCTCATCGTCTATGCCCAGTTGATTCTCGAAAACGCCAAAATTTACGCCACTGACCCTGATGTTCTGGAGCAGATCTTTATTTTTCTGATCCAGGATTTTTCCACCCATGCCCTGCAGATGGTTCTCGGTCAGGAAAATTCCGCCGCGCAGGAGGAAATCTTTAATAAAATGATCAAAAAACCTGTTAAGGATAGGGAAGGGTTCAAGCGGGTTTGGCAGGCAGTGTACGGACTCAAGGGTCAGTACATTATGAACGAGTAGGTAATCGGGACGGAAAAGAGCATAAAGGAGCGGCAGTGGGACATCATCTTGAAGGAAAAAACAGTATCGTACCTCTTATCGACCGGTTGAACAAATATCCCATCGGTCTGCCCGACAGCGACAAGCTGCGGCGGATTCTCGCTATCCTCTTTTCCGAGGAGGAGGCCTTTATTGCTTCACGCTTTCCCCTGACCGAGGCGACCCTTGCCGAACTTGTCAGGGCGACCGGTTGGGATAGTTCCAAACTGAAAGACAAACTTGAAGAAATGGCCGAGAAAGGCCTGGTGATGGACAGCACCTACGGCGGCAAAACCTTCTACCTGCTTTTGCCGGGTCTTATCGGTTTTTTTGAACTCACCTTCATGAAGCAGCGTAGCGATCTGCCGGTGGCCGAACTCGCCCAGCTCATGACCGAATATATGTACGGCGATCCCGAGCAGAAGATGGGCCGGGAATTCTTTGCCGGCAAGACACCTCTTACCCGCTCGCTCGCCTATGAAGAGCATATTCCGGTGAGTTCCCAGGCGGCCACCTATGAAAGCGCCCGGGAGATCATTAAAAATGCCGGTTACGGTGCCATCGGCATGTGCTATTGTCGCCACAAGAAAGAACATCTAAACGAAACTTGCAAGAAAAAGGCACCGACCAAGGAGATCTGCATCTCCCTCGGGACCGCGGCAAAGTTCATGGTCCGCCGGGGCTTTGCCGAATACCGCAGCACCGAGCAATTGCTGGCGATTCTTGAGAAGGCCAGAGATCTGCGGTTGACCCATATAACCGACAATATTCGCCATAAGCCTTCCTTTATCTGCAACTGCTGTTCCTGCTGCTGCGAACTGTTGGGCGGGGTATTGCAGGGATTTCCTTTGGGCGTGGCCAAGACCAATTACACCCTGCAGGTCGCAGGCGAAACCTGCCTGGGTTGCGGTCTTTGTCAAAAAGCTTGCAATGTTGCGGCCCTGGAAACGGTGGAGGTTGAAAACGGCAAGCGGAAAAAAATCATGCAGGTCCTCGGAGATAACTGCCTGGGGTGCGGGGCATGCATCAGCGCCTGCCCGAGCAAATCGCTGTCCCTGGTTTATGCTGCCGGGCGTCCCGTGCCACCCGAAAAGAAGAAAGATCTCTTTCGGCAAATCCTCAAAGAAAAGAAAAAGTTGACGCCTTTTATCCTAGATGGCATAAAAAAGAAAATTCGCCGCTCCTTGAAAATGGGGTAGGTAACAACTGGGGTTTACCTGCCTTGTTATAGCGTCTCGGACTTCGCGACAGTCCGAGACGCTATTTTTTTGCGCCCTGGTCGAGGTCGACCGGGTAATCCGGATCAAGCTCTTTTCCGATCTGAGCAATTCAGTGCTCTCCCTCAAAAAGTGATGATTTGCTCAATATCATCACTAATACCTTGTAAATAAAGAAAATATCTCAGAGGCTTTGCAGGCGTCGCATGGGTGGGTTTGATGAAATGCTCAACACAGACACTCCTTCTCCGGATGCACTCAGGTCACCAGCAATACTGATAACCAATTGTTTTGTACAAGATAATTTGTTTGCTGAGCTTCCTTTCGCCGAAGAAAATCTTCTTGGCACAAACCTTGCTTAATGAAAACTCCAAACGGTGAATGAAAGCAATTTCATCAATGGGCAAGGAAGATTTCGTTCAAACATATCTCAGCAATTGAAACTTTAAAACTACTACCGGGCCCTGGCGGGTCTGCTTATAACGAAGTGTCAATTCCGGCTGCCGGTGTATTGCTATCGGTAGTATACTTTAATATCCTTTTGCTAGGAGGCGTTTTTATGGCACATTTTCAGCGAATTGTCCCAGCAGTGGTTGCCGCGTTTTGTCTGACCGCAGGCGTTGCGATTTCCGGCACCCTTGATGCTGTCAAGACCAAGGGCTTTGTTCAGACCGGCGTCAACAGCGACCTTTTCGGCTTCGGCAAACCCGATGAAAAAGGCGTATGGAAAGGCCTTGATA
>CAIQWD010000038.1 GCA_903875445.1 uncultured delta proteobacterium | reverse complement strand
GGTACCGATTGTAGCAGATCACTTTTATGGTGTCATGGCAGGCTTGCCGAAAAGACACTTTTTATCAGTTTTGTACAACCCCTGTACAAGCTTACATCTGTTAATGACCTGCCATCATAGCAGCGACATCTTCTTCAGGGGTGGTGATCGCTTTGATATTGAATTTTTCGATCAAGGTTTTACCGACATTGGGGGAGAGAAATCCAGGGAGGGTCGGACCCAGCCGAATTCCCTTTACTCCTAAAGAAAGGAGAGCCAGCAGAACAAGGACTGCTTTCTGCTCATACCAGGCGATATCGAAAGAAAGCGGCAGGTCGTTGATATCCTTGAGGCCGAAGGCCTTTTGCAGTTCCATGGCGATCACAGCCAGGGAATAGGAATCATTACATTGACCGGCGTCGAGGATCCGGGGGATGCCGCCGATATCCCCTAGTTGAAGCTTCAGATACTTATACTTGGCGCATCCAGCCGTGAGGATGACGGCATCTTTGGGCAGCAACTCGGCCACCTTCGTATAGTAGTCGCGAGTCTTATGGCGGCCGTCGCAACCTGCCATGACGACAAAGCGTTTGATGGCTCCCGATTTTACCGCCTCAATAATCTTGTCTTTCAGTTCCAGCACCTGACTGTGGCCGAATCCGCCGACAATGGAGCCCTGTTCGATCTGCTCGGGAGGTTTGCAGGTCTTGGCCTTCTCTATAATCTGTGAGAAGTCTTTTGACTTCCCGTCCGCACGGTCAGGGATATGAACACAGCCCTCGAAACCGACTGCCCCGGTGGTAAAGATCCTGTCCATGTGTTCCTGCTTGGGAGGAACTATACAGTTCGAGGTAAAGAGGATCGGGCCGTGAAAGGATTCAAGCTCCGTTTTCTGCATCCACCAGGCATTGCCGTAGTTGCCGATCAGGTGTTTATATTGGTGCAATTTTGGATAATAATTGGCCGGCAGCATCTCACTGTGTGTGTAGATATCGATCCCCTGGTCTTTGGTTTGCTCCAGGAGGTCGTGCAGATCAACCAGATCGTGGCCGGTGACAAGGATTCCTGGATTTTTGCCGACCCCGAGATTGACGATAGTGATCTTCGGGACGCCATAGCCGTCGGCATTGGCATTGTCGAGCAGCGCCATGGTCTCGACGCCCATTTGCCCGGTCTTCAGGACCATGGTCAGAAGATCGTCCTGGGTAAGCGTAGGATCGACCAGGGCGTTGAGTCCCTCCATCAGAAACTCGAAGATCTTCCGGCTGTGTTTTTTTAATTGATAGGCATGTTCAGCATAGGCCGACATACCCTTCAGGCCATACTGGATGGTGGCCTTGAGTGAACGCTCATCTTCATCGACTATCTCCAGCCAGCCGCCGGCCCCGCTTGCAGCCTTGGCTAGGATCTCCGCTTCGTCTTTGCAGGTAAAGGTTGCACATGCGGGAACGTCTGCGGTAAAGGCCTTCCCCTGCGCCTTCTGATATGCCTCAAGAACCTGTCCCTTCAGGCGCTCACGAAGGACGAGGCCCTGTTTGATGAAGTTTATGAAATCGCTTCGGCTGAAGTTGGCGTTGGTTATGGTTGAGAAAAGGCCCTTGGTAATGAAGAAACCAATCGCTTCATCATAGATATCAAACTCCTTCCCCTTGACGCCCCAGACCGAAATCCCTTTCAGCGTCCAGATGAAAAGATCCTGCAGGTTGGCCACTTCTTCCTTTTTACCGCAGACACCCTGGATGGTACAGCCGGTGTTTTTAGCGGTTTCCTGGCATTGATGGCAGAACATGGACATGGACATTCTCCTTGGTTTTTATAAACTAGGTTGTACAAATGTTGGGTTTACCACAACCAAAGTGCGTACAAAACAGGTAATATCTGCAATATTCTGATCGGTTAGAACCCCGTCCCAAGACGGCATATGAGGGGAAAGACTAAGACTGGCACCTCCCTCTTTGATGACACGTTTTATGGTAGTATCGGACAGGGGTATCATAAATCTTCCGTCACTAAGTTTCGGGGGGGGAGGTGTCAAACTGTATGAGTTGAAACCGTCAGAGTTCCCGGTTTCACCATGGCATGTGGCACAATAGTAGTGATACAGCGCTTTGCCATTTTTCAGGTTGCGCGCCAACCCGGTTTCATTATTTGGGGGCAGGACAAATTTTTTTCTGGACACAACGCCTGAGGTATCGGAATACGCTGGGTCCATACCGGTCGAGAACATCAAACCGGATTCCAACAGAAATACTAAGATGATGATCACAAGTGTGGGGGAGGATCTTGGCATCACTTCTCCTCCTTATGACTTATGATGAAGGCGGTTAATGCCGTTATTTCCGGTTTTGAGAAGTGATAAACCGGTTCAACTGACTGTGTTACAAATGCCTTCGGATCGTGCAAATAGAATTCGACAAATTGGGTGAGAAGCCGTTTGCCGCTGTCGGTCAGGTCCGGCGCAATCGCTCCACCTTTGAGATTGATGGTGTGACACGCATCACAATTATTCTTATAGTAAAGATCGCTTCCAACCTGGATGATTTCCTGTTGGTTATGAGGCATATTCATTGCCTCTCCCACAGCCAAGTCTTCAACCCGGTTATCAACCAGAGTGCTGTGAAAATAGTTGTACAAAGCCTCAATTTCCGCGTCGGTCATTTTAAATCGGGGCATGCGCTCCACAAGAAGAGGCCGAAGGGCAGACGGGTTTTTCATATACCTGAACAGCCAATCCTTTTGAACGCGACTCCCTTCCCATGTTAATTCCGGCGCCATAGTGCCGCCGTTTCCGTAAATCTTGTGGCACACGAGACACCGGAATTTGTCTATAATCATACCAACTTCTCCCTGGGGAGAATATGTACTCGGCGCCTGTTCGAAGGGGTGCTTGTAGGTATTAGGCACTCGGAGTTCACCTTTCAGACTTAGCAGATAGGTAGTGACCGCTATGGCCTTATCGGGTTCATTGGAAAAATAAGGCATCTTGAGATCAACTTTGTACAATCGGGGGTCCAACATTTTATTATATAGCCAATTGGGAACGGTCTGGTCCTTCGGGGGTAGATCGACACTCCCGAATTCAAAGTGACTGATGTGGGTGTTTCCAATACTCGTCAGGTCAGGCCCGATTTCGCCCTCATCTTTTATTCCGCTTATTTTCCCGTGGCAACCGATACAGCCATACTCCTGAACCAGTTTCCGTCCAGCAACGGCATCCGCCTTATTCACAAGTGTGTTCTGCTGGGCAGTCTGTTGATCTGTCAAATCAAAATCGATGTATTCTTGATCTATAAAGGTCGCCACATCTAGAGCTTCGGAATCAGTAAAACCATAAATCGGCATTTGGGTTTCCGGCCAGAGCTTATGCGGATTGGTTATGGTCTGGAGGAGCCTTTCAGGCAACAATTTAGTAGCAACCTTGCCCAGATCGGGTCCAATAATGCCGCCGACTCCGCCTACGGTATGGCAGCTTAGGCATCGCGATTCATTGAAAATCCTTTTTCCGTTCTCATATGAACCGGTTAATTCCAATTGTTGCGTAAGCCCATCCTTCGTGAGGAAAAAGGCAATATTGGCTGCCTGTGACTCAGAAAACGTATAATCCGGCATATGGGTATGAGGAAGATAGGCTCTTGGGGCAAGAATCCAACGAAACAGCCAGTCGGTCTTGACCCGGGCACCCATGATATTGAGTGGTGGTCCGACCTGTGTCCTTTTCTGCCCCTCTACTTTATGACAGCCCAAGCACCCGTCTTCATTAAAAAGAGACTTCCCGTGGGTGTATTCCGGCATCTTATTCGTTGGAAGTACACCGTGGCACTGGGGGCATGAATTTTCTATGAAGCTGGAATGGTAAAGTGCATCGTTCCAGTTTTCAACCGGTCCGTGTGCGGCTGCAAGGGTCACGGCTCTACCTTGGCCGGCATGACAGACCGTGCACCCGAATTTTCCAAAATCATGTGTCATGAAGTCCGGATGCGTCTTAAAAGGCTCCTTGGCGTCTATAAAGCGAGGGTCGCTGACACCCAGATGACAGGTCTCACAGCGGTCCGCACGGTTTAGTGCCTTGATCCAGCGCTGCCGGACACCATAGTTGAATTGCACCGACTTTGCGTCCGGATTGGCCTTTTGAACCAACATCGCCTTGAACTGTTTCTGGTATTCCAGATAAGGAGGGTGATACTCTTTCCAGATCTGACCGGCAAAAAGAAGTATAACTACTAGGACCAAGGGGCCGAAAATCCACTGAAATATGTCTCTCATCTTTTCCTCAGTCACACCAGAGAACTCGGCTTAATTTACCGACCAGTGTTGCCATGGCCAATAAAATATCCAGCCAGGCCCACGCATAAATTCGCCAACGATGATTAGGCCGATAAAAATGGTAACGGCTGCAGTAAACAGGACGTTCGACAAGCGGCGGCTAGGATGGAACCAAACGCCGATGCCTTCACGACCATGATCAAAATAGGGAATTACGGCAACGGCCACGATGGCGAGAAGGGGAGCAACAATTCCGGTCCAGAACGGTGCCCCCCAGGACAAAACCTCCTGAAGTCCAACAAAGAACCATGGGGCTTTCACCGGGTCAGGAGTAACCATCGGATTAGCTTGTTCTTCAAGCGGCGCATTGAAGAGAATCGAAAAAACAAGCACAAACAAGAGTACTAGGAGAAACTTGCTTGTTTCTCTTGTGAGGATATATCTCCACGTCACAGAGGGTTGTTCCAACTGATTAGGGGATTCTGTATGATCTTCGCCGGCGAAGGTCAGAGTAATGTGATCGTCTTTCCAAATCCGCCAGAAATGTACCGCCATGAGCATGCTCATAAGAAGAGGCAGAAGTTTTACATGCATCACAAAGGAACGGGTTAACGTATTTTGTCCAACCTCTGTCCCGCCAAGGACCAGATATTGAAGTTTTGATCCGATACCAGGGATGGCCTCCAGGATTTGAGACATGATCGTCAATCCCCAGTATGATTTTTGATCCCAGGGGAGCGTGTATCCGGTATATGCCATCCCAAGGATCATCAGGAAGAGGAAGAGACCAACAAGCCAATTAAACTCGCGGGGTTCGCGATATTCTGCGGTGAAGAAAACCCGACTCATGTGCAAAAATCCGGATATGATCATCAGAAAGGCAGACCATCGATGCATGTTGCGGACAATACTACCAAAACTGACGGTGGTCCCAAGGTCTTTGATGTCGTTGTATGCCTGGGTTGTAGAGGGCACATAATACACCATCAACAGGGTGCCGGTGATGGTTAGGAGAGCAAAGAGATAGAAATTGATCGCGCCCAAACCGAGAATTCTATTAGTTACCCATCTGCTAACGGGAATTTTTTCGCGAAGGATAGATCTTGCGAACCGATTCCTGGGTGAAGTCGTAGTATCTTCTTCAGTCATGATGGCCACTTTCCAATGAACAATTGACGGTGTTAGACATTGACGACGACACTGTGGTCTGGAGAGACATCTTTATTCAGATCCACAAGCAATTGGCCGTCCAACGACACGGATATATCATACCAGGGGAGAGGTCTGGTCGCCGGGCCCTTAATTACCCCTCCTTTCTCATTAAAAACACTTCCATGGCATGGGCATTTCCAGGCCAGATCCTGTTCGGACCACCGCATCGTACATCCTAGGTGGGTGCAAACGGCGCTGACAGCCCGAAACCGGTTGTTCTCACGAAGCACGAATATCCTACGCGCCGGAATAAAGTGAACGCCCTCAGGGTAATCTTTCGGGTATCCGACTTTAAATTCTTTCGGCAGTTCATACAGGACATTGGGAGCCAGTAGACGGATCGAGGCCACCATAATTCCGCCAATAGTACTTAGAAAAACACCCCATCCTAGGCGATTGATGAAATTGCGTCTGGACGTTTGATCTATGAACATTTTAATCCTCCTGCTCTGGCCAATGAATGTCGTGTCAATTCAGGTATTATTTAAAATGCTCAACCATAGTCAGGGCGACAATTAGTACCACAAGTCCCAAGCAGCCGCCGCCGACAAAGGCAATCAACATTTCCTTAATGAAATTATATTGCGAGTGATTTGTCGCCATTTCAACTCCTTACATCTTTGTCCTATCCTGGGTCTGTTCACTTCTCAGGTATGTTCAGAGTGGTCATGTTACCAGTGACAACCTCGAAATCCGGCTTGTCACGCAATCTGTGAATAAACTCCGTTTCTCCCGGAGGTTGCCAGTACAGGCGGTAAGACCCCGGTGGAACCTTTGCGAAGGAATAATTCCCTTTGTTGTCCGTGTGAGTGCTGAGGACGATATCATTTTCCTCTGATTGGATCGTTGAACCGGAGGAAAGCGTTTTTTTCAATGAGGCAAATGAAAATCCTTTATATTCTGTCAGAACGATTTTGACGCTTCCCTGTAACGGCATACCCCGCCACAAAATCGTCCCTTGCACTTTGCCCATTTCCTCTTCAACAAGTTTATTCTGAATTCGCGGGGCCTGTTCTTGTGGCTCAGCGGGCGGAGACTGCATGTGCTCTTCCGGTTGACTGGATGAAGTCTGCGCATGTACTTTTACTTCACTAGGCGATGATTGCATGGTTTCCTGCTGCATGAGAGGATTTTTCCCCTGGCCGGCAGTGGACCGGACTTGGATGAGATTATTTGGAATTCTCAAGATATGGAAACCATCTTTCTCCTCAAGAATTACTTTGTCTGCATCCGGCACCTGCTTTTTTTCGGAGGTTTTGTTGATCGATTTTATGGATGTTTTAGGAAACCGGATGGTAACGGCTGAATCGTCCTCGCTGATGACGGTACCGTTCTGCTGTGCTTTCGGGTCTTGGAATATAATCGTGTCAGCGAGAACGGGTACCCCTGAGATCATCACCATCAGCAGAATACATGCCGGTAGCCATTTCCGGCTGAGAGTTGTTCGGGCCATATCAATCCTTCTTTTTGAGGTCGTTAAAGGTCACCGTTTCTGCTTTTCCCGCTACCACTGTCACGGATTGAGGTGGCGCCTCAAGCTTTTCATTCCAGAACTTGATTTGGTAAGTTCCAGGGGGGACGTTGTCGATTAAAAAATTACCAGCATTGTCCGAGATGGCATAATAGGGATTCTGGAGGACAATTACAAAGGCAACCATTTCCGGATGCACGCTGCATAGAAGAGTGGAAACACCGAGGTTGTTGAAAGTATACGATTTGGCAACGCCCTGACCGTAGTTGCCGAGATTGAAGCCTGAGGCCGATCCTGGCGGAGTAAATACGTTGTGCACCACTGTGTCATCATTGGTGAAATCAACAGTCGTTCCATTCAAAATAGGATTAATATGGGGTGCAAATAACAGGTCCTTTTGACTAACATGGACCTTTTCTGCCGGTGGTGGGTATGTTCCGTCGACATGATCGATAAAAATTAGTGCTGGAAAGCGTTTAACATATGGGCTTTTAATCACTCCCTGAATCTTGCCAGACCCTTCCTGAGCCAGGATATCCGAGGCCATCAGAAAGAAAATCGTCGGAACCAGCAATAACAGAAAACCATAAACAAAGTTATTTAGAGTCTGTCTTTTTTTCATCTATTTAAGTCCTTGAAGAGATGGTTTGTTAGAAAATCCCTGTAGTTGGGATTAAACAATTAAAGAAACTCAACTTCATATTGTACTTAATTATAAAAAGAGACCTCCTGTCTGGCGTTGTTGTGGGCGCTTAATATGCCCAGTTGAGTGAGAAGGACATGTTATTATAAAAGCTCGTGTCATGATCGGCTGCCGTTGCGAACTTATCCTTTGTATAAAATTGGGCTTCAAGGGTTGCCTTGACGTTTGCACGCGCTAGTAAGATGAAACCAGGCACGATTCGCGCACGATCGCTGTAATTTTCATCGGAATTATCGCTGTTGGAGGTAGTTATCGATTCATACCGACTGAAGCCGATCAACCAAGGAAAGATATAATAGTCAACCTCGCCAAACCAGATATTTTGTTCGGGAAAATCCTCATTGAAAGTTATGCTCCTATCTTTTCCGTATGCATATCCACCCACCAGTGACAAGTCGGAATAGTTGACTCGTATGTCTCCCCCGAAACGATCATAGGTTTCTGCATTATCGGGATCCTTGTCCTTAAATCCCCGATAGGCAAAGACGCCCATGCGAATGGAATCGTCCCGCCAGTATCCAGTCGGAGAACTGGATATACCTTCTTCACTGGCCGACTTGCTATTTATACCACTATAGCCCAAGCCACCGAATTTCAATGAAAACGCGGCATAATAATCTTTTTTATTTTGAGTCGTGTCGCTCTCGACTATGCCTGCGGCATATCGCCAAATTTGGCCAAAGCCGTTAAGCTCCATTCCCGGGTGACTATCGATTGCAAGTGCTTGATGATAAAGATAGTCGGAATTTGAAAATTTTCCGGGATTTCTAGCATTTGGCAATCCTAATTCCTGGTCTCCGACGGTTCCGGCTTTAATATTCAAATGGTTATCGCCGAAAAGTTTGCTGCCGAGCCCCTGATACATCAACCATGCGTTGACCTTTGAGGAACTGTCGGCATTATCAAAAGCAAGCTCGGTAAAAAACGATATATCGTCCCCTAAAGTCCCAGCAGCAAGAATTGAGGCGTCTGATGGCAGATTAAATTTAGTTTTCTTTGTTTCCGGACCATTGAAATTCGTCGTGATGTTGCTGTTAACCAGAATTGAGACTGGAGGCATCCACGGGATATCTGACGGCCAGACTGAATCGGGAAACATTTTTTTGTAGGCCTCCGCCCCCATACTGACCGGTTTGTCCTTCACATATAGTTCATCGTTGGGCAATTTATAACCATTCAGTCGAAAGGATTCACCAACTGCTGTCAGAGTAGGGAAAGGGGCGTGGCAGGTCACACACGAGGTCTGGTATTTTCTTGCAAATGCCGGTATGGCCCAAACGTTATGAACTGACAGAAGCATTAAAAATCCAGTCAAGATGCCCACATACGAAGCCAGAGACATTTTTTTCATGTTTCCTCCTTTACTATTGTGGTTAACTCGTTCAAAGAGAGTGGACTATCCACAACAGCATTACCAGCAGCAGCGGGCCGGTATGATAGCCACAACGTTGGTCATACAGCGAAGTAATGCTTCCCTGGCAGAGAAAAAATCCCCCAGACGGGATTCCTCTGCAGAGTACGAAAAAAGATGCTTGCTACAGTGAAAAAACGGGAAAAGCTAATCGTGCTTTTGCCCGTTGTAAAATGAATATGGGCAATTATATGTTACAATTAGTTCTTTCTTGAATAATATTGCGTTCGGTGGAAAAAAACCTCAAACTCTCCGGACCGAAACAAATACATAGATCTGAATAAACAAAAAACATCATAAAGAAAGAGTTTCACGGTCGGATCCCACCAGGAGATTCAGCCACTGAAGCTATTGAGGTGTTCAACTTAAGATTATTTCAGTTTATTCGTCTTGACAACATTAAGTCAATAGGAATTTTCTGGACCAAGGGCAATCTACATGATCAATGCAAGTAGCCTTTCTTTTTTGTGGATCTCTCCCCGGTCACTAGCCAAATGGTTTGCAAAGCTACAGCAAACACAGTAACTGTGGTTGATCATAGCTCCATTTTGCTAGGCAATAAGTTTTGATGAGGAGATAAAAAAGAGCCTTTCAGGAGATGACTTTTTCTTGATGCCGGAATGGATGTAAACTCTGGAGGTGGAGCAGCCCTAGGATTAGCTGCCGGTAGAGGACAAGTTGAAATGGTCAAACTATTGCTGTCAAAAGGAGTTAAGCCAACCTCCAATTCATTGCAATATGCTCAAACCAGAGGGCACAAGGAAATTGAAAAGATTCGTATTGAAGCTGGGGCAAAAGAATAGGTCTGCAGCATGAAGGACATGCTCAAGCTCATTATTGTTGCCGTCTTGCCAAACTGATCCAACAGTATGAATCACATATTTTGCGGGTAGGTCATACCCGCCTGTTATTTTCGCGGACCCTGTCTCACAGCCAGTCAAATATCATTACCGGTGTTATCTTGAGTATCAACATCATGGTTGATTCGCAGAGGAGTACTAACGAACCATAGCAGTAATGCCAGAGACAGGGAGAGAATACCGACTGTGATAGCCAGTGACTTGCCATGCCACAACCCTCCAAGCCATTGACTAAATTCTGCCGAGAGAACGGCGAATTTACCTCCGAAGCGTTCTAATTCACGTACATATTTTTTCGAAGTAAAACGGTCGTATTCGGAAGGGTCAAAAGGTGTAGGTCCTGCAGTCAGGTAGATAGAGATCGCACTCCCTAATCCAACCACTAAAATTACTATTGCAATAATTCTCAGTCGTTTGCCGTGTGACATGTATTTTTCAACCAGTCATTAAGAGGAATGCTCCACATCCTGCCTCCTTTGCGAAGCAGTTGATGGCCGTCCTCGGTGGGAACCACGTCGGTGCCGATGAATGTTGTTGCACTCCCTCCGGCTGCAAATGATTTATGCCATTGCTTGGGGTTGTCAGGCCCCCAGTATTGATCGTTTGCAGCATAAAACCAAATGCTTGGGACCTTGGTGGTTTTCCCCCATTCGCGCATGAGCCCGTCGATCACTTCGGGATTACACACTTTTCCCTCTGATTTCGGCGAGCCTCCTGATCCTCCTGAGAAATTTATACACCCGACAACACCGGGAGGATTTGTCGCGCAAAGGGCAACCGTGGTGATGCCCCCCACTGACTGCCCCTCCAAAAGGATTCGGTCATGCCTTGCCCAAGATTGGTTGCGGATCCAATCGACTGCGGAGAGCATGACGGTTCGAGCTGAATTCACCGTATGAGCATGATCGGCTTTGCCTTGGATATCGCATTTACCGCTTGCATCATAGTGAGCGCCGGTACTTTCACGGTCGACTCCGCCGGTTTCTCCGTAGCCAGGGCGAATTGGGGCGATTACCGCGTACCCTTTTTTTAGCCAATACTGTACATGACCGAGTGGAATTGGATATTTGAGCTTTGCCCTTTCCTCGGCCTCACCGGCACGACCATGTGAGAACAGCAAAACTGGGAAAGGTCCGTCGCCTCCAGGTTTGAAAATTTTGGTTACCATATCCCTATCACCGCCAAAGAATCCTGAACCCTTGATTGTGATTTTCGCTATTTCAGGGACGGGCTCAACGGTGTTTTCGGCTTGCGCGTGAGGCTCGCGCATTGTGACTCCTGATGTCAGAAACAATGCGCAGAAACATAAATATATGCTTCTATAGAGATGTGCGCCCCTCCACGGCATTAAATAGCCTTTAAATCCCATTTTCCTTCGCTTAACAATAACAACTCAAATCGATGAAATGGCTTTAAGGTACTACGGTGTCCCACGCTCACAATGACTGTATCCGGTAATTGCATACGAAGAAGGCGGTACATAGACTCTTCTAGTCCCTCGTCCATCGCCGATGTCGCCTCATCCAGAAAAACTGCATCCGGTTTATTGAGAAGAATTCGGCCAATGGCAAGCCGCTGTTGTTCTCCCGGCGATAACCTTTGGCTCCAGTCGGCTTCTTCGTCAAGCCGTTTTACCAGGTGACCGAGCTGGCATTGAATCAATATTTCGTTCTCGCAGTCGTTTTTTTCAGCAGCCATCGGATAATAAATCGCTGCACGCAGCGAACCAATGGGTAGATAGGCTTTTTGTGAGAGGAATAACGAACCGGCTTCTAACGGTCGCATGACAGTTCCCTCGGCAAATGGCCAAATCCCGGCAATAGCACGCAACAGTGTGGTCTTACCGACACCTGAATGGCCACGTATCAGTAAAGGTTGATGTTGTGAAATATCCAATGTCAGGTCCGACACCAAAGGTGTTGCGTCGGGTTTGCAGACGGTTAGCTTAGAGACTGCCACGCGGCTATCATTGGTTTCAATGACAAGACTTGGCAAGGCATTGGCTGCTTGTATCGAGTCGAGAAATCCGCTGAGGCGGTTGAGAACGGCACGGTAACCGGCGAAGGCCTCATACGATTCGCGAAAGAATGAGAGCGCATCCTGTACTTGACCGAAGGCGTTTCCTGTTTGCATCACATCGCCGAGTGCGATTTGTTTGCTCAGGTAACGGGGTAATTGTACCATAAAAGGGAAAATCACTGCTGCTTGCCCAATGGAAAGGTTAAACCCGGACAGTTTGAGAGTCCTGTATATAATGTTCCAGGCGTTGCCAATCACATTATTGAAGTATCTGTTTAAGGTTGCAGCTTCAACTTTTTCTCCATGGTAGAAGGCCACGCTTTCGCCAAATTCCCGTAACCGGACCAGGGCGTAACGGTAACTGGCATTGAATTGTTCATTAAGAAAGCTCAATAAAATGAGTGGACGTCCCACCTTAAAGGCTATCGAAGTGGCGATGATGACATAGAGGTAAACGAGATAGACCATCGCCCTTGGTAGAGTGAAGCCGAATACAATAAGAGGGCCGGAGAGCCCCCAGAGAATTGCCGTAAATGCAAACATCGAAACTACTGCGTTTACTAAGCCCATCGACAAAGTGAGCGATATGCTGACAAAACTGGCAACATCCTGCTGAATCCGTTGATCCGGGTTATCAGCTGGGCTTCGGAGATACTGGCTTCGATAATATGCTTGTTTGTCCAACCAGTTTTTCAGAAGGTGTTCGTTGAGCCAGACGCGCCAATAAATTTCAAATGCTTGTTGTACATAGAAATTTACCAGCGAGCGCATGACGTGGATTGTTGCCAATACGATGAAGAGGCCGATGAAAAACCAAACAAGATTGGTATCCAGTTCCTGTAAAGCGCTATAGAAACCATTATACCAGTATGAAAATAAGACATTCATTCGTACTGAAAAGAGTGTCAGAAACAGAATACCTGCCAAATTCACCAAAGGACGTCGGCTTCGCTTTGGGTTGAAACATGGCCAAGTCAAACGCCAAACTTGTGCTCCCCAGCGGGTGTACTGCGACAACAACCCGACGATAATAGTGAAACCAAAGAGCGAAATGCAAAATGCCGAGGCAAGCCATAAAAGACTGTCTACCAATTCCTTGTTCCAATCCATTCCTGTTTTTCCTTACTCCCGACAACAGTAGGCTCGATACCGGTTCGTGGCTATGCCATTATCGGCTTGTTATTTATTAGGTTATGCATTTCCGGTGCAGGTTAAAGCATATTGCTGCAGATTGCCTTCTGCATCAAGAAATGAACCATAACTGTTCAAAATCAACCAACCCAGACAACGCCAATCTCACTTCCGTAGCGGTGTCATCTGTTGGTAGTTTCCAATAAGGTACTTGCTTTGCTTGTCGTCATTATGCCCTTCTTGAAAAGTGATGGGTGATAAGAGCTTGCTTTCTTCGGGCTTCCTAAAAAAGCTCCCTCCAACGAAGGGCCATCTGATCCGATGCATCAAAATTACCCTTTCAAGCCAACTTTCGCTATACTGTAGTTCGGTCGCTGCATAAACAACCTCAATGGCGATTTGGAAAGACCATATATGGGAATACGAGACAGAAGATTTGCGCCCTTTCTCCGTTTTCATGGACGATGGTTCATGAGGCTTAGGAGGTAAATTTGCCACCCCGGATAATTGCGATTGATAAATGATAGGAACATATTAATATTATTATTTTTCACAGTAACTTCTCTAGAGGAAATACACCCCCATGATTTTTAATATTTTTAGGTGGAGATCGCTGAAGACAAGAGTGACGCTCTTTACCTTGTCCATTTTTCTGATCAGTATCTGGTCGTTGGCGTTTTATGCCAGTAAAATGTTGCGTCAGGATGTGCAACAGATGCTGAGCGATCAGCAGTTCTCGACCGCTTCTTTCGTCGGCGAAGAAATCAATGAAGAGCTGGAAAACCGCTTACAGTCCCTGGAAAATATTGCCGCCTACCTGAGCCCGAGTATGCAGGACAATACGGCTACCTTGCAGACACTTCTGGAACAGCGCACGGTCTTTCAGAGTCTTTTTAACGCCGGCACCTTCCTCACCGGAATCGATGGTGTGGCAATCGCCGATGTTCCTATCTCGGCGGAACGTATCGGCGTCAATTACATGGATAGAGATTATATGATCGCCGCGCTCAAAGAAGGAAAAACGACGATCAGTAGACCGGTCACAGGCAAGAAGACGAAGGCGCCGCTTTTTGCTACGGCAACACCCATTCGTGCGACCGACGGCAAGGTAATCGGTGCCCTCATTGGAATAACCGACCTGAGCAAGCCTAATTTTCTCGAAAGAATGGCACAAAACAACTATGGCAAAACCGGCGGCTTTCTTCTTATCGCCCCGCAACATCGGTTGTTCATAACCGGTACCGATAAGAGTCTTATCATGCAGTCGCTTCCTGCTTCCGGCAGTAACCCGTTGTTGGATCGGTACATGCAGGGCTTCGAGGGCTCCGGTATTATCGCCGATTCTCAGGGAGTTGAGATGTTGTCCTCGGCAAAAGGAATTCCTGCCGCAGGTTGGGTTATTGTTGTGAGAATTCCAACAGTAGAGGCCTTCGGCCCAATTCGTGAGATGCAGCGACGTATGCTGCTGATGACAATCTTCATGACCCTTGTGGCCGGTGGACTCACCTGGTGGATGTTGCGTCGTCAACTGGCGCCGATGCTTGCTACCGTGAAAATACTGGCCACCCAGGCGGACTCCAACCTCCCCTCACATCCTTTACCCATCACCAATCAGGACGAAATCGGTGAATTGATCGGTGGGTTCAATCGCCTCCTGGGCACCCTGGTGCAAAGGGACGAGGCCCTGCGGGCAAACCGCAAGCAGCTGTCGAACATCATCGAATTTCTGCCCAATGCCACCCTGGCCATCGATAAAGAACACCGCGTTATCATCTGGAACAAAGCCATTGAGGAGATGACCGGCATTCCGGCGGCGGAGATGATCGGCAAAGGTGACCATGCTTATATGGTGCCGTTTTACGGCGAGGCACAAATGGGATTATTGGACTTGATCTTTGAGAAGGCCGAGGACGTTGCTTCCAGCTATCCGCACATTGTTCGTACCGGCAACATCCTCACCGCCGAGGTGTTCGGCAGCGCCCTTTACGACAATAGGGGTGCATGGATTTTCACTAAGGCGGCACCCCTTTACGATGACAACGGCAATATTATCGGGGCGATCGAAAGTATTCGCGATATCTCCGAACGTAAGCTGGCCAATACCTATGGAGAAATGAGCAGGGAAATCCTGCAGATACTCAACGAACCGGGGAGTATTCTGGGTGCTGCCCAGCGTCTGCTTGCGGTAATGAAGATGAGCACCGGATTGGATGCGGTGGGTATTCGTCTCCAAGATGGGGAGGATTTTCCGTATTTGGCCCAGGAAGGTTTTTCAACGGATTTTCTGCAGGCGGAAAATTCGCTCCTCGATTGTTGTGTAGAGAGCGGAGCATGCCGGAGTAAAGATGGTAATTTGCCGCTGGAAGGTGCCTGCGGTTGGGTTATTTCCGGAAAGAGAGACTCCTCCAATGAACTTTTCACCGCGGGAGGAAGTTTTTGGATCAACGATTCTTCGCAGCTGCTGGATACCCCACCCGAAGAAGATCTGCGACTTAACCCGCGCAACTATTGCATCCACCTGGGCTATTTGTCCATTGCCTTGGTGCCCATCCGCAATCAGAGCAGCATTGTTGGTCTGCTCCAGCTCAATGGCCGGCGCAAGGACTGTTTCACCGTAAAGACCATTGAACTGCTGGAGGGAATTGCATCGCACATCGGCGCGGCATTGATGCGTAAACGAGCCGAGGAGGCATTGCGGGAAAGTGAAGCCCGGTATGCGGCAACGCTCTCCGTCTTGGAAACAGGCCTTTGGGACTGGCATATCCCGAGCGGCAAGGCGACCTTCAGCTCCGTCTATTATAGAATCCTGGGTTATAGTAATGGCGAGTTTTCCGCCTCTTATGATTCGTGGCGGAATCTCGTGCATCCGGATGATATCGGCAGGGCGGAAGATAGTTTACGGCAGAGTTTTGCCTTTGGCAAAGGCTTTGCTCTCGATCTGAAAATGAAAATGAAATCAGGGAAATGGAAGTGGGTATCAATACGCGGGAGAGCAGTTGAAAAGGATACGGATGGCAAGGTTCTGCGGATGGTCGGGACGCTCAGCGATATCACCGAGAGAAAACAGGCCGAAGAAGAACGGAAGAATATGCAGGCGCAACTGCAACAGGCTCAGAAGATGGAGACCATCGGCACCTTGGCTGGCGGCATAGCCCATGATTTTAACAATATTCTGGCGGTAATTCTCGGCTATGCCGAAATGGCCTACGAGAAATCCCCGGCGGAATCACTGTTAAAAAAAGATATCGGCCAGGTGATCAAGGCCAGTCACAGGGCAAAAGAGTTGGTCAAACAGATACTCACCTTCAGCCGCCAGGACAAGACTGAGCGAGTGCTCGTGCAACCGGCAACCATCATCAGGGATACGATAAAATTGCTGCGTTCCTTCCTGCCTACGACCATCGACATCCAGTTGGATATTGATGCAAAAGCCGGGTTCGTCATGGCCGATCCAACCCAGATCCATCAGATTTTGATGAATCTTTGCACTAATGCCTATCATGCCATGGAAAAAACCGGCGGGACCCTCTCCATTTCCTTGAAAAAGGCAAACCCCACTTCGGAAGATTTCGCCAATGAACTGCATGTGCAACAGGGAGATTTTCTGCGGTTGTCAATTGCCGACACCGGCACAGGAATACCGCCGGAGATACGGGAGAGGATCTTTGAACCCTATTTCACTACCAAGGAGATCGGCAAAGGAACAGGTATGGGTCTGGCCATCATCCATGGCATAGTGACGGGCTCCGGTGGCCTCATCTCCTGCCACAGCCGGCCCGGAGAAGGGACAGTCTTCCATGTGCACTTGCCGGTTATCGAGGGTGATGCCTTGCCCGAACAAACCCAGGCAGAGCAGATTCAGTTCGGCAGCGAACGTATCCTCTTTATTGATGACGAAAGGATTATTGCCGATATGGGCAAGAGCATGCTCGAACGCCTCGGGTATCATGTGACTGTCAAGACAAACAGCATAGAGGCCTTGGCTGCCTTTGAAAAGCAACCGGAAGAGTTCGATCTGGTGATTACCGATCAGACCATGCCGGGCATAACCGGCAGCGAGCTGGCCCGACGAATCCTGCAGATACGGCCCGGCATGCCGATTATCCTCTGTACGGGATACAGCAGTCTCATCTCGGAGGAAAATGCCAGAGCCTGCGGAATTAAAGGTTTCGCGTTCAAACCCCTGGCCAGAAAACAGCTTGCCGCACTTGTCAGGGAGATGCTCGATGCATGAGCAGCAGACTTTACAGACGCAGGCAGGCGGTGATTTCGCGGATATCGGCAAGAGTCGCTAGAGCAAGCACCTTGTCCCGAATCGCCTCGACCCTGGCAACCGGCAGTACCCTCTCGGCTAAGATCTCAAATTTTTGAACGATTTTCTCCTGCGATAATGGATTCTGCGGAGCCCCGCTGGCGTAATCCACATGGCCCCCGATTACTCTGCCATCGGTGGTTTTGATTGTGAGATACGGCTCGGAGTCGAAGGGCAAGTCCGGGCTCTCGATCAATTGCACCAGGGTCGCAAGCCTTTTCACCTTGGGGTCATGCAACAGGGGTGCTTCGTATTCCTTGAGGAAGGCCTCTCCGGAAATCAAAGCCACCGCAATACTATAGGGTAAGCTCAGCTGGGCATCAATTCTCGTTGCTGGATAATTGGTTTTACCAATCATCTGCATCATCTCGGGAATACACCGAACTTCAATGGTCGCGATATTCTCAGGTGTTAACCGATGGAGTTGCCGCGCTGCTAAAACCACATCGAGGCTGCTGTGGATATCACGGCAAGCCGCATAGGGTTTGATACCGCTGCGGAGGATACCGTATCCGGGTTCGCGTTCACAGATGAGGGCCTCTGGGTTGGGCTCGGCCCGGACATAGGTCTTAAGAAAACCTCCCCACTCGGCCTCGAAGATATGAGTCGGGCCGCTGAACCCGGAACGAGCCAGGCAGGCGGCGACTACACCTGTCTCGGACGCTCGGCCGACGTTGAAACGCTTGCTCATGGCGCCGTCCATGGTGAAGGCCCAGGTGCCGCCGGTAAAACTGCCGGCCAGGCCCAAAGCCCATGCAGTCTGCTTGAAATCCAGCCTCATGGCCTTGGCAACTGCGGCGGCCGCCGCGAAACTGCCGCAGGTGCCGGTTGAGTGAAAACCGTCGGCGTGGTTGTGCGGGCGATATCCGCCGGCGCTATCCAAAACCCTGCGCCCCACCTCGTAGCCGACGATCATCGCTTCCAGGAGCTGTCGGCCGGAGAGGGTGGGAAAGGCCTCAGCCACCGCCAAAAGCGCCGGTACAACGACTGCGCCGGTGTGATCGACTCCACCGAAATCGTCTAATTCCCGGGCATGGGCGATAATGCCGTTATGAAGTGCCGCACCTGTGGGTGCTGCGGTGCTGTCCGTTCCCCACAGGGTGCAAGGGCCGCCACCGGGCGACATAAGAGCGACAGCCTTGCCTGCGGCTATCGCCTCAGGGGTATCGACCCCTGCCAGGGCGGCACCGAGGAGATCGAGAAATAAGTATTTGGCGTGGTCGGCAACGGAGTCGGGAAGGGAATCGAGATCGAGCCGGATGCTGTAATCAGCCAATCGTCCGGCCAGGGTGTCGTGAAGAGTAAAAGCGCTTTTCATGATAAATCGAAAGAGATTATTTGCGACAAGAGAGTAAGTTCGTACCTGTATGCATCAACCTGGCAAGGTCAGTGATTGAGGATCTGGCTGAGGAAGAGGGCTGTTCTGTCGAATTGCGGATGGTTGAAAAAAGTCTCCGGATCGTTCTCCTCAACTATCTCCCCCGCATCCATGAAAACAACACGGTCGGCGACCGTCCTGGCAAAACCCATTTCGTGGGTGACACAGACCATGGTCATGCCGGAACCGGCCAGATCGACCATGACATCGAGCACTTCTTTGATCATTTCCGGATCAAGAGCCGAGGTCGGTTCGTCGAACAGCATGATCTTCGGGCTCATGCACAGGCATCGGGCAATGGCTATCCGCTGTTGCTGTCCCCCGGAACATTGCCCCGGATACTTATTGGCCAAATCAGGAATGCGCACCCGTTCCAGATAATGGTAGGCTAACTCCCGAGCCTTCTTGAGCGGCATCTTACGGATCCAGATAGGCGAGAGAGTCAGGTTCTCAAGAACCGTCATGTGCGGGAAAAGGTTGAAGTTCTGGAAAAGCATTCCTGTTTCCCGGCGTATTTTGTCGATCCGTTTGACGTCGTTGGTGAGTTCGATGCCGTCGACGATTATTGTCCCTCGTTGGTGAACCTCGAGACGGTTGATACAGCGGATGAGCGTTGACTTTCCTGAGCCTGAAGGGCCACAGATAACCAGTTTTTCGCCTCGTCCGACCTGAAGATTGATGTCTTTGAGAACATGAAAAGTATCGAACCACTTGTTTAAACCGGAGATGGTAATGACCGGTTCTCGTGTTTCTTTCTCGGGTGTTACGCTTGGTAGCATAATGACAATCCTTTTATCGCTCCGGCTTATTGCCTGCTGGTATGGTAGTTTTTTTCAAGGAAGACGCTGTAACGGGATATGGCAAAACAAAAGATCCAGAATACTATGGCGGCAAAGATATAGGCCTCTTTGGTAAAGCCGAGCCATTCTACGTCGGCCATGGATGCCTTGGCAACGCCGAGCAAGTCGAGGAGACCTATTACGGCCACAAGGGTAGTATCTTTCAGCAGGGAAAGAAAATTGTTGGCCAAACCCGGAATAACTAGACGTACGGTCTGGGGAATGATGATCAGCCCCATCATCTTCCAGTAGGGCCAGCCGAGGGCCATTGCCGCTTCAAACTGACCCTTGGGAATCGCCTGCAAGCCTCCCCGTATCACCTCCGCCATATAGGCCGCGTAAAAAAAGGCGATACCAACCAGCGCCCGCAAGAGTTTATCGAAAGTTACATTCTCCGGCAAAAACAGGGGAAACATCACCGAGGCCATAAAAAGGACACTGACCAGGGGCACTCCCCGGACAAATTCAATAAAGGTGACGGAGAGCGTCTTTATAACCGGCAGGGTCGAACGTCTGCCGAGAGCGAGAACGATGCCGATGGGCAGTGCCGTAGCCATCCCGGTTACAGCGACAGCCAGGGTGAGGAAGAGACCGCCCCAGAAATGGGTTTCGACCAGCGGCAGACCGAAAACGTCGCCGACCAGCATGAAAAAGGCAAAGAGCGGATAAACAGTAAAGAGGAGCACCCAGCGCCAACCGGTCGTAGTGAGTCGACTGACAAAGAGCAAAAAAAGCATGAGCACCAGAGCGATAAGGCCAATTGCTCCAGCCGCCTTAGCATCGACGCCAAGAAGAACAGCATAATAAACCAGCCCCCCGCCGACAACAGCTAAGGCTATGCCGATGGCTACGGCAAGTGCCTGGCTGCCGAACAGTTCGAGAAACGGTTTGCCTTGGAAGAGTCGTTCGAGAGCAAAGGGGGCAAAGAGGTAAAAAGCTATAAAAACAGCGGGAACCCAGCCGAATAAACAAAATACGGTGAGCGTTGCAGCTATGGATAACAGTATTTGTCTCCTGGTCTTATGCAACAAATTGGGGGCAAAAATGGGCAGAAGGGCGCTTGCGAGGACAAGAACAGCGAAGTTCACCCGCCACCGTTCAGCCAGCGGATAAAAGCCGTACATAAAGACCCCCATCCGGACTTTAATGAAAACCCAGCAGGCCCCAGACGAACCTCCTTGCGAGGCAGCGTCGCATACCCCGCGCGAGTCACCCAGCCAAGTGGCGTTCAAGAGGCCCCAGCGGAGCAGCGGCGGCACCGTCACGAGCAGGATGGCGGCGCACACGAGGGTCAGTAAGGCGTTCCCGGGAGTTGAGAACAGGTTTTTCCTGAACCATCCTGTAAGTCCCGGTCCGACGTTGGGCGACGGGAGAGATGGTTTCGGTCGCCATTTTGCAAGCATCATCAATCCCTACACTCCCCGAAGAGCAAATTTTTTATTATACCAGTTCATAAGCAAAGAGATGGCAAGACTTATGCCGAGATATACCGCCATGGTGATGCTGATGATCTCGACGGCCTGTCCCGACTGGTTGAGCGCCGTGCCGGCAAAAACATGGATCAGATCGGGATAGCCGATGACTACCGCCAGGGAGGAATTCTTAACCAAGGTCAGGTATTGACTGATCAAAGGCGGCGTGACGACCCGCATTGCCTGGGGGATGATGATCAGTCGATAGGTCATCCACGGCCTATGTCCCAAAGCATAGGCGGCTTCCCTCTGGCCCTTGTCCACCGCCATGATCCCGGAACGCACATACTCGCCGATAAAGGTTGCCGAATACAGGGTGAGCGATAGCCAAAGGGCGATCAGCTCCGGTAACACGGTAATGCCGCCGAGAAAATTGAAGCCGCTGAGAACAGGACGTTCCCAATGCAGGGGAAATCCGGTCAGAACCATGGCGGCAAGAGGCATACCGACGAGAAGGGCAGCAGCGACCGAGTAATCGGGGAAGTGGCGTCCCGTCCTGAGCAGCCTTCTCTTGCTCCACTCTATAAGGCAGATGGAGAGGATTATTGCCGCAAGAAAAGCGAGTGGTGTCGCTAGGAATCCGGATTCGAGAAGCGGTTTGGGAATCTGTAGGCCACGATTGCAGAGGAAGAGGGTGTCGCCGAGGTGCATGGCCTGGCGCGGCCCCGGCAGGGGGGCGAGGATGGCCAGGTACCAGAAGAGAATCTGCAGCAGAAGGGGAATGTTGCGGATCACTTCGGTATATACTTCGGCCATCTTCGAGATTAACCAGTTGGGAGAAAGCCTGATAATGCCGAGGAAAAAACCGAGAATGGTCGAGAAGATGATTCCCAGAAGGGAGACCAGCAAGGTGTTGAGAAGTCCGACGAGGAAGGCATCGGCATAGGTGTTTCTGCTGTTATAGGGAATCAGTGTTTGGCTGATATCGAAGCCGGAAGGTTGATTGAGAAAGGAGAAGCCGGTGGTGATGCCTGCTTTGTTGAGGTTGTGGGCGATATTGTAGAGACCGTAGGCAGCTACACCAAGGAGGAGTGCCAAAACCAATACCTGTGCCAACCACCCCCGCACACGGGGATCGTTCAATAGATTGGGCCGTGGTTCCTTGCTTTCGCTTTGGGCAACTTTCTTCGACATCCAACAGATCCCCGCCTCTTTACAATGCGAGGCTTATTTGCTTTTTGTAAATAGCAAAACCGCAGTCCATAGCTGCGGTTTTGCTATGGCTAAATTATGGCAGCCAGTGGCTGGGCTCTCTACCTGATGGGAGGTGCATACATAAGGCCGCCTTTTGTCCACAGGGCGTTGACTCCCCGCTCAAGACCGAGGGCGGTAGCCGGTCCGACGTTACGTTCGTAGATCTCGCCGTAGTTGCCCACATGTTTGATTATGCGGTAAGCCCAGTCTGCAGTGAGTCCCATATATTCACCATAGTTGGCATCGACTCCGAGAAATCGCTGAATGGCCGGATTGGTTGACTTCATCATCTCGTCGACGTTCTGGGAGGTTATTCCCAGTTCCTCGGCGTTGATGAGAGCAAACAGAACCCAACGAACGATGTCGCTCCACTGTTGGTCGCCCTGGCGAACTGCAGGTGACAACGGCTCCTTGGAGATAATTTCCGGGAGGATGAGATGATCCTTGGGGTTACTCAGGGTGCTTCGCCGGGCGGCAAGTCCTGAGGTATCGGTAGTATACACGTCGCAACGCCCGGAATCATAAATGACTGACGCCTCATCGGCAGACTCGTAGACCACGGGTTTATAGGTCATTTTATTGGAAACGAAATAATCGGACACATTGAGTTCGGTAGTTGTCCCGGCTTGGGTACAGACGCTGGCACCGTTCAGCTCCTTGGCACTTTTCACCCCAAGGCTTTTTTTCACCATAAAACCTTGGCCATCGTAAAAGATGACGCCAACGAACTCAAGACCGAGTTTCGTGTCCCGCTGATAGGTCCAGGTGGTGTTTCGAGTGAGGATATCAATTTCTCCCGACTGCAAGGCGGTGAAGGCTTCTTTGAAGGCCACCGGGGTGAAGCGGGCTTTTTCCGGGTCATTGAAGATGGCGGCGGCAACGGCCCGGCCAAAATCCACGTCGAGGCCGGTCCACTTCCCTTTGGCATCCGGAGCGGAAAAGCCGATTACCTTTCCGGAAACTCCGGCGTTCACATAGCCTTTTTCTTTCACCGCATCGAGAGTGGAAGCTGCTGCACTGCCGGCCATCCACGCCGTAACTACGGATGCTACTGCCAATGTCTTGATGAATCTCATACGCTCTCTCCTTTTAAGTTTGTTGTTCGCCCCGAGCATCGTTTCAGTCGCGAGTGGTTTGAAATCTTTCCCATGGCCCTTTTGTAGAAAGAAAAAATTACACTTTTCTCATTATCGATGGCAAGCTCTTTCCGTTTTTTACCGACCATCAACGTATTCTTGCAAATAGGTGAATCGTTCGGTCAGTTTTCCGGCTTCGGCGATTGTTGCCCGGCGGATTACTCCTCCGCTGTCGTCTCCGAGGAGTTCCGGTAGCACCTTTTCAACGATGTCCTTGCCGAAACTGGTGGAGGCGTCCCTGGGGAGTTCGCATGGCAAATTATCAACTGCCATGATGGTGATGTTTGCCTCGTCCGAAAGAGGGTTTTCTATCTGATTGTCGCAGGGGTTGTAGTCGTAGATCGGATCTTCAATGGTGCTTGGTCGCTTGGTGCAGGGGATCGAGCCTTCAATATCGCAGGTGATGTCGGCAATCACCGCTATTTTAAAGTCGTCGCTCAAGATTTCCTCTCTGCTGAAAAGGGCCGGTGCCTTCGGATCCCAGAAGGCCGAGGCGATAAGAAGGTCCGCCACCGCCGCGTATTTAATAAAGTCGGCTTCATACATTTGCGGGGCGCGATAGAAATCATTTCGGCTGAAATCCTGGCCGCCCTTTCTCCTGTTGTAATTGCGGGCATTGAGCTGGACGAAGACCGGAAAATCAAACCACTGTTCGAGAAATTGCCGGGGCGTGACTTTGCGGACACCAAGTCTCGTCAGTACTTCAATTGCCCCCTTGGCTACCCTGCCGCCGCCGGTTAAGACTATCTTTATCGGGGGAAGATTGATATTTGTTAATTCAGACCAGAGGTCGTCGAGATCAAAACAGGTATAGGCCCGTCGGGTATTGAAGAGGTTGTAGCGTTGGCCGAAGGTCCAGATACCGTTGTATGACCCGACGATTCCCGCCCAGCGTCCAAAAGCGATGATCCGTTTACCGGTCTGGTCGGTGAGGGTTTCGTAATCCACAAGGGTGATGTTCTTGCGGAGAATCTCCTGGAGTAATCCCCTGTTGTATGGCTGTTTTTTGATAGTATGACTGAAGAAGAAATAGGTTTTCGCAGGGATCAGGCTGTCAACGGGGACTTCCTTGACTCCCAAGATGATCTTGCAATCCTCCAGGGAGTCGACAAGCCTGATACCTTCCCGCTCATATTCTTTATCCGGATAGCACCTGATGTCGCTTCTTTCGGCCACCACCTCGACGCCGGGAAAGCGGTGCATCACGGTCTTAGCTTGGGCCGGGGTAAGTGCCACACGGCGATCTATAGGGATTTTGCCTTCTCGTATTAAACCTATTTTCGTTTCCGTCATGATTTTCCCTTTCTCTGCGGAGTGGCTATTGCGTGTTTTTTGGCCTCCTTGGGAGGAGGCCTTTCCTGGGAAATCCTATTCTTTCGGCTCACAAAAAAGCAAGTTATTTCTGCAGCACCGTCTCGGCAATTGACTCCGGCGGCATTACTGAGAGATACAGGTGCTGCATGGAAAAACTGCTTTCTCTGCTTGACATGCCAAGTGGTATTTTCTATACACAGCTGATCCGATCAGCGTGCGCGGTGCTTTTCAAACCACACAAACAGTTGAACCCGTTCCCGCAAATTTATTCTTTTAGCGGCGCCCGCAACATTCCGGGAGATTCGGAAAAAGGCCTGCTGCCCAGGAAACGATTCCATGTATATCGCCGAATGTTCCGCTTTGACCGCTGCCCTGTGTTGGTCTTTTGGCGGTCTGTTGTCCACGACTCCTGCACGGGCCTTCGGGGCGCTACGATTTAATCGCATACGCTTAGGTATTGTCGCCTTAATTCTCATTTTCATCACCTTTGTTACCGGAAGCTGGCGGACCCTTGATCTGCACTCGGTATTGGTCCTGGCTTTATCGGCGATGATCGGTATTTTCCTGGGTGACACCCTGTTGTATGCTGCACTAAAACGTCTTGGTCCACGGCGATCGGGAATTCTCTTCACCACCAATGCGCCTATTACCGTCATCGTCGGCTATTTTTTCCTAAAAGAATCCCTGCCGATGGCGACAACCATTGGGTGTTGTCTCATCATGGTCGGTGTTCTTTTGGCAGTTTTCTGCGGCACTACTTCCTCGCAGAAGCACGCCTTTGAAAAAGTCCAGGGCTCCCTTGCCCTGGGGATTGGGTTGGGTTTTTTATCGGCACTTTGCCAGGCGATTTCCGTTCTTATAGCCCGTCCGGTTATGGCCTCCGGCGTCAACGCCGTGGCCGCCTCGGCATTGCGGGTCGGCATAGCGGCTCTGGCACTGAATGTTATTTTTTTACTGCACCGGCGCCTTCGAGACCCGGCAGCTGCACCTTTGACCTGGAAGCTCATGTGGCAAACCGGGATGAGCGGTATTGTCGGGATGGCGCTCGGGATGACCTTTCTCCTTTTTGCCCTGGCGCATGGTCCGGCAGGCCTTGTATCAACGCTTTCCGCCACTTCCCCCATTCTCATACTGCCTATTCTGTGGATTGCAACGCGGGAAAGACCCGCACCCGGCGCTTGGGTCGGGGCATTCCTGGCTGTTCTCGGTGTGGCTTTTATCTTCAGTCCCTGGACGGTCAATTAAGGGAGTCTCATTCTCCAAGTTTGCTGCTCCTACCAGGTCATCTTTAATGAAAGAGCCTGAGGTTTAGAAACTTCTAAAGAATTTCGTTGCGCTAAACACTCTCGTACCTACAGTGTTACAAAACACTAAGAATGATTCCCATATTCAGGGTTGATATCATTTTTTTGGTTTTCCAGGAAGCGAAGCCATGAGAGGAAAAAATCTTTAGGAGCCGCCAGGAAATTATTTTACAGCGGCTTAGCAGGTGATCGCTATGAACAAGCGCAGACATCCACGAATTGCATTGACCGGTATGGTGGCGGATATTTCTGACGGTAGGGGCTTTTTCACCGGAATCGTGCACGATATTTCCAGATCTGGTTTGGCCCTTGAAAATATCCCCGCAAAAGTTAATTCTCATGCAGATCAATTGACTGTCATTGTGAATGGCAGGGGTGGTCGTTTTAAACTCAGCCTCAGTCCGAAATGGGAAAACATCGCTGATCGTCAGAAGTTGATCGGTGGGCGAATCGAGCAATGCAGCGTTGCGTGGACGAATTTTGTCATGCATTTTGAGCCTGAACCCGACGACATTTGGGGAAACTCCTAAGTCGACACGTAAACGACTATCTCATTCATTCCATGAAAAAAGCAGGGCTGCAATGCCGAGAAAGATGATCGTCGAGATGAGGAGGATGCCGCACTCGACCTGAATATCGGCGAGGGTGGCCGCTTCGTTCATTACCAGGCGGGCGGCTTTCAGGAGATGGGTGAGGGGAAAGAGCTTGGCAAAAAGTTGAACTATGTGCGGCGATCCTTCCAGGGAAAACCAGACCTCGGAGAGAAACATCATCGGCCAGGAGATAAAGTTGAGGATGCCGCTGGTGAATTCTTCACTCGTGCCTCGGGCGGCAAGAATGAGGCCGATTGAACAGAGATTAAGGCCGCCGAGGAAAAAGACGCAGAAGAGCAGGAGTTTTGAACCGTGGACCTGGAAATGAAAGATAAGATCGGCACCGATCCACACCACAAAGAGGGTAAACATGAGGAGAAAGATGCGCGACAGCATCTGGGCGGTAAGGTACTCGAGGGCGGTCAGCGGAGTGGCTTTCAGTCGTTTAAGTGCGCCGTTTTTCCGGTAGCGAACAATCACATAGCCGACCCCCCAGAGCGCCGAAAACATCATATTCATTGCCAGGACACCCGGCATCAGCCAATCGATATAGCGGATTTGCGGGCCGCTGGTCACTCCTTTTTCCGGGGGATTTTTTCCGGCCATAAAGGAGGCAAGGAAGACTCTTTCTGCCAGGGAGCCGTTCGGTGAGGAGTCGTTGATCCAGTAAGCATGGGTCGAAGAAAGGGCATCAACGAGGAGATCGATCTTGTGGTGGCTGAGTTTTGCTTCTCCTTCCTCCCGATTGGCAACCGGTAAAAAAATAATATGCCGATCATGCTGAAAGGCCGGCGGCAGGGTGGTTTGCAGAAGATCAACGCCGGCCCCAGGAGGGAAGATCCCGACCTGGAATTGTTTGAATTCCTTGCCCTCGAAAATAATACCGAAGCCGATAATAACCAGGAAAGGAAAGGCGAAATTCCAGCCAAAGGCGGCACGATCACGGAAAAATTCGTAATTTCTGGCTTTAAAGATGGCCCACATTCGTCGCAGATTCATAGTGTGTATCATCGAGAGAAATGGTTGTAGGGGGAGATCATTCCCGCAGCTTTTTCCCGGTGAGATGGAGAAAGACATCTTCGAGATTGGCTGAGTGAATGGAAATACCTCGGAGATCGATATTTCTTTCCATGAGGCTGGACAGGCCCTGGTGAATCTCATCGGTGTGGATGACGATCTCGCCGTTTTGTTTCAGGGTGGAAAAAGGCAGGCCGTCGAGTTGCTGCTTATTGATAGTGCCGGGCAGAATGATGGAACTGCCGCCGCCGTACTGACGGATCAATTCCTCGGGGCTGCCGTTGGCGATGATCGTGCCTTGATCCATGATGGCAATTTCGTCGCAGAGATACTCCGCCTCTTCCATGGAGTGGGTGGTGAGGATCAGGGTCCGGCCTTCCTCTTTCAATTGCCTGATGATGTCCCAGAGATTGCGGCGGGATTGGGGGTCGAGGCCGGTTGACGGTTCGTCGAGAAAAATCAGGCGAGGTTGGTTGATGAGGGCCAGAGCCAGCATCAGGCGCTGGGTCTGGCCGCCCGAAAGTTTGTCGTTTCGTTGTTTTTTGATACCGTCCAAGTTGCAGCGGCGGGAGAGTTCTTCCGTATCGGCAGGAGTGCTGAAAAGGCCGGCAAAGGTTGCGAGAGTCTCCTCGATCGTCAGAAAATTGAGCAGGGACGTATGCTGAAACTGAATGCCGATTTCTTCCCGGAAGGTGGCTGTTCGCCGGTGGCCGTTGTAGAGGATCTCGCCGCTTGTCGCTTCGATGATATCTTCGACAATCTCCATGGTGGTCGTCTTGCCGGCGCCATTCGGGCCGAGCAGACCGAAGCAGATGCCCGGTTGGACTTGAAACGAGACGTCACGGACCGCGTCCAGGTGCGAAAACCGTTTGCGGAGATGGTGGATTTCAAGGATTGGTTGCATGCCATTCAAGGGGTGGTGATGGGGTGGTGAAGAGACTCGATGGTTTTCGGTAAAAAGAGTCCCGCTTGTTGGGGTCGGGATTTTCTGCGTACCGACCTTACCAATCTCGGATCAGATTGTGCAAGACATTTTACAACGACCTCTTAGCGGATTGCGAATCGTCGGTTTGCCTTGGTTTGCCCTTAAAGTTGGAGAGAGCTGTTGCTTTCCCCATATGCAAAATCCTTGTTGATGCTGTTTCGCAGATCTTTTATAAACCTCTCTAAGGACACCCGGTACAGGGCGGGATCTTGCCAATTCCTAAAGTCACTTATCTCCCGGGTAGTACGAATCATTTCTGCCCAAGCTTTCTTGCTGGTAAATATTGAATCGTCAATCGATATCGGGAATAAGATCTGATTATCGTAGATGTGATTTCTTTTCACTCGTTCTCGTTCGAATGCCGCCTCCACCTCATTTTCCATCCAGAAACCGGTAAGGGAGTGTTGCGACAGAATGAGGAGTAACATGTCCTGCATTTTTACTGTCTTATCGATTTCATGTCGGATTTTTCTGCCACTTTTCAGGTTTTCACCGGCAAGCCAGCAACGCACCCCTTGGTCCTGCAGATCCTTTTTAAGACGATCGGCAAAGTCCTGGTTTTTTGCAGAATATGAGATGAAGCATGAATAATATTCCCAAGGACCGCCAACCAATTGGGGAATTGTTTCGATGAGGTTTTTTGGTACTCCGGCTTGACGGAGGAAGTGGTCCGGAATATTCCCGCGAGACTGAAAAATCGTGTCGATACCCACCGTTGATGGGGCATGATGGATAACTTCAGACAGGCCGAGAGCATGACCTAAATCGCAATCGGAAAAGATTGTGCCGCCAAGACTGGCATTTTCTAAATTGGTATTTTTAAACAAGGTATCGGAAAAAATCGTGCCGTTGAGAAGAGCCCGTTGCAGATTGGCATCCCAAAGGTTGGCATTTACCAGATTGGCTCGCTGCAGGTTCGCTCGCTGGAGGTTCGCTTTGCGAAAATTTGCCCCTTGGAGGTTGGCACCCCACAGGTTTGCCCCCCGAAGATCGGCTTCATAAAGGTTGGCTTCATAAAGGTTGGCTTCGCGAAGGTCGGCGCGGCGAAGATTCGCCCGCATCAGATTTGCTCCCTGAAAATCAGCTGCCATGTAATTTCCCGCAAAGAGGTTGGCGCGAGCAAGATTGGCTTTTTTGAGATTTGCCCCCTCAAGGTTCGCGCCAACAAGATCTGTGCCTTGGAGGTCGGCGCCATGCAGATTGCCGCCATGCAGGTCAACCCATTGGAGGTCCATTGCCGAGAGATCTGCTCCTTCCAGTTGTGCTCTGAACATATATTTTTGTTCCTGAACGAATTCCCTCCACGCCTCGACACCGCCGTTGCGCAGAATTTTCAGGTGTTCTTGATGTGTCATGAGGTTCTCCGTTACATGGTGGCACTGTTCAGTGGACAGTATAGCAAACACAAAGAGCTATATCACTCACAAATATACAGGTGCTCATCACAGTGAGAGTGTTTGAGAACTGGTAACAACCTGCAAAAAGGTATCCGAAGTAGAAAAGAACGAAGGTTGGTGAAGGGCGATGACATGACGCCTTGCGGCCATGGAATTGTCCGCAGGTTTTTGTCACGTATGTGTAATAATGCCGTAAAAAATTTGATCGGATGCTTGAAAACATCCCGTATGTCACATACGTGTCTTAAAGCCGCCATCCCCAATAGTTAAGGAATTCCGGGAAGTTTTTAAGATCTGAGGCCTTTCTTGCCCAGAATTTAAGACTGGTATAGAACACTGTGTCACTCTTGTCATGCGCGCTGTATGCCTTGTCTTCACCGACATGGAGGTCAAAGGCCCACCAGCTGATAAGGAGCCGCTCGAAAATCTTCATATTGTCCTTAACGTATCCTTTGTGCGCCCCCTCTGTCTCGAAAAATGCTACGGTTTTGTCTCGGTACGGGAGGTAGTAGAGGTCAAGCATGGGTTTCAGGTGCATTGGTACCTGATGTGCAATAGCCTGTCGGGTGAGGCTGTCGGTTACGGTGACGGCACTTATTCTGTGAGTTTCACTCTCCAGAGTGAAGGCGATTCGAGTGTCGGCGTGTTCGTCGGTAAATTGCAGGCTGCTCGGGAGGGTGTATCCGTAAACCGACTGGGGCTCGGTCGACCAGGTATTCGGCAAGGCTGCACGCGGCATTGCCTTGGTAGGGAAGAAGGCAAGGTAGCAGCCGCAGGTATGCACCGTTGTAACAAGGAGAAGGGTCCCAGCCTCGTCAAGAGTGTAAATAAAGAGGATTCCGGGGTTGCGACCGGCGGTGAGGTTCAGGGACGTCCAGCCGAGGGGAACCTCTTGAAAATGGATGCGATAGATCAGATTGGTGTAGAGACCTTTGGCCGTGGTGAACTCCTGGGCCTCGAAGTAAACGGCAGGCTTTCCAGGATCAACGTAAATTTCAGGTTCGGTGCCGTTCCCCGTGCCGGCACTGGGGCTCCCGATTTTATTAAATGGTTTTGCCGATTCCTTGAGGAGAAATGCCGGTGTATGCGCGGCGGTTATCGATGCCGGGGCGGGAGGGAGATAGAGAGCTGTTTGATTGGATGGGTTGCCAGGCGGATGGGCGCAACCGGCAAGAAAGAGCGTCCAAATAGTCAAGCATAGGGATAGGGCGGTAAATCGATTTGCAAGCCACCTCAGGTTGAAAGGATTTTCGCTGAGCATGGTTCTTTCTCCTCAGGGGCCGCTACGAATGCAGGAAAAATCACGAAGGGACTTGTACAACACCCAGCCCGGTTATGAAAAGATTCCGGGCTGGGTTGAAGGAAAATCTTAAAACTCTATATCAGCCGGTTCATAATATTCTTTTGGATGTTTACAGGCCGGGCACTTGGGTGGTGGTTCGGTGCCGGTGTAGGAATAGCCGCAGAGGGAGCATTTCCATTTCACTGGTTTGTCACGCTTAAAAACCGTACCATTCACCACCATTTCCAGCAGTTTTTTGTATCTCCCGCGATGTTCCGCCTCAACTTTGCCGATCTGGGTAAAAAGCATGGCCGCTTCCATATTCCCCTCCCCTTCGGCCTCTTTGGCGAAGGTGGGATACATGGTGCTCGTTTCGTAATCTTCGCCGGCAAAGGCCTCTTTCAAATTTGCCGCAGTGTCACCGATGCCATTAAGAAGTTTAAAGTGATCATTTGCATGCCGCATCTCATTGGCAGCGGTTTCCTCGAAAATCCTGGCGATGTAGTGGTATCCTTCCTTGCGGGCAACCTTGGCAAAAAAGGTGTATTTGTTTCGGGCCATGGATTCTCCTGCAAAAGCAGCCTGCAAATTTTCTATGGTTTTACTCATGTAATCCTCCTGGAAAATATTGGTCTGATGATACGTGAAAATTGAATTTACGGTAAGCCTTATTAATAAATAATGATTCTTATTTAATCTGCGCACCGATCTCTGTCAATGTGATTTTTTAACTGCCTGGTGCTGCTGTTAACCTCCCATAAAAGGGGCGGATTCTTAGAAAGATATAGCAATTGCGGCTTCGCTGCTCCACGTCGCAATTGGTTGAATAATGCATATCGCATTTTATCCCGTTGCAGAGGAAGACAAAAAGTCCGGAAAAAGAACTGCTTGGGTGAAAAAAGAGTAATACTGTTTTTTTTGTAGTTTTTTTATTTTGCTTAGTGTATTTTTCGGGGTTACTCAGACGTGTTTATCTTTTCAAGTGAACGTTTTCATTTTTTTGCCCCAACGATGGACTATCAACCCCATTGGTATTACTCGGGATCGGAAGGGCTTTTGGGTATAACCGATTGAATCAGTTGAGTAAGGAGTTGCAGCCTGCTGTGACTCCTTACTTTTTTTCTTCCCACAGCTTGTGAGAAGCGAGGCCGGAAGCTAACCGGTTGGCAACGTTGTAGAGGACAGCAGCCATGAATAAGGATCTATCGAAAGTAAGAAATATAGGTATCAGTGCCCATATCGATTCGGGAAAGACTACGCTCACCGAACGTATCCTGTTTTACACAAAAAAAATTCATGCAATTCATGAAGTTCGGGGCAAGGACGGGGTCGGCGCGAAAATGGACTCCATGGAACTTGAAAAAGAGCGTGGTATTACCATTCAGTCAGCTGCCACCTACTGTTCCTGGAAAAGTGTTGACATCAACATCATCGACACGCCTGGCCACGTTGACTTCACCGTTGAGGTCGAGAGAGCACTCCGCGTACTGGACGGCGCCATTCTGGTGCTGTGTTCGGTTGGCGGAGTCCAGTCTCAGTCGATCACCGTAAACAGGCAGATGACCAGATACACTGTTCCTCGTATCGCCTTCATTAATAAGTGTGACCGGACCGGCGCCAATCCCGAAAAGGTCACCCGCCAACTTCGCGATAAGCTGGACTTGAACGCCCACATGATGCAGATTCCGATAGGGCTGGAAAGCGATCTGAAGGGAATGATCGACCTGATTACCATGAAGGCCGTCTACTTTGAGGACCCCAATGGGGAAACCATTGTCGAAAGAGAAATTCCTGCCGAGTACCAGGCCGAAGCACAAACCAAAAGAGAGACCCTGCTCGAAGAGGTCTCCATGTTTTCCGAAGAACTCATGGAGGCATTGCTGGAGGGCGGAGACATTGATACCCAACTCATCTACGACGCCGTTCGCAAAGGGACCCTTGCCCTTGAATTTACCCCGGTGCTCATGGGATCGGCCTATAAAAATAAAGGCGTGCAATTGCTGCTTGACGCGGTCGAAAGATATCTCCCGTGTCCGACCGACGTCGTCAATATGGCCCTCGATCTGAAAAACGAGGAGAAGGAATTTGCCGTCACCAATAGTCCCGATGACCCACTCATCATGCTGGCCTTTAAACTTGAAGATGGGCGTTATGGACAGTTGACCTACACTCGCACCTATCAAGGGAAATTGGCTAAAGGGGATACCGTTTTCAATAGCAGAACCGGGAAGAAGACGAAAATCGGTCGGCTCTGTCGTATGCATTCCAATGAGATGGAAGAGATCGAAGCCTGCGGCTCCGGTGATATCGTCGCGCTTTTCGGTGTCGATTGTGCCTCCGGTGATACCTTTACCTCGGAGGAAATCAGCTGCTCCATGACCTCCATGCATATCCCCGAACCGGTTATTTCTTTGGCGGTGATCCCGAAAGATAACAAGGCGCAGATGAACATGTCCAAGGCGCTGAACCGATTCACCAAGGAAGATCCGACCTTCAAAACCTACGTTGATCATGAAACCGGTGAAACCATTATCTCCGGGATGGGCGAGCTGCATCTTGAGGTGTATGTCGAGAGAATGAAGCGTGAATATGACGCCGTGGTCGAAGTAGGTGCTCCTCAGGTTGCCTATCGCGAAACTATCTCCCAGAAGGCCTCTTTTAGCTACACCCACAAGAAACAGACCGGTGGTTCCGGGCAGTTTGGCCGGGTTGGCGGATACATGGAGCCGTTGGAGGAAGGGGATTACGAATTTGTCGACAGTATTGTCGGCGGCGTCATCCCCCGTGAGTTTATCGGCTCTTGCGATAAAGGCTTTAAAAAGAGTCTGGAAAAGGGCTCACTCTGCGGTGCGGCCATTACCGGGGTTCGCTGTGTTATCAATGACGGGGCCTATCATGCGGTCGACTCCTCCGATATCGCCTTTCAACTGGCGGCCATAGGTGCCTTTAAAGAGGGATATCTCAAGGCCAAGCCGATAATCATGGAGCCCATCATGAAGGTAGCCGTGGAAGGACCGACCGAGTTTCAGGGGTCGGTCATGGGTTCCATCAACCAGCGCCGTGGCATGATCATCGGTACCACCGAGGAAGGTTCGTATTCGGCGGTAGAGGCTGAAGTGCCTCTCTCCGAGATGTTCGGCTATTCCACCGCTCTCCGCTCCCTTACCCAGGGAAAGGCCGAATTTACCATGGAATTCGCGAGTTTCAAACCGGTACCAAAGGGTGTCAGCGAGCAATTGATCAAGGCCTATCAGGACGAGCGAAAGAACGCTTGAAATTGCCTGCGTTATTGACTACAACAAGAACAAGAGACTGGACACTCGGTGTTCGGCTTGATACCTGCATGCGCCATGCGGGGGAATAAGGAATCGAAAAAGGTGAACTGCCATGGGAAACAACGAGTTGATAGTAAATAATCCTCTCCGGGCACTCGGCCTGGAGGACAAATCGGGCGGTGTCCAGGCCATGATGGGCTTGGTTATGGCCAGGGCCGGTCTCGGCAAGACCGCAATTCTCGTGCAATTTGCCCTGGATTGTATGCTGCTGGGCAATAGAGTGCTGCATGTAGCCATCGGCGAAGGGGTGGATAAAACCCGCACCTGGTATGATGATATCCTTTCCTTGTTGACCGACGGGGAAAAAATCAGCTCAATTCCGGAAATCATGAAAAACCGGATGATCATGACCTTCAAAGAAAGCTCCTTCAGCAAGGCCCTTCTCGAAGAGCGGCTGGATGATCTGGTAAAACAAAATATCTACAAACCCGAATGTCTGATAATTGACGGCTATGACTTTGCCAACAATGACAGGGAATCCCTCGAAGGTCTCAGGAATTTCATGAATGATCGAGGCCTGAAGATGATCTGGTTTTCGGCTGTCAGCCATCGTGACGACAAGCGGGTGAGTCTCGATGGGGTGCCCGCTCCCTGCCATGAGGTTGACAGTCTTTTCGAAACGGTACTGCTGATCAAGCCGGTGGGGGATGCTATGAAGCTGGATATACTGAAATGCGATTCCTGCAAGCTCGATCCCGGGACCACCCTGATGCTTGATCCTTCGACCATGCTCATCAAAAAAGGCTGAGAAAGCGGTTGCCGATACAGGCAAAAGCTTCGAGTTGAACAAAAGCGGGATGCCCATGGCATTCCGCTTTTTTTGTTAGTGCAAGGTGAGAAAATGCAACTAAGACCCTGTATTGATCTCCACGGTGGCGTGGTGAAACAGATTGTCGGATCGACGCTTGTCGACGGTAAGCCGGATGCGGTGCAGACCAATTTCATCGCCGAAAAACCGCCTGCCTGGTTTGCCGCACTGTACCGGGCGGATAATCTGACCGGCGGCCATATCATCAAGCTCGGGCCGGGAAACGATAAGGCTGCCGAGGAAGCGCTTGCTGCCTGGCCGGGCGGAATGCAGCTTGGCGGCGGCATAACCGCCGACAATGCCGGCTGTTGGCTTGATAAAGGGGCCTCCGAGGTTATCGTCACCTCCTACGTTTTCCGGGATGGGGTGGTCGATACCGAGCGACTGAACAAGCTGGTGGCGGCGGTGGGCAGGAAGAGATTGGTCCTTGATCTCAGCTGTCGAAGGAAAGAAGACCAGTATTACATAGTAACCGATCGCTGGCAAAAATTTACAAGTGTTGCCATCACTCCCGAGGTGCTGACTAAGCTCGCCAAATGTTGCAGTGAATTTCTCATTCATGCAGCCGACGTAGAAGGGAAGTGTTCAGGCATTGAAAAAGAGCTTGTTGAAAAGCTGGCACTTTGGACGCCCATTCCCACAACCTACGCCGGCGGCATCAGGGATATCGGGGATCTGCAGTTGGTCCGGGAAGCTGGAAAAGGCAGGCTGGATTGCACCGTCGGCAGCGCTCTTGATATCTTTGGCGGTACGACTCTTACCTACAAAGAAGCTGTACGGTTTTGCCGTGTTACCGAAGAAGACAGGAACCGGTAAAAGGAGAAGCAGCCCTTGGTCCAGCTGGAGCTGGTGTCTAGCGTCCCGAGTTTCTGACGTATGGCGAGAGAATGTTGCTCCGGGGCGCTCGGCGCTTTCCGCCATGTTCGAACCTTGACCTGGAGAGTTTCTTTCGATACAATACCTTACCAACACTCAACTTTCCTCTTGTCTCTTAATTAACTGAATATTCAGGGAATGTATGGCGTCACATAAGGAAAAACAGCGACGGGAGATTGAAAAATTCATTGCCAAAATGCCGAGTCTGTCAACCACAGTCGGCAAGGTCATGGAAATATGCAGCCGCACCGATGCCTCTCCCAATGAACTGAATAAAGTTATCTCGCTTGATCCGGTACTGGCCGGTCAGGTATTGAAACTCATCAACTCCGCCTACTATTCGCTGATCAATAAAGTAACCTCCTTGACCCGGGCAATTACCATGCTGGGGATGAATACTGTAAAAAATATGGCCCTCAGCACAGCCATTATTCGAACCGTTACCGGAGCAAAGAAATCCAGGGCACTCCCTACCACCAAATTCTGGGCCCATTCAATCGGTACCGGGGTCAGTGCCAAACTCCTCGGAGAGGCGAAAGGAATAGCTGTCATGGAAAGGGAGGAACTGTTTCTTGCCGGTTTGCTCCACGATCTTGGCAAGGTTCCTTTTGGCGATGACTATATCGAGGCCCTGAATATCGCAAAATTCCAGCAACTACCGCTCTATGAGGTGGAGCTGGATGTTATGGGCATCAGCCATCAGGAGGTGGGGCTGATGATTGCCGATAAATGGAAACTCAACGAGGTCATCACCACCTGCATAGGCACGCACCATGAAATAGCGAAACTGACGGAGGACAGCGGTCAGAAGGTGGCCTTGGTAGCCCTCGGCAATATGTATACCAATATTTTTGACCACGGTTACGCCGGCGATCCTTTTCCCAGGGAGGAGGATGTCGAGCGCCTTCGTCAAGCCGTTGATCTTACTCCAGATGAGTTTTGCGGGATCGGCGAAAGAGTGATCGAGGAAATACACAAGGCTGAGGTTTTTTTAAAACTCTGAAAAATCAATGGGAGCCCATATGAAGGTTCGTTTTTGGGGGGTGCGGGGATCTATCCCCAGTCCGGGGGCCAAAACCCAAAAGTATGGCGGCAACACCGCCTGCATCGAACTGCGGGTGGGAGCCGAGGATCGACTCGTCATCATTGACGCGGGCTCGGGGATTCGTTCCCTTGGCAACTCTATGATGGCTAGCGATCTGCCCAAAGGGCCGATCAAGGCCGATATCTTCCTTTCCCACACGCATTGGGACCATATCATGGGCTATCCGTTTTTCACCCCGATTTACATCCCGGGGACCACCTTAAAGGTACACGGACCGGTCTCCTTTGAGGATGATCCTCTGGAAGAGGTGGTGGGCGGTCAGATGAAATACCGTTATTTCCCCGTCAATCTTGGTGAACTTGCCTCGGAAATTGAATATATTCGCTTAAAGGAGGCTCCCTCCATCGATCTTGGTAACGGTCTGCACCTGTCGACCAAACTGCTCAACCACCCTATTACTGCCCTGGGATACCGTTTCACTTACGATGGCAAAGCGGTCTGCACCTGCTACGACACCGAGCCGTTTCGTAATTTGTTTATCACCGACCCTAACCACCCTGATTACGATGAGGCTATGGCCTTTGAAGGGGCTGAGGTGGCCGCCGAGCAAAATCTTGCCGTTGAACAGTTTTTTGCCGGGGCCGATCTCCTTATCCACGATGCCCAATATACCGCCGCCGAATATGGATCGCGGATAAATTGGGGCCACACGGCAATGGAGTATGCCATCGCCGCTGCCAACCGCGCCGGGGTAAAAAAACTGGCGCTATTTCATCATGACCCGGATCGATTTGATGCGACCCTGGATGAGTTGTCGGCTATTTACTGTGAACCGGGGAAATTCGGGAACACCGAGGTGTTTTTTGCCAGAGAGGGAATGGAGATAGACCTGTAGGCTCTTCATCTCACCAGGGAGACAGGGAGCGTCTTATCCGCTCGATACAGCCATGATCGGCATGAAAGGGGATAGGTGGCGGCTCGGGAAACGGCAGGATGAGTTCCTCGCCAAAGGGAGTTTTACAAGCGTTGCGATTGTAGGCCTCGATTGCCAGGCGTTCGAGGTTGACCGTGTCTTCGGTGTTGTAGGCGAGAAGCGTCTGCAGGGCCTTCTCGTCGTTATAATCCCGGTAGCGTTGCCAGAGGAGGACGGCAAAAGAGCCGTCGACCCCGTCAAGACTGCCGCGGTTCATGCCCAGCATTTTCTCACAGCCTTTCAGCCCGCCCTTGAAACCGAGACGTGCCAGGACATAGCGCAAATCGATTTGCGCCTGGGGGAGTTGTATCCGGAAAAATCTCTCCAGAACCGGAATATCGAAGCCCTTGCCGTTGTAGGTGACAAGCACCTGATATTTGTTGACGGCGTCGACAAAATCGTCCAGGTTGATGCCGTTTATGTAGGTAAACACCTCCTTGCCGTCATAGAGTGCAATGGTGGTCACCTCGGCCGAGTCGTCAAGTCCGGTGGTTTCGATGTCCAAGTAAGCGGTGCGCTCCCGGAAGTGCGGGAAAATTCGCCACACTTCCGAGCTGTCGAGACGCTTGGTGAAAAAGTTAGGATTGTCTTCGAGGGCCGCGACCGAATTCTTCAGGGTGCGGTCGGCATCGATACGGGCGATGGCGGAGAAGCGGACGGGTGGCGGGTCCCGCCACGTATCCCAAGTGGTGATACCCGCTTCCCAGAGTTTTGTTTCAACCTTTCGGCCGATGCCCGGAAGATGGCAGAAGGTATGGTGCAGCATTTCCGCTTTTGTTAAAGGACGGGTCCGCTGTGAACCGATTTTTTCCTGCCCTTGCCGGTCGAACCGCCATTACCGCCATTGAATCGCTCGGGCTTCTGCCGCCTCGCGGCAGGCTGGGGAGTTTCAATGCCCTCGCCAAGTCTCTGAATCCGGAGGGTTTTGCTGCCGACACGGCTCTTATGTAATAAGCGTAGGGTGTCATCCGGCATACCGCAGGGCAGATCGACGGTGCTGTAGGAATCGTAGATGGCGATACGACCGATATGTCGGCTGCTGATGTCGGCCTCGTTGGCGATGGCGCCGACAATGTTTGCCGGCTTGATGCCATGTTCGCTGCCGAGTTCAATGCGAAAACGCTCCATGCCTTCCTCGGGCGGTAACTGGATGTTCGAGGTTCGGCCAACGGCCCTGGTCTTTGCTCTCGGCTTGGCAGTGTAGCGTTGTTCCGGGGCAGGCGCCACGGGGACTTTCTGTTCTTCCAGAAGCAGCGGCCGGCCGCCCTGGGCGAGCAGGGCCAGTGCCGCCGCCAGTTGTTCGGGTACGATCTGGTTTTCCCGCAGATATTCGTTCACCAAGGTTCGGTAAAAGGAGGTGTCGCCCTGCAGGGCGGTAGTGATTTTTTCCTTGAAGCCATCAATCCGCTTCTTGTTGATGGCTGCGGTCGAAGGCAGGTCGGCCATTTGGATTTTCTGCCTCGTAGCCTGCTCGATCGATTTGAGCATCGATCGTTCCCGGCCATTGATAAAAAGAATGGCCTCGCCGCTTCGACCGGCTCTGCCGGTTCTGCCGATCCGGTGGATATAGGCCTCGGCATCGAACGGAATATCGTAATTGATGACATGGCTGATGCGCTCGACGTCAAGACCGCGGGCGGCGACGTCGGTGGCTACGAGGATGTCGATCTTTTTTGCCTTCAATTGTTCGACGGTGCGCAGGCGTTGGCTCTGCTGAATATCGCCATTGAGCGGTGCCGCCGCATAGCCGAGGGCGACCAGTTGCTCGGCGAGTTCCACCGTCTGAATTTTCGTTCGGACGAAAACCAGCATGCCGTCGAAGGTCTCGGCCTCGAGAATTCTGCTGAGTGCGCTCAGTTTTGCCGCCAGACCATTAGTGATGAGGCAGCGCTGGTTGACGGTCTGGGCAGAAACGGTCTTGGTCCTGATGGTGATTTCCACCGGCTCGGTCAGGTATTTTTGGGCGATATCGCGAATGGTTTTCGGCATGGTGGCGGAGAACAGAGCGGTCTGTTTCCTGCCGGGAAGTTGCTCAAGAATCCATTTGACGTCTTCGAGAAAGCCCATCTTCAACATCTCGTCGGCTTCGTCCAGGACCAAACTGTGAATGGTCTCCGTCTTCAGGGTACCGCGACGGATGTGATCCATGACCCGGCCGGGAGTGCCGACCACCACTTGGACGCCGCGTTGCAACTGCTTGAGTTGGATGGTGTAATCCTGACCGCCGAAAATCGGCAGCACTCGGAGATTTTTCATGTGTTTGCCGTAGGCCTCGAAGGCCTCCGCCACCTGAATCGCCAGTTCCCGGGTGGGGGCAAGAACGAGGATCTGCGGGCTTCTGGTTTTGTCGGGCGCAAGCCTGGTAAGCAGCGGCAGCGCGAAGGCGGCGGTTTTTCCGGTCCCGGTCTGGGCCTGGCCGACCACATCTTTGCCCGCCAGCATATGCGGAATCATCTCCTCCTGGATGGGGGTGGGGATTTCGTATCCGGCGTCGCTTACAGCCTGGAGAAGGGGGGCGGCAAGGCCCATGTCGGAAAAGGAAAGGGGTGGTGTTTCATTGAGAGAGGACATAGTAATACCTTTACAGAAGGGTTGATTCCAAAGAAGAATTTGTTGTGCAAAGCCTGCCCGGGAAAGAAAAATCGGCAGCAAGTCAAAGAGAATCGGTTATGACTCTCGGCGGCCGATAAGCCGTGTCCGTCCAGTTTTGCGCAATTAACCCAATTCCGTAAATCGGCATTGGTACCTTCATGAAAAACGATTTTGCCAAAGGCGGAAAAAGTTCTGTTTGAAGGTACTCATTCCATGTACTGGTCTGACACTCACGATGAAGAGCAGCCTTATTACCAGGATGGCCGGAAAGATGCAATGCTTTTATGCAGGTGATTTTACGTTATTTGCCGATGCCTTCGTTGAATGCAGAGGGGTGCTGTGGCCGGTGCAGTTAGGAAGGAAACCGGCCAGATGGGTGCAATTCGCAGGAGCACAGGCAACGACGGAACTACGAAGTTATATAACAGGCGAGAATCTCTCCGAAGTAGAGGGTGTGGTAATCTTTTTTCGGATACAGTTTTTCCAAATCGGTATGCAGAAAGGTGCTGTCCATTGCCGACTTATAGACGATCCGGCATTCATAATGGTTGCCGGGAATATCGACTATCGGCGACGGCACCTGCTGTGCCGCCTTCTGCTTAAGACAGCATTCCTTAAATTTATCGAGATCGCGACCGGATTTGGTGCCGCAGGTCATGACCGCATCCTGGTAGGTACCGGGAGCGGGAACGGTGACCGTAAAGTTGTCGGTTTTTTCCAGAAGCGAAAAGGTGTGGCGCGAATCCCGCACGGCGATCATCAACACCGACCGTTGCCAGATGTAGCCGATAGTGGCCCAGCCGATGGTCATGGTGTTCACCTTCCCGTCGGCCTGGACGGTGAGAAAGGCTCCCTTCTTGATTCTTTCCATCATCTGGTCGGCATTTTCCAGATATCCTACGGTTTGCATGGCGATAGTCCTCGGGTTATAATAGTGGGTTGATTGGTGCTCAGGAATCACTTACTTTTTTGCGCATGGTTTTGATTCTGCCGCGTCTGGTCTTGCTTTCTACGCGTTTTTGTCGGGCGGTCACCGAGGGACGGGTCGGTGTTCGCTTCTTTTCCGTGACGGTGACGCGACGGATAATTCTCGCCAATCGTTCCAGGGCATCCGTTCGGTTTTTCTCCTGGGTTCGATACTGTTGTGCCTTGATGACGAGGATGCCGTCGCCAGTCAAGCGCTGGTCGCTCATGGCCAGCAGGCGCTCCTTGTAGATGTCCGGTAGGGAGGAGCCGCGGATGTCAAAGCGCAGGTGAATGGCACTGGCCACCTTGTTGACGTTCTGCCCTCCGGCACCCTGGGCCCGAATGGCAATGAGGGTGATTTCATGGTCGGGAAGTGAAATCCTGGGGTTAATAATGAGCGGCACGGCGACAAAACTCCAAAGGGTCGTTAAAAAAAAATCGGATATGCTTTCGGTTAATTGAATAATGTTACGGATCTTGCTATGATACCCGCATAAAGAGGTCCTGTCGAGTCATCACCTGGAAAAAATAACCTGTCGGTAAGAGATATGCGCTGCCCGAAGTGTAATCATGAACAGAATAATATGGTGGAATGCGACGTTTGTGGGGTGATTTTCGCCAAGTATCAGAAAATCCAGGAACGAAAGAGAGAGGAGGAGGAGGCATTAAAAGAGCAGAAAGTGCAAGAAGAACCCCCGTCCGAGAAATCCGGTTCGGTGATGAAACTTCTTCAGGTGCTTCTTCTGGTGGTGGTCGTTGCTGCCACGACCTACTATTTCACCGGCAATAAGTCAACGCCTTCCCCCGTTCAGCCACCGGTTGAAGTTGCCCCCGTTGCCAAGGCTCGAAACACCTCTGTTGTCGCGGCTCCACTCGCCCCGGTTCAAAATCGCATCGTGAAGGTGCCCGCACCGCAACAGGCGAGTCCTGAGGCGCCCGCCGTACAAGGCAACATTATCGAACGGGCGAGGAATGCGACGGTGTCCATCGAAACACCGTTGGGAACTGGATCGGGTTTTTTCGTCAATAGTAAGTATATCGTCACCAATCGCCATGTGGTTCAGTTCGACGAGAAAAAAGCCGCCGAGATGCGCAACAATATTGAAAAGGATCGACGGTATTATGAACTCGAGGAGCAGAAGATAAGTGAATGGAAGCAAAAATACCAGGAATTACCGAAGGGTCCTTCACGCAGCCAGTTGGCCATGATCATCGATCAGCACGAGGAGGAACAAAAAAAGGTGTTGCCGATGCTTCAGGAGAACGAACGGAAATTGGCAAAGGTAGATCGAAAGACCCAGTCCTCTGAAATCAAGATTTTCTTTGCCGACGGCAAAGAGCTTATCATCAATCGCTTCCTGGTAAGTTCCAAGTATGATTTGGCTCTACTGTCCATATACACCGGCGAACGCCCCTTTCTCGAGAAACCCCCAAAGGGGGCAGAGCTTCATCAAGGAGACAAGGTCTATGCCATAGGAAGCCCTGTGGGGCTGCGGCATACCGTAACTGCCGGGATTTTTTCCGGTTTACGGACAATGGAGAAAGACGGACCGGTGTATCTGCAGACCGATGCGGCCATTAATCCGGGCAATAGCGGTGGGCCAATTATCGATGAGAAAGGCTATGTGCGTGGGGTGGCTACCATGCACCTTAGGGACACGGCAGGGCTTGGTTTTGCCATCCCCATCGAAAAGGTCTTCGAAGAGTTCTCATCGGTACTGCATTAATTGGTGTATCTCCGACTGTTGTCAAGACACCGAGGATCCGGCAACCCAACCTGTTGAAAAAGCAGCCTGGAGATTGTAACCGCCGGTGTCGGCCTGGAGGTCGAGCAACTCCCCGACGATAAACAAACCCTTCACCAGTTTTGATTGCATGGTGTGGGGATCAATTTCTTTCAGGCTGACACCCCCGGCGCTGATAATCGCTTCGTTGAAAGAGCGGTAGCCGCTTATGTCGACGCGAAAGTCTTTCAGCCACTGCACCAGGCGTTTGCGCAATTTCCCGGGGAAGTGGGCGGTATCCTGATTTTCCGGCAGATGGCAGGCTTCCATACAGATAGGAATCATCTCGCGGGGCAGAAGACCGCGCAGTATCCCGGCTATCGGTTCACCGCCGCGGCCGGAAAAGTCGCGGAGCAGCCGGGCATCCAGCTTGTCGCTATCGAGCGCCGGTTTGAGGTCAAGGGCCAGGGTCACTTTCTCGCCGCGGTCGAGGGCGTCGACCGCTATCCCACTGAGACTCAGCACAACCGGGCCGCTCAGGCCAAAGCCGGTAAAGGCAAGCTCGCCGAAGTCTTGAGCTTTGCGCTTACCGTCGAGATAGAGCCTGACCCCGATATTACGCAACTCAAGCCCGGCCATGCGGTGGATTTTCGGGTCGGTGCTTACCAAGGGCACTAGGGCCGGTCGCACGGGGACGATGCTGTGGCCGAGTTCTGCCGCCAGTCGGTAGCCGTCGCCGGTCGAGCCGGTGCGCGGGTAGGATTTGCCGCCGGTGGCGAGGATGACGTTTTCGCACGGCAATTCCTCAGTTTCGCAACGTACCCCGTAAACTTTGCCGTTCCGGACCAGGATGCTGGTCGCCGTCGCACCATGACGCACGGTCACCCGCAAGGACTTCAACCAAGTGTTGCAAACCCTGACGACATCAAGGGCCCGTCCGCCGGCGGGGAAGATGCGGCCGCCGCGCTCAATCACCAGCGGCAAGTTCCTGCTTTCGAAGAAGGCGGTCAGTTCGGCGGTAAAAAATTGCTGAAAACACTGGCGGAGAAAGTTGCCGTTTTTACCGAAATGGGCGAGGAAGTCGGCGAGTTCAGCACTATTGCCAAGGTTGCAGCGACCCTTGCCGCTGATGCCGATCTTCCGACCGGTTCGCTCCATTTTTTCCAGGAGTATGACTTTTCCACCCCTTTCGGCGGCTCGACCCGCTGCCATGAGGCCGGCGGCACCGCCGCCGATGACGATGGTTCTACCTATCTGCATGGCGTTCGTTTCCTTGTTGAAAAGAGGAGGAGCAGCCCTTGCAAACGTTTCGCAAACGAGCTGGCAATTGGGAAAACTGGCTGCAAATTACTCTAGTGTCGAGGAAAGAAAAAGGCCAAAGAAAGCTGCGGACCAATCCGATCGGTAAGTGGCGCAAACTCCCAGCTCTGGACATGGATTTTTCCGTTGAATAATCAGCCATCATGTTTAATAGTAGCTTTTCTTGCGGCGTTGCTGCCATGGCAGTGCGATGCAGTCTCGACTGCCGGAAGAGTGAGGGATCGACACGATGAAATATAAAAAAAGCCATTTGGCTTGAAGGAGAGACATGACACAGGTAATGAAAGGCGATAACGTCAAGGTGCATTATACCGGCAAGCTCGACGACGGCACCGTCTTTGACAGTTCCGTCGACCGCGGGCCGCTTAGCTTTGCGGTGGGCAGCGGCCAGGTTATTGCCGGCTTTGACGAGGCGGTAATGGGGATGGAGGTCGGCGAGTCAAAGGTCGTGCATATCCCGGTTGACAAGGCGTATGGGGTGCGTAACGAGGAGCTGATCATGCAGGTACCTATCGAGCAGGTTCCAGAGGATCTGAATCCGGAAATCGGCATGCGACTGGAGATGGGTGGTGTAAACGGAGAAATCATGCGAGTCGTGGTGACCGCCATTTCCGCTACCCATCTCACCCTCGACGCCAATCCGCCGCTGGCCGGAAAAGATCTCACCTTTACCCTTGAACTCGTTGAGGTTGCGTCCCCCTGAGTGAAGCGGTTAGTGCATTGTTCCCTGAGCCTGACCGGAAGCGGCAGGCTCGGCTATCTCCCGGCAGGATAAGCCTGTGGCAAGAAATGTTTTCACAGCGATTATTTGTCGATCAAATATATTTTACCAAACAGAGTTTCTTCTTACAAATTTCCCATTATCCTTTTCACTAGGGAATCGGAGTAAATATCCTCAACACTCATCACATAAAAAAGCTCATTTTCTCTTACAGCTCGCCTGAAGTAGCTTTTTTCCAGGTCACGCACCTTTCTTTCAAATATCTTAGCCGCAATTTTTATATGATCTTCCCAAAAGCGCCAGTGAGTATCGGGTCTCAGATCAATCATCGCATCAAAGGCTAACAATTTATCGATTTGAAGCGACTCCGATACATTGAATGAATAAAGACGGCGAGCGTAAAGGTTGTCATCGAAGTTTGGCGGTAGCGTAACCGATTCGCCTTGTTCTCCAAAAGGGTAGTATTCAGTTAAGGCATAATGATTTGTATAGAAAAAAAGTTCACCAGAGTGCATTCCAATATTCTTGATCGCCTCAAATAAAGCGAGTGTCGAATATTTATGATCGGTATGGTTATCAATTAATGGATAGGGAGTTACAATAATATCAGGTTTTACTTTGTTAAGTATTTTCTCCATATTGCCAACATAACTTGACCAATTAGAATCACCGTCAAGCAGAGAAGATAATGGAGAAATATTTTGTTTTCTAAACAAATTTATATCAAGAGAATTGGTGTAACGTCCTTTAGTTGTAATAAATTTATCTTTATGCATTTCTTTTAAAGTTGAATCAAAATAACCCAAATTCAATAAATTATCAGGTCTTAACCCGGCCAGCAAAGGAACTGTAATACTATTCCATGTTCTCAATTGGCCAATTTTTAAATATTTTGATGAGTTGTCAGTGTACAGTTCATCATATCTCGACAACCCTGCCTCACCAGCTGTAATGGTCAGTATAACAGAATTTTTGTTATTACTATATAAGCCATAGGCAGCAATTTCAGCATCGTCTGGATGAGGGGAAATAATAAGGATTTTCTTTTCGTCAATGGCTCTATTGTTAAAAATTATTAACTGAGCGTCTTGACTATCGAGAGTGAGATATTTTAGCTTGATGTCAATAGTCGAAAGGGCATGATTTGCAAATTTACTGAGATTAATATATCGTATCCCAGAAGCGTTTTTTTCAAGCGCAGTTGAACTGTGAATACCTGCAGATGATGCATGAATATACGGTGTAAATATCGAACCAAGGAATATTGAGGCCTGGACTTGCAATTTCAAAAATATAGATTTATCATCAAAATTTATGTTTCTAATATTAATTGAATTATTTACTATTTTAATATTTATTATTTGCGAATCACTTTTAGAAAAGTCATATTGATAATCGCGTGTTACATTGTAAGGATATCTCACCCAATTTGCTTTTTGTATTATCAAATAAACGAATGCCGGAAAAAATATCAACAAGAAACCTGAGATATAGAATACTTTATACTTTCTTGAATGAAGTTTGAAAAATGACATAATCATTACCAACGAATATAACTCGCTACGAGTAGATAGTACTTCTTAGCTTGTTTGAGAAATCGATAGTTTCATATAAAATGATATTGGCCATTTCTATGTCTGAGAGATTTTGTATGGTCTCTTCAGAAATACTTGAAATTATATGACATTTATCGTTGTCAGTAACTCTTTCTTTCATTGCTCCAATTCCCAATACAATTAATGGCATTCCAATTTCAATACAATCTTGAGCGGTAATACAAAATGTTTCACAAACAACCGACGGTATGAGACAAATAGAAACATTATTCTCCATTATTATTTGAGACAGAGTGTCTGGGCTATATTTGCCAAGGTATTCTATGCGGCTATCAAAATGATTAATATCTGCATAACCGATAAAACAAAGACTAATCGTCTCTTTAAGATTGTTTGCATCAATCACATTTTGCATTTCTTCAAAAATATCTTTCCCTTTCTCGAAAACCCAGTTTCCAACCATGGCAACTTTAATTGTTTTGTTGGCAAATGGATTGTAACCGCTATCTAATCTTTTAAAATTTTGAGAACACTTCAGCAGTTCATCCGAATGAACCATTTTATTTGAAATTTCAGGAAATGCTCTTTGGTATATGTTTTGCACAATCATTGAACTTGTTATAACCATTGTCGCCGATTTGAAGAGTCTTTCTGAATTCTGTCTCCAGGCTGCAATGCTTTTAAAACTTCTCACATTTTTTGTTTTAATATTTCTTGATTTAACAGCAAATTGGAATTCCATACATTTTTCACAAGTCTCAAGAGTGTTAGGTAAGTTGCAGAATTTATTTTTTTCATTCAACAAGAATACAGTTGGACAAATAAAGAAAAAATCATGTAAATAAATTTTAATCGGAATATTAATTTTTTCAAGTCTATTTACTATCTGAAGTTTCCTGAAAAGGTTTCATGCCGCGATCTTCATGATTGCGGCCGCGAAGGTATTTGCTATCGATTTGCGTGGAAGCGGGCAAACCAATTGAAAATCTTTTTCCAATGCTGCTTGGGCAATCAATCTCCTGACATC
>CAIQWD010000037.1 GCA_903875445.1 uncultured delta proteobacterium | reverse complement strand
TTCAAGCTTGAGGGGATTATGGAGTCACCGCTCGGCATCTGTGTCACCTGCGACCGCTCGCGCAGCGGAGAGGTAGTGATTGGCCGCACGGCAAATCACGAGATGGATCTCTACAGCTCGGTCTGTGCGGTGCAGAATCTCTGGCTTGCCGCAAGGGCCGAGAACCTTGGCGTAGGGTGGGTCAGCATTATTCATCACGACCATATCCGCAAAGCACTTGGTATTCCTGACCACATTGTGCCGGTTGCTTACTTGTGTGTTGGCTATGTCAGCTTTTTTCATGCAACGCCGGAGCTTGAGCAGGCTGGCTGGCTGCCGAGAATGGAGCTTGAAACCCTTGTCCACCACGAAACATGGTAGAGCCAGCTAAAAAGTATCGTTCGCTTGCGGTATTCGGCACAGCCTCCGACGTTGGCAAAAGCATTGTCGCCACGGCGCTCTGCCGGATATTCAGCAATGCAGGGATTGATGTTGCCCCCTATAAGGCGCAGAACATGTCGAACAATTCCGGCGTCACTCCTGATGGCCTTGAAATCGGCAGGGCGCAGATTGCACAGGCCGAGGCGGCGCGGGTGATGCCCAACGCCGACATGAATCCTGTGCTCCTCAAGCCCAACTCCGACACAGGAGCGCAGGTCGTGCTTCAGGGAAAGGTGTGCAGCACCGAGACAGCCAAAGGCTATTTCAGGGATACTACCCTCTGGGCTGAGGCTGCCCGCGAGAGTCTCTACCGGCTCATGCAGCGCCACGAGCTTGTCGTTATCGAAGGGGCGGGCTCCTGTGCCGAGATGAACCTCTACGATCGAGATTTTGTCAACATGCGAACCGCCAAAGCTGCTGATGCTGCGGTGATTCTGGTGGCTGATATTGATCGCGGCGGCGTGTTTGCGCAGGTGGTTGGCACGCTTGCCGTGCTGCCACCCGAAGATAGGGCGCTGGTGAAAGGCGTCATCGTCAACCGTTTTCGCGGCGATATCGACCTCTTCCGTGACGGCGTCACCATGCTTGAATCAATGACCGGCGTGCCGGTGCTTGGGGTTATTCCTTATTTCAGGGATTTCACTATTGATGCGGAAGATGCGGTGCCGCTTTCGGCGAAGGTTGACCCTGCCGGTGAACCAGAAGCGGGAAAGATTGGAGTCGCAGTTATCTATTATCCCCATATTGCAAATTTTACCGATCTTTCGCCGCTTGAGCATGACCCCTCGGTTGTGCTGCACTATCTCCACCATCCAAAGTCGCTAAAAGGGTACAAAGCCCTCATTCTGCCTGGCTCCAAAAATGTGCGGGGTGATTTCGAGTGGCTGCAAAAGCTTGGCTGGGAGGATGAAATACGGGCCTTCAGAGAGCAGGGAGGGGTCATCATGGGCATCTGCGGAGGCTATCAGATGCTGGGGCGTTCCATTGCCGACCCGCATGGCATCGAGGGCGACGCGGGAGTTACCGAGACGCTTGGGATGCTTGAGATTGAGACGGTGCTGGAGCTGGAGAAGTGCCTTGCCAATACCGTGGGCACCATTAATGGCACAACTGTTGAGGCTTATGGCTACGAAATTCATAACGGGCAAAGCAGCGTCGGCGCTGATTGCCATCCCTTTATCAGGGTTTCCGCCCGGAACAATCGCGCCGAGTGTGACGCGGATGGGGTGGTGAGCAGCGATGGAAAGGTGATTGGCACCTACTTTCACGGCATTTTCGATGAGCCTGCCGTCAAAGAGTGGTTTCTCACTCTTCTGGAGCCATCCTGGAGGCCGCAAAGGGCAGAGAAGGGGCGTCAGGAGAGCTATGAACTGCTTGCCGACCACTTCCGTCAGCACCTCAATCTCAAGAACCTTTTTAAACTTGTTGGTTCGCTTACGGACGCTGAGTAGCGCGAAGCGCGTATCGAAGCGTAACCATTTTCCTTATTGAGCCTTATGGACTCTCTTTTTTATCACCAGCATGGTGGCGTGGGCATCAATTCCGGCACGGAGACGCTTGATTTCAGCGTTAATATCAGTCCAATTTTTCCACCCATCGGCACTTTGTCGCTCAATGATTTTTCGCTTCAGGCCTATCCATCAATTGACGGAAAGGGGATAAAGGATTTTTACAAGGCAAGGTTCGGGCTCGATAACGCCATGGTGTTGCCGCTTAACGGCGC
>CAIQWD010000036.1 GCA_903875445.1 uncultured delta proteobacterium | reverse complement strand
CGCCCGCCGCGGCCATGACGTCTTTTGGGTCGGTCGAGTTTGTTGTTATTTGGCGGAGTTGAGCCGTCGAGATTCGTGGAGCCGCCAAGACGGCCCCTCGATGGAGATAATAATCGAGTGGTGGATCATTCGGTCGACAGTCGCGGTGGTAATGACAGGGTCACCGAGATAATCGCCGAGCTGTTTGAAGTCGATATTGGTAGTAATAATCGTCGAACCCTTGCAGTAGCGGCCATCGATAACCTTATGGAAGAGACAGGCATTGGCGGCATCATGCTGTTCCAGGCGATCGAAGCCGACTTCGTCGATGAGGAGGATTTCCGGGGCAAGAAAGATTTTGAGTTTTTGGTCCAGGCTATTGTCGGCACGGCCTGCGAGGAGTTCCTTGAGCATTCCAGTCGCGGTAACATAGCGACAGCGATGGTTTTGCCGACAACCGATGAGGAGTAGGGCCTTGGCGATATGGCTTTTGCCGGTGCCGGAGTTGCCGGCGAAGACCAGCCCCTGCTTGCGCTTTGCAAATTCCAGGGTGGCCAGTTCCATGATCTGTCTTTTGTCGATGTTTTTTTGAAAGTCGAAATCGAAATCGGCCAGGAGTTTCCTGTCGGGCATTTTGGCTTCTTTGATCCGCCGTTCAGCCCGCCGCTCCATCCGGGCATCGTATTCCAGGCTGAGCAGGCGCTGGAGAAGATCAGTTACCGGGGTGGCGTCCGCAGCGGCCCGGCCAAGTTCATCGTCAAGGACGGCAGCGATTCTGTTCAGGCCCAATTCGAGAAAGAGTTGCTGGAGCCCGGTTTCGTGTTTGCTCATGGTTAACCTCCGTTTTTGCCGGTAAAATCAAGAAGTACATCATACTCATCAAGGGACCGCTGGTTGATCTCCGGCAGTACCGCCCCGAGTTCTTGGACAGCCTTCCGGTTGCGGATGGACTCAAGCGTCCTCGGTTGTGCCTTGCTCTGAAGGATACGTTCCACCGCCTTGCAATCATAAGCGTGATAGCGGCAGGCGTGGCCGAGGGCCAAGTCGATGTCACGGCAGTGATACTGTTCTTTTTGCCGGAGGATATGGCGGGCATGGAAGCCGGCGTTTTTCTTGTCGCTGTTTTGCAGGCCGAGGAGGAACTCTTCGGCATGATCACCGAGAGCTTGGAACTGATCGCGGACCGGTTCCAAGCCGTAACGTACCGTTTTGCCGCCGTGGATGGCCTTGCCGTCCAGCCTGATTCCGGCACCGGCCGACAACCGTTCGTGGCGGACCAACAGATCAAGTTCCGGTGAGTAGATGAGAATGTCTTTTTCTGTGGCCTTCATGGTCAGGATATCGGCCACATAGTCATAAGGGACTGGATAACGGTTGGTTTCGAAGGCGATGTAGCCCTCGATATCGCAGACCCGCAGCGCCACTTCACCTGCGTCATAGGGATGCAGCGGCAAGGGATGGAGTGCCGCAGCCTCCTGCTCAAGGAAGAGTTCGATGGGCGGTCGGCCGGTGGTTTCATGAATATGGGTATCACTTTTTTCTTTAAGCCACCAGCGGGCTTGCGCCCGGAGATCTTCGAGGTCGCGGAACTCCCGGCCACAGAGGAGGTTGCCTTCAATATATTGAAAGGGTCTCTCGACCTTTCCTTTCGTTTCCGGCCGCTTTCTTTGGCAGATGATCGGGCGGATGCAGTAATGGGTTATGAAGGCGGCAAAGGCCGGGTTGATCACCGGCCGGCACGCCTCCCAGCGCAGAACCACGGTCTTTTCACTGTCGTAGAGACACTGAGCCGGGACACCCCCGAAGTGGGCAAAGGCGTCCTGGTGGCGACGTATCAGGGTGAAAAAATCGCGACGCAGGGTGAAGTCGATGAAGTGCCGTCGGGAGAAGCCGAGGATATAAGAAAAGCATTGGACTTTCAGAGTCCCGGTCGTAAACTTTAGGGTGTACGGACTCCAGTCCATCTGGCCCTGCAGTCCGGGTTCGGTCTCAAAACGGACGACCGGTTCTCTTTTCGGCCGGGGGCGGACCCGCCGCAGGTGGTCGCGCAGGATACTGATCCCACCGGCATAGCCCGCGGCAACCAGTTCTTCATAGAGCCTTTGCCCGGTGATCTTTGGATATTTTTCCAGGAGTTTTTTGATTGATTCTTCATAAATATCCAGCTTGCTGCCGCGTTTTACCGGTTTACCGCAAACGGCAACATCGTGTCCATTGTCCCTTCGGGCATCATGTTTGCGCAGGATCTGCCGCACGGTATTGCGGCTGATGGCAAAATGTTTAGCCAATGCCCTGATCGACCACCCTTGCCGGGTATGCATAACCACCAGGTGTTGTTCAAGATCTGCCCTGTTTTTAATCACCTGTACCATCATGCTCCTTGTTCTATTTGCCGTAATTCCTGCTCGACCAGGGCCAGACCGGCACTGACTTTGCCGCACGCCACCCGCAATCTTTTTTCCTCCAATGCTTCGTATCTTCCCAATATTGTAGATGAAAGCAGCAGTGCCATATCTAGGCATTTTATCTCAAAGCCGACCAAAGTTCGTAAGAGCGTCTTCGCCTCGGAGCCAAGACCCTTTTCTTCGGCCGGGGCGAGTACTACGCCCTCGCCCGCTTTGCTGAGAACGGTACGTGGATCATGCAGGAGTGGTGGCCAATATGATGGGAGGCTACTCAGCAGGGCGGTGACTACTTTTCTGGTTTCCCGCCAGGTCAGGTGGTGGGTCTTGATACTCTCAAGCACCTGGAGCTGGTTGCAGCGCTGCAACCGCGCCAGTTCCGCCCCAAGGCTCGCAGGTAAGAGGCCCAGTCGAATCCGTTCCTGGGCCTCGTCAGAGAGACGGGCGATCAACGCCACCCGTCGGCTGACCCAACTCTTGTGACGCCCGAGCAACCCGGCGATCTCCACCTGACTGAGGCCATCGTCATGGCAAAGCGAATGGACCACCAACGCCTCTTCCATCGAACTGATATTGCGACCCACACGATTCAACTGCAGGATCGCCGCCTTACAACCCCTGGGACCCATTTCCAGACGGCTGACCGTCAACTCCTGCAGCGAAAGACTTCGGGCGGCCCGGAGCCGTTTAAACCCATCCAGCAGTTCGTCTCTCCCGGGTTCAGTCCGGCAAACAACCACCGGCGTCAGCTGTCCATATTGCCGCATCGAATTCAGTATTGTTCGTTCCGCCGATGGATCGACTATCCGTAAGCCCTGGAACCGCTCGCCTATCGCCGATATCGCCAGAGGCTCCGACTCCCGCTTTAAAAGTATTCCTTGTTCCATGATGCTCCTCTGCTTGTAGTGGTTGCATCAGGATACCGGATTGGCATCGGCCCGGCTATCGCCTCTTGAACCCACAAACCCAGGTAGTCTCCAGACATTCCTCGTGATGTCAGTTGGTTGGCTGTCGATCACCTCTTGAAGGCGATGAATCGGTAGTCTCAGCAGATACTTTATGATTACAATATGTTGAATGCTTATAACTTCTTGAACAGATATTGCCGGTAGTGGGCTTGGTCCGGCTGCATCTAAGGGCACGGAAGTGGCTTGTCCAGCCGGGGGCTTGCATAAAGCCAGGCACTTCTCCAGATAGATCTCCTGAAAATACGGCCGATTCTGCCTATTCCACTCCCGGCATTTCTTGGCATGCCATTGCCGCTGACATTCCTTGTCGCCGCAGGTCCTTTGCCTCTCACCAAGACGAGGGTTCGGCTTGAACCATTTCCCGCAGATTCGGCAAGGTCGTTTCCGATTACTGTTCGTTGGCTTCATCATTTCTCCCCTGATGCATAGCTTTCAGGAGAATTATGATAGGGCTTGGGGGATTAACTTGGAAAATAAACAGGCGGGTCTGGTTAAATATTATCGAGGTGGAGGGGAAAAAACGATCAGGTGGGTCAGGTTATCGGTGGCGGGTGGGTCAATACTTTGTCGGCGGTGACAGCCTTGTTCAATGTTCTTATGTCGTAAGGGTATTCTAACCAGTCTTTCAAAATTCAGAGGAGATATCTTTACATGATGATCACCGGTTTATCCGGTGATATTATTTTGTTATTAAACATTTACCACAAGAGTCAAAGGCCGATTTGAACCATTATTCTTCTATGAATTCAGCTAGATCCCAAATCCTTACTCTACCACTCATGTCACTTGAAATTACCCACCTCTGATCTGACTTCCAATGTATTTTTCTGATAGGGCTATTATGTCCTTCAAATATTTTTACACAATTTCCGGTATCTACTTTCCAAAGTCTCAATGTCTTATCAGGCGAAGCAGTAATTGCGAACCTTTGGTCAGGACTCCACACAATATTATCAACATTAGCAGTATGACCGTTAAAAACTCTCATTGAATTTCCCGTAGCTATTTCCCACAAAATCATTGATCGATCACATGAACCAGATAAAATAAACTTTTCGTCTTTACTCCAGGCGACACTGAGCACCCATTTCTCATGCCCTTCAAGAACCATCAAACACTCTCCAGTCCTAACATCCCATAACCTGATACTGTTGTCATCACCACAGGACAAGACTCTTTTTTGATCTCGACTCCACTCCACCTGTCTTACACGATTTTTATGACCTTCAAATATTTGAACGCATTGACCTGAAGCCACGTCCCAAAGACGTATACTTTTGTCATAAGAACTTGATAGGATATACCTCTGGTCATAACTCCACTTCACATCCCAAACTTGTTCTGTATGTCCCTGAAATACTCGAAGACAATCCCCGGAAATAACTTCCCATAGCCGGACTGCCTTGTCGAAAGAACCCGAAATAATATATTTTTCGTCAGGACTCAATACAATGTTTTCTGAAATATCTGTGTTGCCTGTAAATAATCGGATACATCTATTTTCATTTAAATCCCACAACCTTAAAGCATAATCAATTTCAGGCCGTTGTTTTGGTTGTTTATGCATCGGATGGGTACTGAAAATTAATTTTCTACCATTTCCAAAATAGGCATACCCAAAAAATGTTGCTTCTATTGGAAGTTGAAAAACTCGCTGAGTATGATCGTCCCCAATAGAACCAGAAGAAGTTATTTTTTTTCTCACTTGCGAGCTACAAACATCAAGTAATTCTTCGTAGCCATAATCTATTTTTCCAGAACGCAAATCAATATATCTGAATTGAGACAAGGAGTCTTTAATGGGAGAATCATCAACCCGCAATGGGATGAAGCGTCTATCTTTGTTGAGCGGATCGCGAAATCTAAAAGTTCCACCTTCAAGAGTTGTCCAATCGGAACCGAAGGCATTCTCCGACATAAACAAAGCAAGTTTCTGAGAATTTTCTAATCCTTCATCAATTTTCGCAGGAATATTATCGCCAGGTTTAATTTCCCATTCATCAAACCACACCCGAAAGCCATCATCTCTTAGCTTCTCGGCAATTGCACGAACAAATACTTTGTCTTTTGAACTGTGACTTAGAAAGATATCGAATGAAAATGATTCAGTAGATGCCATTACGAGATTAATCACACAACGAAATAAAGTTTATCTTCAATATTCTGAATACTGACGCAATTATTTGTTTTTGTATTAAGAATCTTCTTTTCCTCAGTAACTCCATTATCATAAACAGCAAAGCCAGAACAGAATGGTCGATAGGCTTCTGGGTCGGTACTCTCATTTCCCCACACATCTGAGATGATAATCAGCAAAGATCACCCGCGCAGCGCAGCGGAGTCGGTGTGAATCTTTTGGTTCTTCTGAGTTAGAAGCGTTCTAAATTCTAAATATAACAAAAAAAGTGCTGCTTTAGCTGCCCAGGTAGCGGGTCTACATCAGCATACCTGCTATGCAGCCCGCTACCTGGGCAGCGGTACCATATTTTTCTTTATATTTCAACGGGTAGCGGATTATCTCCGGAAGAACAAGTTATTCAGCTGACCTGTAGATCCCCCCTGTTTGGGATGATACACTGAAAGCTGACATAATTTTAGAGAACTTTGCTGAGGTTCATCCAAGTTCAACGTATAATTCCAAAAGATCATAACTCGTTAACCAGAAAAGCGGTATGAGATTGTGCCTGGATCTTATACCCGATACGATCGGGTCCATTCACCTGTCAGTGCCACTTATGGTTATGCCCTTGCCCCAATAAAGATGCATGGATGTGCGGGACTCAGAGTTGCTGTATTACCTGCATGGGTACGAACAATCGCATTGGATTATCAGAAAAACAATGGAATATTTGAAAATGATTATAGAAATTCAGGGCGTCCTGGTCGAGAACATCAAGGACCACACCAATTGAAGGAAGTCCTCGGTCCTTTAAGCTAACTGCTTGTCTCAGGGCGGTTACCAATGTTTTCCCACCAAGCCCTCTTCTTTGATAATCTTCAGATACAGCAAGGCGAGCAAGCAGCGTAACAGGGACCGGATAAGAAGGCAGTTCAGTATGATTGATGGGAAGTGTTTCGCGAGTGACGGTTCCTACTGCCAAGGTGTAATAGGCAGCGACCGGGAGTTTTTTCTTTTCGCCCTTGTCTTGGTCAAGGAGTACCCATGTCTTACTGATGCCAAGTTCCGTATTCTTTTGTGCATATCGAATCAAGAAGGCATCCATCTGGGGTTTTCCGCAGCGGAAACGTCTTACATCCTGATGAGTAAAGTCGACAGCAACAAATTCTGATTGAAGTGCCAATTAATACCCCTCACGGTCCAAACGTTTTGCGGCCTTCAAAAGAATTTTACTCGGTTGCAAGGTTTGGTCATTGCAAACCGCGAGAAAATTATCAAATTGAGCGTTCGTCAATTCTATGGTTGTTTGTTTCGCAAGAATGTTCGGTGCATGCTCTCGAATGAGACCTGTGACAAATTCAGTGAGTGAACTGCACCCCATTGCCGCGGCAGCCCTCTCGGCTAAACTTTTAACCTCCGGACTCACGCGCATTTCTATACGTTCACGAGCTGTTGCGGTCATAACAACCTCCTCTTAAATTTTAACAGCAAGATGACTCTCCATAAATATAACACATGTGCGGCAAACTGCCGCACATAAAATTATTTTAAAAAATCTCGGGTCACCCGAGTCAATGTAAGAAAATTGTCAGAAATGGAGTGTAAGGTATTTTCTTATCTCCTCTTGAACTCTGTGTGACGTTTAAAAGTGTAAAAATAAAAGCCCTTTCCGAATAAGCCGGCCAGCTGGGAAAGGTCTTTCATGTTTCTGCACTTCAGGGCCAACCTTACCGTTCATCTAAAATCCGCTTCAGCTCATCATTGGTGATCCGCGAATACTGCAAAGAAAATGAGGCATTTTTATGCCCCAGCTGGCGTTGCACCGCTGCCACATTGCCGGTCTTCTCCATAATGAACACCCCCATACCGTGCCGGGCCGAGTGCGGGGTCTTGTCCTTATCGACACCGGCAAAATCACGGACCTGATTCCACACCGTATTGATCACCTTCGGGGTCAATCGCCCATCACCGTGGGGATTGGAGGCCGGCGAGAGAAACAGGGCATGATTTTGCCATTTCTCCAGGTCCTCTCCTCTCTCCTGCTCGATGTAGTCAATGATCGCGGCAAGCCCCTGCCGGCTGATCGGATACGGCTGAACACTCCCGCCCTTCTCGACCACCGACAAAATCCGCCTATCAAAATCGATATCCACCAGATTCAAACGGGTGATCGCCGTCCGCCGCATCCCGGTTTCAATGAGGGTGTAGACAATCGCCCGATTCCGGTAGGGACGAAAACCCTTGCGCTGCGGTGGGGTTGACCCACCGTGCCGGCAGCGATCCCGGGACCTGCCGCCAACCAGCAGCAGTTGATCGGCGGCATCGAGGATCCGGTTGCGCTCCTGTTTGGTCAAGGCCCTCTCAATTTCCAGCTGATTGCCGACCGACAGCATCTTGATCTTTTCCATCGGCTGACCGAGTGGAAACGGACGATGCTGATGGATCCACTTGGCAAAGGTCTTGAGATGGGCGGTCAGTCTATTGATGGTCCTATCCGACCACTTGCGCAAGCCATCTTCGCTGAAGGTGTTTTGCAGGGCGGTGAGAAAATCGCGGCTGATCCGCGGCGACCAGGTCGAGCGAAAGGTGTTGGTGAATTCCTGCTGCAGATACCTTAAAAAAAGCTGCAGATCGCGCTTCTGCTCTTTTTGTGAGCGGGGCGAGGTGGTCACCTGGGTGGCAAAATAGAGATCGATCCACTGCCGCAGATCGTCGTGAATTTCACCGACCGGAACCGGAATATTCTTAGGTGTAGCTATTTGTACGGCTTTTGCAGGCATAGACGATATCTCCCGAAGAGGTTTGATAACAAAACACTGCCCCTAAGATACCTTTTGTGTAGTGTTTTGTGAAGAACAAAAATAAAGGGCCAAATAAAACGGTACGTTTTTTATTGGCCCTGCTGGATGCTTCGAATTGCATCTTGAAATGCGGCTACCATCGAGGTCCCGGTGCCCCTCATTTCCGACTGGTTGCATGAATGTGGGGGTTACTGCTTTGGGGAATTTTTAAAAAACGGGCAGCGGGGAAAAGAGGGGGAACAATCGGCCCGGGTTCCCTGTTAAGTCTGGTTGTCTGCCCCTTATATTTGGATGAATTTCAGCGGTGATGTATTGAGTGCAATTGCGAGCCTTTTGGCCATTTCCTTTCCAATAGTCCGTCTGCCGGTCTCCATTCCGGAAATGTGCTGTCGGGGAACCCCGCCAACCTTTGCTCCAAGCGCCTCCTGGGTCAATCCGGCGTTTTCCCGGTAAACCCGGAGTGCTTTGCCGGGCGTCAGTAACGGCTGCATTGATTTATACCAGTCGGTATCAACAATGTTGACGACCTCATCATCCTTGTCGTGGATGATTTGCAGATCACCATACTCGTTTTTCAGGGCCTTGATTATCCCAGCGGGGATATCCCCTTTCATTTTCAGGTTAATACGGGGAGTTTTCACGACTACCTGCATAATACACCTCAATTTCTATTGTTCCTTCGTCATGACGCCAACAGGCAACCCACTTTCGGCTCAGGTGGCAGTGATATTCGGCGAGGGAGAGTTTGCTGTAATTTGGCCATGAAGGCTGAGCTGGCCCGTCTTCAGCCAGGGCCTTGATAAGGAAGGCGAGTCGCTCTTGCTCTCTTGCCGGCATTTTCTTGATGCCTTTCAGCACCCGACGCTTGACCGTCACCGTAAATTTCATATTTTTTATGTAATCAATTAATGGTTACATGTCAAGACTAATTTGTAAGGAAAATAGTTCTGTCCCTTTAACCCAGGAAAGCGGAACGATCTTTTGGGTTTAACTGCCGGCTCATCTCTGATGATAAACAGGAACATTTTTGGACTTTAGGTATTTTTGTTCTGTCAGGAAATTCTTTCTTGCTTAAAAAGCAAAAATCCTTCTTGCGTTGCTAGGTTTTTGGTACAACCTCTTGTTGCCATTCACAGTAGACATGTCAAGATGAGCCACATTCCAATTTGGTTTAGGTTCGGTCTGGCAGCCTTAATCTTGTAAATTGAAGTGGAGCCAAATATTTTTGGAACTATCTCGGCTTTTCAGGGGATCGGTTTCTGCTTCTATACAGAAGGGTTCCAATAGGAGAATCGTGGCACTTCACCTTTAAAACATCACGGAGATGGTCAGTGAAACACCGATATGGCAATTTGATTTTCAGGACACGATATATTGGAAAAATGTCTGCAAGATGTGATACAGTTTTCCGATGAGGGCAGTCTAGCTTGCACCTGTGCCAATGTACCCAGCCGTGAACAATAATTCTTACGGAGCGACCATGCTTCATAGCGTCACAGTGTGCTTCAATCTTCCTTCTTTATCCTCACCCTTGTACTGAGAGGTAATGTCGGTATTCTATAACGTTCACTTGCCTGCCGTTTCCACAGCGAAAACGACCAAGGAGCACCATGGCCACAAGGAAAAAAGAGCCACGCAAAGAAAAGGATAAAACGCCGGTCGCAGTATTTGGCGATGTTCAGATAGCCGAGACACAGGAAGTCGCCGAACAGATCTCGGTGCAGGAACCAACAGAACAACCACCAGCCGGTTTCCCCATTGTCGGTATCGGCGCCTCAGCCGGCGGCCTTGCCGCCTTCGAGGCCTTCTTCTCCGGCATGCCCGCAGGCGTCGACCTCGGCATGGCCTTTGTCCTGGTGCAGCACCTGGCGCCCGATCACAAAAGTATCCTCGTCGATCTGGTGCGGCGTTACACCCATATGCAGGTCTTTGAGGTTGAGGACGGCATGCGGGTGCAACCGAACTGCACCTACATCATCCCGCCGGGCCGAGATATGGCATTTTTAAACGGCAGCCTGCAACTTCTGGAACCCTCCGCACCCCGCGGCCAGCGCCTGCCGATTGACTTCTTTTTTCGCTCGCTGGCCCAGGACCAGCAGGTGCGGGCCATTGGCATCGTCCTTTCCGGCACCGGCAGTGACGGCACCCTCGGGGTGCGGGCAATAAAGGGCGAGGGCGGCATGGTTATGGCGCAGAACCTCGAATCCACCGAGTACGACGGTATGCCGCGCAGCGCCATCGCCACCGGCCTGATCGATTACGTGCTGCCGCCGGCCGAGATGCCCGCGCAGCTCATGGCATACCTGGCCAAACTCTTCGGCAAAGCACCGCGTCCCTCTACCCTGCCGACGACCGCCGACAGCGAAAACGCCCTGAAGAAGGTCTTCATCCTCCTGCGGGCGCAGACCGGTCACGACTTTTCCGGCTACAAGTCGGGCACCATCAGCCGCCGTATCGAGAGACGCATAGCCATCAACCAGATCGATGGGATAGACGGCTACGTCAGGTATCTGCAGCAGACCCCGGCCGAGGTGGAAGCCCTCTTTCGCGATCTGCTGATCGGCGTCACCAGCTTTTTCCGCGACCCGGAGGCCTTTAAGGCCCTTGAAGAGCAGATCATCCCAAAACTCTTTGCCGGCAAAGGCCCGGATGCGACGATCCGCGTCTGGGTGCCGGGCTGCTCAACAGGCGAGGAGGCCTATTCCATCGCCATCCTCCTTGCCGAACGGCAGGAGGCCATGAAACAGATTTTTAAGGTGCAGGTCTTTGCCACCGACATTGACGGCGAGGCAATTGCCACCGCCCGAACCGGACTGTATCCGGCGGGCATTGCCGGTGACATCTCCGCCGAACGTATGCGGCGCTTTTTCGTCGCCGAACCCGGCGGCGGCCACTTCCGCATCCATAAAGGCATCCGCGATCTGCTGGTGTTCTCCGAACAGAACCTCATCAAGGACCCGCCATTTTCCAAACTCGACCTGATCAGTTGCCGCAACCTGATGATCTATCTCGGCGGGGATCTGCAGAAAAAGCTCATGCCGCTGTTCCATTACGCCCTCAACCCGGCGGGCTTTCTCTTTCTCGGCACCTCGGAGAGCATGGGCGAGTTTCTGTATCTCTTTAACACCGTCGAACGCGCTATGAAGCTCTATCAACGCAAAGAGGATGCCCATAATCTTGCCGCCATGAACCTCAGCCCCTTTCTACCGCCGGTGACGGCAGTGTCCGCCGCCCTTCCAAAGGCTGTAGGCCCAGCCTTTCCGGAGAAACTGCCCTTACGCGAACTCACCGAAAAGGCCCTCCTGGAGAAGAGCCCGGCAGCCATCCTGGTCAATAAGCAGGGCGACATTCTCTACCTGCACGGTCGCACCGGCATGTACCTGGAGCCGACTCCCGGTGAGATCGGCACTGCCAACGTCCTGAAAATGGCCCGTGAAGGCCTGCGCCAGGAACTGACCACCACTCTGCACAAGGCCGTCTACGGCAAAGAGAGTATCCGCTGCCCCGGCCTGCGGGTGAAAACCAACGGCGATTTTACCGGGGTCGATCTGACCGTCCAGCAGGTGAAAACCGGTTCCGCCCCCCTCTATCTGGTCATTCTCGAACCGGCCGCTCTGCCGGAAGTAGCAGCCGTCACCCCCGGCAGCGTAGCCGAGCCGGGGGCAGCCGCCGACCAGATTGTTGCCGGTCTCAGGCAGGAACTGCGAGCGAAAGATGAATATCTTCAGACAACCCACGAGCAGCTTGAGACCTCCTGTGAAGAACTCAAGTCGGCCAATGAAGAGATGCAGTCGGTCAACGAGGAACTGCAGTCGACCAATGAGGAGCTGGAAACCTCGAAAGAAGAATTGCAATCGGTGAACGAGGAACTGGCGACGGTCAACAACGAACTGCAGACCAAGGTGGCGGATCTGTCGCAGGCCAACGACGACATGAATAACCTCCTGGCCGGCACCGGTATCGCCACCGTCTTCGTTGATCATAGCCTGCGCATCCTCCGTTTCACTTCGGCCAGCGCCAAAATCATTAATCTCATTGCCAGTGATCTCGGCCGACCGGTGGGGCATATCGTTTCCAATTTGCTGGGTTACGACAGCCTGGTGGCCGATACCCAGTCCGTACTCGACACCCTGATAGCAAAAGAAATCGAGGTGCAGGCCACCAGCGGCATGTGGTATACTTTGCGTATCCAACCCTACCGCACCATCCGTAATGTCATTGAGGGGGCGGTCATCACCTTCATGGACATCACCGAGATGGTGAAAACCAGGGAGGGGCTGCATAAAGCCAACGAGCTGAACCGCCTGGCGATAGTCGTTCGCGATGCCCATGACGCCGTCACCGTGCAGGATCTCGACGGTCGGATCCTCGCCTGGAACCCCGGTGCAGTCCGGATGTACGGCTGGAGTGAGGCCGAAGCCCTGGCCATGCACGTCCATGAGCGCATCCCTGCGGCATTGCGGGATGGGGCCCTGGCGAAAATCAAGGAGCTCAGCCGGGCCGCTGTTCTTCAACCGTACTCGACCCAGCGGCTCTGCAAAGACGGATGTGTCGTTGAGGTCTGGCTGACTTCCACCGCTTTAGTGGATGCGGCCGGAAAGATGTACGCCATCGCCACCACCGAACGACCGCAAGATCCAACAATTCAAGCACAACAAGGGAACACACGATGAATCAGCCGGATAGCCACGCCCTATTACGCGCGGCGCGCGCTGGATGTCCTG
>CAIQWD010000035.1 GCA_903875445.1 uncultured delta proteobacterium | reverse complement strand
AGTTTTTAATTGATGGGTAATTGATAACCGCGCTATCCTATGACTACCGATACCAGTGAAAGTGGACTTGAGCGGCTGATCTGCACAGCGTTGACCGGCCATCCCTGCGATTCGGCGCCGACGGGCGAAATGCAGGATCGGCCAGCGACTTATGGTGTTGGCTGGATTGGCGGAATGCCGGAGGCCTATGATCGGGAATATTGCGTCGATCTTGTACAGCTCACTCTTTTTCTGCGCGACACCCAGCCTGAAATGGCTGAAGCCATAGGTCTTGACACCGACGGCCCGGTTCGGCGCAAATTTCTTGCCCGTCTTCAGGGCGATATCAGCAAGCGGGGCACCATCAACCTGCTTCGACATGGTCTCAAGCATGGCGCGCACCATATTGACCTTTTTTATGGTACTCCATCGCCGGGCAATAGCAAGGCTCAGGATCGATATAGTGCCAACCGTTTCAGCGTCACCCGCCAGTTGCGTTACAGCCGCGCCGAGACGCAACGGTCGCTTGATCTTGGGCTCTTTATTAACGGATTGCCGGTGGCGACCTTTGAGTTGAAAAACAGCCTCACCAAGCAGAACGCCGAGGATGCGGTTCAGCAGTATCGGCGGGATCGCGATCCGCGTGAGAAACTCTTTGAGTTTGGCCGCTGCATTGTTCATTTTGCGGTGGATGATCATGAGGTGCGTTTTTGCACGTACCTGAAAGGCAAGGCATCGTGGTTTCTGCCTTTCAATCTTGGCTGGAATGATGGCGCCGGTAATCCGCCCAACCCCAATGGTCTGAAGAGCGACTATCTCTGGAAGCAGATCCTCACCCGTGCCGGGCTTACCGATATTATTGAGAACTATGCCCAGGTTGTTGAGAGCAAACACGAGAAAACCGGCAAAAAGAGCGCCATGCAGGTGTGGCCACGATTCCACCAGCTTGATGTGGTGCGCAAGCTGCTGGCCGATTGCGCGGCCAACGGCGCTGGGAGGCGCTACCTTATCCAGCACTCAGCGGGAAGCGGCAAGTCAAACTCTATTGCGTGGCTTGCCCATCAATTGATTGGGCTTGCCAACAATGATGCACCTGTTTTTGACTCCATTATTGTGGTGACTGACCGGCGGCTTCTTGACCAGCAGATCAGGGATACTATCAGGCAGTTTGCGCAGGTTGGCGCGACGGTTGGCCACGCAGAACGGTCGGGTGACTTGCGGAAGTTCATCACTGCAGGGAAGAAAATCATCATCTCAACGGTACAGAAGTTCCCCTATATCCTTGATGAAATTGGCAGTGAGCAGCGGGGGAGGCGCTTTGCCATCATTATCGACGAGGCGCATTCAAGTCAGGGCGGACGAACCTCTGCGGCAGTGTCAATGGCTCTCGGTATGGCTGGCGCGGCGGAGGAAGAGGAGGGTACGGAGGATAAGATCAACAGGTTGATGGAGGCCAAAAAGCTGCTGCCCGGAACGAGCTATTTTGCCTTTACTGCAACACCAAAGAACAAGACGCTGGAGATTTTCGGCGACCCGGTTCCTCAGCCTGATGGCACGGTTAGGCACAGACCGTTCCACAGCTATACGATGAAGCAGGCCATCCAGGAGGGGTTTATTCTTGATGTTCTCAAGTACTATACACCGGTTTTGAGTTATTACAAGCTCTCCAAAACAGTTACTGACGACCCGAAGTTCGACACCAACCGGGCAAGGAAGAAGCTGCGCCGCTACGTTGAAGGCCACGACCACGCCATCAGGCTCAAGGCAGAGATTATGGTTGACCACTTTCATGAACAGGTGCTGACGTCCGGCAAGATTGGCGGAAAGGCGCGGGCAATGGTGGTGACAAGTGGTATTGAGCGTGCGATTCAGTACTACCACCACGCCATCAGCAATTACCTTGTTGAGCGGAAAAGTCTCTGGAAGGCGATTGTTGCCTTTTCGGGTGAACATGACTTTGGCGGCACAAAGGTGACGGAGGCTTCGCTGAACGGCTTTCCCTCATCTCGCATTTCCGATGAAATTCAGAATGATCCTTATCGCTTTCTCATCTGTGCCGACAAGTTTCAGACCGGGTATGATGAGCCGCTGCTCCACACGATGTATGTGGACAAGGTGCTCTCGGGTATCAAGGCCGTGCAGGCGCTCT
>CAIQWD010000034.1 GCA_903875445.1 uncultured delta proteobacterium | reverse complement strand
GACTGCATTGAAACCACAAAGGTACAGACTGTCATGGGCAGCTATCGATGGTCCACCGAATCAGTGGCCAGAGACACGCTGCTCTTGAAGTACTTGGGAGTGGATACCAAATAGTGTACGCTTTATCCGACTTTCAAGTTACTCTGCGAAGATTTGCTAGCTGGCTTGAGGTTTGGTTGTTCATGTCGAACATTGGTGGAAACTCAAATTTGCACCTTTCTTCATTGAGGTAGCAATCGCATTCCCAACAAGGCGAACGAAAATCAAAATATCCAGTATTATCCAACAATATAAGTGGCTTGACATATTCATCTGTCAATATACAAACCTTATTGTGCTCTCTTTCTCTTACTAGGCTCCAGGGTATATTAATTTCCAGATCTTCATTTTTCCCATGTTCCAGTAGAACGTTTTGCGTTGTCTCCCATCTGGCGAGCAAATCACTAAGTTTAGAGTATTCGTAGTTAGATTTCGGTATGGGTATCTTCATCATTTCCTTCCGATTTTGACAATTTTCTCAGGCAATATCTTCGATGCATTCATCATCTCAACTGCAGCTTCCATGCTGGCTCGTACAGGGTCTAGGTTCAGCCTGGCATAGACTGCAGTTGCAGTTTGGCTCTTGTGTCCAAGCGTCTTGCCGACGATCGTTGAAGAAGCGCCTGTCATAGTTTGGTAGCTTCCCATGGTTCGCCGTAAATCATGGATGCGAACATCTGACAGCTTAGCTCTTTTCAGAAGAGATTTCCAAGCTCTTTTAGGTTCCTCTAGGTGACCGCTTGCACTTGAGGGGCTGGCGAACACAAATATCGACCTTGTAACTGCCTTCCTTGCTCTGAGAATCTGAAGAGCCGGTTCAATCAATGGTACGGTCATCGTTTCGGAATTCTTGCTTTGGGACGCTGGAATTTTCCACAAACACTGATCGAATTGGATATCTACCCATTTCATTTGCATTACGTTGTTTCTTCGTGCCCCTGTAAACATTGACATAAGAAGATAATCACGTGTCATGGCAGGCGTTTCAGGGGCTTCTAGAGCTTCAAAAAATCTTTGCAACTCTGAAGGCTGAAGAAATCTATCCCTACTCTGTTCTCTAAATTTCTTGACCCCTTTGCAAGGGTTTGGTCGTTCAGTGGCTATTCGATTAAATACTGTTGAAACCAATGAAAGGGCACGGTTCGCAGTGGTGCCCGTGACAATGCCATTGCCTCGTTGTTTTTCAAGCTTAGCAATGTCACAGTGCCATTTTCGGACTTTGTCAGGGGTAAACCAAGACAACTGCTTGCTGCCTAAGGGTTTTTCTATGTAGAGATTGTAACGTCTTACGTCTTCATCCCATGTTTTCCTATGGGGTTTTGCATGAATTTCTAGCCAACGGTCGAAGATTTCAGCAAAGGTGTCTTCATTTCTTACGGCTTTGGCGGCTTCAATGACATCAATGCCAGCATTGACGCCTGACAGAAGACTTGCAGCTTCTTTCCGTGCTTCCTTGATAGGCATTGAGGGGTATTTACCAAGGGTCTTGGTAACTGACTTACCTCTTGTCTTGTCCCATGCCTGAAACTGGAAGGACTTGGTGCCGGTGGAGGTAATACAGAGAGAAAGGGAAGGCTGTCCAGTATCGTAGAAGTAAAGGCGCTTGGTGCTGCCATCATGGGAGAGCTTTGTGAGCTGGTTATCGGAGAAGAGTATTTTGTTTTTTGTCATTGCACTGTCCCTTATTAATGGTCAAAACGGTTAGATGCCGGTCAGATGAAATCCATCTGACTGAGTCCATAATGATCAATCTCTATAAGGGAATTATACAATAATTAGCAAGTTAACACCATGAAAAAACAATATAAATAAATAAAGATAAATCTCTATCAACACATAGCCCTACTGACTTCTAAGCCGTAGGTCGTAGGTTCGAATCCTACCGGGCGTACCAATACAATAAAGGGGTTAAGCAACTTTTGCTTAACCCCTTTTTCGTTTGGTGCTACCTCAGTGCTACTTTTATGGAGACCGAAAATATATTACAAGGTCTCTACCTGGCCCCACTAACATCACCATCCCTTCGAAAAAAATCAGGTCAGGTCGGTCAGCGTCTCCCTCAAAGGCTTTAACAGCAAGGAAAGCGAAGGGCAAAATCGCGGACATCTTGGCAGTGAATTCATAAGGCACCTTTGTAGCATTGCCACCTTGTTTCAGCAGAAGCAGTAATTGCTGATCACGCAGGGGAGAAGGAATAAAGCCAAAACGCTGGTAAAAACGCGAGGCCTTGTCGTCAACAGGGTGGGTTAATAGAGCGCGGATTCCTGCTTGTTCGGCTATCATGAGGGTTCGGCGGATCGCATCCTGCAGCAATCCTCGGCCGATTCCTTTTCCCTGAAAGTGGCGAGATACTGCCAGGCGGGCCAGAATGACAACAGTTCGAGCAGGGCAGTGGCCTGACCGTCCGAGACCATAAACTGACGTTGATCCAGCAAGGTTTGTTCCGCCGCCAGGCAGGCACTTTCCAGAACAAATTCAGTCAGTGACTTATGATTGAACAACAGGACAATAGAGATGTAACCAGCTTTTAACCAAATGCCAATATTTCTCCTGTAAACAGAAACCTCGATGCAAGACAATGATTCAAGAAAAACACCTACCTTCAGGAGATGGCCATGTACACCCAAGCAGTAGAAAAAGTCGAGATATTGAAACAAGAGATATTCCAATTGGAAAAGCAATCAACCGATTTCAAGACGTGTAATGATTTAAAAGACATGCTTTTCAGAGTCAACGCCGTGCAGCGAGCCATATTTGAAGAACTCAATCGGCGTACCGTCGCAGATTACATCGTCGGCGGGAGTTCACCGTTTATAAAAACGATTATTTAAGTGATACTGGAGAATGTCCGGACGTGCTACTCCGGTAGCGTATGATACCAGCTTATCCAGGGATACGGTCTTTACCCTGGTGGTAGGGCTGTTGACTGTCCTTCTGATCTTCATGCACACCGGTTTTGAAAGGCCTTCGGTGCATGGGGTAATGGCCAGAGCAGAGGTCCTCGGCGTCGATAATAACGGGGTGAAGCAGATTGGTTTTATCAGCGAAGGGGCACAGTTAATCAAGATCAGGGTCTTGGATGGCCAGTATGCCGGAACCGAGGTCGATGGCTCGAATACCTTGATCGGCAAACTGGAAATGGACAAGTTCTTCCAGCCGGGTGATACCGCCCTTGTCGGCCTCGATATCAACCCGGCGACGGGAAGGGTCGCCTATGCCAACCTCATAGACCATTACCGGCTCCATGTCGAAGCACTGCTCTTTGCCCTTTTTGCCTTGATTCTCCTGATCTTTGCCGGAATGACCGGGGCGAAGGCACTGGTGTCGTTTGTCTTCAGCATCGTCATGGTCTGGAAGGTGTTGTTGCCGCTGTTTCTGAAAGGCTATGACCCGGTATACCTGTCGCTTGGCGTCACCATGATTGTAACCGCGGCCATAATCTTTCTGGTCGGCGGACTCTCCCGAAAAGGGGGTGCAGCTTTTCTTGGTGCCGCCGTCGGCATCGGTATTACCTGTGTGCTCGCGGTGGTCTTCGGCTATGCCTTCCATATCCACGGCGCGGTTCGGCCGTTTTCCGAGACCTTGTTGTACTCCGGTTACGAATTCCTCGATCTGACCAAGATCTTCTTTGCCGGCATCTTCATTGCCTCCTCCGGCGCGGTCATGGATGTTGCCATGGACGTAGCCGCTTCGATAGAGGAGGTACATCGTGCCGACCCCAGCCTTTCCCGGACGGCACTGATTGCCTCGGGGATGAAGGTCGGCAGGGCGGTGATCGGTACCATGACCACCACTTTGCTGCTTGCCTATTCCGGCGGCTATACGGCGCTGCTTCTGGTGTTCATGGCCCAGGGGACGCCGATCATCAACATTCTCAATCTCACCTACGTAGCGGCCGAGATCCTCCATACCCTGGTGGGCAGTTTCGGCGTTGTCCTTGTCGCCCCGGCCACCGCTTTAGTTGGCGGTTTTTTGTTCGGGAGTAAAACGGCAGTAACCAGTCGATGGCTGCCATAAATATGATGGAGAGTACAAGTATGGATCGAAGAAACTTTTTGCGATTGGGGGTTACCGCCGGCGCGGTCATTGTGGCGGCCAATGTTGTCCCAGGCTTTTCCTGGGCGGATGTCCGGCAGGTCAAACTCGATGACTGTATGGCAATGTCTCCGGAAAAGATGGTCGGTAAGTCCAAACTGATCAAAGATTCCTGGCAGTACTTGCAGACCACGGTAGCGACGATTAAGGACGCCAAGGTTCGCAATGTGGTAACCGCAATGGTGAGCGATCCGGTGCCGACATTTCTTGCGCCGCTTGCCGATGGCAAGAAGGAGAAAGTATGGAACGAGCTGAAGACGAAAAGTCTGATTGAAGGGGTTGCCCTAGCGGATTTTCTACCACCGATAGCTGATATCAAGAAGAGTCCGCAACCCTTCAATACTGCACCGGGAAGCGGTTATCAAAGCCACCATGCCTATCCCGGCGGCGTCGTTACCCATACCGCTCTAAACCTCAGGGTGGCGCTGGCGATTTACCAGCATTATAAGGAGACTTACGGCTACACATTGGACCGGGATGCGATCATTGCCTCCCAGGTTCTCCATGATATCCATAAGGGTTGGGTCTTCCAATGGGGGAGTGACGGCTCCTCACGGACCGAGCTGAAGTTGGCGGGAACCGGCGAGCATCATATCTACAGCCTCGCCGAATCCATTTCCCGCGGTGTGCCTGCGGAAATCTGCGTGGCCCAGGCCTGCGCCCACAATCATCCGGGAACTGCCAAAGACGAGGCAGAGGTAGTCAGCTGGATTCAAGCCGCTACCATCCTCCTCGGGGTCGATCCGGTGGCCAAAGGACTCCTCGCAGGTGACGGCAAGACCCTGCCGCTTCCCCGACGTATGGAGGGCTTTGTCTGCCATCTCGGTGATCATGACTACGTGCTGAGTGTGCCGGCGGTACAATGGCTGTTGCCCGAAATGCTGGCCATTGCCAAAGAGAAATACAAGATGTCTGAGGATGATCTGCGCGGCAAGAAATTCAATGCCTTTAGGAATTATGCATTCTCTCAGGCAACGGCGATGAATCTCTACCACCACTACAGCATTGCCGGCAAGACGGGGCTGGTGGAGAAGTTGACTGCGATGATCGCACCAGCCTGAGGATTGTTGACATTACCGAGGGAAAGAACTGTCGCGCTGGGCTGTCAACGCTCCAGGTAATCGGAGCCGGGATGACTCCATCCTTAGTTTCGCAAATCACGGTGTTTGCCTGTCAATAAAAATGGCAGGATGGTGCAGGGAGTGTTGTTCATTGCATGCCCTCCGCCGTGCACAAGATCGACAGTTAAGTTTGGCACTAGCCTGCGCAAACGATCGGCGATTTTTGCTGAATTGCGAAGCGCATCTTTTGTCCCCCCGATATAAAGGGTCGGCATGGACAGGGCTGCCAGCTCTTCGTTTGCATAGAGAGGGGGGATTTCCAGTCGGTGTTTGAAATTTTTGATCGTCAAGGTCATTGCCTCAAGTACCGATTTCTCCACCGGCTGATCGCCAAAGAGCATTTTCACAAGGCGCCTTGTCCCCCATACCCCCATGGTTTTCAGAGTGAATGCATATAAGATAAAGGGCATGTTGTCGTAAATTATTCCACCAGGGCAGATCAAGACAAGTCGGTCGACTCGCTCAGGTCTTGCTGTAGCGAACTTGAGGGATGTCCATCCTCCTTGGGATATGCCAATGATTGTAGCCTTGTCCATTTTTAAGCCATCATAGATGTCGGTAAGCCATTCCTCATAGGCTGGTCCTTGCCAAGATGGTCTATTGGCTGCGCTTTTGCCGGCCTCACCAATGAGATCGACAGCATATACCCGATAATATTTACTGTATGCCTGAATATCATCGATCCACATCAGGGAGTTGGAGCCGGCTCCATGCAGAAGAACAAGTTGATCGGCACCCGGATCTCCTGAGGCAATAACAAAGGTATTACCGTGACGGGTGGGAATCTCCAGCATTTCATGCTCGACCGGCCACTGTCCAAGCATTCTATCATACAGTTCCATGACTTGGCGTTGGCCGTCTTTTGACTTGAAAACACACCCTATCTCGGGATGTTCGATCGTAATTCTCTGCATGGCGCCTCTTGCAAAACTCTTCAACATCATAAACATATGGCAATAGCTTTAATCAATGAAGCTCAAAAAGAAGATATCATGGTTGATGCGTCGTGTCCAAAGAAGTCTGTTTCCCCATGTCAACTGTCTCTTCAGATAATTGCCATTGTTACGGCCATGTGGAAAACGTTCATTATCGCATGTCCTAACACAACTTTTAACAATCACTGACACCATCCAAATATTAGTAGACCATGATGCAGGCACCTCAATCGTTGGTGAAGGGAAAAATTCACTGAAGTTTTTCCCATCATGCCGTGTGGCGACGCTCCGATTTCCCAGCCGATGAGGGCAACTTTTTGCGGAGATCATCATGGACTTTTTCATGTCAATCCTTGCGGTACTGCGTTCTCTCTGCTGTGTCCGGTTGCTTCTTTTTATGACAGGTCTCGCGGCTGCTGCTTCCCTGCACCTTTCACCGGTAAGGGCGGAACTTGCTGCCACTCCGCAGGAAAGATGGCCGATGTGTGACGACCGTTCAACAGTGCAGAAGGTCTCGTTTGTCCATATCTCCGATATGCATGCCAACTATAATCCAGACGCAGACGGAACAAGCCCGGTTAGCCGCGTTCGCGGCTACTATGAGTTGGTCAAAAAAGACAATCCCTTTACCGTCTTTACCAATAGCGGTGACGATTACGAAAAAGGTTCGATAACCGAAGAACTGTCGCGTGGCCGCTCAACGCGAGAGGTCGTTCAGGCCATGGGCTATGATGTCCGTACTCTTGGTAACCATGATTTTGCTTGGGGAATCAAAGAATTACTGCTCTTCAGCAACGATCCCAAGGCGGTGGTATTGTCAACCAATACCCGAATTAATCGCCACATCAACAGTCCGTTACGGGATATACCTGCCGGTTTCACCGATTTTGCCGTTTTAAACGTCGGATGCGTCAAGATAGGTTTTTTCGGTCTTACCACCAGACCCTACGGGAATGATGGTAGGCAGCACAATGATCCTGTTTATCCAAATCTTCCCGCCCTGGAGATGGATTCCGACTATATCGGCATCGCCAACTGGGTTATCGCCAAACACCGGCAAGAGGTCGATTTGCTGGTACTTGTCAGTCATTTAGGGCTAACCGACGACATCGCCGTCGCCAAGAACACCAAGGGCATCGATCTGATACTCGGTGGCCACAGCCATACCACCTTGGACAAACCCCTGCGGGTGAAAGATACCGCTATCGTCCATGTCGGCGCCCACCTTGAGCAAATCGGCAGGTACGATCTGTTCTATGACCTGGAAAATAAAGCCATCGCCGACACTCAGTTTCAACTTATTGCCAACAGCCCGGAAAAGGTCCAAAGCGACGAGAGCATGAACAAGGCAGTGACGAATATCCTCAAGCCTTATCGACAGGAACTCAAGGAGACGGTAACGGAATTGAAAAGCGACCAGTCACAACACGACATGGCTCTCATCGCTTCTCGGGCGGCTGTGCAAAAACTGCGGATTGATGCTGCCTTTGTCAGTGTAGGGTCGGTTTGGCAGGGATGGCGATCGGGCGGGCTGACCCGTCAGGATATCCTCGATGCCTTTCGGGTAGAACGCGAACCCGTCGGAACACCTGGAACCAGCAGCCTTTATCTGATGGAAGTGACCGGCGCCGACCTGCTGCATGCCAGAACTGTTTTGAAGGACGCCGCCTACTGGGGCCCCACCGAAATCGATCCGTTTACCTTCTACACCATTGCCATGCAGAAACCGCAGGCCCTCAATCAATCGCAGCTCTTTTCAAGAAACATCGCCATTGCACCGCCGCGACCGGTAGCAGAACTCTGGGAGGTGATAGCCACCTTCGCCGGCGACCTCAGTTCCCGTAATCTCGCCCTGGATGCTGGGGGCGATGACCGGTGGAACGAGGATCTCGTTGCTCTCTTAACAGGACAAAGGAAGGAGCATCCCGCTCTGTAGATTGCCCAAAACCATATCATCAGTAAAAGGAATTACTATGACGCACGTTTCTTCATCCGTATCAGTTCCCTCTTACTTTATCGGGGATTTTGCCGTAAAGGGTTTAGCATGGTGTCTTTGTCTTGCGGCAAGTCTTACGGTGTTCCTGGCCCCTGCCCTGTGGAATGGCTTTGCCATCGTCTTTTTTGACAGCGGCGGCTATGTGGGGCGGGTGCTGGAGATGACCCTCGGCTTTGGCAGGTCTTTTTTTTATGGCGTCTTTCTTTGGGCAGCTTCACTTGGCTGGTGGTCATTTTTCGGCCCGGTGACGGTTCAATCGCTGCTCACCGTCTGGTTGATTCATCTTCTGCTCCGCTGCCATGGGTTACCGGCCGGTCCGCTGGCCACCGCCCTTATCTGTGCGGGTTTGGGATTTTTTACCAGCATCTCCTGGTACACCAGCCAGTTGATGCCTGATCTCCTGCTGCCCTTGTCGGTGCTCGGCCTCTGGCTTTTTGGTTTTTGCTGGAAAAAGCTCAGGAGGGCTGAGCGGATAGGCCTTGCGCTTGTCATCCTCTTGGGTTTGCTGTCGCATATGTCGACTATGGCGCTGGCCATCGGTCTGGCCGGAATCCTCATTACCGCCTGGTTTTGTAAAAAAATTTGGGGCTGGCGGCTGCCGTTGACCATTTTGCCCCCTGTGGCCATCGTTGTTGCAAGCCTGGTCTTGATGCCGCTTATTCATTTTATTTTATTCAGCAAGGTGGGGTATACCCCGGGTGGCCCCGCCTTCATTTTTGGTCGACTGGTTCAGGATAAGATCGCCCAACGCTGGCTCGCCGAGCATTGCCCGGTCCAGGGCATCAAACTCTGCGATCTGCAGGAACGCCTGCCGGACACCGGCGATGATTTTCTGTGGAATGGTTCGTCGCCGTTTATGGATATTGGTGGCTGGAGCGGAACGGCCGACGGCGAACTGAGTTTTCTCGTGAAGGAATGTATAAAAAGCTATCCCGGTGCAACACTTTGGACTGCTCTCGTTGCCACTGCCGAGCAGATGACCATGGTCGCAACCGGCGACGGACTGGATAAGTATCACGGTGCGGCGCGGGGAACTTTTAGTAACTCTCTGACCCCGGCCGTTTCCCTGGCATTCAACGCCGCCCGCCAGCAACAAGAGCAGCTCACGACGCCGTTGTTTGATGCCATGAATCGGGTGCATATTCCTATCGCTCTCTTTTCAACCTTCGGGTTATTGGTCTGTATCGGCTGGGGGCTGTATGTAAGGCGTCAGGATCTCGCCTGTCTGGCCGGTTTCATCCTTTTTGCCCTTATCGGCAATGCCTTTATCTGCGGGGCAATGTCCGGGCCGCACGACCGCTATCAAAGTCGAATCGTCTGGCTTGCTCCTCTGGTAGTTGTTATGGCGATCATCGAATGGTGGCGAATCTGGGACCAAACCTGGGGTTCCGGAATCAATCCCAGAATGCGTAGTGGTAATGGCCTTGGGGATGGCCGTTGAGCGTTGCCGGTGTGCTCAGGTAGCGCATCCTTTTCATTTCGCTTCGGCCGCGAGAAACCGTATCGAGGATCAAGCCGCAGGCAAAACCGAGAAAGCCGATAATCATCATACTCATCGACAGAACAGCGGTTGGCAGACGGGGCACAAGCCCCGTCTCGACGAATTCGACGAAGATGGGGAGCATCAAAGCAACTGAGGAAAAGCAAAAGAATAGGGCAATCGACGAGAAGAAAGCCATGGGCTTTTCCTCCTTGATAAAGACAAATATTTTCCAGAGGATGCGCAAACCATCGCGATAGGTGCTGAGTTTACTGAGTGAGCCGGCGGGACGGTCTTTGTAGGTTGTTTCGACCTCGGCGATGGGCATCCGCAGATGCAGGGCATGAACGGTCAGTTCGGTTTCAATTTCAAATCCGACGGCAAGAGAAGGGAAGCTTTTCACATAGCGGCGGGAAAAGACCCGGTAGCCCGAGAGCATATCCTTCAAGCGATTACCGAAGGTCATGGCGACGATGGAGCTCAGGAGCCGGTTACCGAAGCGATGGCCGAGGCGATAGGCCTCTTTGATGTCGGTAACCCTCGCTCCGTTGACCATATCCAGTTGATTATCGACCAAAAGTTTGATCATCCCCGGGCTAGCGGCTGCATCATAGGTTGCATCGCCGTCGACTAGGACATACACCTCCGCCTCAATATCGGCAAACATCCGCCGCACTACATTCCCTTTGCCTTGCAGAGGTTCAGTACGCACCACCGCCCCGGCGTTTTTCGCGACCTCTACGGTTCGGTCGGTTGAATTGTTGTCGTAAACAAAGATCTGGGCCTCGGGGAGGCTGAGCCGGAAATCGCGAACTACCTTGTCAACGGTGGCTTCCTCGTTATAGCAGGGGATCAGGACGGCGGTTTTCGGTGTTGAGTTCATAGTATCCTTATGAAAAGCTTGGTTCATTGAACGCCACGGAGTTGAGGTTTGGTCTTATTGGCGTGCTGGTGCCGCATCGCCAATGCTGCTTATTGCAGAGTAGAAGCTCCATATTCGGAATATGTTAAAAATGTGTTCTGAAATGATGGGCTTATTACAGATAATTGCCATTCTTGTGCGCCGGACCTTTTTTAAAGTCGGCTCTCGCCAAGGCCGCTGGTGTGGCCTTGGCGACCGCAATTGTGCGGACCAACACCTTCTTCGTGTGATTCCCTTCAGGTGTGGTCCTGCGGTGGACTGGCAGAAGCATTTATGTCGGCAAACGGCAGATTTGAGCAACAATATGAAATGAAAAATTAGCTACACCGTGGCCCTTGCCGCCGCCCACGATGTTCCACTGAATTGCCTGAGGACGCTTGAAAATCTTTTTGATTACAGAAGAGTTGCAGGGATTGGTGAGGGCAGGTAGACCCATGTTGATGCTGAAATTGTAGAAAGATGCAAGTACCGAGTATCGGTTTCTTT
>CAIQWD010000033.1 GCA_903875445.1 uncultured delta proteobacterium | reverse complement strand
GGCGGTGAGATCGAAACGATCCGAGGCAACCCAGTACTGTATACCTTCAATCTCATATCCGATGAGACGTAATGGTTTTTCAGTCTGACTGACACCTTTCTGTCCAAGAAGAACCTTCGCATCATAGAAGACTATAGTATCTTTTAAGAGAGGAATCCTTTCCAAGCGTTTTTTTATGGTATTTGCTTTGATGCGACAAACAAAGTGTTTTCCTTCTGATTGCAGAAGATCGAAATTTTTGTGGTGTTGATATCCTCGATCAAGGACTCCGGTTTCACCCGGCTCAAGAATTTTGCTGACAAATGGCCGCTCGCCGTCGTTTCCGGCGGTAAGGAATATTTTTCGTGGAATGCCACGATTGATGTCAAACCCGATGTGGGTTTTTGCCTTTTTTGCACCACCTCGATAATCGGCCCAGGTCATAGAAAGGACAGAGTCAATCAAGGAGCCATCGATTGCCACCAATTGACCGAGTTCTGGGAATTTTTGCGGTAACACTGTACCCGCCTGTTCTTGCAGCGCGTTGAAGACATAAAGAAATTGATCAAGACCTCTGTCGTTCATGGCCTCAAAGAACGAAGTCTTGGAAATACCTTTTTCTGGGGCAATATGTTCTCTTGCAAAGTCATCTTCCTGCAGATTCTGAAGGAGATGCCTCCCGGAGGTATGCTCTTCCAGATGGAAGAAGATGAGAGCGTTGAGTTGGTCATTAAAATCCATCTGCAGAGGCCTGTTGCACCTGGATTTAAGCGGTGGGGCTTTCTCCAGGATCTTTTTTAAAGGATGGTTCAGTTTTTTGAATGAGACGGTCGAATATTCTGCTTTTGCTGACAGTAATCGCGGCATTTTCATAACTCCGTAAAATTAATAGGATACTTATGAAAAAATCGCGAGCGACTTCATTGATTTGTCAAGCTAAATATTCGTTATATTTAAATTATTTCACATATTTTTTAACTGCAATTTTCTAACCGGACATTACTGATCTCTTCTGGGATAATTTCGAATTCACAGAAGAGCAGAATTGCTCCTTTTATGTGGTGATATTGGTCGATGATCAAAGCCCAACTGATCGGAAATACTGTAAGGTTCCGAATTTCTTTCTCGGTTTACAATTGCCACTTGAAATCCCTATTTCGTCGGAAAAAACATAATCAGAAAATGGTAAATTCAAATTGTATTTTCCCTCGACCATGGTATTCTCCATTCTAGATTCTAGAATGGAGAATGATTTATGCTAAAGCCACAGGATATTTTTGTACTGCTTAAGCTGGTTGTCATGGGATCACGGCCATGGTCGTATACAATTTTGGCTGTAGAATTAGGAATGAGCTCTTCCCAGATCCATTCGGCGGTCAAGCGTGTCTTGGCCGCAAAGCTGGCAGTACGGCTGAGGGAGAAGATCGTGCCTAATTTCAGGAATCTCGAGGAATTTCTCATCCATGGCCTTAAATATGTCTTTTGGGCTGAGCAGGGAGAGATGACCAGGGGGATGCCGACCGCCTACGCAGCCCCTCCGCTTGCGGAATTATTGGTCAGTACCACTGCGGAGCCTCCCCCGGTCTGGCCTGATCCGGACGGCGAGGCACGTGGAATTGCCTTTCGACCATTATATAAGCTGGCACCCCAGGCAGCGCGCGTTGACAAAAATCTCTACGAGCTGCTAACCTTGGTGGACGCGATTCGCAGCGGCCGAGCCAGAGAGAGAGAAATCGCCACTAAAAAATTGAGAATACGGTTGGAGCAGTATGCATCGGATAACAAACCCCAACCTTGAAATCTTGGAAGCAGCAGTCGAACTCCTCGACGAATTGATCGACCAGCTGGTTTTCCTTGGAGGTTGCGCCACTGGTCTACTGCTCACAGATATGGCCGCCCCACCGATCCGTGCCACACAAGATGTGGATGTTATCACCGAAGTCGCAACCATGACAGAATATTATCAGTTGGCTGAACGGTTGCGAGCAGGTGGTTTCCAAGAAGATACCAGTGGGGATGCCCCGATTTGTCGCTGGAAAGCGGGCGGCCTTCTCCTGGACGTCATGCCGACTAATCCACAATTGCTCGGTTTTGGGAGCGTATGGTATCGAGAAGCCTTCAAGACGGCAACGCCCCAGACTCTGCCATCAGGAAAACGTATCCACATGATCACGGCACCTTATTTTTTGGCGTGCAAGCTGGCAGCCTTCAGAAGTCGTGGTGAAGGTGATTACCTGATGAGCCACGACATGGAGGATATAGTAACGGTATTGGACGGAAGGCCTGAAGTGGTGGGAGAGATTGATCAGGCTCGAATCACGCTGCGGCAGCACTTGGTCGACGGCTTCCGGGAGCTTTTAGAAAGCCATCGATTTCGTGAGGCCCTCTCAGGCCATCTTCCGCCGGATGGGGCGAGTCAATCCAGGGTCCCGACCATTCTCTCACGCATGGAGCAAATAGCTGAATTGTAAAGAGCAAGTGTTCAGGTGTAATGTACCAGGAAAAACCTCAATCGGGCCTTATCACGACTGAGGTAAAGGTGTTCATGGATAAGTTCAACTCTCAGGTTGCATTTTTGTTGTTAGGTATTTGGGGCGCCTTCTTGTTTATCTCCACAGTAGAAAGGTAACGTAGAGGCAGATGCCAAATTGGTTTATATACGTCTTGGCAACCTTAACGGGGTGCCTTAAACCAGAGTCAAGTGCTTTGGACTTCAGGGCATCAGTTTCTGCTTCTATACAGAATGGTTCCAATAAGAGAATTTGGTGAGTATCCAATTTTGAACATTTCGGATATGGTCGGTGAAACACCGATATGGCAATTTGATTTTCTGGACACGATAAATTTGAAAATTGACTGCAAGATATGATACTGTTTTCGGATGAGGGCTGCCGAGCAGCACCCGGGACAATTTACCCATCCGTGAACGATAATTCTTACGGAGCGGCCATGCTGCATAGCGTCGCAGTGCTCTTCAACCTTCCTGCTCAATCCTCACCCCTGTACTGAGAGGCAATGTCCTTATTCTGTAGCGTCCACTTGCCTGCCGTTTCTACAGCGAAAACGACCAAGGAGCTCCATGACCACCGGGAAAAAAGAGCCATGCAAAGAAAAGAATCAAGCCCCGGTCGCAGGTCCTGGCAAAGCCCGGAAGTCTCAAACACAGGACGTCGCCGAGCAGATCTCGGAACAGACGCCAACCGAACAACCGCAAACAGGTTTTCCCGTTGTCGGCATCGGCGCTTCCGCCGGTGGCCTTGCCGCCTTTGAGGCCTTTTTCTCCGGTATGCCCGCAGACGTTGATCCCGGCATGGCCTTTGTCCTGGTGCAGCACTTGGCGCCCGATCACAAAAGTATCCTGGTCGATCTGGTCCGGCGCTACACCCGCATGCAGGTTCTTGAGGTTGAGGACGGCATGCGGGTGCAACCCAATTGCACCTACATCATCCCGCCGGGTCGTGATATGGCCTTTTTGAATGGCAGCCTGCAGTTGCTGGAGCCGGTCTCGCCCCGCGGTCAGCGTTTGCCGATCGACTTCTTTTTTCGCTCGCTGGCCCAAGACCAGCAGGTGCGGGCCATAGGTATCGTCCTTTCCGGCACCGGCAGCGATGGCACCCTCGGAGTGCGGGCGATCAAGGGCGAAGGTGGCATGGTTATGGCTCAGAACCTCGAATCCACCGAGTACGATGGTATGCCGCGCAGTGCCATTGCCACTGGCCTGGTCGATTACGTGCTGCCGCCGGCCGAGATGCCCGCCCAACTGATCGCCTACTTGGCCAACCTCTTCGGCAAAGCCCCGCGCCCCGCGGTCTTGCCGACAACAGCCGACCGCGAAAACGGACTGAAGAAGATCTTCATCCTCCTGCGGGCACAGACCGGCCACGACTTTTCCGGTTACAAGTCGGGCACCATCCATCGTCGCATCGAGCGCCGCATGGCCATCAACCAGATCGAAGGGCTAGAGACCTATGTCAGGTATCTGCAGCAGACCCCGGCGGAAGTGGAAGCCCTGTTTCGCGATCTGCTGATCGGCGTCACCAGCTTCTTCCGCGACCCGGAGGCCTTCAAGGCCCTCGAAGAGCAGATCATCCCCAGCCTCTTTGTCGGCAAATCTGCAGATGCGACGATCCGTGTCTGGGTGCCGGGCTGCTCAACGGGCGAAGAGGCTTATTCCATCGCCATCCTCCTTGCCGAACGGCAGGAGGCGATGAAACAGATTTTCAAGGTGCAGGTTTTTGCCACCGACATTGATGGCGAGGCCATTGCCACCGCCCGGGCAGGACTGTACCCGGCGGGCATCAGCGGCGACCTGTCCACCGAACGTTTGCGGCGTTTTTTCGTCGCCGAACCCGGCGGCCACTTCCGTATCCACAAAGGCATCCGCGATATGCTGGTGTTCTCCGAACAGAACCTCCTCAAGGACCCGCCATTTTCCAAACTCGATCTGATCAGTTGCCGCAACCTGATGATCTATCTCGGCGGGCAGCTGCAGAAGAAGCTTATGCCGCTGTTCCACTATGCCCTCAACCCGGCAGGATTTCTCTTTCTCGGCACCTCGGAGAGCATGGGCGAGTTTCTCTACCTCTTTACCGCCATCGAGCGTAATGTGAAACTGTACCAACGCAAAGAGGATACCTACAATCTCCAAACCATGCAACTCAGCCCCTTTTTGCCGCCGATGACGGCCGTGTCCGCCGCCCTCCCGCCGTCGGCAATCTCAGCCTTTCCGGAAAAACTGCCCCTGCGTGAACTCACCGAAAAGGCCCTCCTGCAGAAGAGTCCGGCGGCCGTCCTGGTCAATAAACAGGGCGATATCCTTTACCTGCACGGTCGCACCGGCATGTACCTGGAGCCGACTCCCGGTGAGATGGGCGTAGCCAATGTTCTGAAAATGGCCCGGGAAGGATTGCGGCAGGAGTTGACCACCGCCCTGCATAAGGCCGTCTTCGGTAAAGAGACCGTCATCTGCCCCGGCCTGCGGGTGAAAACCAACGGCGATTTCACCGGGGTCGTTCTGACCGTCCAGCAGGTGAAAACCGGTTCCGTCGCGCCCCTCTTTCTGGTTATTCTTGAGCAGGCCGACCTGGCGAAAATCGCCCCGGTTGACACCCCCGGCAGCGGCGCTGATTCGGGGACGGCAGCCGATCTGATCATTGCCGATCTCAGAAAGGAACTGCGGGCGAAAGATGAATATCTTCAGACAACCCATGAACAGCTTGAGACCTCCTGTGAAGAACTGAAGTCGGCAAACGAAGAGATGCAGTCGGTCAATGAGGAACTGCAGTCGACCAACGAGGAGCTGGAAACCTCGAAAGAAGAATTGCAATCGGTGAACGAGGAACTGGCGACGGTCAACAACGAGCTGCAGACCAAGGTGGCGGATCTGTCGCAGGCCAACGACGATATGAATAACCTCCTGGCCGGCACCGGTATCGCCACCGTCTTTGTCGATCATTGCCTGCGTATCCTCCGTTTTACCCCTGCCACCGCCAAAATCATTAATCTCATTGCCGGTGATCTCGGCCGACCGGTGGGGCATATCGTTTCCAATTTGCTGGGTTACGACAACCTGGTGGCCGATACCCAGTCGGTACTCGACACCCTGATATCAAAAGAAATCGAGGTGCAGGCCACCAGCACCATGTGGTACACTCTGCGTATCCAACCCTATCGTACCATCCGTAATGTCATTGAGGGGGCGGTCATCACCTTCATGGACATTACCGAGATGGTGAAAACCAGGGAGAGGCTGCATAAAGCGAGTGAGCTGAACCGCCTGGCGATAGTCGTTCGCGATGCCCACGACGCCGTCACCGTGCAGGATCTCGACGGCCGGATCCTCGCCTGGAACCCCGGCGCGGTGCGGATGTACGGTTGGAGTGAGGCCGAAGCCCTGGCCATGAACGTCAGCGAGCGCATTCCTGCGGAACTGCGGGATGCGGCCCTGGAGAGTATCACGCAACTTAGCCGGGCGCAGATTCTTGAACCGTACTCGACCCAGCGGCTCTGCAAAGACGGAAGTGTCGTGAGGGTCCGGCTGACTGCCACGGCTTTAATGGATGCAGCCGGGCAGATGTATGCCATCGCCACCACCGAACGACCGCAACAACCAACAATCAGCCAAGGAGGGACTGACGATGCATCAGCCGGATAGGGGGGGGGGGGGGGGGGG
>CAIQWD010000032.1 GCA_903875445.1 uncultured delta proteobacterium | reverse complement strand
TGAATATCATAAAGAGATGCGTTTTTATCTTTGATTCCAAATACATCAAAAATGTCCTGGCAGCTTTTAAATACATCAATTGTTTTTGCTAAAGTTAAAAACTCTTCAAGTTTCTTGAAGTCAGATAGATCTTGAGCCACTTTTCCCCTCTCTTATTCTCGACCGCCTCTTTTTTCGCCTTCTTGGCTTGCATGCCACAAGTAAAGTGCTTTATGCAACCACCATTTGGCAATACTGGGAAGATTCCTCCAAGGAGAAAGTTGTCGAGATCCCTTTTAGCCAGTTTAATCAGTTTTTCCTTAAATTAGTTTTCCGGCACAATTTCTGTAAGATTCCGAGCAGAAGAGCAAATTTTAAAAAATAATTCCATAGCTCTTATATTGAGCCTCGTCTTATCAGTAATCTGCACACTATTAACAGCCCAATGCCAACCAGCCCCATCGTCAACAAATCATTCACGGGTAATCCTCTTGGGGACCCATTCACGCCAGAGGCAGAACCCAACGCAAATACATAACAGAGAAAGTTAAAAGTTGACAGGGTCCCGATGGTCCCAATGAAAATCGCCGGCAACCGATATTCGGGCCGACAATAAAAAAGTGGGACACCGCTAATCGTCTGGAGGATCCAAAGATTGAATTTCCAAATTGTCCTAAAACAAGCAGAAATTGCTTTATATATCAGAACCGGTAGCCAAAACCATAATGCCTTATCAAATCCGCTCATAATTATCTCAGAAAGTCTCCTCTCTATTGATTGTCGCGAATCGACTAAAAACCAACCGCGTTTGAGTGTTATTGAGGTACCTTAGATATCTCAGTACAGTTATTAATTCAAATTTGTACATAATCCTGTTTTTTCGCATATCGTATATATCGATTTGATACAATATATTTATGCAATTACTCCATCTCAACTGTTCGATTAATCTCGATCGGGTCTCGCTCATAAAATCTTTTATACGTGTCAGCATGTTCTTTCCCGAAAAGGCCTTCTATTTCGTTAGGTGAATGCCCATTTTTTATCGCCTCCTGACACTCATGCAACCGGCCGAATTCCTTCACATGATCATTGTAAGTGAAACCCTTATGTTCCACCTGGCCTTGTTCCCAATTTTTAAAATCATGCTCTTTCATTAAATTCTGCATATCCTCTGAGTTAAGAACATCCTCATCAAAGCTTACATTAGTGATACCTCTTCTATCTATAAAATTTTGACCATCTGTTTGGGTGTATACATCATTAAGCTTTGCCGGGTTGTTATCATAGCCTTCTTTTATTGCTACATAGGCTCTATGTCTCCCTCTATCGATACTCAATTTCGTCGCTGAATTAGAGAGACGCTCGTTTTCTCCTGACTTGAACTCTTCCTTAACGTCGCCATGTTCGGTCTCACTTCGACAATCATCAAAGGTTTCAATTGACTTGTCAGAGCCCTGCTTTCTTATGTCATCAAACGTCTCGATATGGCTAGAGTTATCAAATGCTCTCAATTCATCGAAACTTTCACCCCTCCTCTCAGCAGATCTCATTGTATGTTTTTCTAAGCTCTCAGAAACCTCAGAAGATTCTTTCATAATTCACCTCCTCAGTCGACTTTAAAAAACCATTTGTTTATATTTTGTACTACTTTCATGGTGCTCCACTGCACGGATTTTTGAATGAAGAAGCAAAGAGCTAAATTTTTAACAAACTCACCACTGTTTCCGCTGGCGAGTTTGTGTGCCACATCAATGCAGAGGCTTCTAACTCGAAGTCTAGCTTCAGGCTCGCTCTTACTCTTGATTGCTTGCATAAATTTGTCATCAACATCTTGATCCCGCGCCCACGGTTCAACCTCATACCTGAATATGCATTTATTTTTACAAAACTCATTACATCCCGGGAAAGGTCCCTTGTCAATTCCAAAGCTTTCCTTGTAACTCCTTTGAAAATCTTTGAGGTAGAATTCAGTATCCGCTGACAATTGAGTCTTCACAGGAATGGCAAAATAGGAATTTACAACATTGTTGTAAGCGTTTAATAAAACAATCTTTTTGTGCGAAGAAAGGTCATACTGCCTGCCTTTATTCCGGATGTAAGACTCGCCCGATGTGATCAAAAAACAGAACATAATGCCATTGGCCTCTCCATCTTTTTGCAATGAATCTCTTATTTCTTGCAAGAGGGTGTCTCTAAACAAAGGGAAAAGAGCTGTTAGATTGCCGGTTGTTTCAATGATTGCAAATATAAACTTGCTAAAGTTTCTAATATTTTCCGGGTTGGAGAGCAGACAATTTGCCACATCCCTAAAGGTACACTTACTCTGGCACTGCTTACAACCGGTATGTCTCCCAAATATATGATTCAGGGGAATCAGTTTTTTGGCCATAAAGCGGCTAATATCAATATCCTGAACGTTCATCACCTTAGGATTAAGCATTTTCACCATAGACTGATAATGTGAAACCTGCACAAGAAAGGGCTCATTAAACCCTTCAGAAAAAACAGCAGCTACGCCTTTAGACATAATCGAAACGAACTTGTTCTGCTGTTCGTTCAGATTCATGGTGTCGCCCATCAAATCACGGTCATCTTTAGCGACAATCCGGTGCATGATCTTGAGATTTGTGTTCTTAATGGCATCTTGGGCAAGCTTTGAAGGTATCTGCTCCGCTATTAATATGCTCTCTCCGAAGGCTCTAATCTCAGAGAGAATATTACAAAAGGTCTCCACTGCCTTTGCCTTAGTGCTAACGTTTTCTAGATTGCTAAAATCCGTGGAGGATTTAGATAAAAGTCTATGTGCCTCTTCTATGAGGGTGACATGTTTTAACCCTGAATTACTGCCTCTTTTCTTGCTTTCAATCTCTCTGTATTCATAAAGCTTCGCTATCAGGAGTCCCATGATAAATGCTTTTTCCTCATCGTCACCAATACTCTGGAGCTCCAGAATTGTGGGCTTATTCAATAAATTGTCCATTGGAATTGACAAAGCCGTATCAAGCATTGATCCTTTCCCACCTATCCTTAAGCTACCGATCCTTGCCCTTAATCCAGCTTTAATATCCATGGTCAATCTATCCTCATAACCCAAGGCATTAACCACGGGATCAATTTTCTCATAGAGATCCGTTAAAGTTGGGAATATGCCAAAGGGACTTTTTTCAGCTCTTTCAGAAAGCCGATTGAGGTTGGTAGTCAAATCCCATCCTTTATCTTGATACACCTCATGGATGCATCGCTCAAGGACATACGGCATCGGGGCATACATCACAAAACTAGCATTAAAAACTGCCCTTAAATTATCTATATGTGTTTGAAGTTTTACACCTTCCATTATCTCAAAAGGGTTCAGCCTGAACGGAGAGGTCATCTCATCCCCAAGAGTGAATATCCGCAGGTCTTCGGACCCTTCCACATTCAAGAGAGATCTGTATTCAGCTTTAGCAGGTTCTATAACTAAAAAAGGTGTCCCAGAATTCCCTTTCCATAACTGATCCAGAAGATTCAGACAGGTATTAGTCTTGCCACTACCAGTCACCCCTGCAATCAAACCATGCTTGACTAATTCTTGTACGTAGACGCCATACTGGTTTCCAGTACCACTTCCACGATCGATTATCTCACCAATAAAAACGGTGTCAGCCGGTTTTCTATCAGGAAGACAGACACCAAACCGTGCAGTGTCTTTAACATCATAACCGGGCATCTCCTCCTTGGGGAGATGAGTCAATGTTGCCAAATCACGGGAATTCAGAACTGAAACAAACTTATGTTTTATGATTTTTTGCAGCGGGTGCTCTAATGAAAAGGCAGGGTGGAAATTTAATTCAAGTTCTATTTGCCGGAATTTAGCGAGTATTGCTGATGGATTACCTCCTGTTAAGGTAATAGTACGGATGGCCTCAGGAACTGACTCTTCTCCACTAAAAACAGTTTTTAGCAGGTTTCCCATCTTGGCGGTGGTTGCGGGGTCAGGTGAAAAAAAATAAGACATCGTTCGCCACATGCCCTGAGCTTTAGCCAACTGTAGCTTCTCAAGCAGTGTTTCTAACAATTCGATATAATATTGCATTGACCTATTGAGTGACTCTCCAGTCACGGTCACTCTTGACGTCTGAGTATACTGCTTCGATTCCTTTATTAAGGGCGATTTTTCTCTGATATCATTTGCTATGTCGTCAAACGCATTAATTACCTCAATATCATTAATAGGATCTGCAATTACCATGTATCCAAATTCCTGTCGGTACAGTCCTCTCAACAATCTTTCTATCTGTTCGATGCCATGTTCTTCTACTCCTATTTTAGCTGTTGGAACTCCGGTCATTATGCCGTAGTTTCGGCACTTCTGAAAAAAGTTCCCAATATTACGATCAACAGACTCTTTGCTTAACGGTTCAAGTTCTATATCAGGGAAAGTACTCTGTAAAGAGCTTGAGAGCATATCAAGGTGAAGAGGAAAAGTGGATTTTAACGTAGATTTATTCAAAATCCCGAGATATATGCTAACCTTCAATCTAGATCCAATTATTAAATAGACAAAAGGAGCTTTAAGACCATTCAGACCAGACAACACATCTTCCATCAAGTACCGCTCAACATCAGACTTCTTGTCAGCAAGCGCCCTTGAAATAGCCTTAACTCTCAGGAATTGAAACTGTGCTCCCCCCCAAGCTGCAGAACTTCCCGATTTTGCATAACCAGATAAATCAATATTGGTAACGAGATCAAGATCTCTTCGCTCCAGAATCTGTATTGAACTGGTTATGTCATCATCCGCTGGTATGTTTTTGTCTTTTGCCATGTGAAGCCTTTAGGAAGTCTTTTTCATAAATGCGGGGGCTGTTGTTTTTTTCCGTTGGCAGGTGGGTTTTGGCCTAGCTCGTTGTTTTGAACCTACCGAATATGGGGAACCAACGTTATCTGTCCATATTTGTGCGCTGTAAATATTGCTAATGGTAACTTTTCTCAATCGCAATATGAACATATCATTTTCGGTCTCCCAATATTATTTCACAAAACCAAGGTGCAGACTCGATACGAAACAATTCGCGATAGCTAGAATTTATTTAACGTTATTGCAGCTATGGTACGGCACCAAATGATCTTCTCAGTAGTCCATACACCCTTCCCAATTGCACTTGACATTGCCTTTAAAAAAAATCTCCAAATATTTTTTGAATGAATCCTGGTGCAGCAGTTACCCATGAATTTGTTGTAAGGTTGTAAATGCTTCTCGCATGAAGGACACCACCTCTGTCCACCCCTTTTACGATAACTTGCTCGCCAATGTCGGCATCTCCCGGCGGTTCACCTTTATATAAAACCTGCAAAAGTTTTCCTGAAGAAAGAAGAATTCGTAGCCGAAAAACTGGAATATGGAGAAATTCGTTGGGATCTGGTTTTACAACTCCTGGCCTCATCATTTGGCTTCTTTCTTTCGAATCAACTTCGCCTATGACTTCTAACATCTCAGCCCCTCCTTTAGGTGTTTATCATGAACTCCTACCTTGAGTAGGTTCAGAAAGACAAAATTTACTGAAAAAAAAGACAATTGAAAAAGGTAGTGTAATTTCCCCCCGATCAATGTGCGAACAGAAAGTCAACCAAACAATTTCGCACAGAGAGTATCATGAAGCAGTCACACCGGATGTGAGATCTGAGTTTGGGGACGTCTGCAGAAATAGCGTATTTTCCAAAATTGGGCTATGCACTTGACTCAACCACCCACTACATGTAGCGCTCTGGCATGGAACACTACCCGCACACTTTGTCGGAATTCAGGGGTCGCACGTATCGAATGGTCCAGCAGTCTGGTACTTCAGCCTCGGTTCCAGCATGTGAGATCGTCGGCGGAAGTTCACGCAAGCCCCTGGAGCAGACCGCTACGCCAACGCCTGGCTTGGGTAAGACATAAATCTGAGCAACCACTACATATTGTGGGTGGTTGAGTCAAGTGCATAGCCCAATTAGAAATTTCCTGTCTTCTCAGATATTATCTCAAAATGAGCATCAGCTCCTTCTGGCTGTTTTCTTTCTGAGGTTGCGGGATGAAATACCTCTGCTTCGAGTTCAACAGCATCTGCAGGAACCCAACCTACGTATTCTTTGTCGGAATTTTTTGTTAAATAAGATATATAATACCATTTGTAATCGGTCGTTCGCCTTACAACTTCGATTCTCTTGCTTTCATTTTTACTAAATCCTTCATCTATATCCAATGAACTCATATCAGGAAGTTCTTTAAGAGAAACCTTTCCCGTTGATTTGCCTTGCCTTGATAAACGAGGATATAATAAGTCAATCAGCTTTTCTCTATCAATTGCTGATACAATTTTTATATTTTTTTCTGGAATAAAAAGATCCCTTCTAGCTCCGTTAAACCAAAGTCTCGATGCATAAATTGGAAATGGGTTGTATTTAGCATCTTCTTTTTCGTAACTAAACAGAGAACCCTTTTTAAGTGTATATGGCGTCTCTTCTGCCTTTTTTCCTCCGTACACTTGATAAGTATATGCCGGAGTATCAACTTGAGTGATAGCGATATGCCTTTCTTCCTTGTATGTATATAAAGGCATATCGCCATAAACCGGGACCCCGTATTTAATTTTAATTGCCTCTGCCTCTGCGTAATTATCCAGAGTTCCTTCGGTTTTAACTTGTTTAACTTCCGAAGAAATCTTTACATCAATGGCCGTTGATGGAACCCAACCTTTTAACCAAACATTATAAGAATCATCCCAATACCGAACAAAAAACCACTTGTTGTCCTGTGTTCTTCGCAGAACATCAACTTCGATTTCCTTTTCAGAAAAACCACCGCTGGCACTCTTAGTATCTTGAAAAGTTGGAAAAAATCTAAAATGTGACGCTGCAATCGATTTAGATTTCATCTTAAATGGGGGATATAAAATATCAACAAGTTGATCTCTCTCATCGGAAGAAAGAATCATTGCTGACGTAACAGGAATACGAGTATTAGACATGAACAATGTCATTCCATTGGAAATTTGGTGTACCTCATAAGTAGGGATAGGACAACTATCATGCCTGTCATCATAATTAATCATCGAACCTTTTCTCAGGACCTTCCCTGTTTCTGTAATCTCAGCATTGGGATTATATTCAGTCCAATACAGTAATGGTGTATCTTTCGTGGTTATCAACATTTTGTAGTCATGTTTCTCTAAATCCAAGAGCGAGATATGAAGATCTGTTGGAACCATGAATATTTTTTCGCTACTAAAAGATATCGAAACAAAAGAAAGAATAGCAGTGAAGATTACGAAAATCTTTGACACTGAAATCATATTATATTACCCCTCAGTCTCACGCTTTTGCTGTTCGATCTGCTGTAGACGTTGTTGATCCTCTATTTTTTGAGTGTCAGCAACCGCTTTGTCTATTGTAAATGAAGTCTTGTCCAGTAACTCTCAATAAGTAAACACTTGCGCCTCGTATAGTCCGGGTTATAAATCATAATCTATTTCATTCCAAACACTTTCTGGCGCATATGTAGAGGAAAAGGATATTATTCATGATTTAACTTATTGTCTGCAGCACATGTTCCGGTGAGACAGGCTGAGTTTGATTAATAGCCACGCTATTTTATCACCCATGATGTTGTAACTGCAAAAAGTAAGGTGATAACCGCTGCCGCAATATTTATCATAGTTAATATACGCGTTTTCCTTACAATTACATTTGTTTGGGCCAATCTGGACTCGACCTCTCTGCCAATGGCTTCCGCAACTTTCTTTCCCCCTTCGGCAATTTCTTCTTTGCTAGCACTCAATGCAACATCGAGAATTCTCTCCGCGATTTTTTTGGTTGAAACCTCCCATTCATGAGCTGCAGATTCCAACTCTTCCTTGAATTCATGCAGGATTTGCCGCTGAGCTGCTGCAGTTTCCTTCATTAACCGTTCGTTGATCGTATGGAGAATCATGATTGGATCATCACGGCCAACGGCTACGCCATGTTTGATAGCGATTTCTTTTATGGTTTCCTCGATTTTTTCCATTACAGCACCATTGCGTTATCGAGATTTCCAAAGAGTTGGGCCCGTATTGTCTTGAGTCGTTGGCGATTCATTATCGTCAGGGACTCCATCGCCAAGGCTTCATTGAAAGTGAGGCGGGCCTGGAGCATGCCGCTAAAATCTCGACCATATGTTTCTTCCTTGAGCTCCGGAATGTGAATGATGGCCGACACACGACTTTTGTTTGCCGTATAGGCCTTCATTTGCTCAAAATACTTCCCTTCGTGCTCTATCGGCCCCCAGTAAGGATTCAGCCAGATTACAAAAAGAGCTTGTTCCGGAAACTGGCCCACCATTTGAAAAAACCCGCTTACAGTGTCAAGCAATGCCTGCCCGCCGGTGATCACCATATGTATGACTAATTCGTGGCCCATCTCCTGGAGCAGCTCAGGGACCTTGTTGCTGATGAGGTAATGCGACAGCGGCACGAAGGAGCTTGCCCCATTGTCGATTATGACATCATCTTTGCTGCTGTCGATCAGTTCAATTATGGCGTCAAAATTGCGGGTCCTGATCTCGTCTCCCTCAATTATATTGAGTTGTTGCACAGGAATAGCCTTATAGCCATGGAACGTAGCGTTTACCGGGTCCGTATCGATGCAAAGGGGTGTTTGGCCCTTTGCTAACTTGTATTGCGCGAGAGTTGCTGCAATCATCGATTTGCCGACGCCTCCTTTTCCCTGCAAGATCATATGAATCTTAGCCATCAGATCAAATCCTCCTTCTTTGGGATTGCGTTGAATGTAAAGCCAGCGATTTTGGCCGGCGGATTTATTTTTTGTTCAGGAGTTTCTACTGCCGGCACAGTTTTGCATTCCAGATTTGCGTATTTCAGGAAGGTTTCGTACCGACAGGTAATTTTCCCCGTTTCCGTCATGTGCTCCCATATGGTCTTGAGGGTATAGCCGGCTTCAATCGCCATCTTTACGTCAGCTCTGACGGCTAAAAATGCGATCTTCTGTATGTTGCGTTTAGTCCGGGCAGTTTCTTGTTTCTTCACCCACTCGGATAAGGTCTCTGTGTAGCTTTTTGTCATGTTCATTCCAAACGCTGTTATCTCGCTGTTAACGCACTGTCACGACACTGCTGACGCGCTGTTGTCGCACTACTGCCACGCCGTTGTCGCGCTATTGTAACGCAGTTTATACGCTGTTCATTAACTGGCGTCAAAACCTCATACTTTGTTAATACCTTGTTATTATGTGTATTGTATAATATAAATGCAAGAATAGAAAAGCTGTCAGATCTCTTTACATTCATAAAATAGTGGATAAAATGAAATTCGAGTTGCGCAAGAGGTGGGTTGTAACGAACGGCGTTAGCCGGGCAGGATAGGTGAAGTTAGCCAACCTTTTCGAAAAAGGTTGCTATCTTCACTGGCCCTTATTCGCCCCTTCGGGCTCAACGTTCATCCTGCTCTGCGAGGCCTGGACGGCTTCCGCCGTTTAAAAGAGCCAGTCAATCCAATACAAGAGGAAAGATGCAGCAAGATAACAAAGTTGATATCCGCCGGAGACGACGTCATCATCTCAGAGTGCCGGTGTTCCCTGAAGAAAAAGACATCATTGGACAACAAGCTAAGGCAGCGGGCCTAAGCGTAGCGCGATATCTGCGTGATGTCGGCCAGGGCTACCGGATAACCGGCATTATGGATTATGAGAAAGTGCGCGAACTTGCCCGTATAAGCGGCGATCTCGGTCGATTGGGCGGTCTTTTGAAACTCTGGCTTACCAATGATGAGCGGGCAGCGCAGTTCGGGCATGAGACAATCCATGCTTTGCTCTCAAAGATAGAGAGGACACAGGATGAAATGGGGCAAGTCATGATGGCAGTAGTTATGCCCAGGAAGAAATCGTAAACTTTAGCGGCTAAATTCCGGTGATCATCAAACACGTTCCCATGCGGTCGGTGAAAAAGAGCGACTTTGCGGGTCTTGCCGAATACATCACGGACGAACAGGGGAAAACCGAACGGGTGGGGCTCTGCACCACCACAAACTGTGATGCCGATACCATAACCACGGTGATCGGAGAGGTGCTTGCTACCCAACGACTCAACACGAGAGCCACAGGTGATAAAACATATCATCTGCTTGTCAGCTTCCGGCCTGGAGAAAATCCCGATGCAAAAGTTCTCAAGGCCATTGAGGAACGAATCTGCTCCGGTTTGGGCTATGGCGAACATCAGCGGGTGAGCGTAGTTCATCACGACACCGACAATTTCCACATCCATATCGCCATTAACAAGATTCACCCAAAAAGACTGACGATGCAGGAACCCTACAGGGCATACCAGACACTTGCTGAATTATGCAGCGTCCTGGAAAGGGACTATGGATTGGAATCGGATAATCATCAGTCACGCCGAACGACAGCCGAAGGACGGGCTGCCGATATGGAACGACACTCAGGGATTGAAAGCTTGTTGAGCTGGATCAGACGAGAATGCCTTGAGGAAATCCGGGGAGCACAATCCTGGTCAAAGCTGCACCAGGTCTTGCACGAAAATGGACTGGAACTGCGTGAACGTGCCAACGGCCTAATCATCGAGGCAAGTAACGGAACGATGGTTAAGGCTAGCACTGTGGCTCGGGACATTTCAAAGGCCAAACTGGAAGACCGGCTTGGTCCGTTCGAGGCATCAGTAGAACGAGCAGGCAGAAAGAAAAGGGAATACCAAAAACGGCCGGTGCAGATGCGCATCAACACTGTCGAGTTGTATGCCAAGTACAAGAGTGAACTCCTTAATCTCTCAGCTGCCGGGAGCCGTGAATTTGAAAAGATCCGGTACCAGAAGAATAGGAAAATCGAGGCGGCAAAAAGGGCCAACCATCTTCTTCGACTGACCATCAAATTAATGAAAGGAAGGCCAATAAAAAAGCTGCTGTATGCCAAGGCCCATAAGAAACTGCAGAGAGAAATCGATTCCATCAACAATCACTACCAGAAAGAACGCCAGACCCTCAAAGACCAGTACCAGCGGCGGACATGGGCTGACTGGTTAAAAAAGAAAGCTCTGGATGGTGACGCGGAAGCCCTTGCCGCCCTGCGTTCCCGCGAGGCAGCTCGGGGGCTGAAAGGCAATACGATCAAAGGAGAAGGACAAGCTGGCCCCAACTCAAACTATACAACCGTGGTAGATAACATCACAAAAAAGGGAACGATCATCGTCCATACCGGCAAGAGTGCCGTGCGCGACGATGGCAACAAATTGCAGGTTTCCCGAAAAGCCACAAGGGAAAGCCTGCGGGCGGCCCTACAGCTGGCGATTGCACGCTATGGCAACCGAATCGCCATCAACGGCACGGCTGGATTCAAAGAGCTGATTGCTCAAGTAGCCGCTGCTTCCAAACTCACTCTTACCTTTGCTGATCCGTCTTTGGAAAATCGGCGTCAGCAACTTTTAATCAAGGAGAGCAAAAATGACCAACACCACAACCGAGGACAAATTAATCACCGAGGCCATGGCTATTTTGGATCACGAGCGGTTGCAGGCCCAAACACCAGCCAAGCAGATACCAGAAAATTCGGCAACCTCAGTGACAAGCCAGACATTGGCCGCATTGGACGAAACCCGCCACCCCAAAACCGGCACCGTTTGCGAACACTGTCCCAACTCGGTATGGTTCGCTTCGCCAGTGGAACTGAAGTGTTATTGCCGGGTGATGTACCTGGTCACGTGGAGCAGCCAGGAACCCAGCCAGATAACACATTGCGACGGAGAATTTTTGAACCAGATGTGAACCAGGAGCGGATCACGTCGGTGGACAAATATATAGCCGAGCGTGAGCAAAAAAGGGCCAGTGGTCTTGATATACCCAAGCATTGCCGATACTTCGACTCTGAAAGTCCTTTGACATACGCAGGTATAAGAAACGTCGATGGTCAAATGCTAACTCTTCTGAAATGTGGTAATACAATTTTGGTCTTGCCGATCGACCAGGCAACTGCCCGACGCCTCAAGCGACTGGCGATTGGTGATGCTATCACCGTTACCAAGGGCAAAATCAAAACAAAAGGGAGGACCAGATGAAGGATCTTTCAATTGATTGCCCCTTTTCCCTTATTACAGCTCGACACAACAGTTTTTTCCCATTGATGGAAGCTGTTCGGGATGATAGCTAAAAATCGGTTACAGGCGATATTATCAGTTCGGTTCAGACAGATTTAGGATTCTCTACCCGTCGGGAAGAGAATTCGATACCCAACGGGTAGCGAATTCCCACAATGCTTTTCTCCCCTCCTCTCCTGGTTGCACTCTACCGTGCCCCGATGCGGGTTCAAGACGGCACAACTTGCTGCACTTGATAATTATCTATGAAACCCATCAATAATGGGTGTATTTTCAAAGAAAATATTCACGCTTCTTGCGTACCGTGGTACGCAGTGATATAATATAAGGAGACTCACAAGTGGCAAGGCTGGCAAAACCAACCCGAGTTATTGTTTTTGCCGACAAAAACGGCAACGAACCTTTTACAAAATGGCTTTATGGTCTAAAAGACAGTGTGGGCCGCAAGCATATTTTGATCCGGATCACACGCCTTGAGCAAGGTAACTATGGCGACTGTGAACCAGTCGGCGAAGGTGTTAGTGAGCTGCGCATGTTTTTTGGAACTGGCTATCGGGTTTATTTTGGAGAGGACGCGGAGAACATTGTTGTCTTGCTCTGCGGCGGCGACAAAGGAAGCCAGCAACAAGACATCAAAAAAGCAAAAGCCTACTGGCAGGAGTATTTGGCCAATGAAAAATTATAGAACATTCAATCAGGTTGAAGAGTCCTACTTCCGAGACCATCCAGAAGAGATTGACGACTATATCAACCTCATTTTTGAAGCATACGCCGAAGACGGTAACACGGGGGCATTGCTCTCTTCACTACGCGTTTTGAGCCGCGTAAAGGGTGTGAGCAAAATTGCAGAAGAGTCCGGGTTAAGCCGAAAGGGCGTACAAAAAGCTCTTTCAGAAAATGGCAACCCTGCCCTTTCCAGTATCAACGCCATTATGCACGCTATGGGTTATCGCCTGACACCACAAAAGCTGGACGTGTAAACAAGAGCCCATGAAAATATCATGAGTATCCCCAACGGGTAGCGAATTCCCACAATGTTTTCTCCCCCTCCCCTACTCTCCTGGCCGCACTACCGTGCCCTGATGCGGGTTAAAGACGACACAACTTTCTGAATCTGATAATTATCGATGAAATCCACTAATAAAGTATGGATTTCCAAAAAAATGTTCCAAATGGAGTGGATTATACTTGAATAAATACTTTGTAGAACATAATATAGCTATGTATTGTATTGAATTAATTCAAACAGGCTTCCTATGAAACATGCAGCGTTTTTCCGCAAACATCCGGTATTCACAGGCGAGGAGCTGGATATCTACATGTCGGCTATGGGGGGAATGGGCTCCAGGGCCAAGGAGTCGCTCCTGACGTATCATAGAAAGTCCGGACACCTCGTTCCTATTCGACGTGGTCTCTATGCTGTAATTCCACCGGGTGCCGATCCGGAAACCTATCCGATTAATCCCTATCTAGTGGCGGCTAAGTTGGCAGGCGATGCAGTCTTATCCCACCACACAGCTCTGGAGATATACGGCCATGCCTACTCAGTACGGGAAGAGATTACCTATTCGGCGTCCCATCCTGTAGCCCGATTCTCCTTCAGATCCCATATCTTCCGTGGTGTGAGGTTTCCTCTGGCACTCTGCTCGGCAAAGAAAGAGAATTTCGGTGTAAATACGGTTGATCAGTCCAGCTTGGAAGTGCCCGTTACCTCTCTGGAGCGGACTCTGGTGGACGTCCTGGACCGACCCGATCTGTCCGGCAGCTGGGAGGAAATATATCGTTCCTTGGAATCTGTTCAATTCTTCGACCTCGATATGGTGGTGGAATACGCCCTTCTCCTCGGCAACAAGACAACGACCGCAAAGGTTGGTTTCTTTCTGGAACAGCATAGCAAATCGCTGATGGTAGCAGAAGACCATCTCAAATCACTCTCGAACAATCTTCCTCGACAGCCACATTATCTGGAAAATACCATGCGCAAGCCCGGCAGACTCATAAAGAAGTGGAACCTTGTGGTGCCAGTTGAAGTACTCGAACGATCCTGGGAGGAAGTGGCATGAAAGTCTCTCTTGAAAAACTGACGGCCCAAGCGACTTCAACCGGCTTCAGGCCCGATGTTCTGGAAAAGGTGGCTCACTTGCTGGGACTTCTCGAGGCCCTCCGCAGCCATCCATTCTTGAAAGGAAAACTTGCCCTGAAGGGAGGGACCGCTCTTAACCTCTTTGTCTTTAATGTTCCCCGGCTTTCAGTAGATATTGACTTGAACTATGTCGGGGCGGCGGACCTGGAGGCGATGCTTGCCGAACGGCCTCAGGTTGAGCAAGCAGTTCTGGCGGTCTTTGCCCGGGAAGGATTTACTGTCAGGCGCGCCCCGGATGAGCATGCCGGCGGCAAATGGTCTTTACGTTATCAAAGCGCTGCAGGCCGCTCCGGCAATCTTGAGGTCGACCTCAACTTCATGTACCGGCTTCCGCTTTGGCCGATAACCATAATGAATTCATTTTCGGTAGGCGATTGGCAGGCGACAGGGATCCCGGTTTTGGATATCCACGAATTGGCGGCAGGCAAGCTGGCGGCATTACTGGCACGCAGGCAGGCCAGAGATCTGTTTGACAGCCATGCAATTCTGCAGATGAAAAATCTCGACAAAGGTCGATTACGAACTGCCTTCGTAGTCTATGGTGCGATGAGCAGAAAAGACTGGCGATCAGTTTCGGTTGAGGATGTGAATTTTGATGAAGCTGACCTGACCCGTCAGTTGTTACCTACTTTGCGGATTCCTCCATCGACCAAACAAAGTGCAGTCGCAGAATACGGAACTCGTCTTGTAGCCGAATGTCGCCAGGCATTGTCTGTTGTTCTGCCCTTCAACGAGGCGGAAGGGGCCTTCCTTGATCTCCTTCTTGACCAGGGAGAAATCGATCCGACGATTTTGACAGACGATCTGATTCTTCAGAAACGGATCCTAGTACAACCGCTGCTCGAATGGAAAGCTCTCAATGTTCGCAAACACAAGGGATTGATTGATGGATTTTGACATATACCGTCGCCAAGGTTTTGAGAAAGCAAAGATCGTCTGCGGCAGGGCTCACTTTAAAGCAAGCGAGAGCGGAGAAAATCCGGCAAGATATGTGTGGAACGTCCGTTAGATGACGTGCTGACACATACTTAAGACGGACATTTTTGCTGAATATCGATTTTTATTGCCCAACAACAGGCAGTTATTCCCTGATAAAACATAGTTGAGGAACTAAGAAATGGCTCGCCGATCACAGAGTACAATTGAAGATGTCATGGATCTCACGGCAAAGCTGCCTTGGTGGGTTGGAGTAATATTAGCTCTCATATCATATATCGCTCTCCACTTATACGCGATACGAGAATTGCCAAATCCAGGTGGAGCAAATGACTTAGGTAAGTATGCGGCTGCTGGTTTGTTCCATACTCTCGCTCTTTTTGGGCAATATATCTTGCCATTTGCCTTTCTGATGGGGGCGCTTATCTCGGCCTTCAACACCTTTAAAAGAAAAAAGCTTTATGATGGTGCACTTTCCAGCAAGATGGACAATCCATTGAATAATTATTCATGGCAGGAGTTTGAGCTTTTGATTGGTGAGCATTTCCGCCGGCAAGGTTATAGCGTTGAAGAAACCAATGGCGGTGCCGATGGAGGCGTTGATCTTATCCTCAGGCGGAGCGGGGAAAAACACCTGGTCCAATGTAAGCAGTGGAAAGCCTATAAAGTCGGGGTGAAAATTGTCAGAGAATTGCTTGGGGTCATGGTCGGGGTTGGTGCGACCGGTGGTTTTGTCATAACCTCAGGGGAATTCACGAAGGATGCTTTAGCTTTTGCCAATGCTAACAATATCGTCTTGCTGGATGCCAAGGCCCTGCACAGGATTATGCAAGCACTATCGAAGCAATCGGTTATTCTCGCTAAGGCAACGGTTACCCCGTTTTCTCAACCTGATAATTTATCAATCCCTATCCATGAGCAACACCCAACTTGTCCAAAATGCGACAATGCCATGGTATTACGAGTAGCGAGACAGGGGAGTAAGGCTGGCGAGAAATTCTGGGGGTGTTCAAAATTTCCGGCGTGTCGGGCAGTCATTCCCTTTAAATAATAGGATAAATCTGCTTTTTTGGTCTATGGACCATTCCATAGGGTGGTGCTTTTATTGCCACCATACTTGAAGGTATGATAATTTCGATGTTGACCATGATGACAATGGCCCAACCTCGTTATCGCCTATCAGTTCAATGGGAGAAGTATATTACGAGATCACTCTGCCAAAAAGCTGGGGTTGAATATTTTCGATTTCATCCATTAAGACATTCAGGTACAAGTTTGAATAAGCTGCAAAGAATCTTTCTAAATAGTTTGAAAATGCATTACTATACTACCTAGAAAAAATAGTACTTTTTTCTAGGTAACCAATGAGAATAAATATGGCTCAATCCATTGTAAATAAAGTTATTTCTAGAGTATACGGAAGAGGGAGGGGTTGGGCTTTTTCCTCAAATTATTTCGTAGATATTTTTGATAGGAAACAGGTCGACAATGTGCTCTCTGATCTCACCAAATCTGGCAAAAGCAGGCGTGCATGCCGGAGTATAAAAGGGTGTGAGTAAAATTGCAGAAGAGTCCGGGTTAAGCCGAAAGGGTGTACAAAAAGCTCTTTCGGAAAATGGCAACCCCGCCCTTTCCAGTATCAACGCCATTATGCACGCTATTGGCTATCGCCTGACACCGCAAAAGCTAAATGTGTAAACAGAGCCTCTTGCCTTATCTCATGATCCTTGGGCGTTAGCATGTTGCACCAATAAAAGAGTTGGGTAAAGATGCAACAGACTGCTGGACGATCAGCAGAGATGTGCCTAGCAAATTGTGCTATGACAAAAAATGTTCTTGAAAAGTATGTGGCAAGTGAAATACTATACCTTCACAATCCATTTCGAACAACACCCGCCACGCCTCTCTGGGTTTCGACCCTGCATGCGCACCCCGGCGGGTTACTTTTTTATAGGGGTATTGAGTGAAATACTCCAAGCCCCCACTTGCCATCGATGAACAAATTGATCTGCCCATTTCCCGCGGCATGGTTATTTCTGACCGAGCTCGGGCCTCTCGATATCTCTCCCATATCAGCTATTTCCGCCTGCGCGGCTACTGGATCCTTTTCGAAAAGACGGGCAATGGACCAGACCAAGCCTTTCAGGACGGTACAATCCCATAATGAAATCATCCGACAATCATCCGATGGTTCGCCCAAATCATCTGATATTGACTCCTACTAGGGGTGGTTACAGCTGAAAGAAAAGAAGACTGGCGAAAAATAGGCGGACAAAGAATCAATTACGCTCCAACCAAAAGGTTTTTTGGTGCAGAAATCAAGATAATAGCGTAACCATTTCAAATAGAAACGGTGTCAACCCTGCTCTAGCCATTTCCCGTTTAAAGAATATGGTTCTTTTTAGATGGCAGCAAACAAAATCACAACAAATAGGGGAAGGACACTTCGGTCAAGCGAAACGTGCTAACAGCGCCATGTACCTTATCTTTACGCTAAACGTCGTGAAAATGGTAGGATGGGGGAGATGCAGGCTATTGTTTTTTTTCGATTCTCATAGCCATAATTGGGGCTACAACAGCAAAAACTCAAGATCCGAAGATTTTACATGAAACTTGTCGGCAACACAGGATCCAATCGCGTTATTGACCTCATTCGTCCCACACTCGTGCAGGGAAACCTGCTTGATGTCGTGACGCCTGCTTTCTCGCTTTTTGCGTTTGCCGAGGTTCAACGCGAAATCAATAAAATAGCGCAATGCCGTCTTCTCCTGCCACCTGCCACAGGGAACCTTGCAGTACTGGGATCAGATGCCGATCGCTCCATGCGCAATCGTTTGCAAAACAGGTGGCTCGCGGGTCGCCTCATGCAATGGATTCACAATAAGACCGAGGTGAAACGTGCCCTTGGTCCGGTCCCGCAGGGCGCCTTCGTGGTTCGAGATGGTGAATCAAAGCCCACTCAGGCTTTGCTCGGCTCGCTGGCTTTCAGTACCGATGGTCTGGGTTTAACTCCCGGCAATCCATTAAACCTGATCCAGGCTTCCGAAACAGAACAAGAGGCTTTGCTGCTCAGCCAATGGTTTGATCTGCATTGGTCCACCCTTGCAACAGATATCAACGTCAAATCCGAGTTGATCGACTCTCTGCAAGCCTATGCCGCCCAACGAGACCCGTTCAGCGTCTACACCCTCATTCTTCACCATCTCTTCAGTGCCAGTGGCGAGGATCTCGACGAAGACCGGATTGTCAAATCGGCCACCGGCATTCGCAACACCATAGTTTGGAAGAAACTCTATAAATTCCAACGTGACGGGGTGGTTGGGGCAATCGACAAGCTGAACCGGTTCGGGGGGTGTATCATTGCCGACAGTGTGGGCCTTGGCAAGACCTTCGAAGCGCTGGCGATTATCAAATATCATGAACTGCGTAACGACAGAGTTCTGGTGCTCTGCCCCAAACGCCTCCGCGACAACTGGACGCTGTACAAAGCCAATGATCGCCGCAACTTCCTGGCGCCCGATCGTTTCAACTACGATGTCCTCAATCACACCGACCTTTCCCGAGATGGTGGGTTGTCCGGCGACATCGATCTCACCCACGTCAATTGGGGCAACTATGACCTTATCGTCATTGATGAATCGCACAACTTCCGCAACAAGAAAACCCCCAGGCAAGGCAGCGAGACCCGATATGACCGCCTGATGCGCAAAATCATCAAGGAAGGGGTGAAAACCCGGGTGCTCATGCTCTCGGCCACTCCGGTCAATAATCGTCTGGCCGACCTGCGTAACCAAATCGCCTTTGCCACCGAGGGCAACGACACAGCCCTGCTGGATCACGGTATCGGCAGCATCGACAGCACCACGCGTCTGGCGCAAAAGCAGTTTAATCGCTGGCTCGATCTGGTTGAAAGCGAGCGTACTCCGACGCGACTCATCGAGATGCTGGGATTCGACTATTTCACCCTGCTCGACCTTCTCACCATAGCCCGCTCGCGCAAGCATATCGAAAAATACTACGGTATCGCCGAAACCGGACGTTTCCCAGACAGACTGAGACCAATCAACATCAAAGCGGATGTTGACCTTACCGGTGAGTTCCGCTCGATTCGCGAGATCAATCGGGAAATCCGCCGGCTCAACCTCGCTTCCTATGCACCGCTCCGGTATGTATTGCCGCACAAACAGGAGGCCTATGACAGGAAGTATAGCACCGAAATTCGCGGCGGCGAGGGGTTCTTTCGCCAGGTTGACCGTGAGGAGAGCCTGATCCATCTCCTCCGGGTCAATGTGCTGAAACGCATGGAAAGCTCGGTATCGTCTTTTGCCCTTACGGTTCAGCGACAATTGCGGGATGTAGAAGCGATGCTTGCTCGCATCGAAAACCACGTCGAGGAAGTGGAGGAAATTGAAATCGAGGATGTCGATCTTGACGATCCCGCCTTCGAGAGTCTACTCGTCGGCCGTAAGGTTAAGGTGTTGCTCAAGGACGTCGACCTGGTTCGTTGGCGGCAAGATCTCATTGAGGACCGCAACCGTCTGGCAACCCTCCACGCGGCGGCCGCCCAGGTCGGTGCTGCCCGTGACGCCAAGCTGGCCGCGCTCTGCCAAGTGATTGAGCGAAAATGCACCAGGCCGATTAATCCGGGCAACCGCAAGATCATTGTTTTCACCGCCTTTGCCGATACTGCCCTTTATCTCTACGAGCAGATCGCCCCATGGGCCAAGTCGGCAATTGGCATTGATACCGCTCTGGTTACCGGCACAGGCCGCAATCAGACCACCTTGCCTGGACTGCGTAAAGATCTGGCCTCGATTCTTTCCGCCTTCTCACCACGGTCAAAGGAGCGGCCGGAGGAACTGAACAGCGAAGGCGAATTGGATTTGCTCATCGCCACCGACTGCATCTCGGAAGGTCAGAACCTGCAAGACTGCGACTGGCTGGTCAACTACGACATCCATTGGAATCCGGTGCGGATCATCCAACGTTTCGGCCGTATTGACCGCATCGGCTCGCCCAACACTTGTATTCAGCTCGTCAATTTTTGGCCCAATATGGAGCTTGAGGAGTATATCAACCTCGAACAAAGGGTCAGCGGCAAGATGGTTCTCCTCGATATCTCAGCCACCGGCGAGGAAAACCTGATCGAGCAGCAGGCCGGCAATCAGATGAACGATCTGGAATATCGCCGTCGCCAGCTCCTGAAACTTCAGGATACGGTCATCGACCTTGAGGATCTCTCCTCCGGCGTCTCCATTACCGATTTGACGCTTACCGATTTCCGTATCGACCTTGCCGAGTATATTAAAGCCCATCCAAACGTCCTGGAAAATCTGCCGCTTGGAACATGCGCAGTCACTTCCACCCTCGAAGTTGAGACGCCGCCGGGCATCATCTTTTGCCTGCGAGCCGAGGGTGCCGCCACTGAACGTATCCCGGATGCGGGCTATCCTCTCGGAGCACACTATCTTGTCTATGTGGGTGAGAAGGGGCCGGTATTTCTCCCCTACACCCAGGCCAAGCACATCCTCGACCGGATCAAACGTCTTTGTCTGGGGCGAGACCTGCCCGATGCCGACGCCTGCGCCCGTTTCGACAAGGATACCAGACAGGGCGAGGATATGCTGGCCGCACAACGGCTGCTCGCCGCCGCCGTGGCCTCCATTGTCGGCAAGAGCGAGGAGCGCGCCTTAGCCAGTCTTTTTATTCCCGGTGGCACCCATGCCATGAAGGGCGAGTTTGCCGGTATCAACGATTTTGAAGTGCTCGCCTTCCTGGTAGTTCTTCCCGGAGCGGAGCAATGAATGCCGAATCCTTTCTTGCCGCCCTTAACCTGCCCACCACCTGTCGTGTTGATCAGCGTATTCCCAAAAAACTGCTTCTTGAAAACGGTGCACCGACAGCCGCCGACAAACGCCAGATCAACGAAGGCATTGAGGATTTGTTGTGGCTGGCGACCCTTAAACCGACTACCATCGGCATTTCCGAATATCGGGATGACATTCGAGAGTACCTGGAAATTGTTGTCCTGCGTCTTACACTCCGGGTTGGGGCCAAAACGGCGCGACTGGTTGAGCTGGTGCATCGGGCCGTTCCCTATCCAATGCTGCTCTTGACCGAACAGAACACCCGGATCGATCTGTCAGTTGCCCATAAGCGTTGGGCGCAGAACGAGGCAGGCAAGACGGTCCTCGATGGCGAGGTTCTTTCCGCCCTGTGGGATGCCGGACGGGACGGAGCCTACTGGCCGGCGTTTCGTGCTGCTTTATCCCTTGGCCGACAACCGACCGCCACGCTCCATGCGCTTTACCAAGGGTGGATCGATACCTTGCTGGCGCTACAGATTGCCAGGATCACAGGGAATTTGCGGCCCGCCGATGACCAACAACAGGCAGCCCAGCAGCACGAGGCTCTAAGTGAATACAACCGGCTGGATAGTGCAATCATCCAGTTACGGATTGCTGCTGCCAAGGAAAGACAGATAGCCCGGCAGGTGGAACTGAATCTGGAAGTCAAACGCCTGGAAGCCGCGCAAGCTGCGGTCCGAACGAAACTTTAGTACGGAGAAACCATGGACAGCAAATTTCCACTTCGTCACCTCTCTATCCGGGTACCCTGGCACGATACCGGGTGGAATGGAGCGGTATGCCAAGCACCTCAGTTGAATGGAGCTTGTGCAAAACTCAAGGGTATTGCTGGTCATAAGAAAGACGATTTAGAGATTCCTATTGCTGGCCGCAGCTTAGATGAACTACCACATGAACAATGGCCTTGTTGTATTGAGGAGCGAGCCGCATTTATGGCTCCTTTCGAAATAGAATTTTCCAAAAACCATGCCTTGGCAAAAGTAGACACAAAAATCTATGGCCATTTTCAATCGACTCCTTTGCGATTTCCTCCTTACTCGGCCGGTGTAGTCCCGTTTTTCTGGATGATGCACAAAAACATGGAGAGCTTCAGCGAACTCTTTGATCTTGACGTTGACGACGAACGGGAACCGGCACTTAATTATGATACCAACTGGATACACGAAGGCCAAAACCAGAAGGAATTGCTGGATGCATTTGCCGGTCATCTGCGACCAGAGAATTCTCTTTGTCTTTTCTATGCCAAACATGTGCCGTTTGCTGAAGGAACCGGACGTATCTTGATTGGTGCCGGACGCATTAAGGACATTGGTTCCATTACGGAGTATCATCGCAATGGGATGGGCATGAGGGGTATGATTTGGGAGCGGCCCATACAACATTCGATCCGTCCCAAAGGCAAAGATGGATTCCTTATGCCATACCATCAGATGCTGCATCTCGTTGAGCAAGATGCAGCGGTGGATTTTGCCCGCTATACCGCCAAAGTCCAAGATGAGCATTGGAACGAGTTCTCCTACGCCAGCGAACTGGTTACCCACGATGGCGCTATTGCCGCGCTTCTCTCTATGGATGTTGCTCTCAGTCGAATGGAGACAGAACAGGGTATTGTTACCAGTTGGCAACGGCAGTGGTTACATGACGAACTGGTACGTTTATGGAAAGTACGCGGGCCGTTCCCTGGGCTTGGTGCTGTCCTGGCAGCATTTGGTCTCTCGCGAGGCATATTTGTGGCGCACGCCCTTCAACAGAAAGCGGGCGAAAATGTTGATCCCTGGCCTTTAGCTGACAAGGCTTTTGCTGAAGTGAAATCAGTGCTACCGAAAGAACTTCATCGAGATTTCAAAGAACTGGCACCAATCTGGAAAAAATTACCTTCAGAACGCCGAATGTTTCTGCGTCTGCTCAGTCGCTTTGAATTGACAACTGATCAGGCAAAGAATTTTTACGAAGAAGGATCACGACACAAAGCTGGCTTAGATGGTACAGATAAGGCAATTCTGCACAACCCATATCTTTTTTATGAACTCAGCAGACATAATCGAGATGGAATTCGGCTTCTGACTGTGGATCGCGGCGTTTTCCCAGAGGATACTGTGCGCTTGCAACATCCTCTGGAGCCGCCATCGCGTCTTGATTCAGCGGTCGATCTACGTCGCCTGCGAGCCTTTACTATTGCCTCCCTCGAAGAAGCAGCTTTGGCGGGTCACACCTTGATTTCTAAAAATAAGGTGGTTGACACTGTCAGTAGCTTCCCTGTTCGCCCTCCCTGCCCCATCACGGGTGATATCCTTTCTGCACGCATTGCCGACATGATGCCCGAAATTGTGTCAACTTCCTTTGAAGATGATGTTGCCGTCCAGCTTCAGCGCTACAACACCATCGCCGAATTGGTGCGTAAACAAATTAATGGACGTGTTGCGGGCCAGCGTCATACCCTTACCGCCAATTGGTCGGCATTAGTGGATAGTAAATTTGGAGGTACCACAGACCTTGAAGAAAAGAGAGCACGTACAGAGAAGGTTGCGGCGTTAAAAGAACTTGCAGAGGCACGTTTCAGCGTTTTGGCTGGTCCGGCTGGAGCCGGAAAAACAACGGTACTTGGCATTCTCTGTGAACAGCCAGAGATTCGGGATGAAGGATTGCTTCTGCTGGCTCCTACCGGAAAAGCTCGGGTCCGCATGCAGGAATTGGCGGGAGGCGATGGAGCTAAGGCTCTGACTATAGCCCAATTCCTCAATCAGCACGGTCGCTACGACACTTCTTCAGGGCGGTACGTTATGAGCAAGCGGCCAAAGGCAACAGGCTTTGGTACGGTTATTGTGGACGAGTCCTCCATGCTCACCGAAGATATGCTTGGTGCATTATTCGATGCCCTGCAGGGAGTGAAACGCTTTATTTTGGTGGGCGATCCTGCCCAGTTACCACCCATTGGCGCTGGGCGTCCATTTGTGGACATCATCGCCAAGTTGCGGCCGGATGATTATGAAACCCGTTTCCCGCGGATTGCACCCGGTTACACCGAGCTCACAATTGAGCGGCGACAGGTGGGTAAGGAGCGACCAGACCTGCGGCTGGCACGATGGTTTAGCGCTACGCCACCTTCCGCTGGTGAGGACGATGTTTTTTTTGCCGGGACTGATGAACACAAGACGATACGGTTTGTTGAGTGGCAGAAGGCCGAAGATTTTCAACAGAAGTTGATCCATGTCCTGAAAGACGAATTAAAACTTGCTGGACCCGATGATCATAGAGGTTTTAACCGGGAGCTCGGTGCGACTGTCAGTGGCGACTACGATTACTTCAATGCAACCCGTAAAGGACAAAGCGGTTCAGTGGCTTCTGTTGAGGCATGGCAGATTCTCAGTCCCCTGCGCGGGATGCCCTTCGGTGTTTGCGACATTAATCGTCAGATTCATGAGCGTTTCCGATCCGGATTTCTCCAACTAGCAACAGCTCGATCGCGTTCCATTCCGAAACCATTTGGAGCAGAACGGATTGTTTACGGTGATAAGGTTATCAACCTTGGTAACCATCGCCGAGATGGTAAACGGGTATATCCGCAGGAGGGAGCCCTCGGCTACCTAGCAAATGGTGAAATCGGCATTGCTGTGGGTCAATGGAAGAGCCGAGGCAACCCCAAAATTCTCAAGGTTGAATTCTCGTCACAACAAGGTTTTACTTACGATTTTTATGGTAATGACTTTAGAGAAGAAGGTGATGCTTCCCTTGAGCTTGCCTATGCTCTGACGGTCCACAAAGCGCAAGGAAGCCAGTTCAAGCTAGTGGTTCTTGTGTTGCCTGAAGGCCATCCGATTCTGTCACGTGAGCTTATATATACGGCGCTCACCCGCCATCAGGATCGTGTGGTGGTCATGCACCAGGGACCGCGCACGCTACTGAAGGAATTTGCCGCCCCGCACCGTTCAGAAACCGCCCGTCGTATGACCAATCTTTTGAAACCATGCCGTATGATGGAATTTCCCCAGCAAAAAGGGAGTATCTTCCTGCAGGATGGCCTAACCCACCGCACAAGTACCGGAATTGCCGTTAGATCCAAATCAGAACTCTTGATTTATGAGGAGCTTCGCCATGCGGGATATCTACCCGAGTACGAGCAAGCCTTGACCCTGAATGGCAGGACCCGCTACCCTGATTTCACCATCGAGGATGAAATATCCGGGCGGAATATATACTGGGAACACCTTGGTTTATTGGAAAGAGAAGACTACCGTCGTAGTTGGGAAGCCAAACTTTCCTGGTATCGAACCAATGGTATCCTACCGGCTGAAGAAGGTGGTGGTCCACATGGCACACTTGTGACCTCTACGGAATCAAGTGCTAACGGTTTCGATTTTTCTGCCGTTCAACAACTAATCCAAAAGCACTTGAACGGATAGACCTGATACAAACCCAGTAGTTTGGAGTTATTGATGCAAAAAATAATCGCTCAAGACCCTGAAACCGCCTCTGCCGATATAGTGGCCGAAAATGTCGAACAGGTGAAAACCCTTTTCCCCGAGGCTGTGGTTGAGGGGAAGATCGACTTTGAGGTGCTTAAACAATTGCTCGGCGGGGTATTGGAGGAACGCGAGGAGAAGTACGGTCTCAACTGGCATGGCAAACGTCGCGCCCGACAGATGGCGCTCACTCCGTCTACCGGCACCCTGCGGCCCTGCCCGGAAGAAAGCGTCGATTGGGCAACCACGCAAAATTTGATGATCGAGGGCGATAACCTCGAAGTTCTCAAACTCCTGCAAAAATCTTATGCGGGCAAGGTCAAACTCATCTACATCGATCCACCCTATAACACCGGCAAGGATTTCGTCTATCCCGACAATTTTCAGGACAATATCAGGAATTATCTGGAACTGACCGGCCAAGTGGAAGGCGGGCAGAAGATGACCAGCAATACCGAGGCCAGCGGCCGGTTTCATACCGACTGGCTGAATATGATGCTGCCGCGTTTGAAAAATGCAAAAAATATGCTGCGACGCGATGGAGTTATCCTCATCAGCATCGACGATCAAGAGGTCGCGAACCTTACTATGCTTTGCGACGAAATATTCGGCTCTGAGAACTTTATTGCCCGACTTGTTTGGGAAAAAGGCCGGAAGAATGATGCCAAGCTCTTCTCTGTGGGCCATGAATATTTATTAGTCTATGCGCAGTCCTTAGCTTACCTTAAAGAAAATAAAACTAAGTGGCGTGAGGAAAAACCTGGTGCTCGGGAGATTTGGCAAAAATATCTGGAATTAAGAACTCAATATGATGAAGATGACAAGGCAATCGAAACAGATTTGCAGATTTGGTATTCTCAATTGCCCAAGTCCCATCCATCTAAAAAATGGAGTCGTTACAAACATATTGATAAACATGGGCCATGGAGAGATGACAATATCTCTTGGCCGGGAGGTGGTGGGCCTATTTACGACGTTGTACACCCACAGACTAAAAAACCTTGTGCAGTACCTGAGAGAGGGTGGGTATTCTCAAAATTAGAAACAATGCAACAAATGATTGATCTCGGAGTTGTTGAGTTTCGTAAAGACCACAGAGAACCACCAATCAGAAAGTCACATATTCGCCCTATTGAATTTGAAATTGAGGGAACTTTTGAGCCTAATGATGACGATTCGGAAAGTGAAATAGACAATCAAGAAGATGATGAATTAGCCACACAAGTACGTGGGTCATATTTTTACAAGCAATCTCAGGTTTCAGTTAAGTACATGAGAAAAATGTTTGGTTCAAAGATTTTTGACAATCCTAAAGACCATGAAGAGATTGCAAGGCTGATTGACTATACGACTGGTGGGGACCCATCAGCAATTGTGTTGGATTTTTTTGCTGGCAGTGGCACCACTGGGCATTCGATATTGGAACTGAACGCTCGTAATGGCGGGCAGCGACGGTTCATTCTTGTACAGTTGCCAGAACCCCTAGCGTCTACCCAAAAGGGCCAGAAGGTGGCAGCAGGATTTTGCGACCAACTCGGCAAGCCACGAACTATCGCTGAATTAACAAAAGAACGTCTCCGTCGCGCTGGAAAAAAGATTAAAAACAAAAATCCACTATTCCATGGAGACGCCGGTTTCCGCGTCTTCAAACTCGACTCCAGCAACATCCGCGCTTGGGAGCCGGACCGCGATAACCTGGAAAAAACTCTCTTCGACTCAATAGAACATATAAAACCCGGCCGCACGGAGGCGGACCTCCTCTACGAGCTGCTGCTGAAACTCGGTCTCGACCTCTGCGTGCCTATCAAACAACGCCTCATCGCCGGAAAAACCGTCCATGCCATCGGCGGCGGCGTGCTGCTCACCTGCCTGGCCGGGCAGATCACCCGCGACGAGGTCGAACCCCTGGCCTTGGGGCTCGTCGCCTGGCGCAAGAAGCTTGCCCCGGCCGGTGATTCTACCTGCGTGTTTCGAGACAGTGCTTTTGCCGACGATGTCGCCAAGACCAACCTCGATGCCATTCTTAACCAGCACGGACTGAGCAACGTCCGCAGTTTGTAGGGGAGGCTGGGGAATGGACAACAGCGTTTTACTCCACCTGCTTGAGCAATTCCGCAGCCTGCCACGCGAGGAGGCTACGATCGAGTTCAAATCAAGCTGGAATTTTGCCGACGACATCGGCAAATATCTCTCGGCCATGGCCAATGCCGCTATCCTCGAACGGCATGATCGGGCCTGGCTGCTCTGGGGGGTAGATAACACAACCCATGCCGTAAAGGGTACTTCCTTCAATCCCTTTACCAGCAAGGGCGAGGGCAAACAGTCGCTGGTTATGTGGCTGACCCAAAAGACCAAGCCGCGTCCGGATTTCCAGTTCCATGAGGTCGCGCATCCGGATGGCAAGGTGGTCATGCTGGAGATCCATCCACCCAGGTCTGCACCTCTTGCTTTCAAAGGGGATCGCTATATTCGCATCGACAGTCATACCACCAGATTAGCCGAACATCCCGACAAGGAGGCACGGATTTGGGAGATGCTGGGCGGCATCGAAGACTGGACTGGAGAAATTGTCCCCGAGGCCACCTTTGACGATCTTGATCCGGAGGCGGTCGATTTCGCCCGTAACAAATTTCTCGAATACCTGATAAAAACCGAACCGGACACCGGCCGTCATGAGAAAATCCGGGCAGAAGCCCTGGCGTGGGATGTGGCCACCCTCCTGAACAAGGCGCATGTGACCAAGCAAGGACGTTTGACCCGCTCCGCTCTTCTGCTGCTCGGTCGTGACGAGGCCTCGCATTTCCTGGCCCCGGCGGACACAAAAATCAGCTGGAATCTGCGTGACGAACAGAACCGGGTTGTTGGCGGTCAGCATTTCAGCATGCCGCTGCTATTGGCCTCGGAGAGATTGTTCAAATGCATCCGCAATGTCTCCATGGAATACATGCCGGATGGTACGCTCTTTCCTGTTCCAGTATCGCAATACGATTCCTGGGTTATCCGTGAGGCCTTGCATAACTGCATCGCCCATCAGGACTATCGCATGGGCGGCAAAATCAATGTGGTCGAGCATCCGGACCGGCTGGTTTTTACCAATCTGGGTGTTTTTCTCCCGCCCAGTGTTCAGTGGATGCTGGAACATCAATCCCCACCGGAGCATTATCGCAATCAATGGCTGATCGACGGCATGATCCGGCTGCGTATGATTGACCAGCAGGGCAGCGGTATCCGCAGGATGTTCGAGACCCAGAGGGAACGGTTCTTTCCTATGCCCGATTACCTCATCGACGCCGATACCTCCGTTAAACCGAGAATCGAGGTGGCCATTCATGGCCGGATTTTGGACGTAAAGTATACGCAGATCCTGATGAAACGACGCGACTTGAATCTTTCGCAAGTGGTCCTCCTCGACCAAGTGCAGAAACACCGGAAAATCACTTCGGCAGCATCTAAATGGCTCAAGGCCGAAAAGCTGATAGAGGGTCGTGCGCCTAATTATTACATCTCGGCAAAGGTGGCGGAATGGACCGAACAGAAGGCGCACTACATCCGCAACCGGGGGCTGGATGACGACTATTATCGGCGCTTGATCACCGAGTATCTCCAGAAATATTCAAAAGCCAGTCGCAACGAACTGGATGAGCTGCTCTTTCCCAAACTTCCCGAGGTGCTCACAGAGGAGCAGAAGGAACACAAGGTGAGAAATCTGCTGCAAGCCCTTCGCCGTGCCGGATTTATCCGCAATGCGGGGTCAAGAGCAACACCGATCTGGATTCTTGGAGATAACCAGTAGGCCTTTGCTACACAGGGAAACTGCTAAAAAATTAGCAAAGATTAGCAAAGGAAATAATACGTAACGCATTGATATTTTTCTTTACTTAATAAGCAAAGAAGCAAGCCCTCAGCATGGCTTCCAGTATGGGAAGTGTGTATTGCTAATACATCGCCGATAGGAAACGATTAGCTAAAAAAACTAGCAATAGATTTCCATCAACATAACGGTATAGTTGGTTTTTTTATTGCTACTTTGCGAGAAGAATTGAAATGAAACTGCATTTTGAACCAAACCTTGATTACCAGATGGCCGCCATTGAGGCGGTGTGCGACCTGTTCCGCGGCCAGGAAATATGCCGGACGGAATTCACGGTGACCAAAAGCGCCCTGGGAGCTGCCGTCTATCTACCGGGGATGGAAAACGATCTTGGCATCGGCAACCGGCTGACCTTGCTCGATGATGAGTTGCTGAAAAACCTGAGCGATATCCAGCTGCGCAATGGCTTGCCGCCATCCGATTCCCTGGCCTCGGGCGACTTCACCGTCGAAATGGAGACCGGCACGGGAAAAACCTATGTCTATCTGCGGACGATCTTCGAGCTGAATAAACGCTATGGTTTCTGCAAATTCGTCATCGTCGTGCCCTCGGTGGCGATCAAAGAGGGTGTATACAAGTCGTTGCAGATCACCGAGGAGCATTTCAAGGGACTGTATGCCGGGGTACCCTTCGATTTCTTCATCTACGATTCCTTAAAGCTCGGTCAGGTCCGCAACTTTGCGACCAGCTCGCAGGTCCAGGTCATGGTGGTGACGGTCGGCGCCATCAACAAAAAAGATGTCAATAATCTCTACAAGGACAGCGAGAAGACCGGCGGCGAGAAGCCCATCGATCTGATTCGGGCGACCCGGCCCATCGTCATTGTCGATGAGCCCCAGAGTGTCGACGGCGGTCTTTCCGGCGCCGGCAAGACCGCATTGAACGCCATGGATCCCCTGTGCACCCTGCGCTATTCCGCCACCCATGCGGATAAACATCACATGGTCTACCGGCTTGATGCGGTGGACGCATACGAAAAACGGCTGGTCAAGCAGATCGAGGTGGATTCGGCGACAGTTGAGGATGCTTTTAACAAACCTTTTGTTCGCCTGATCACGGTCGAGAACAAGCGGGGCCTCATTTCAGCCCGTGTCGAGTTGGACATGCAGGCTGCGGTTGGTGTGCAGCGCCGGGAAGTGACGGTGCAGGACGGCGATAATCTGGAACAAACCACCAAACGGGCGATGTACAGCGATTGTCGCGTCGGTGAAATCCGGGTCGGGAAAGGTAACGAGTTCATGGAACTGCGTGTGCCCGGCGGCGAGATGTTTCTGAAACCCGGTCAGGCCTGGGGCGATGTGGACGAACTGGCCATACAACGCGAGATGATCCGCCGAACCATCCGACAGCATCTGGATAAGGAGAAACGTCTGCGGTTGCAGGGGATCAAGGTCTTGTCACTTTTTTTCATCGATGCGGTGAGCAAGTACCGCGGGTACGATGCGGACGGCCAGCCGGTCAAGGGTGCGTATGCCCGCATTTTCGAGGAAGAGTACCGACGGGCAGCGAAGAACCCGGATTACGCGACCCTTTTTCAGGAAGTCGATCTATCACGCACGGCGGAAGAAGTACACAACGGCTATTTTTCCATCGATAAGAAAGGGGGATGGACCGACACCGCCGAGAACAATCAGGGCAATCGGGACAATGCCGAGCGGGCCTATAACCTGATCATGAAGGAGAAAGAAAAACTGCTTTCCTTCGAGACCCCGCTGAAGTTCATCTTTTCCCATTCGGCCTTGCGCGAGGGTTGGGACAATCCGAACGTCTTCCAGATTTGCGCCCTGCGGGAAATGGGCACTGAGCGCGAGCGCCGCCAGACCATCGGTCGCGGCCTACGCCTTTGTGTTAACCAGGATGGCCAGCGCGTGCGGGGCTTTGAGGTCAATACACTGACGGTCATTGCCACCGAAAGTTACGAGCAGTTTGCTGAGAATCTGCAGAAGGAGATCGAGGCTGACACCGGTATCCGTTTCGGTATCGTCGAGGACCATCAGTTTGCCGGTATTACCGTTGTTGATCCTAATGGAAAGATTGTCCCGCTTGGCTCCGAGAGATCGAAAGCATTATGCGCCCATCTGAAAGAACAAGGGTATATCGACAAGAAAGGCAAGGTGCAGGATTCCCTTAAAAAAGCACTGAAGGATGGGACCCTCGATCTTCCTGAAAATTTTGCGGCCCAAAATGACCAGATCGCCGCCATATTGAAGAAACTTGCCGGTCGTTTGGAGGTAAAAGACGCAAACGAGCGCCGCCAGGTACGGACGCGGCAGGTCATCCTGCAGAGTCCCGAGTTCAAGGCCCTTTGGGATCGCATCAAATACAAAACCACCTACCGGGTACATTTCGACAACGAGAAGCTGGTCGAAAGCTGCATCGATGCTCTGCGCAATGCGCCTCCCATCCCGAGGCCTCGCTTGCAATGGCGGAAAGCCGATATCGCTATCGGAAAAGCTGGCGTTGAAGCCATCGAACGACAGGGCGCAACAACGGTTGTGCTGGATGAAACCGATATTGAATTGCCAGATCTGCTGACCGACCTTCAGGATCGCACCCAGCTGACCCGGCGGACAATTCACCGCATCCTGACGGGCAGCCTCCGGCTTGACGACTTCAAGCGCAACCCCCAGCAATTTATCGAACTGGCCGCCGAGGCCGTCAATCGCTGCAAGCGTCTCGCAGTGGTGGACGGTATCAAATATCAGAAGCTGGGCAACGAACACTTCTACGCTCAGGAACTCTTTGAGCAAGAGGAGCTGACAGGTTACCTCAAGAACCTGCTCGATGCTGAAAAATCGGTCTACGAGCAGGTGGTCTATGACTCCGCTCCCGAGGCAAATTTTTCCGATCAACTTGAAAAGAACAGCGCCGTCAAAGTGTACACCAAACTTCCCGGTTGGTTCTCGGTACCCACACCGCTTGGCGGTTACAATCCGGACTGGGCTGTGCTCGTAGAAGAGGATGGTGCTGAACGGCTGTACTTCGTCGTTGAGACCAAGAGCGGCTTGTTCGCCGATGCTCAGCGAGATAAAGAGAAAGCAAAGATCGTTTGCGGCAAGGCTCACTTCAAAGCGATTGAGGACGGGGGAAACCCGGCAAGATATGTTGTGGCGCGATCCTTGGGGGACGTGCTGACGTATTCCTGAGATGAATAATTTCACTGAATATCAATCTTTGTTGCCCAACAACAAACGGTCATACCCCGACAAAGCTTATAAGAGGAACTAGGAAATGGTTCAATTCAAGGACATTTGCTTACTTGATAATGGAGCACGGTTCCACAACGTTGATCTACACATTCATTCCTACGGTGCCTCACATGATGTTAAGGATATGATGATGACCCCTGAGGCCATCGTTGACTCAGCGGTTAGGCAGGGCCTGAGTGTCATTGCGATCACTGACCACAACTCAAACGTGAATGTGCAACGAGCCGTTGTCCACGCCCAGGACAATTACACTGGACAAATTCTCGTGCTGCTGGGCGTCGAAGTCACCACTGCCCATGGCCATCTTCTTGCCTATTTCGCACCCGACCGCACCACCGACCTTGCGAAGTTTCTGTCACGGCTCGACCTGATCGGAGAGATGGGTGCCGAAAACACTCGGACTGCCAAGTCGATGGCCGACACGATCACCGAGGTCGAGAAACTTGGAGGAATCTGCATTGCCGCACACATCGACCGAGAAAAGACAGGTTTTGATATGTTCACCCCAGGTTTCCAGAACTGGAAAAGAGATATCATCACCAGTCCTGGCCTTTATGGTTTGGAATGCGATACGGTCGATGCTTTACTTTGGTATTCCGAACACGATGAGGCCGGATCAGCCGGAGTTGAGCGCAAAAAAATGCTTACTGCCCGTCAGTTGAAGCATGAACTCTCCGCACGCCACCATTTCGCCCACGTACAGGGTTCCGACGCACATTCAATGAAGCAGTTTGAACATCAAGACCCGAGCAAACCATGGACGCGCGTCAAGCTCGCCGAACTCAGCTTCAATGCCTTACGCGTTGCAATGGTCGATCCATTGGCCCGCGTGCGTGCCAGTGCTTCGGTACCCCGCTCCATCCCACGTCTGCACGGTATAGCAATCACTGGAGGCTTCCTCCACGAAGAGATGATTCATTTCAGTGACAACCTCAATTGTCTTATCGGTGGACGTGGAACTGGTAAATCAACAGCGATCCGGGCAATTGCATACGCCTTCGGCCTGAATGACGAATTCGGAGATTACGATAACTGCCCTAATTCTGTCACGGTGTTCTGCGAGGACGAAAACGGTATTCTATACCGCTATGTTCGCACGCGCGGCGGCGACATAGAGGTAAAGGCCAAGGAGGATGAATCAGTCACCGATGTGCCGGTCGACGCATTTCGCATCGAGTATTTCGGACAAGGTGAGCTTGCTAAAGTCGCTGAGGACCCACTCAACCACCCGGACCTATTCCAGGAGTTTTTGGACCGTCACACTAACCTGCGTGACCTTCTTGAAACCGAGGAATCCCTTGTGACGAGCCTGCGCGAAAATGCGGGCCGTTTGCACCCGCTCGAAAGTGCCTTCTCGCAACTGACCGTGAAAAAGAAGTCGTTGGAAGAGATTGAAAAGAAGCTGAAAGTCGCTGAAGATGGAAATCTGCGCGAGGTGGTTGGAACGCAGAGCAAGCTCGCTTCGGAAAAAGCAGTTCGGGAATCCATCCAGGAAATTGCAACCGAATACACAAACGGATTTTCCCTATCGGGCATTCAGCGCGGCTTCGATCAGATTGTTGCAACGGCTGGCATCTGCACGCAGGATGAGACTTCCAATAAAACTATGGCGGCTGTCAAGGCAGCACTCTTCAAAAATAACGCGGCGGTGAAGCAGAAAGAGGTGGAATTAAACATCTTGCTAAAGTCCTGCGCCAAGGAGTTGACGGCTCTGGCTGGGGAGCTAAAAATCAGCCATCAGCGTATGAGTGGTGAGGTGGCGACGAAACTTGCAGATTTAAAGGCTCGTGGTCTAGCCACTGACATTCCAGGTTTGGAATTATTGCTTCGCCAGAAAACGGCAGTTGCGAAGGAAATTGCTGGGGTTGAGCAGCGCACCGACGAGCGGAAACAATGCCAAGAGCAACGAGCTAAGCTGCGCGCGGATTTGAAGGAAGTTCGAGAGAATATGACCAAACGGAGAAAGACCCAGCTCAAGGGGATTAACGCTAATCTTGGTGGGACAATCAAGGATTACACCATATTCGTGAAATACGACGAATCTGGAATCACGGTGGAGTTCGAGTCGTTCATGCAGGAAAAAATGCATGGAACGTACCTGCAAGACAATTTGATAGAGAACGTTTGCAGTCGCATCACGCCATCAGAACTCGCTGACTTGGTTCTGGAATGCAATTGCCAGAAGATAGCCACTGCCGCCAACGTTTCACTCGATTGGGCCGAGAAAATCGTCGCTAAGCTTCGTTTTTGGAACATTCTGTTTGAGCTTCAGGCGCTTGCGAAACAGCCGAAACCGATCATCACGGTTCGCACAAAGTCAACACCGCCCAAGGAAATCCCTGTATTTCAGCTTTCGGATGGGCAACGTCACACGATTCTTCTGACCATTGCAATGCTGGCTGAAACAAATGTACCACTGGTGATCGACCAGCCCGAGGACGACCTTGACAATGCATTCATCTTCTCAAGCATTGTCACTACATTGCGGGCAATCAAAGAGAGGCGTCAGGTGATTCTTGTGACCCACAATGCTAACATCGCCGTACTTGGTGATTCCGAGCTGATCCTTCCCATGCGCCGCGAAAACGACTGTGGAAAGACTAAAGACCGGGGTTCGATCGACACAGATGCGACCAAACAGTGCGTAATGGACATTTTAGAAGGTGGGCCTGCTGCGTTCCTGCGACGAAAAGAGATGTACAGCCATTAACACCTAAAGGGGTTTGAAGTCCAATGGAACGAAATCCCCTTAGAGAAACCGGTCTACTCGACCTCTGAAAATTGATCTGCTCCGGTTTTTATGTCTCATTTCGAGCAGACATCATATGGTGTGCGAACCAAGTTTTTCGTTGGCAGCATTCCCACTTTTACGCGGTGCGGGTCTACACCCCCGCTTTGGACACATACTCGTTAAATGCCTCGTAAATGTCTCGGCGATGCCCGACAGCCCAAACAACAATGATTTTCTGTGGTACATCGACCCTATAAATAATTCGGTACCGCAGAAATCTCAACGACCAAAATCCGCTTAATTCTGCTTGCAACTCCTTTCCCAAGTATGGATTCAAAGCAAGCTCTTTCAATGCAGCTTTCGCGGCTTTTCTGATTTCCGGGTTAAGTTTTTTCCCTGCTTCATTTGCATGCGATGTAACCTTTACCTGAAAAGGCATCAAAACGCCTCATCAAGATCAATAAGGTTTCCCGTCTTCACATCTTGAGAAGACGCCTGAATCTGCTCCATCATGGCCGGGTCCGAAAGCACGTCTATGGTTTCCAACAGGCCATTAAACTTCTTCATTGAGAGTAGAACAACTTCCGGGACACCGTTTTTTGTGATAGCTATTGTGTCGTTCGTACCCTGCAACTGTCTTACCATATCCAAAAGCTTCGCTTTGGCTTGAGTAATCGGGACATATGAATCAATCACCTGCATAAGGGCACCCCTCATGTTGAGTTGTTTGTAATGGTTAGTATAATAACCATTGCAGATAGTGTCAAAGCTTCATGGCGCATCCGTATAATTTATTCCGTTTCGTGAGAAGCCCCCTTTCCTTTCATTGAATTTCATATATGATTTTCATTCATCCACAGAGGTTCTTCCTAAGCCCGGATACTGCGCCTACTAATCGATTTACGAGATGTTCTCTGTTCCAATTTTTCCTTTGCTTTCCCGTTCTCCAGTTTCAACTTTCGTTTATATTCAATCCGTTGCTCTAATCCTTCTATTGCCTTATCGATAACGGGCTGAACCTGGCGTTTAACGCCATCCATCCCCAAGATCGAAGCCTTTGCCAGGTCATTGAAGTCAGTAAATACCTTAGAGTCAGCCGACTGCTCACCAGGTGCAAAAATGGGAAAGATGGCCTTTCCTCCAACAGCACGGGCGGCTTCAGTGGCTTTGACACGGCCGGGATTGATCCCCAGAGTGGCTCCGACGTTTAAGTCATCGTCACCTGCGATAATGATCGGTTTGTCGGGATATTTCTGATGAAGAGCCTGGGCCACCGGCAGTAAATTGCCGGAATCGAATGCCGAAACAGTGACATGTCCCAGGGCCTCAGAAAGAGTGGCAGCGGTGGCATAGCCCTCTGCAATGACCAGTACCGGTACTCCAGCAAGAGCGTCCATGCCGCCGACCGGATGGAAACACCCTTCCTTGCGGCTGTTTTTGGCGAAACGTTTGGTCCCATTTTCCTGGATATATTGCATGGTCCACAGCTTGCCGCCAGTGTCGAAGGCCGGGATGTAGGTGGTTTTATAGTCGCCATCGGTCAAAGCCCCAACGTGAGGCTGGATCCCTTTATCTTTCAAATAGGCAGTCGCTTCGGCAACAGGAACCAGATCTTCCATCTGCCGAATGATACGTTGTGAGGTAGCCTCATGGGTTTCTTCCAGCCTTGCAGCACGTTCGGCCTGTTTGGCTGCAGTCACGGCCTGCAGCTTTACCTTTTCCTCCGGATCAAGCGAATAGCCCTTGGCCTTCCATTTCATGTCGATGCCGGTACGGTTATTTTTGATGTAACCCGCAGGGTGTCCGTCCAGATGACAGACATAAAAGCCTGCCTGATCACCTTTCCTGTCACCTTCAACTCCAATCCGATGTTTCTGACCATCCATAATGGGATGATCTCCTGCGATGACACATCCGAGGGCCTCCAAGGCCTCAGTAAACTCTTCCTTTGGCGTCAATGCCGGATCCTGAGCTGCGACATTGTCCATGTCCCATCGTTTAAGCTTCACCAAATCTGCTTTCGGTCCCACATACCAAGATTTAGCCGCTTTGTCCCATAACGCTCCAGCAGCCTTGGCCGCGGATCGCTCACCAAAGGGTACGGCAAGATATTGACGATCGGCTGCAGTGCTTGATTTTATCTGCAACCCTTGGCTATCAATGAGAAATGCTTTCCCATCCCCATGTTTCCAAACTCCATCCACCTTGCTGATATGCTCAAACTGGCCATCAGGAAAAACCATCAAAAATCGATTTCCGCCGATCTCATCAGCCTTAGCAATCACATCGGCAGCAGTTGTAAATCGATAAGTCACATCAGAACGAGGATCATGAAGCTCAAAACGTTGAGCCGGCTCATTGCCCTTAGCTTGGCCAAGACCTTGTTCCAATGAAGGTGCCTTATTCAACCATTTCTCAAAAGGTGAAGATTCAATATCTGCTGAGATAAACCAGGACCGTTCCCTGCGGTCCCAGCGAGCGCCAATAGCCTTCGCTTCGTCTTTTTCCTTGAAAGGAACATCCAGATAAATTCGGTCCACAGTCTTCCCCGCAAGGGCCGTAAGGTTCCGCCCGTCGTCAAGTTCCGGAGCATTGGCATCGAAAATCCGGGCGGTCTCGGTGGTCACACAGAGACTGGTGACCACGGCCTGTGCCGGATCATTCAAGACAACGGCGATCACCGGCCCGTCATCACCGCCCTGGTCAACCGCACCGGCAGTCTTTGCAACAATGGCCGATTCAGTTTGTCCCCATGGGATATTCCTGCCGACGATAATTCCGGTCTTGATCGGACCGGAAATACCTGCAGCCTGGCAGGCGACCTGGACATGACCACTTGCCGCCAGGGCCTCTGCCATTGCAACAGAGAGGGAATCATCAGCCGAACCACAGAGAATGATAGGGGCATCACCAACAAAGACGGCTGCATGGTTGGTATTCCTGAATTCGTTAGTGGGTGTGTACACACTCGGTGTAAGGGTGGAGAGATTTAGAAGCCGGGAAAGTTCTTTCTGGTAGGTATTCTCGGGTGGTAAGGTTTGTGACATGCTGACCTCATAAGGTTGTGCCTGATGTTCTGCAATTCGCTCTTCAACCTGGCTTCGAATGTGACTGAGGTCCAGTTCCTGCTGCTGTTCGAATGCCAGAACATAATCCTGGATCCTCTCGGCATCCGCCGACGCCCGGAAGATTTCCAGAGGATTTTCCTCCAGAACCTTGATCCATGATTTGACATAGGCTGCATGCTGACCTGGATCGTGACCTACACCTAACTCATCACCCAGGATCATGCTGGCGATCTCGGCCCGCAACTCCTCTTTGGAATACTCTACGCTGCCATAGGGATTCAAAAGATCGCGGTTCAAACGCGACGAATGACCCGTCCAGTGACCGAGTTCATGCAGCGCGGTGGCATAATACTGATCGGCGGTCTTGAACTGACTCCTGCCGGGCAGATGGATGCTGTCGGTTGAGGCCCTGTAAAATGCCCGGTCATGTTCACCGTGACGGATCACCGCCTGAGAGGCCTGCAGGATATGTTCGGCCCGGTCGAGGACCTGCCATGACGGCTCGTTGCGCTCAAGTGGCGGCAGGCCTTCTACCTGTTCGGCATTGAAGACGGTCGCAAAGAACACCCTCGGCCGTTCCAGCGGCAATTGCCCTTTCCGGGGCTGGCCCTGGTCGTCAAGCACTGGCCTTCCGGCTTCATCAGTGATGGTCTGTTCCTCCGAGAACTTCCAATATTGAATGGAGGTCCCTTTTTCACCTTTCAGCACCTGGGCGCCGGCAGCCTCGGCCTGCTTATAGGTCAACCAACGTTGATCAGTCCGCTCCTGCATCATCAGTTGAAGGATGTTGATCCCCCGATATCGCTTGCCGGTGACCGGATTGATCGGGATACCCGCACCGGGCTCTCCCGGTTGCCACGGTTTCTGCCATGGGGCTGTCCCTTGCTTCAGTTGTTCGATCAGTTTCTCTGCAACTTGTTCATGAAAGGCCTTCCTTTTATCCGCCATGGCTCACCTCCCTTCCGTATCGGGATACATGGGTTCAAGGAGATCGACATCACTTGCCATCGCATCCTCTTCGGACAAGGCATCTTCGATAAAAGCTCCGGCCTGATCCGCCTCGTCGGGATCAAATTCCGCCTGAAAGCCGGGAGTCATTGCGTCAATCAATTTTTCCCGGATAACAGCCTCGGGTGAGATATCGGTATTCACTACTTCAGGTCTGTTTTCTTGTTCAGTGGTCATGGTCCTATCCTCCTGTTGTTTTGTGATTGTCTTTTCCTGTCATAATCTGGATGACCCTTCAGGTCGGGGTAGGTTTGCCTACAGGTGAGGAAATTGCTGCAGCCCCACCAGAATTGTCCCTTTTTCTTTCCCGGCCTGCGGGTGAGACCGCTTCCGCAAGCCATGCATTTATGGAGCGTCGAAACGGTTGCGACCTCTTGAGATCCTTCAAGGGAAATGGCCCTTAAACCAGCCTGTGCCACCTGTTCACGGATAAAGGATTCCTGTTTGGCAATGAATAAGTGAAGATCAGCTTTTCCCTGCTCGATGCCTTTCAGTATGCGCTCATAGATTGCTGTCAGAACCGGATTGGTAACGATCTCGGGTAAGACATCTACAAGACTTCTGCCCAAGATCGAGCTGATGATCTTTTTGCCCTTCGTCTCCAGAAATCCACGGCGTTTCAGTTCGGAAATTATGCTTGCCCGGGTGGCGGATGTGCCGATTCCGTCACCCTCTCGCAGCATTTTTTTATGCGTTAGATCAACCACATTGGCATGGATATTCTCCATGGCCCGGACCAAGGTGCCTTCGGTGAAATATGACGGCGGCTTTGTTTGAGCGTCTTTTCTGATGGCTTTGATGCAGGTGGTGCCATCACCCTGTGCCATTGCCGGAAGTTGTTGTTTATCGGTCTCGTCTTTCTCTCTATCACCCTCTGCTTCTGCCAGATCAAAAACATCCCTCCATCCGTTTCTGGTGACAACTTTGCCGGTTGCTGTAAAGGCAATGCCTGCCACATCCACCCGGACAGTAGTGCTGAGATATTCGTGGAACGGGAAAAACTGTGCGAGATAGACCCGCACGATCAGATCGTAGATATTACGTTCCCGATCATTTAATGCCTCTTTGTTGCCCTTATGCATGGTCGGGATGATGCCATGGTGAGCGGTGACCTTCGCGTCGTTCCAGGTACGGGACTTGATCCGAGGATCAGCGGCATCGATCAGACCTGCCAGCTCCGGTTTTATAACCCTTATCGCATCCAGTACCAGAGGTGCGTCGGCATGTTGCGATTCCGGCAGATAGGGACAATCGGTGCGAGGGTAAGAGGTCAGTTTGTGGGTTTCATAAAGGGCCTGGCAGACGTTCAAAACCTCTTCTGCGCTGTAGCCGTATCTGATGGACGCGAGAAGTGTTATATCTGAAAGGGTGAAAACCAGAGGCTGGTTCTGCTTTTTCGCTTCCTGCCGGTACTGGGCGATGCTGCCCGGCTGGCCCGTGACGGAGTGGACAATTGTATCGGCAATGGTCCTATCGATAAGCCGGCCTCCGGAATCGAGCCCTGCCTGATTTTCTTTGGCCTTCCAGACGGCAGCAAAGTTGCCACCCGCATGCTGGATCTCAGCTCGAATGGTATAATATGGCATTGGAGTAAACGACTCGATTTCCCTGTCCCGCATAACAACCAGGGCAAGGGTCGGGGTCTGAACCCGGCCGACGGTCAACAAAACCCGGGAGCCGCTGCGCTGTGCCCGAAGGGTATAGGCCCGGCTCAGGTTCATGCCGATCAGCCAGTCGGCTCGTTGACGCGCGCGCGCAGCATCAGCCCAGCCATGATAGGCGGCGTTCTCCTTCAAGGCAGCCAGCCCGCGTTGAATGCTGACGGCATCCTGAGCGGAGACCCAGAAGCGAGCCACAGGTTTCGTGTTGCAAAAGTGCTCCAACACCTCATCGATAAGCAGCTGACCCTCACGATCTGGATCGCCTGCGTTTACGATTTGACCCGCCTTTCTTATCAGCCTGCCGATCACTGCCAGCTGCTTCTTCGCCTCTGGCTTAGGCCTCAGAACCCACTCTTTCGGTATGATGGGCAGGTCGTCGACCCGCCAGATCTTTTTGCCGGTGCCGGTACGCGGGACATCCTCGGGCGTGTAATCATCTGGAGCAGCCAGTTCCAACATATGCCCAAAGCACCAGGCAACCGTATCGGTGCCGCATTGGATAAAACCCTCGCTTTTCCCGGTGACTCCTAAAACGTCGGCGATGGCCCGTGCAACAGAGGGTTTTTCACCAATAAATAAGCGCATAGTCCTCACCAGGTGAAGACCGGAAGAATGACGGTCTTGATCTGTAATCGATTTATCGGACCGAAATATCGTCCGTCAAAAGACAAGCTGCAGACATTTGACATGAGCAGGACCTCTGATTTACCCAGCGTATAAGAATCGGCTTGGAAGTGTGGCAACGGCCGTCCGGCTGGATCGACCTGTAAGGGCTTGCTCTTGGATAACAAGATCCCGTTCACTCGTACCCCATCACCCTTAATGGCGACGACATCACCCGATATTCCGGCAACATCTTTCATCATATAACCGTAACCGCCTGAACAGAGGCCACTGGCGAGATAGCCTCGGTCCTTGGCCATATCGAAAACCGGGTCCGGCGGCGGACAGAAGAGTACATAATCCCCTTTTTCGACCGGTTCCTCGGAAGATCGATAGATACCAAGTGGGATACTTTCCGAGGTGTTGATCCTGATACCGGCGACAAGGCAAATGCCCCCAAGGAGGGCAAAGCAAATGAGAACAACGGAAAAATATTTGAGAAATTTCATAGTTTGATGACTCCAATATGGCTGCAATCAACCGTCTTATCACTCACATCAGGTGCCAGGATTGCCGCCCGGGCCGCAAAAACTGGATCCTTGAAATAGAGCGGCTGCCTGCCATATATCGCAGGAAAACCAGCAACCGAAATCACCATGTCTCCCGCCTCTTCTATCTCGCCTTTTGCATTCTTGCGGGGTCCCGGCATACGCAAACACTCGTCGGGGGTCAATAAAGCTCGCTGCACCTCCTGGATGGTGCGGGAGACATGACCCATCATTGCAGCTGTACGATGACCGCTGGTTGTGATCTGTTCTTTTATGACCGTGGTCTGACCAGTAAGCCGTGAAAGATGTTCGGCCGTCTCGATGCGATTCGGTGGAAAGGCGTTTTGCACATGACAGTTTGAAGTGATGGATTCGTCATGCCCGTAGCCGGTTTCTCGGCTTTTGAGTTGATTGATGTCCTGGCAGATGAGGTAACACTTGATGCCGTAGCCGGCGACAAAAGCTAGCGACTCCTGGAGGATTTCGAGTTTGCCAAGACTTGGAAACTCGTCAAGCATTACCAAAAGACGGTGTTTGTACTGGCCAACCGGCAGACCGTCCTTAAAAACCAACTTGTCGGCGGATATGCGCACGATCATGTTTACCAGGATCCGAACAAGAGGACGGAGCCTGGCCTTGTCATTTGGTTGGGTGACAATGTACAAAGAGACAGGATCATCATGATGCATCAGGTCTTTAATCCGGAACTCGGACTTTGAGACGTTTTCGGCAACAATGGGATCACGGTAGAGAACCAGGTAGGATTTGGCGGTGGACAAGACGGATCCAGCCTCTTCCTCGGGCCGATCCATCATATCGCGGGCAGCTGAGCCAACTGCCGGATGATTCCGGCCACCCATATGCTTATAGGTGATCATTTCCGTCCACAGATCCCCGATGTCCCGGGTGGGATCTGCAAGCATGGCATCAATTGAGGACAGGGTAGCCGAAGAGTCTGAGTTCATGGCCTTGTAGAGGGCATGCAGGATCAGACCGACCAGCAGGGCAAAGGCGGTCTTCTGCCAATGGGATTCCAGTCCTTTGCCGTCAGGATCGACTATCAAGTTGGCGAGATTCTGCACATCACCGACCTCATGATCGGTGTTCAACCTAATCTCATCCAAGGGATTCCAACAGAGCCCCCGTTCGGACGCCGCCGGCTCGAAAAGAAGGACTTTATTTTTCGCATGCTGCTTTCGCCAGCCGGCAGTCAAGGCCCAAAGCTCGCCTTTCAAATCGGTGATAACGCAACTGGACGGCCATGAAAGCAGAGTAGGGATAACAAGACCGACACCTTTTCCGGAACGGGTCGGGGCATAAGTCAGGATATGTTCCGGGCCGTCATGTCGCAGGTAATAAAATTTTCCCCGTTTATCCATCCAACCGCCGACGTAAACACCGCCTTCAAGAAGTCCTGCGGCCTTGATCTCTTTAAAGCCCGCCCAGCGGGCAGAGCCGTGCAGATACTCGTGGGCTTTGGATGTATTGGCAGTCACTACTTTGACAAGGGCTACTGCGAGGAGACCTATGGTCGAACAAAACAAACCTAAACTGCCTGAGCGAATGAAGTCATCGGGATAGCGGCCATACCATTTGGACGCCCACTGCAGGATGCCCCATGGCGGATAGACCTGTCCGATATGGCTTCCTAAAAGCGGTTGATAGTCGAAGAGATAGGCAAAATACTGGGTGGCAATTTGTATCCCTGCGATTAGTGAGAAAAGACCAAGAAATGGGAGCAGGAGACTGGGCTTTGATGTTGAGCGCACCTGGGGACCGGCTGTATTGTTGATTTTTATTTTCATCGGCTCGAAATTCTACATAAAAAAGAGATATCCAGCTTTGCGCATCGGGATGCGGATCAAGAGGAGTAGAGCCAGGTGCAGAGGGTAGTACCCATAGAAGAACAGGCGAAGACGCGGCACCCGCAGATCAAAGCGCGTGGCCAGCAGTATGACTGGCAAGGCCGCCAATGCCCACAAGTTGTGATTGATCAACCACAAAGTTGCACAGGCAATAAGGGCGACAGCCGCAGCTTCTAAGCTTGGCTTTTTGCAGTATGACCTCACAGCCAAACCGAAGGCTATTGCCGGCCACAAGAATTCGCCAAGACCACCGCCAGCCAGAAACACAAGGCCTGCGGTAAAGATCCTGCCTTTTTCAACCAGGCAGGCCGTTGCCATGAAGGCAAGAAGCGTAAACATGATATTCAGAGGCCACCAGCCCGCAAACCGGAGACCGCCCAGGGCGATAAATGCTGGTGATGCAAGACCGCCAAATACCACCAAACGAATCATGGTGCGTCTGTAGATCCCGCACTCCAGAGCGTGAGGCCTGGCTAGATTATACGCCAGAACAAAAACAAAGAGCGGCAGGGCCAGGCGGCCGGTTTCAAACAGCACAGGTAAGGTACCATTGAACAAATACTTGTTTACGTGATCGCCGGTCATTAGGATCAGACCAAGGCACTTTAATGCCTCCAACGTTCCGTCAGACAGGACCAAGCGAGGAAGAACAGTCAAAGCCTGCTTGCCTTTCAGCGTATTCCCATCAACCAATTGAGAATGAATTTCCATAGCCTTAAGTCCCGGATTTAGTCGGAATCGTCACGGAAGGCTGATATCTCAGTATCGATATCGTTTTCCTGGTTCTTCATAACGTCTTTTTGATTTTCCGAGCCTGTCCTTCTGATGGCGGCAGCGATCTTGCCTCCTGTACTTTCAGAAATTGCCTGCATTGCCGATCCCTTCATGTCATCGAACTTGTTCTTCGCTACATCCTTGGTGCCCTTGGCCAGATTGGCTACGGCATCCACCGCCACTCTGCCTGCCGAGCCGGCCGTTTGAAGAGGACTGCTACTTTTGTTTTGGTTGGTTTTACCGCCAGAGGAAACCGAAGAACTCCCTGAAAAGCCTGCCGCTTCAGCCAGAGGTGTCCCGCTACCGCTACTGCTGCCGCCGCTGCCTGTACTTCCACCGCTTTGCAAACTTTGCCCGCCAAAGCCTGAGAGAAAATCAGTACCTGCCGCCACATTCTGACTTCCTTTGGAAACTGCGGCCATGACCGCCGAGGCACCACCGCCAATAGACGTAAGGCCAGCTTTCACCGCCGACCCACCAGTCATCGCCGCCGCAGCAGCTAAACCCATCATCCCGAGCCCCGCCGCTGCACCATGGCTACCGACTCCAGGCCCGTGGAGACTCGAACCGTTGGCGATCCCTCCGATGAGATGCGGAACCTTGTTGACCAACTCAAGAAGGACCAGGGAGACGATGAGCATAACCGCCATATCTTTCAGTGTTATGCCTGCGTCCATGCTGGTGTAGTAGCTGTCGATAAAAGTCTTGCCGATCCCCACTAAGAGGATCACCGTCATTATTTGCGCAGCCAGTCCAAGAACGGTCTTGTAATAATTGACCGCCATGTCGGAAGTCCACCTCGACCCGCCAAAGCCCAGGAAGAAGATACCGGCATAGGCGAGTATCCAGGCAGCCACCATCAAGAGCAGCATGTTGATGCCAATCAGTGCCAGGATAAAAAGGATAATCAAGGCGATGATGATGCCGATCGCACTATCAATCGGCTCCAGGATCTTGGAGCCATCAATAACCTTGCCAAAGATGCCAAAACCAACATCGACAATACTTGACGGCAGGAATGAATTGCCAAGACCAGAGGCAGTGCTGCCCAGCTGGGTTAAAGACTGTATAATGGAGTTGGCAAAGACCGGCCCATTTGTCAGAAGCCACCAGAAAAAGCCGGTGAAGATCGTGAACCGGACGAACTCGGCAAAAAACTCGCCGATATCAGCTTTTCGTAACAACATCATACCAAAGGTCCAAACCATGGAGATAACGACGAGCGACCAAAAGAGCCTCTTTGCCGCATCAGTTAGGGTCGATGACCACTGACTTGCCGCCTGCCAGTACTTGCCTAGGACATTATCCAAAACACCATTGCTGTCGATTGCCGCATGGGCGTCAGCTACAAAAAGCAAGCCGGCAAGGAGTACGACACCTATCAATTGCCAAGTCTTCCTTGTCATTTCGGGCCGTCAACTGTCCAGGACTTGGGTGTGCTGGGAGTGAGGCTACCGGAACGGAACCGCTCACCGGCCGCTCGCTCCTGCGCCTCTTTATCCATTACAGTTTGATTGCGTGCGGCAAGTGCATTCTGCTGGGCAAGTAAAATGCCACGAATCTGCAACAGCTGATTTGCTTCCTGGCTGGCGATCTGGCTGGCTGCTTGAATGGCCTCCATGCGGCCTTCGGCTTTCTGGGCACTCTGCTGCAGGCTTTCAAGCTTCGCCGCATCGGATTTCAAGGCCTCTTGTTGACTGTCTATCCCCTTCATCAGGGCGTCATTGGCCTTCTTTTGCGATTCAGATCCAAGAGCGCGAACCTTGTTAAGAGCTGCCATTTCCGAATCCGAACACCCCTGTGCGGTAAAGCACGGTGAGTTGCGGTAGTAGTCGATATCCTGGAATTTTTCGAGGTAGGCGTCGATACTGCCCATCTGCGTCTTGAATTTGCTGAGCGTATCGACAGTATCTATGAGGCCGCTTATGGTCGACTGGGCCTCATCCCAGATATAGGTTTCAAGAGAAAGGGTGTTCTTGATCTGGTCTTCATATTGCTCCAACTGGGTCTTGTATTGCATGATCTGCTTGGCCGTCTGCAGAACTTCCTCGATTGCACTGACGATGTTTTGTATCAGGTTGCTTCCATCAATAACCGGGATTCCGGCTCGCACTGGGGTGGACAGGAAAAGTGCCAGAACGACAAACGGTAAAAAGTATTTTTTCATTGCTCTTCCTCCTTGGCGGAATAATTAAAGGGCTGATAGGGTTTTTCAAAGGTGAGGTCCTTGGTAACAATGACGTTGAAGCGGTACCCCGGCCGTATTTCGAGCGTCGGCGAGATATTCATGTTTTTTCTGATCATCTCTGCGGTTACCTGGCCGAGTTGTTGGCCGAGTGCCGCACTCATGACATCGCCTGCCCGCTGCTGATTCATGGTTGAGGTTGTGCTATTACTGTCCTGGCTCAAGCTGATACCCGCCACGACTCCGGACATCATGATCGCCGAGCCGAAGATCCGGAGATAGTGGTTGTTCACCTGGTCATAGAATCCGGAATATCCGGCACTGTCAGCACCCGGCATCGATCCGATATCAAGTGCCTTGCCGTCGGGGAAAACGATGCGTTGCCAACCGATCAAGACCCGTGATTGACCATAGGCCACATCGCTTGAATAACTGCCTACCAGCCGTGAACCTTGGGGAATCAAGAGATACTTTCCTGTAGGGGTGTCATAAACGGATTGCGAGACCTGGGCCATGATCTGGCCCGGCAGCTCCGAATTGATTCCTGAAATGAGTGTTGCCGGCAGGATGAATCCGGCCCGGAGCTCATAGGGAGAGCGTGGTGGCTCAATTCGTGAACCGAGCTTCCAGCGGTCGGAAGCGTTGCCACCAGCAAACTGCGAATAGTTATTGCTGATTTTGACCGACGAGCTTTCACCGCCTTTTCCGGCATTACCCGTTAAGCTGGCAATCTCAGCAAGCTTTTCTTTGTACGAGGCCATGGGATCGATTTTTTTCTCAGCGTCAATCTTTCCCCGCAACTCGGCCAAGAGTTCTGATGATCCCCTGGCTGACCCATTTCCACTGCCCCGAGTTGGAGCAATCTGGACCCCAGTTTTCGCCTGGGCGGCCTGTTCCAGTCTCTGCAGCTTGGACATCCGTATTTTCTCCGCTTCTTGATCTCTTCCCGCCTGCTGCTGCAATTCTTGTTTTTTCAGTGGGTTCTGAGATTTTTGCAGGCTGTCGTTTGCTGCTTGTTGCGTAGAAGTAGGCATATCGGGCAGTTCAGGAGGTTTTGAAGGTTTTATGATGCCACCGGACTGATCGCCGACGATTGCTCTTGCGAACATGGACGAGCTTTTGGCATTCTTTTTATCGTCGACGACATTTTTTTGAGCACGTTTGATTGCCACAAACATCATGACCAGGAGAAACATGCATACGAGGACTGCGATGATGATCATCGGCAGGTTGTTCACCCGGCGGACTCTTTTACTTTCTCCCGCAGGGGATGCGTCGGGGGCCATATCACTCATGCTTATTACCTTTGTGAACCCAGCAACCGGCTGCAGTGAGCACCCCGTTCTGCTCGGAGTACGGGCGAGAAAGTGAATTGCTTCCTATCATTACCGTCACGCGGTAGAGGTCGCCTGCCTGATCGAGGATATATCGTACCTGCAGTCCTATAGAGTCGTTTGGCGTGTTCTGCGTCTGTTCTTGAACTTCATAGCCTTGTTCCCTCAGGTTATGGAGTAGTGAAATTCCGAAAGTGTCCTCAAATGCCTGAACACTGAGCCGAGTTTTTGCCGGCAAATAGAACTCAGTCAGTTTTCTCACCGTGTCACTGACTATCTGTTGTTGTTCCACCTGAGTGAGCTTTGGTGCCAAATTGAAGTTTTGTTCTGTCTTCACAGCACATCCGGCTATCAAAAAGACGATCACCACAAGAAATGATCTGTTCATTGGTTCTTCCTCCAAGTTATGGTCATTCGATCTTGATCTTTCCCAACGCCTGCGATCAATATCGCCTTTTTAAAAACCGTATCTACGATGTAGCGATCCCCCTGTATCCGGTAGTTGACCATGACGGTTTCATCCTCGGAAAATGTCCTCTCGTGTCTCAACACCAGGAGGGTCGGGGCCTCCGTTTGTTCCATCGTGGAAGGCATTTGAATGATGGTTTTATGGCCATCATTGTAGACACGCACCGGCTTCCAGGGTGCATCGCCGGCTATGTCATAATCAAATGACAGGTCTCCCAGGTATTCGCCTGTCTGGGGGATTATTTTTTCACTTCGTTCCCGCAAATCCCTGGCCTTAATGGCATTCCATTTCTTCTCTGTCTCATCGGGGTAGGTAAATGACACCTGGGGCATGTAAGCTTTCCTATGTGAGCGCAGCTTGAAGTGATAGGTCCGCCAGTTGGTGGTCACGACGAGACTTGTCGATAGGCCGACATCCATTGGCTTGATGATAAGGTGCTGGATCTCTCCAGCGCCTGTCCCGCTGATAGCCGGCTCAACCGTCCACCTGGCCGTGTCGCCAAGCTCGACGTTGTTGACCTTCTCTCCGGCCTGTAGAGCCACATCGCAGACCTGCAGGACCGCGCAGAGGATGCTCGGTTGCTGCGTACCGAAGAGATAACTGATCGAGCCATTTTTCCCCTCTACGGGCTTTATGGCTGCTTCATCTAACCTTTTGGTGATCGCGAGGGCCTCCTCCTCTTGATCCGTCAGCACCGGATTGTCCTTTGCGAAGTATTTGTCCTCCTGCTTCTCGGGCACAGTGGTAGCTTCGGCATGCTCAAAGGAGGTAATTGGCTGAGGTTCTTCCACTGGAGTGAATGGTGCAGCAGATGCAGGCGGCATTGCTGCTATGGCTGGAGTCGTTAGCATCGCCATTAAAAAGAGAGTTGAAACACATTTCATTTTCATACATCACCTCGTAATTATTGAAATCCTGACCAGGAGAAATCACGGATATAGATACCAAGGGGATTCAGTCGTATCTGTTCTTCCGTAGTCTGGGCGGTATTCCCTGTTGTGTAGACAGTGATCAGTGCACGCATATTTTTTGTTTCCTTTATTACCCCTTGCCTGTCACGAAAGGTCTCCACCCAGTCGACCTGCCAGGTATTCACGGTTTGCGCCAAAACCGATTTGATCTCAATACTGACCATCTCCTTTTCCGCCCGTTTGAAGGGGCTGTTGCCATTCAGCCACTCGTTCATCTTTTCCGTTGCCGGGTCACTTGCGGAGAGCAATGCGTAAAGTTTTATGATTGCTTTCCGCTGCAGGGCCACATCAGGTGTGACCACTCGGGCAGATGAGATAAATTCGGAGACGGTGGCAGAAAGTATCCGGGGATCGACTGAGGTTGTTGCTGTTACTGGACCTGCGGCAACGGTCTCACCCAACTTGTCGACCTGGACCACATAGGGGATGAACTTCGATTGACTGCCGATATGGATGATTCCGCCGATGCTGGCAAGGGTAATCAACATCGAAAGGAGGCCTACAAATTGCCAGGACTGCCGGGAGGAAATAACGCCTCGTACATGCTCGTTCCAAGTTCGCCTGGCGGATAAGTAGGGATTGTCGCTTTCCCCTTTCCGCCTGCCGTCGATGATTTCTGTGTTTGCATGCCTGGGATCGGCATTCGGCTTCTTTTTAAATATCATGCGGCCTCCACATAGTTTTCGAGTTTCAATCCCCTGCCAGCCAGCCATTCATGCACCCACTGCTCGCCGTATTGGGCTTCGAGGCTTTTGATAGCGGCAACCGAGTCCTTGTCGGAGGCACCGACAAAGGATAAAGCGAGCGGTCCCAAGGCCAGTTCATAGAGCCTTCGGCCATTTTCCGAGACGTAGTAATATTGCTGTTTCGGTATGGCGGTGGCAATGATCTCGATCTGTCGGCCATTGAGGCCCATGCGGGAATAGAGTGCCGCTGTGTCCTCGTCCCGTGCATAGACGTTCGGCAGGAAAATTTTTGTGGCGGTGGATTCCACGATAACATCCAGGATTCCACTGTTTGCGGCATCGGAGAGGCTTTGCGTGGCCATCAGCACCAGACAGTTGGCTTTTCGCATGACCTTCAGCCATTCCCTTATCTTGGCCCGAAAGGCTGGGTGCCCCAACATCAACCACGCCTCATCGAGGATGATCACCGATGGTTTTCCTTTCAGGCTGCGCTCGATGCGGCGAAAGAGATATAAAAGGACCGGCAGGGCATACTTCTCACCAAGATTCATCAGTTCTTCGATCTCAAAAGTAGTGAAGTCCGAAAGGGCCAGCCCATCCTCTTCGGCGTCGAGGAGATGACCCATGGTGCCGTCCACCGTATATTGCCGGAGGGTCTCTCTGATAAGTTCATCCTGGATGGTCACCGAGAATTCAGAGAGTGTCTGCGCACCGCTTGCCTGCATGCTCATAATGGCGTTGCCTATTTCATTTCGATGCGCAGGTGTTGTTTCCACCCCGTTCAAGGCGAGAATGGTGTTGACCCACTCCATCGCCCAGGCCTGGTCTCCTTTGGTTTCGAGAAACATCAGCGGGCAGAAGGCGAGTTTGTCATCGTCAGCGGCGACGGAGAAATGCTGGCCTCCGAGGGCCTTGGTCAGCGGATACATGGACATGCCCTTGTCGAAGGTGAAAATAGACATGCCTTCATAACGCCTGAGCTGGGCCGCTATGATACCGAGATGTACCGATTTACCTGCACCAGTCGGACCGAACATGAAGGTATGGCCGAGATCGCGGACATGAAGATTCAAACGAAAAGGAGTCGATCCGTGAGTCACACAGTGCATGAGTGCCGGTGACTTGGGAGGATAGAGAGGACATGGTGCTTTCCTGCTCCCGGTCCAGATGGTGCTGGTCGGGAGCAGATCGGCAAGATTCATTGTATTGATGAGCGGCCTTCTGACATTTTCGACGCCATGCCCGGGCAGGCTGCCGAAGAAGGCGTCTATCGTATTGATGGTTTCTATCCGTGCGGCAAAGCCAAGGCGGTTGATAGCTTTCTCTATCTGGCGGGCAGACTGCTCAAGCCTGTTCCGGGACTCATCCATGATCACTACGACACTGGTGTAATAGCCAACGGCAATAAGTCCGCTGTTGACCTCGGCAATTGCAGTTTCGGCATCGCTTACCATGGCAAGGGCGTCCTGATCGACCGGGCCGGAGTTGGTGTTGAAGACCTGGTCGAAAAAGCCTCTCACCTTCTGCCGCCACTTTTTACGAAACATATCCAGTTGCTTTACCGATTCATGTTGATCAAGAAAGATAAACCGCGAGGACCAGCGGTATTCACCCGGAAGTTCGGCAAGGACATTCAGTATCCCGGGAGTTGACTCCAAGGGAAAGCCTTCGATGGCCACAACCTGGAGAAAGTGCCGGCCGATTTTTGGCACCGTTCCTCCCCACAACTCCTGTCCGCTTAGATATGCATCCAGATACATTGGGTTGCTCGGGAGCAGGATGGGGGTGTTAATGCCGGTTATACAGTACTGCAGCCAGCTTAAGAGATCATCGTGGGTGACGGCCGAGCCGTCCTCCTGGACGACCTTGTGGCCACGGAGGCGAATCAGCTTTACCGCTGTTGAGAGTCTCGATTCGATGGTGGCAATCTCTCTTTTGAATTGCTCGATGAGACCCTTGGTTCTGGCTCCCGAGCTTGGCATTTTCACATCGTCATCGAACATAAGTTCAACGAACTTTCTTTGGGCAAGGGCAGGCGGGAACCAGGTGATGGTCAGCACGAAGAATCCCTCGTACATCGTTCCCAGGCCCTCGAAATACCGGCGGCGTTCCTCATCGATGGCGGCCGATACAGGATCGGGGAAGGAACATCTCCCGGAATAGTTAGGAGCAGGCCTTCGAACGGCATCGACGTGGATCATCCAACCGTTTCCAAGACCTGCAAGGGCCTGGTTGATACGGAGCGACACCATTTCCCGTTGCTCTTCGGTGCTGCTAGAGTTGTCGTCCCCTTTGTACAGCCAGGCAGCGAGAAAGGAGCCGTTTTTGCCGACGATTACGCCGTCATCGACGACAGCCGCATAGTTGAGCAGGTCACTTACACCCGCGTTCTTTGATCGATGCCGGTTTAATTTGATTTGGGTGTTAGCCAATCGGACCTCAAGAAACAGGATGATGACGAGTACTGCCCCAAGACCTGAAACAACAATTGTGATGGATTCGATCATCGGTATTGCCTCCCTTGGCCCTGCGTATTTATTCGAAAGGGGGTGCTACGGGGCGGGTAATACTCCTTGTAGCGGCGATGCCGCATATAGACCGGCCGCATCTTCGGATCGGCCTTTGCCATAAGCCGACAGACAAATAAGGCCCCGACCCATAACAGGATGCCGTAGACAGTTGCCATCAGGTCCTGGGCACTGAAGATGAGTGCGCCGGCAAGAAGGCCTGAGAACATGACCAGCTCACGGTCGCCACCCATAAACAGATTTTCTCGATTTCCCGCCCGATGTATGGGCATTATCCGTAGGGCCATCATCACACCAAGGTCGAAATTGAGCGGATGTAGGCTTTCGCATCAATTGACGCGATGATTGCACCCTGGCCGAAGAAGGTACTCATCATGTTTTTGGCCCCGATCAGTAGCGCCATGACCAGGACTATGAAGATCAGAGACCGGAAAAAGGCGTTCAGTTCACCGCCGAAGATCAGTACGCCGCCGGCCACGACGATACCGATGATGGACAAGGCAAAGGCCACCGGGCCGGTGACGGAGTCCTGCAGACTTGTTAGCCAGCTTTCATAAGGCAGGGATCCGCCTGTGCCGGTGGAAGCCATGGCCGGATGTGCGGCCATCAGGATGAAGGCTAAAAGGGCAAGGTTAACAATCATCTTACGGTTGATCTGAAAAACGTTCTGCATGTCTATCTCCTTACAGGGTTTTGGTTATGTATTTTCCGTCACTAAATCCTAAGACTTCGATAATTTCCTCAACGCGGCGGCCGTTTTTCTTTCGGGCGATATGGACGACTCTATGAACCGCTTCGCCAATCAGCGACTCAATGGGTTTGGGCGACTCCGGGTGCATGCTGATGAGCATCGCCAGCCGGTCGAGTCCAGCTTTTGCGTTATTGGCATGTAGTGTTGCCGCACCACCTTCATGGCCGGTATTCCATGCCATCAACAGATCCAGGGCCTCGGGACCGCGCACCTCACCAACCAGGATCCGGTCTGGTCGCATTCGCAGGGTCGTCTTTAAAAGTGCCGTCATGGTAGTGTCATGGCTGGTATGGTATTGAACGTAATTGGTAGCCGCACACTGGATCTCGCCTGTGTCCTCGATGATGAAGACCCGTTCGGTTGGGTCGTTCACAACCATCTGGTTGATCACGGCATTGACGAGCGTTGTCTTCCCGGATCCGGTTCCGCCGATCACCAGGATATTGCGATGCTCCCGAACAGCTTCGATCAGGACCTGTCGGTGGTGTTCGCTCATAATCCCGGACTCGACATAGTCGCCGAGAGTAAAGATAGCCACAGCCCTCTTTCTGATGGCAAAGGTAGGTGACGAGACAACCGGAGGGAGCTGGCCGGCAAAGCGAGACCCGTCCAAAGGCAGTTCGCCTTCCAGGATAGGTTTCTTCCTGGTGACCTCTTTGCCGTGGAAGCCGGCGATGGTTTCGATTATCGCCTGAGCCTGAGCCACCCGCATCGTGCCGATGCATTGCATTGTTTTCTCGCCCAACCGTTCCCGCCAGAGCTTGCCGTCGGCATTAAGCATGATCTCGATGGTTGTCGGGTCATTCAGCGCCGCGATAAAATCCGGCCCCATATCCCGCTCCAGCTTTCTTTTTGCCCTTTCTTTGATAGTGTTCTGTGCTTCTTGGGTCATGGTCAGTGTCATGGTTTTTGGTTGGCGAGAGTAGATATAGTTTCGATATATCGAATGTCATTTCCAGAAAGAAAAACATCACGACCGCGAATTCCGGGATCGTGATGTTTTAAAGGTTTATCGGACTGAACTTCCTCCCGAATTACATTAGAGCCTGAATTTTCTTTTTCGCCTCTTCACTCCATTTCCTGACGACAAAGGCCTTCTGTTCGGGAAGGACCGCGGTCACCCATTCATAGCCCTGGGGCAACACCTTATGCGCCTTATTCTCGGCAAGGGTTGCCAGATCTTCCTTGCTGAGATCGGTCCTCTCCAGCATGACCGGCAGGGGCATTTCCAGGGCGGCGGCAATCGATTCCATAACCCTCAGTGACGGGTTAGCTTTGCCTGTCGTAAGATCCGACAGAAACGACACAGAGACTCCGGAAAGGTCCGCCAGTTCCGACTTGGTCATGTTGCGCTCCCCTAGGAGTCGCAGAATATTTGTGAAAAAGATGTAGCTATGCATGGATTTTCCCCCTTGAAGGCTTTGAACATTAGCCGCTAAATTTCGTGTATTCCGGACTATGATGGCTTGGATTTTCATTCTCTGCATTCTTTTTTCTGTTGGGGTGATCTGTTTTCATCTTTCCCCGTCTGTTTTTGTCAAGTTGCCTTACGACTTCGTAGTCTTACTGAGCCAGATTTTTTCCTTCCTGGCGTCTATCCTTTTCTTTTATGATTAAAGAAAGATTAAAAAAGATTAGCTGATTTTTACGATCGTTGGAACTGCCTATGATTACTGGCCTTCCCGACGATTTTTCATCGCTTGAGTGTGACTGTTATGCCCCCCTAGCGTGACAGCTATGCCCCCCTTAGTGCGACTGTTATGCCCCCGGGTGTGATAGCTATGCCCCCGCACTGTGAC